>NZ_JBIDCI010000011.1:0-303433 GCF_043204535.1 Streptomyces sp. NPDC047853 | reverse complement strand
AGACCGGCACCCTGGTCGTCGTGGAGTCCGAGGGCAACGGCCGGATGTGCCTGACCCTGCCCGAGACCCTGATCTCCGTGGTCGGCATCGAGAAGATCGTGCCGAGGTGGCAGGACCTGGAGGTGTTCCTGCAGACCCTCCCCCGCTCCTCGACCGCCGAGCGCATGAACCCCTACACGTCCATGTGGACGGGTACCTCCGACGACGACGGTCCCCGCGCCTTCCACCTGGTCCTGCTCGACAACGGCCGCACCGACACCCTCGCCGACGAGGTCGGCCGCCAGGCCCTGCGCTGCATCCGCTGCTCGGCCTGCCTGAACGTCTGCCCCGTCTACGAACGCGCCGGCGGCCACGCCTACGGCTCCGTCTACCCGGGCCCCATCGGCGCCATCCTCAGCCCCCAACTACGCGGCACCGCCGACGACATCGACGCCTCACTGCCCTACGCCTCCTCCCTGTGCGGCGCCTGCTACGAGGTCTGCCCCGTCGCCATCGACATCCCCGAAGTCCTCGTGCACCTGCGGGAGCGGGTGGTGCAGGGCGGCCCGGCCGTCCGGAGCGGCAACCGGGTCGTGCTGAGGCCCGCCAAGGGACACGCCGCCGAGCGGGCGGCGATGCGGGCGGCACGGTGGGCGTTCACGCACCCGGGCGCGCTGCGGACCGGGCAGCGGCTGGCCTCGCGCACCCGTCGGCTGCATCCGCGCACGCTGCCCGGTCCCGGCCGGGCGTGGAGCGGCAGCCGGGACCTGCCGGCGGTGCCCGCGGAGCCGTTCCGGGACTGGTGGCAGCGCACGCACGGTGGACAGGACGGGGCGAAGTGAGCAGCAGGGAACGCGTCCTGGGCCGGGTACGGCGGGCGCTGGCGGATGTGCCGGACGACGCGAGGCCCTACGAGGAGGCCGTCGCCCGGGACTATCTGCGCGAGCACGGGCAGCGGTCCGTCCGGGAGACGGTGGACCTGCTCGCCGAGAACCTGGCGGACTACCGGGCGATCGTGCACCGCGCGGACGAGGAGGAACTGCCGCTTCTCCTCATGCGGTTGCTCGCCCAGCGTGGATCCCGGTACGTGCTGGTGCCGCCGGGCCTGCCGCCCGAGTGGATGTCGGCCGCCGATCCGACGCGCGTGCACGACCGGGCGGTGAGCACACCGCACGAGCTGGACCGCGTGGAGAGCGTCGTGACCGGCTGCGCCGTCGCGGTCGCCGAGACCGGCACGATCGTCCTGGACGGCTCCCCCGACCAGGGGCGGCGGCGCATCACCCTGATCCCCGATCACCACATCTGCGTCGTGCGGGTGCCCGACCAGGTCGTGTCGTCGGTGCCCGAGGCCCTGGAACGCATCGACCCGAAGCGGCCGTTGACGTGGATCTCCGGGCCGTCCGCCACCAGCGACATCGAGCTGGACCGCGTCGAGGGGGTGCACGGCCCGCGCACCCTCGAGGTGGTGCTGCTGAGCGGCTCGTAGCGCTGCCGGGGTGTCGCTGAGTACACCCCCCGATACGGGTTCTGCGCCCAGTGTGGTCCAGTCCCACTCTCCGTAGCGTCTTCCACGAGGCACCGCACAGGGCGTGCCACACGGAGGGTGATGACGATGTTCCGCACCGGCGCACGAGGCGACGACCCGGGCCCCGCCTCCCCGGAGGCGCTGCGCCTGGTCAAGGTCACCAGGACCTACGGCACCGCCGAGAACGCCGTGACCGCGCTGGACGGGGTGACGCTGACCCTGGGGCGCGGCACGTTCACCGCGGTCATGGGACCGTCGGGCTCGGGCAAGTCCACGCTGCTGCAGTGCGCGGCCGGGCTCGACCGGCCGGACGGCGGCATCGTGTGCGTGGACGGCACGGAACTGACGGGCAGCGGCGAGGCGGAGCTGACCCGGTTCCGGCGCGGCCGGGTCGGCTTCGTGTTCCAGCAGTACAACCTGCTGGAGACGCTGACGGTCGCGCAGAACACGGTGCTGCCGCTCAAACTCGCCGGCCGGCGGGCGGACCGGAGACGGACCCGGGAGGTCCTGACCACCGTCGGCCTCGGTGACCGGCTCGGCCACCGGCCCGACCAGCTCTCCGGAGGTCAGCGGCAGCGGGTGGCGATCGCCCGCGCGCTGGTCACCGAGCCCCGCGTGATCTTCGCGGACGAACCCACCGGCGCGCTGGACACGCGCAGCGCACGGCAGGTGATGCTGCTGCTCCAGCAGGCGGTGCGGGTGCACGGCCGGACCGTGGTGATGGTGACGCACGACCCGGTCGCCGCCTCGTACGCCGACTCGGTCCTCTTCCTCGCCGACGGACGGCTGGCGGGGCGGATGGACGCCCCGACCCCCGACGCGGTCGCGGAGCGGCTCGCGCACCTCGGCGACGACGTGCCGGCGGGGGTGTGACCGATGTTCGTACTGGCCCTGCGGTCGATCGGGCGACGCCCCGGACGGTTCCTCGCGACGCTGCTGTCCGCCTTCCTGGGCGCGGCGATCATCATGACGTTCCAATCGATGCACGACACCGCCGGCCAGGACGGCGTGGACCCGGTGAGCGCGGACACGCTGGGCACGGCGGCGGGGGTCGTGGGCGGCTACGGGACCCTGCTGGTCTTCTTCGCGGTCGCCTCGACGCTCACCGTCAACGTGCGTCAGCGCGCCGCCGAACTGGATCTGCTGCGCTGCTCGGGGGCGACCCCGGCGCAGATCAAGCGGCTGGTCGTGGGTGAGGCGGTGGCGGTGGCCCTGGTGGGCGCCGCGGCGGCGACCGGCCCGGCGGTGCTCGGCGGGCGGACCCTGCTGGGGATGTTCCAGGACGGCGGCCAGGTGGCGCGGTCGGTCGAGTACTCCTTCGGCCCCCTCGCGCTGTCCAGCGGCGTGGGTGTCACCCTGCTCGCGTCGGCGGGCGCCGCCTTCCTGGCGGTGCGGCGGGTGACGCGGGGCCGCGGCCGCGAGCGGGCCGGGGCCAAGCGGTTCCTGGCCTACGGCGCGCTGGTCACCGGTGCCGCGGGGGCGGGCTCCACCCTCCTGTTCTCCGCGACGGACGAGGCACTGATGGCACCGCCGGCCTACGGGGCGATACTGCTGTCGGTGGGCTTCGCGCTGCTGTCGCCTCGGCTGCTGAAAGGCGTGCTCGCCCGGCTGCCGCTGAACGGGGCGAGCGGCTGGCTGGCCGTGCGCAACCTGCGCGAGCGGGCCGATCATCTCGCCGGCATCCTGGTATCGCTGATCATGTTCACGGCGGTGTCGACGGCGACGATCACCATGCAGGCGGTGGAGAGCGACGCGGTGCGGGCGTCCGGCCTGGTCAAGTCCGTCGACGCCAAGAACCTGGAGACGCTCAACCTCACGGTGGTCGGCATCGTCGCGGTCTTCGTCTGCGTGATGCTGGTCAACTCGCTGTACGCGGCGACGACCTACCGTTCCCGCGAGTTCGGGCAGCAGCGGCTGGCGGGGGCGACTCCGGGGCAGGTGCTGGGCATGGTCGGCGCCGAGGGCGCGATCCTGACGCTGACCGGTGTGTTCTTCGGAACGGTCGCCGCGCTGGCCGGGGTGGTGCCGTTCACGGTGGTACGGACCGACGCGGTGCTGCCGGACCGGTTCCCCGGCGTCTGGCTCGCGATGGTGGCGGTGTCGGCCGCGGTGACCCTGGGGACCAGCCTGGGGACGGCCCGGCGGACGCTGCGTACACCGGCGGTCGCGGTGGTGGCGTCGGCCGCGTGAAGGGGGCGGGAGGGAGCGGACAGGGGGCGGTCACCGCGGTGACCGTCCCCTCGTCCGCCCTTGTCCTCCTTTGTCCACCCCGTTTGTCGGCGGCCTAGTCCGCCTTGGCGTACTCCTTCGCCATGGCGCCCGCGAAGTCGTACACCACGCACTGGTCATCGCCCACGACCCAGGCGTCGTGGCCGGGCGAGCAGACGAAGACGTCTCCGGGCCCGACCTCGCTCTCCTCGCCGTCGTCCATGCGGACGCACATGCGGCCCTCGGACACGTAGCAGTTGTGGTGGATCATGCAGCTGTCGGTGCCCGCGATGGGCGCCACGGACTCCGACCAGCGCCAGCCCGGTTCGAAGGTGGCGACGGCGAAGTCGAGTCCCTCCATGTGCACGGCCTCGATGTGCCCGCGGGGGAAATCGCGTCGCTCGTCCGGCTTGTCGAGCGTCTTTGCCTCGAACATGACGCTTCTCCTTTCGCTGGCCCCACCACCCCATCGTCCGCCTGTCAACTCGGCGCCGCCATCCGGGGGACGCCCTGGGTCAGCGGGTGCCGCCGCAGAGCTCGGCGAACCGGCCCGCGTCCACGTTGCCGCCGGACAGGATCACGCCGACCCGGCGCGGCAGGGGGCCCGCGCGGCCGGTGAGGAGGGCTGCCAGCGAGGTGGCGCCGCTCGGTTCGAGGACGGTCTTCAGCCGCTCGAAGGCGAAGCGCATCGCGTCCCGGATCTCGTCGTCGCAGACCAGCACGACCCCGTCGAGCAGTCGGCGGTTGAGGGAGAAGGTCAGCTCGCCCGGCGTGGGCAGGGCCTGGCCGTCGGCGATGGTGCGCGGGACCGGGACCGTGACGCGGCGACCGGCTTCGAGGGAACGCCTGGTGTCGTCACCGGCCTCCGGTTCGACGCCGATCACCCGGGTCCCGGCGTGCAGGCCCTTCACGGCGGTCGCGCTCCCGGCGATCAGCCCGCCGCCGCCGACCGGTGCGATCAGCGCGTCCAGCTCCCCCGTCTCCTCGACGAGTTCGAGGGCGGCGGTGCCCTGTCCGGCGATGACGTGCGGGTGTTCGTAGGGCGGGATCAGGCTCAGCCCCCGTTCGGCGGCCAGGGCCTCGGCGACGGCGACGCGGTCGCCGGTGTAGCGGTCGTAGGTGACGATCTCGGCGCCGTAGCCGGCGGTGGCCGCGCGCTTGGAGGGCGGCGCGTCCTCGGGCATGACGATGACGGCGGTCGTGCCCAGCTCGCGCGCGGCCAGGGCGACCGCCTGGGCGTGGTTGCCCGAGGAGTAGGCGGCGATGCCCCGGGACAGCTGCTCCGGCGTGAGGCGGGAGGCCGCGTTGTAGGCCCCGCGGAACTTGAAGGCGCCGACACGCTGGAGGTTCTCGCACTTGAGGAAGACCTCGGCGCCGGCCAGGGCGTCCAGGGTGCGCGAGCGCAGCACCGGGGTGCGGTGCGCGACGCCGGCCAGGCGTGCGGCGGCGGAACGGACGTCGTCGAGGGTGACCGGCGGGGTCGTGGTCGTCACGCGTGTCCTCCAGCGGGGTCGGTGGCCGGGCCGGCCTCGGCGCGGGCCCGGGCGAGGTAGGTGTAGGCGGAGGCCCGGGAGATGCCGAGCCGGGCGGCGACCTGCTCGACCGAGCGGCGCACGGCGAACACGCCGCGTCCGTCCAGGTCGCGGAAGAGCTCCAGGCGCCGGTCGCGGTCCAGTGCCGCCCAGCTCCGGTCCCGGCGCAGCGGGTGGGCGTCCACGATGGCGTCGACGACCTTGTCGATGTCGTCGCCGAAGGTGGTCGCCGGTGGCTCGGCCAGGGCCCCCGCGGTGCCGGCGAGGGCCCCGAGCAGGGCCTGGGCGCGGTCGACGGCGGTGACGTCCAGGTTGACGCAGAGGGCCCCGAAGACGGCGCCCGTGGAGTCGCGCAGGGCGATCGTGGAGGACTTGAGCAGGGTGCCGTCCGTCGTCCGCGTGACGTAGTTCAGCTCGTCCCGCGCCTCGTCGCCGCGGGCGAGCATCCGCATGCCGATCTCGCTCATCGCCCCGCCCACCGACCGCCCGGTCACGGAGCCGGCGACGGCCACGACCGACCGCTCGGGGCGCCGGTAGTCGTGCAGGACCACCTCGCAGACCGGGCCGAACGTGGCCGCGATGCCGTCGACGACGGGGCGCAGCGCGGCGAGGACGGCGTCCTGTTCGGCGCCGCGTACGGCATTCCGTTCGGCCTCCCGCTCGACGCTCCCGCCCACCATGCGGTCGGCGTCCCCGTCGGCGTCGTGTCCGACATTCCGTCCGGTGTTCCGCTCGGCGTCCCGCGCCGGTTCGTTCACGAAGCGCCTCCCAGTCCGGACCTCCACCCGGAGGCAAGACTATACGTCCAGGCTCTGGACGGAAAGTCCACATGGCCTGATCGCGGCGTCCGGCCACCGCGAAGACGTCCGGATTCGGCCCCCACCCGTCCGGCCGCGAGCCGAAGGAGTGCACGGCCCGGCGCGCCCATGTCGTCCGCATCCGCGCGGCCGGTCCGGCCGGAGACTACTGGTCGTTCCAGTGGACCGGCACGGCCCTCCCCGGCGCCCTCCTCACCTCGGGACGCACCGTCGCCACGCTCCTGTCGCCGCGCCGCCGGGCCCTGGCCCCGGCATCCTCCACACCGCCCAGCCCCTCACCCGGAGGTCGATCCGCCCGTGCCCGAGGCAGCCGAGTCCCCGAAACTGCGCAGCAACCGCGCCGCGCTCCGCCACAAGGTCGGATACGCGCTACGCCACCCCGAGCGCGTCGGCCCGTACCTCCGGCGGGCCGGCCGGGACGCCTGGCTGCGGCTCAGGCAACCGGACCACGTCGGCTACTACCGGGCGGTGATGGCCTCCGACACCCGCCGCGACCCGGAGGCGGCGGTGGGCAGCCGGACCCACGACCGCTGGCTGGCGCTCGGGCGGATGCAGTTCGACTACCTGGTCGAACACGGCCTGCGCCCCGAGCACCGCATGCTCGACATCGGCTGCGGCAACCTGCGCGGCGGCTGGCGGTTCATCGACCACCTGGACGCCGGCCACTACTACGGCATCGACATCTCGCCGGACATCCTGATCGCGGCGAAGGACACCGTGACCGAACGGGGCCTCCAGGCGAAGCTGCCCCACCTGACCCTCACCCGGGACCTCCGGCTGGAGTTCCTGCCCGCGGACCACTTCGACGTCGTCCACGCGCACAGCGTCTTCTCGCACTCGCCGCCGAGCGTCATCGACGAATGCCTCGCGCACGTCGGGCGCGTCCTGACCGTCACGGGGTTCTTCGACTTCACCTTCGACCGCACGGAGGGCGCCGAGCACCAGGTGCTCCGGGAGGACTTCTACTACCGCACCGACACCCTGCTCACGCTGGCCGCCCGGCACCGCCTGCACGCCCGCTTCATGGAGGACTGGGAGAAGCGGCCGCACGGCCAGTCCAAGATCCGTGTCAGCCGCTCACCGCTGCCCTCGTAGGCGCTCCCCGCCCGCGACACCCGTGCGGTACGGACCGTGCCCCGACCCCTACGGGCGCGGGTTGACGCGCCGCCAGCCCGGGCGGGCGTCCGCTCCCCGGCGGCCCGCCGCGGCGGCGCAGCGGGGGCAGACCCGGCGGACCTCGTCGGCCGCACCGCCCGACTCGGGCAGCACGTCGGTCCAGGCGACCGCCGCGAAACGGGACAGCCGCGAACGGTGGAGCGAGAGGCCGCACACCGTCTGGTTCATGCCCTGCTCCCAGGCGTGCACCTCGCCGGCCGGCAGCCACCGGTTGTCCTCCGGGTCCCACCAGCGACCGGATGCGGCCACGCCGTAGCGCCGTGTCCTGGCCATCGGCTCCGCCACCCGCCTTCCTCGTACCCGTCCCGTGCGCCCCTTCCCCGGACGGCCCGGGTGCCCCGGGCGGGGGGCGCCACACCGGCGTACCTCCTCCTGTGTGATCACTCAGCAAGTCCTGACGGTTTCGGCTGTTTTGTCTGCTTAGAGTGCGGGGTCCGCGCATCACGGGTCGACGCCACCGCGCGACGGGACCCCGGCACGGACGGCGCACCACACCGGCCCGCCCCGACGGCGAGTACCCCGGGCCGACGTGCGTCGGGCGACCGCCCGGGGCCACCCGGTTCCCCGTGCCGCTCGTCCACGGACCGCCCGCCCTGTACGAGAGGACACCAGATGGCGCCCACGGGCCGTCACAGCCGACTGGCCGAGCACGCCTTCTCCCCGCACGACGCCGTGATGGGCGCCGCCGCACGCCACATCGGCCGCCGGCGCTTCCTCACCGTCACCGCGGCCGCCGCCGCGCTCGCCTTCTCCACCAACCTGCCGGCCCGCGGCGCGGTCGCCGCGCCCCTGCGCAAGGCCCGGATCACCAGCGACCCGTTCACCCTCGGCGTCGCCTCCGGCGACCCACTGCCGGGCTCGGTGCTGCTGTGGACCCGGCTGGCGCCCGAGCCGTTCCTGGAGGACGGCGGGATGGGCACGGAGCGGGTCACGGTCGAGTGGGAGGTCGCCCTCGACGAGTACTTCGCGGCCGTCCTGTTCCGGGGCACCGCCGAGGCGCACGCCGAGTACGCCCACAGCGTGCACGTCGACGTCCAGGGCCTGACCCCGGGCACGGTGTACTACTACCGGTTCCGCACCGGCGTCTGGCTCAGTCCGACGGGCCGCACCCGCACCGCTCCGGCGGAGAGCAGCGCGACCTCCTCGATGAAGCTGGCGGCCGTCGCCTGCCAGGCATACCAGGACGGCTACTACACGGTGTACCGGCACGTCGCCCAGGACGACGTCGACGTCGTCCTCCACCTCGGCGACTACCTCTACGAGTACGCGGTCAACTCGGCGGGCGGGGAGCGCCGGTACACCGACATCGTGCTGCCCGACGTGTTCAACCGCGAGACCATGACCCTCGCGGACTACCGGCTGCGCTACTCGCTGTACAAGAGCGACGAGGACCTCAAGGCCGCCCACGCCACGCATCCCTTCGTGGTCACCTGGGACGATCACGAGACCGAGAACAACTACGCGGGCAGCATCCCGGAGAACGGCATCCCGCCGGAGGAGTTCCTGCTGCGGCGGGCGGCCGCCTACCGCGCCTTCTGGGAGAACCAGCCGCTGCGCGCGGCCCAGCTCCCCCAGGGCCCGGACGCCCAGCTGTACCGCCGGCTGCACTGGGGCACGCTCGCCCAGTTCGACCTCCTCGACACCCGCCAGTACCGCTCCGACCAGGCCTACGACGACCGGCCGCACGCGCCGGGCCCCGAGTCGGACGACCCGGCGCGCACCATCACCGGCGCCGCGCAGGAGCAGTGGCTGCTCAACGGCTGGCAGAGCTCGTCGGCGCTGTGGAACGTGATGCCCCAGCAGGTCTGCTTCTCGCAGCGCAAGTTCGACGTGACCGCCGACGCCGCGCTCTCCATGGACGCGTGGGACGGCTACCGCGCGTCCCGCGCCCGGGTCGTCGCCGGGGCGAAGGCGGCGGGCGTCGAGAACTGGCTGATCCTCACCGGCGACGTGCACGTGGGCTACGCCCTCGACGTCAAGGAGAACTTCGACGACCCGGCCTCCGCCACCGTCGGCACCGAGGTCACCTGCACCTCCGTGGCCAGCGGCCGGGACGGTGTCGAGAAGCCCGCGAACTGGGACCTGTACATGCAGGCCAACCCGCACATGAAGCACTACGACGCCAGGCGCGGCTACGTCCGGGCCGAACTCGGGCGGCTGTCGACCCGCCTCGACTTCAGGACCGTCTCCGCCATCAGCACGCCCGGTGCCCCCGTCGCCACGACCGCGTCGTTCGTCACCGAGGCGGGCGCGCCCGGCCTGAAGCCGGCCTGAGCGCGGCCCGGCGCGCGCCCGCGTACTGCACATGGCACCCACCGCGTCCCCCATAGCGCGAAAGACGGCCGGGTCCGACATCCCGGCGCGTCCGCGCGGCAAGGACTGAGACGTCGCCGCAGTCGTACCCCGACCGACGGTCCCCCACCGATCCCGCTGTCTCGTACAGCCCCTGAAGGAGGCACATCGCATGGTCGCCGGACATGCCGCGCGCAGCCGCCGCGCCGCCCTGACCGCGCTCGGCACCCTGGTACTGACCGCACTTCCCTCGGTCGCCTCGGCCGCGCCGCCACCCGCCCCGGGGCCGCGGCCCGCCGCCTCCTCGACCCTCGGCGCCGACCGGCCGTCGGCGCAGGTGCTGCACGCGATGGAGCGGGACCTGGAACTGACGCCGGGCCAGGCGTCGGCCCGGCTGGTCAACGAGGCCGAGGCGGGCACCCGCGCGGGCATGCTGCGCAACACGCTGGGCGACCGCTTCGCCGGCGCCTGGGTGAGCGGCGCGACCTCCGACGAGCTGACGGTCGCCACCACCGACGCCGCCGACACCGCCGCCATCGAGGCGCAGGGCGCCAAGGCCGCCGTCGTCGCCAGAGGGCTCGGTGAGCTGCGGACGGTCAAGCAGCGGCTGGACGACGCCGCCGCGGCCGGTTCGCAGTCCCCCGAGACGCCGGTCTGGTACGTCGACGTGAAGGCCAACCGGGTCATGGTCCAGGCCACCAGCGAGCGGGCCGCGGCGGCCTTCGCGGAGGCCGCCGGAGTCGGGAGCCAGGACATCGGTGTCCGGGTCTCGGCCGACCGGCCCCGGGTGCTGGAGGACCTCGTCGGCGGCGACGCCTACTACATCGACGGACAGGCCCGCTGCTCCATCGGGTTCTCCGTGACAAAGGACCAGCAGCAGGGCTTCGCCACGGCGGGGCACTGCGGCAAGCCGGGCGCGACGACCACCGGCTTCAACGAGGCGGCCCAGGGCACCTTCCAGGCGTCGACGTTCCCGGGCAAGGACATGGCCTGGGTGGGCGTCAACGCGGACTGGACGGCCACGCCGGACGTCAAGGCGCAGGACGGCCAGAAGGTGCAGATCGCCGGCTCGGTGGAGGCGCTGGTGGGCGCGTCGGTGTGCCGTTCGGGTTCCACCACCGGGTGGCACTGCGGCACGGTCCAGCAGCACGACACGAGCGTCAACTACGCGGAGGGCACCGTCGACGGGCTGACCGAGACGACGGTGTGCGCGGAGCCCGGCGACTCGGGCGGCCCGTACGTCGCGGGCGCCCAGGCGCAGGGCACCACGTCCGGCGGCTCAGGTGACTGCACGAACGGCGGGACCACCTTCTACCAGCCGATCAACCCGCTGCTCAGCGACTTCGGCCTGACCCTGAGGACCACCGCCGCAGAGGCGGGCACGCCCGCGCCGCAGGACAACGCGGCGGCCGACGCGTGGGCCGCGGGCCGGGTCTACGAGACCGGGGCCACGGTGTCCCACTCGGGCGTGCGGTACCGCTGCCTGCAGAACCACCAGGCGCAGGGTGTCTGGTCGCCCGAGAGCACGCCGGCCCTGTGGCAGCGTGTCTGACCGACGGTGAACCGCCGGGCGGCGGTCGGCGCGGGGTCGCTGCTGGACGCGGCGGCCCCGCGCCCGCCTTGTGCGGTGGCCCCGTCACCCGTCCAGGAGGAATCACCCGTCCATGAGGAACGCGTACGCGGTGGCGATGAACGGGTCGCGGGCGCGGAACCGCCGGCTGCACAGTGCGGCCAGGGCCGTGCCGGTGTCGGGCCGGAAGCCCAGGAACGCCTGCTGGCCCAGGGTGGCCCCGCTGTGGAAGTACATCGGTCCGCCGTCGGTGGGGTGCCGGAACCAGGCCACGGTGTGCACGTGCCGGTGCCCGAGCCCGCGCCGGAGCACCGGCACCCGTACGGCCCGCAGCGCGCCCGCCAACGGTGAGCCCGCCGGGTCGAGGTGGGCCTCGAGGAAGGCGAGCAGGTCGTGCGGGGTGGAGCGGACGGCGCCGGCCGCCTGGAAGCCGCCGGCGTCCAGCGCGGGCACGGGCGTGCGGCCGTCCTTGCGGTGCCCGGTGGCGTCGGTCCCGGGGCCCTCGGCGTGCAGGGCCGTGCCGCTCAGTCCGAGCGGGCGCAGGACGTGTGCGGAGAGCAGGTCCTCCCACGCCGTGCCGGTGGCCGCGGCGACGGCGTGACCGAGGAGGGAGACGCCGTAGTTGGAGTAGTGCCAGCGGGTGCCGGGGCGGTGCCTCGGGCGGTGGTCGAGGAACGCGGCGGTCAACCGCTCGGCCGGGTAGCGGGCGTAGGGGTTGGTGCGCCACGCCGGCAGGGCGCGGCGGACGAAGCCGGGGGGCAGCGCGGGCAGTCCCGAGGTGTGGGTGACGAGGTGGGCGAGCGTGACCGGGTCCGGGCCGGGCGGCCGGGTCGCGTCGAGGCAGACGGCCGCCGCTTCGCCCCCGGTGAGCGCGCCGCCTCGGATCAGCCGGGCCAGCAGCAGTCCGGTGAACGTCTTGGAGGCCGAGCCGATCTCGTAGCGCAGGTCCTCCCGCGGGACGGCGGGCGGCGGGGCGGTGCCCCCGCTGTGCAGGGTGCGCCGGCCGTGCCGGGAGACGGCGAAGACGACGTCGGGTGCGTCGGCGGCGTCGACGGCCTCGGCCAGCCGCTCGCGCAGCACCCGCTCGTCGCCGGGCCCCGGGAGGTCCGGGCGCGGGGGCGGTGCCGGGGTGTCCTCGTCGGCGGGGTCGCCGGGCCAGGGTGCGGCACGGCCCGTCATGAGGCGGTGTGCGCCAGCTCGGACAGGGCGCGGGAGGTGGCCAACACCGAGGCGAAGGCGGCGACCAGCGTCGGGTGGTAGATCATGTCGAACACGCTGTCGCGGTCGCCCTCGGGCATCGTCCGTACGGCGGGCATGGCGCCGTCGGGCTGCTGGGCCGCGGCGAAGCCCTGCCAGGCGGGTTCGTCGAGGGTGGGCCGGGGCAGGCAGGCGTCGACGACGAGGAGTTCTCCGAGCAGGTCCCAGCGTTCCAGGTCCAGCCAGTCGTCGATCCACACCGGGAGCCAGGTGGCGAGGTAGTCGGCGACGGGGCCGGGCAGGCCCTCGGGGTGCTCGCCCCAGTCGGTGAGGTGGAAGACGGTGTGGGTGATGTCGTAGGCGGTGTGGCCCTCGACGGTCCACGGTTCGGGGGTGCCGGCCAGCCAGGTGGTGCCCACCAGGTCGGCCTCGGGGGGCCGGGCCGCCAGGCCGAAGCGGCGCTGGAAGGCGGACAGGCCCAGGCGCCGGGTCGCCGTCACCGGGAACCGTGCCCAGCTGTCCAGCCGGTGGTTGAGCACCGCGGCCCGCTCCACGTCGGGCTGGCTGTACCCCAGTTCCTTGAACGGCAGGTACACCTCGAAGGGGACGGGCGAGAAGGGCTCGACGCGCTGCCCGCGCACCAGCATGCGGCCGCCGTCCAGGGTGTCCCGCCAGACGTGGTCGAGCAGCTGCCGGGCCAGTTGCGCCTGCCGGGACCCGGCGACGCCCTCACGGAAGAGCACCTTGCAGATGAGGGCGAGTTCACCGATCGGCTTGAAGCGTTCCAGGAAGCCGATCTCGGGGTCCACGTCCGGCTCCAGCCGGAACCCGTCGCGGTGGGCCCAGAGCCACTCCAGGGCGTCGGCTCCGACGCGGTGGATCAGGCGGGTGTCCGTCATCTGGGCACTCCTTGTCCGGCGTGGTCCACGTCCCGGAGCCGTGCGGTGGTGAGGGCAGCCGCGAACACGGCCATCAGGGTGGAGTGGTAGCAGTCGGTGAAGGCGTAGGGGTCCTCGTGGCCGGCCCCGGACCCGCCCGCCGCGGCGTCCTGCGTCGCGCCCTCCTCGGGGAGCGCGCCGGACGCGTGCTGCGCCTCGGCGACGCGCTGCCAGGCGTCCTCCAGCACCGCCGGTCCGGGTGGCCGCGGCAGGCTCGCCGCCACGGCCAGCAGCTCGCAGCTCAGGTCCCACATCCGGGCCTCCAGGCAGGTGTCGAGCCAGGGGGGCAGCCAGTGCAGCAGGTAGTCCGCGAGGTCCGGTGGCATCCCCTGGGGGGTGCGGCCCCACTCGGTGAGGTGGAAGACGACGTGGGTCAGCGCGTAACCGCTCGCACGTTCGAAGGTCCACGGTTCCGGCAGGCCGCCCAGCCAGGTGCGGCTCAGTGCCTGTGGCACCGGGCCGTGCGGGCGCAGGCCGCTGCGCCGCTCCGCCTCGACGACCCCGAGCCGCCGGGTGGGGTACTGCTCGGTCAGCCGCCAGCCGCGGGTCCGGGCCACCACGGCGGCGGACGCCTCGTAACCGGCGTGCCGGTGGCCCGCCGAGGCGAAGGCCGCGTACACCTCCAGCGGGTAGGTGGCGAACGGCTCCAGCGACTGCACCAGCGGGAACAGTTCGCCGCGGCGGGTCTGTTGCCAGGCGAACTCCAGCAGCTCGCAGGCGCGGGCGTGGAGCGGGTCCGACGGCACCGTGCACGCGGACACCGACGCGCAGACCTGGGCCAGTTCGCCCAGCGGCTTCCAGGTGCGGTTCACCTGCCCGTCGGCGGCCAGCGCGTCCTCTCCGAGCACGAACCCGTCGCGGTGCGCGCTCACCCACTCCAGGGCGGCCTCCTCCACCCGCCGGACGCTCACAGGAGCACTCCGGCGGGCATCAGCCGGGCCGCCTCGAGCTGAAGGGCCACCCGGGGGTCGCCGCCGCCCATCAGCCGTACGAAGTCCAGTCCGGTCTCCAGGCCGAGGGTGTCGGGCACCCCGTCCAGCAGGGAGAGCCAGCGACCGGCTCCGGCCGCCTGCCGCCAGTCGCGGCGGCGGACCGCCCGTACGAAGCCGCGGGCGACGTCCACCGGCCGGTCGCGGGCCGCACGGGTCACCGCGCACTCCTCGCCGGGCAGCGCGAGCGGCGCGAGGACGGCGAGCTGATGGGTCAGGACCTGCCAGCTCGCTCCGTCGAGCCAGCCGGCGTCGGGCTCCGCGCCGGGGTCGCCGGCGAGCGGGTCGTCCAGGGGCTGTTCGATCCGGCGCAGGGCCCGGGCCATGGCCCAGTGGCTCCACACCACGGCGGGGGCCGCGTCGTCGCGCGGCGGATGGGCCGCCACGGCGTCCTTGAACACGGCCAGTTGCCCCGGGTCGGGCGGAACGCGCAGCAGGGCGGTGGGCAGCAGTGTGTCGGCACCCAGCACGCGCATCGCCGCACGCGCCACGCCGTCACCCGCGCCGCCTCCCGCCGAGGTGCCCCCCGCTCGCACGTGGTCTCCGCTCCGAAGAGCGGAGACCACGTCGGAAGCGAGGTCCAGCACCGTGCCCTCTAGGAGGGCTGATGTGCTCGACTGCTCCATGTTGTCACTCCCGTCGATCCGTCAGCCCTTCTTCGGGCGCGGGGTCGGCGGCGAGAGCAGCAGACTGGTTCCTCCGGACTGGAGGGCGAGCGCGGCGCACTCGCGGCTGTCACGGAAGACTCCGTCGGGCTCGGCGGGGTCGAGTGCCGCTTCGATGTCGATGTTCTCGGTGCGGGTGAGTTCCTCGAGCACCTTGTCCTTGGAAGGCATTTCCTCATCTCCCTCTGGTAGCCGAAGGGCCTTCACACCACAGGTGTCCGGTGAGCCACAAAGCATGCCTCTCTTCTCAAAATTCTCAGAAGATAACTTCTTCAACAAAACGGACATACAAGATGCGCTGGGTCAGTCCTCGCCCCCGCCCTCCTCCGGTGCGACGGTGAGCAGGTCCTCCCGGTCGGCCAGAGCCTCCAGGGACAGCGTGCGGTAGCCGGCCCGGTCGAACAGGACGGTGATGCGGTCCCCGTCCTCGCTCAGCACCGTCCCCTCGCCCCACTCGGCGTGCCGCACCTGCGTACCCACCGGAAAGGCGCGGGCGGGCGTCTTCGGCGCCCCGCCCTCCCGGGGCCCGTTCCCCTGTGACCCGTTCCCCCGGGACCCGTCCTCCTGAGCCCCGTCCTCCCGTGCCTCGCAGACGTCGCAGGCGCCGCACGGAGGCTCGTACTCCTCACCGAAGTAGCCGAGCAGGAACCGGCGTCTGCAGCCGGTGGTCTCGGCGTACGCGCGGGCCATCGCGACCCGGGTCCGGTCGGTCCGCCGATGGGCGTCGGCCGCGTCCTCGGCCAGGTCGGCCGCCGCCTCGGGCGGCGTGCCGGGGTCCGGCCGGACCCCGCCGTCCTCGCCGGTGGCGACGGCCCCGGACTCCTCCAGCAGGTTCACCGCGGCGGTGACGCGGTTGCGGGACATCCCGGTGTCCCGGCGCAGTTCGTCCAGGTCCGCCGGGTCGGGTCCGTGCTCGTGGACGGCGTCGGCGACCTCGGACAGCACGCCGCGGCCGGGGGTGCGGCCGGCGAAGTACGTCTGCATGCCGGTGTCCTCGGGCCGGTAGTGGAGTACGGCGAGTGCCGGGTCGCCGTCCCGGCCGCAGCGGCCGATCTCCTGGTAGTACGCGTCCGGCGAGCCCGGCAGCGAGGCGTGCAGCACGAACCGTACGTCCTCCTTGTCGATGCCCATCCCGAACGCGGAGGTGGCCACGACCACGTCGGCGTCCCCCGCGAGGAACGCGTCGTGGACACGGGTGCGTTCGGCCGCGCGCAGTCCCGCGTGGTAGGCCTCGGCGGCCAGTCCGAGGGCGGACAGCTCCTCGGCGAAGTACTCGGCGTCCTTGCGGGTGGCCGCGTAGACGATGCCGGGTTTCGGTTCGGCGGCGGCCCGTTCGACGAGTGCGCGGCGCCGGTCGTCCTCGTCGCGGAAGCGCTGGACCTCCAGCCGGATGTTCGGGCGGTCGAAGCTCGTCACCGTCACCCGGGGCCGGTCCATGCCGAGCCGTTCGGTGATCTCCCGGCGCACGGGCGGGGCCGCCGTCGCGGTGAGGGCGAGCACCGGGGGCCGGCCCACGCGCCGGGCGGCCTGCCCGAGGCGGAGGTAGTCGGGGCGGAAGTCGTGGCCCCAGGAGGCGACGCACTGGGCCTCGTCCACCACGAAGAGGGCGGGCCGGGCGTCGGCCAGCCGTTCCAGCACCTCGTCCTTGGCCAGTTGCTCCGGCGACAGGTACAGGAACCGGGCCTCGCCCCGCCGCACCGCGTCCCAGGCGGCCTCGGTCCGGGCCGCGGTGAGGTCGGAGTTCACCGCCACCGCACCCGGGGCGCGGGCCCCCTCGGGCAGCCCGGCGATCTGGTCCCGCTGGAGGGCGAGCAGCGGGGAGACGACCACCACCGGTCCGGACATCAGGACGCCGGGGACCTGGTAGACCGCCGACTTGCCGGAGCCGGTCGGCATGACGACCAGGGCGTCCCGGCCGCCCAGCACCGCCTCCATGGCCTCCAGTTGCTCGGGCAGGAGGCTGTCCCAGCCGTACACCTCGGCGGCGGTACGGCGCAGGCGCGCCGCCCGCCCTTCGGCCTCCGACCGACTCTGCTCACCCATGGCCGCTCCCTCGCTCCCCGGTTCCGGTCCGGGCGCACCGGTGCCGGTCGCGCCCGCGGCCTGGGTACCCGGAGCGGCCTGCGGGAACCGGCCGCGGACAGCGTTGCGCGGGCGGGCGGGCTCACACCCTGCGAAGACGCCACACGTGGTCGTCGCGGTGGCCCTCGACGCCCTCGGGGGAGACGCTCGGCCGACGGACGGTCTCCTTGGTGTCGACGGTCCACTCGCCGTCCGGCAGGGCGAGTTCGGCGAGGACGCCGTCCAGGGTGGGGAAGACCGCGTCGAAGGGCGGTTCGGTCTGCCAGGAGGGCCAGCCCGCGTGCAGGACCAGCAGCAGGGTGCCGCCGTCGGCCACGGCCCGTGCGGCGTCGCGCAGGACGGTCCGCTGGTCGAGCGGCACCGGGGACTGCAGGTAGTGGGCGCTCACCAGGTCGAAGGACCCGTCGGGGAAGGACCGGCCCAGTTCGTGGCGTTCCCAGGCGACCCGGTCGCCCACGCCGGCGTCGGCGGCGTGGCCGGCGGCGCGCTCCAACGCGGTGCCGGAGATGTCCACACCGGTGACCCGCCAGCCGCGTGCGGCCAGCCACACGGCGTCCGCCCCCTCGCCGCAGCCCAGGTCCAGCGCGGTGCCGGGGGTGAGGCCGCTCGCCTCGCGGACCAGCAGATCGTTGGGACGGCCGCTCCAGACGCGGTCGGCGTCACGGTAGCGGGCCTCCCAGAACTCGGTGGCGGAAGCCTGCGCGGACGTGTCGGTCATGGTGCCTCCCGGAGACGGACGGAACGGTGCTCGGCGGACACGCGGCGACCCGCGCGCCCTGGATGCAGGCTGCCTCCGGCGGGGCCAGGACGACAAAGAACTTTGCCGGTCCGGCAAACCCGCACACCGGCCGGTGGCCCGCCCACGAGGCAGGCGTACGTGCGCTCAGGGGCCCTCGGCCCCGCGTCGCGGCCCGCTAGGCGTCGGCCTCCGCCGCGTCACCACGCATCCACACCGCCCGCGCGAAGGGGATGTCGATGCCGGCCGCGTCGAGGGCGTCCTTGACACGGCGCCGCAGTTCACGGGTGACGGCCCACTGCTGAAGCGGCACGGTCCGCACCGCGACGCGCACCGTGACCCCGTCGGCGTCCAGCGCCTGCACGCCCCACACCGAGACGTCCTCGAGCAGGAGGTCGGCGAAGCGGGGGTCCTCGCTCAGGGTCCGGCCGGTCTCCTCCAGCACGCGGTAGACCGTGTCCAGGTCGGCGTCGTAGGTCACCGCGACGTCCAGGACCGCGCGCGCCCACTCCTGACTGTCGTTGCGGACCCGCATGATCTCGCCGTTGCGGATGTGCCACAGTCCGCCGTTGAGGTCGCGCACGTGGGTCAGGCGCAGGCCCACCTGTTCGACCTCCCCGACGGCCTCGCCGAGGTCGACCGAGTCACCGACGCCGTACTGGTCCTCGATCATGATGAGCAGGCCGGACAGGTAGTCGGCCACCAGGCTCTGCGCGCCGAAGCCGATCGCCAGACCGACCACCCCGGCACTGGCCAGGAGCGGGCCGAGCGCGATGCCGACCTGGTCGAGCACCATGGCCACGCCGACCATGAACAGCACGATGGTCACGGCGCTGCTGAGCACCGAGCCGATCGTGCGGGCCCGTTGTTCGCGTCGCTGCCGCGCCCGGGACCGGTCGCGGTGCAGTACGGCGGCGCCGCGGCCGGAGCGCCGGGGGCGGCTGCGTTCGGGCTCGCCCGCCGGGGGCTCCAGCACCCGCTGGACGACCCGGGTGATGGCCCGCTTGGCCAGTGCGCGCACCACCAGCAGGATGACGACGATGAGCGCGATGCGCAGGGGTATCCCGACCAGTGCCGCCGTGTGGTCGCCGAACCAGTGCGACCACGAGGCCGCCGACTGCGCGTTCTCGGTCGTGCCGGTGGGCGGTGAGGTGTGCGACATCGACTCAGGTGCTCCGTTCCTCGGGGATGACGTGTCTGCCGTCGGCCCCGCCTACCCGGGGACGGCGCGTGCATGACGCCTGACAGGATTCGCCCCGATCAGTCAGATGGTGTCTGCTTATACGCCTTTGGGTGGGTTCAGTGCGTTTGCCTGACGGTTGCGGCATCTTCACTCACGACCGGCCATCACCGGCGCCGAGCCGGGCAGCCGGGAGGAGTCGTCCACCGGAGGGGGCCCCGGCGTGGTTGTCGTCGCCGTCCTGCTGCTGCCCGGCCTGGGGCTGCTGCTGTACACCATGACCTGCCTGGAGGACCGGCTCTTCGGTGATCCGGACCCGACCGCCCGGCACGCCCGGCGCCGCCATCTGCGACTGATCCCCGGGGGCGGAGCCGGCGGCCCGACGGCCAGGCGTTCCGGGCAGCAGGCCGCCGCGCACCGGTCAGCCGGACGCCGGTCGGCCGGACACAGGTCGGCCGGACGCCGGTCGGCCGACCGCGACGCCGCCTGAGCCGGGGCCGCCGCGCACCGCTCCGCTGACCGGCCGTTCGCGACGGCGCCCGCGCTCGGGCCGCCAGGTGGCCACCAGCGCCGCGGCCAGCAGGAGTTCGGCGAGGTCGCCCGCGTAGTACATGATCTCCGCCGCCTGCCGCACCTCGTCGACAGGTGCGTGGACGTGGACGAAGAACCCGCCGTACATCGCCTGGGCGATGAGGGCGTGGGCGGCGATCGCGACGCCCAGGTACACCAGCCGGGCCGGTACGCCGGGCCGACCGGGAGCCGGGTCGGGGCCGGCGACGGCGTACGCGAAGAGGCATCCGGAGGCCAGGAAGTGGGCGTTCATCAGCCAGTGCCCCGCGGGGTGGCCCATCGCCGCGTCGTACAGCGGGGTGAAGTACAGCAGGCCGAGGGTGCCGGTGCTCAGTACGAGCGCGGCGGCGGGGTGGGCGACCAGGCGTGCGAAGCGGCTGTGCAGCAGCGAGGTGATCCGGCGGGCACCGGCCGGTGGCAGGGCGCGGAGTGCCAGGGTGACCGGGGCGGCGAGCACCAGGGCCGGCGGGGCGTACATGCCGATGAGCATGTGCTGGGCCATGTGCCCCCGGAAGTCGGTGTGTGCGGCCGGCCCCAGCGGGGGCAGCAGGGCGACGGCCACCACCGCCAGCCCGCCGAGGAACGACGCCGTCCGCCAGGCGCTCCAGCCCAGGGCGGGGTTGCGGCGCCGGGCCCGGCGGACGGCCAGCAGGTACCCGGCGGCCGCGACCAGGACGAGGGCGAGGACGAGGACGGTCGGTGCCGCCTCCAGGAGGCCGCCCGCGGTGCCCGGGTCGTCGTGGTGCGCGGGGTGCGCGGGGTGGGCGCCGTCGTGCGGGGCGTGATGCGCGTCCTGGTGCGGGGCGAGGGGTGGGCCGAGGGACGAGCCGAGGGGCGAGTCGTCCATCAGGCGCGGCCCTCCGTGCGGCGCGGAGCCTCGGGGTCGAAGGGCTGTCCGCCGCGCTGGAGCAGATGGCCGCCGGCCACGAGCAGGGCGCCGAGGACCAGGAACCCGGCGTCCCACCATGCCTGGTGGGGACCGCCGTGGACGTGGTGGATGCCCAGGACGTGGTGGTCCAGCACGCCCTCGACCAGGTTGAACAGGCCCCACCCGACGAGGATCCAGCCCCACAGCACCCGGGAGGCCCACACCGCCCGCCGGTGGTGGGTGACCCGGGAGTACAGGAGGGCCAGCCCCAGCAGGACCGAGAGCCAGCACACCGTGTGGAAGACGCCGTCCCACACGGTGTTCATCTCCAGCCCGGAGACGGTGTGCGGGTTGTAGTACTTCACTCCGATGCGGTCGTGGTTGGTGCTGGTGAGCATGTGGTGCCACTGGAGGAGCTGGTGGAGCAGGATGCCGTCGACGAAGCCCCCGAGTCCGACTCCGAGGACGATGCCGGGCAGCCTGATGCTGTTCGGCGCCGTCGCGGCCGCTCGGGTCTCCCCTGTCGTGCTGGCCATCGCCTGTACTCCGTCCCGTCGGCGTGCGCGGACCTTCGGGACACGGCTTCCCTCCGGGCGGCCTCCTGTCACGCGCCGGCCGGATCCTTCCGCCCTTTCCCGTCAGATGTGCCGCTGGCTCACCCGGCCCTTGCGCGGGCCGGTCCCCCCGGCCATCGGGGGGCACGCCGCCGGGGACGCCCCGGTCGCGCACACTGGTCGGGGCCGGCCCCGGCGACACCACCTCCGGGCGCCGCGGCACCCCACGTGAGGAGACGCGATGAACACCGAGGAACTGCACGAGGCGGACGCGGAGTTCGTGGAGTTCTGGCAGGAGCGCCGGGTGTGCTTCCTGTCGACGCCGCGCGCCGACGGGAGCCCGCACCTGGTCCCGGTCGGGGTGACGTACGACCACGCCACCCGTACGGCCCGGGTCATCACGAGCCGGGGCACCGCGAAGGTCCGCAACGTCGAGCGGGCGGGGCGTCCCGTCGTCGCCGTGGGCCAGGTGGACGGCAGGCGCTGGTCCACCCTGGAGGGCGTCGCCACCGTGCGGGACGACGCCGGGGCGGTCCGCGACGCGGAGGCCCGGTACGCGGACCGCTACCGGCAGCCCCGGGCGAACCCGGAGCGGGTCGTCATCGAGATCGCCGTACGGCGCTGCCTCGGCACGGTGCGCCCCCTCGCACCGGCCGGGACGGACGCCCGACGCGGCTGAGTCCGGGTCAGCCGCCGTCGGCGGGGCGGTCGGCCGGCGTGCCGGACCGCCCGCCCGGCTCCTCCCGGGAGAGACGGCCGGGCCACCAGGCGACGGCGCCGATGTCCCGGGCGAGCGCCGGGACCAGCAGCGAACGCACCACCAGCGTGTCCAGCAGGACGCCGAAGGCCACGATGAAGGCGATCTGCACGAGGAACGCCAGCGGGATCACCCCGAGCGCGGCGAAGGTGGCGGCGAGGACCACACCGGCCGAGGTGATCACGCCGCCGGTGGCGGTCAGGCCCCGCAGGATGCCCTCCCGCACGCCGTGCTGGAGCGACTCCTGCCGCACCCGGGACATCAGGAAGATGTTGTAGTCCACGCCGAGGGCGACCAGGAACACGAACCCGTACAGGGGCACGGAGGCGTCGGTGCCGCTGAAGCCGAACACATGGGTGAAGACGAGTGCCGAGACGCCCAGGGTGGCGAGGAAGTTCAGCGCCACCGTGGCCACCAGCAGCACCGGCATGAGCAGGGAGCGCAGCAGGGCGATCAGGATGACCAGGATGATGCCGAGGACCACGGGCACGATGAGCGTGCGGTCGTGTGCGGCGGTGCGCTGGGTGTCGTACTGCTGGGCGGTGTAGCCGCCGACCAGGGCGTCGGCCCCGGAGACGTCGTGGACGGCGGACCTGAGCCGGGCCACCGTGTCCTTGGCGGCGTCGCTGTCCGCCGGTGCCTGGAGCGTGGCGTCGATCCGCACCCGCCCGTCGACCACCTTGGGGTCCCCGCCGCCGGGCCGGCCGGAGGCGGTCACCGCGTCCGCGGAGGCCACGCCGCGGGTGTCGCGGGCCGCCGCGAGGACGGGATCGAGCCGGTCGGCGTCCGCGATGACGACGGCGGGGTTGCCGGAACCGCCCGGGAAGTGCCGGGCCAGGGTCTGCTGGGCGGCGACGGAGGGTGTGTCGTTGACGAAGATCTCGTCCAGCGGGACGCCCTTGGACGAGAGGCCCGGCGCGAAGGCGGCGCAGGCGATCAGCGCGGCCAGCGAGACGGCCCACACCCGTCGGGGCGCCCGGTCGACCAGGGCGGCGATGCGGTGCCACAGGCGGTGCCCGGCCTCCGGGTCGCCGGCCCGGACGGGCTTGGCCGGCCAGTAGGCGGCCCGGCCGAGCAGGACCAGGACGGCGGGCAGGAAGGTGAGGGTGCTCAGCACGGCGCAGACGATGCCGATGGCGCCGACGGGTCCGAGCGCGCGGTTGTTGGTAAGGTCGCTGAGCAGCAGCGCGAGCAGGCCCAGGGCGACGGTTCCCGCGCTGGCGACGACGGCCCCCCAGGAGGCGCGCAGGGCGGCGCGCACGGCGCCGAAGCGGTCGGGGTGCAGGGCCAGTTCCTCGCGGAAGCGGGCGGTGACCAGCAGCGCGTAGTCGGTGGCGGCGCCGATGACGAGGATGGAGAGGATGCCCTGGACCTGCCCGTCGACGCGTACGACGCCGCGGTCGGCGAGCGCGTAGACGATCGCGCAGGCCAGCCCCAGCGCGAAGACGGCGCCCAGGATGATGACCAGGGGCAGCAGGACGCTGCGGTAGACGAGCAGCAGGATCACCAGCACCGTGATCAGCGCGACGCCGAGCAGCAGTCCGTCGATGCCGGAGAACGCGTCGGAGAGGTCGGCCTGGGAGGCCGCCGGGCCGGCCAGTTGCGCCCGGGTGTCCGGTACCCGGTCGGCGGCCGCGCCGATGCGTTCGAGCACGTCGGGCAGGCGGTCGCCGAGGTCGGGCTCGACCTGGACCACGGCCTGCAGTGCCTCGCCGTCCTCGGACGGCAACGCGGGTGTCACGGGGCCGGCGACGCCGGGCTCCCCCTCCAGGCCGGCCACCGACCGGGTGGCCTCGGCCCGGTGGCCGGTGACGGCGCCGCCGCCGTCCGCGGTCCACACCACGATCACGGGAAGGGTCTCGTTCTGCTGGAAGGCCTCCTGCTCGTCGATCACCCGGGTGGACTCGGCGCTGCGGGGCAGGAAGGCGGCCTGGTCGTTGGTGGCGACCTCGCCGAGCTTCCCCGCGTACGGTCCGAGCGCACCTCCGATGCCGAGCCAGGCCAGGAGCAGGACGACGGGGACGAGCCAGCGGGCGCGCCGGGAGGGGAGGGACATCGGTGTTCAGGTCTCCTGGAGCTCAGGGGCGCGGAAAAGTGACTCGATCATAAACAATCTCAATGATTGAATTACTTGGGGTCCTCGTGACACGCCTACTACTGCCCGCGCCCCTCCCCCGGATGCACCACGCGTGCACCACGCGTGCGGGAATCAGCGCTCGTCCGTCCGGACGAGCCCCAGCTCCTCGTTCATCGCCGCCATGAAGCGGAGCACGACCGCCAGCTCCCCCTCGTCGAAGCGGGTGCAGGCGGCGGCGGCCGCGCCGGCCAGCGGACGGAAGTAGCTCCTGGCCGCCGCGCGCGCCTCGGGCACGTAGTGCAGATGGACCACGCGGCGGTCGGCGGCCTCCCGGACCCGGCGCACGTGCCCCGCGCGCTCCAGCCGGTCCACGCAGGCCGTGACCGCTCCCGAGGTGAGCCCGAGGTGCTCACGGAGCCGGCCCGGCGTCATGGGCTCCTCCGCGTCGAGGATCGCCGCGAGCGCCTGCACGTCGGTGGCGTGCAGACCGTGGGTGCCGGCGAAACCGTGCACGAGGCGGTTGATCTCGCCGTTCATCCGCCGCATCCGCGCGGCGAGTTCCTGCAGGTCGCCCGCCTCGGGCCCGGTCCGGGTCCCCCGTTCTTGCGCGTGCTGTCCGCGCTGGTTCGCTGTCGACACGTGATCAGCGTATAGAAGGCCCGTCGTGTGCGGCCGCGCGTCCACCGCCGGGGACTTGCAGACCACCGCCGTCAGGTGAAGGGGGCGTTCGGCCGCCGGGTGCCGGGGCTGTCGGGGCGAGCCGTGTGGTCCGGGTGGCCCCGGGTCCGGCGGGTCTCCTTCATCTCCGCCTCGAACAGGTGGTCGCGGCCGTCCGCGAGCCGCTCCACCGCCTCGCGCTCCAGGTCCTTGAACGCCTGGTAGTACGTCCGGTCGTAGGCCTCGACGATCTGGAACGTCCAGTGGCCCGGGATGACGTTGCGCCCGAGGATCTCCCGCTCGACCCGCTCCGCCCACTCCGGGTGGCCCGCCTTGCGCAGCAGTTCCACCGCGCGGTCCAGTTCGAGGTCCGCCGTGCCGGTGAGCTGGTGGAAGGAGAACAGGTGCCCGCGGGCACGCTCGGTCGTCTCCAGGGCCTTGGACAGTGATCCGAGGGCTGCCACCGTGTCGTCGTCGAGACCTTCCGGGCGCCGGTGCGCGTCCTGTTCGTCCATGTGCCGCCGGTTCCTTCCGTCGATGCGCTGATGCTGTGCGGGCCTGGTGCCGTGCGCGGCCTGGTGCTGTGCGGGGCCTGGTGCTGTGCGGGGCCTGGTGCTGTGCGGGGCCTGGTGCTGTGCGGGGCCTGGTGCTGTGCGGGGCCTCGAAGGGGGCGAGGCGCGTGGGCCGGCGTCAGGCCAGTGGGTCGTGGCCCCAGTTCATGAGCGAGTACCGCCACTTGGTGTCCTGGACGTCGCCCGAGGGGCGCTGGGCCAGGTGCCGGCGGATGTAGCCGACGACCTTGCGCATGTGACGGTAGTCGTCGTCCGTGAGGTCACCCTTCTTCGTCCGCTGGATCTCCACGATCCGGCGGCCGGACGCGTGGCCGGTGGACTCTCCCCCGTCCTGGTGCTGCCCCACGTCCCTGGACCGGTCGGACTCCAGCCACTTCTCCAGGTCGGCCGGCTTCATGTTCACCAGCTCCTGGAAGCCCTCCCAGGTCTCCTTCTGCTCCTCGCCGTCCACGGCCGCCTCACTTCTTCTTCAACGAGGACGGCTTGTGCACCGCGGACTTCCCGGACTTGTCGCTGCGGACCTCGTACTGCGGGTCGTCGGGGGACGCGTCCACCGTGCGGCCCGCGGCCTCGGTCCGCTTGGTGATCTTCTTCTCGACCTCGCCCTCGGTCGTGGTG
The DNA here is from genome assembly GCF_043204535.1 of Streptomyces sp. NPDC047853. Taxonomy (NCBI): domain Bacteria; kingdom Bacillati; phylum Actinomycetota; class Actinomycetes; order Kitasatosporales; family Streptomycetaceae; genus Streptomyces; species Streptomyces sp. NPDC047853. The sequence continues at coordinate 277,873 of NZ_JBIDCI010000011.1, read as the reverse complement.
CCGTGGGTGCTCCAGCCGACCTTGTCGCCCTTCTTCAGGTGGTCGCCCTTGTCGCGGTTCTTCGCCATGTCGTGCTCCTTCGTACGTCGGTCGATCCGGACGACGGGGGCTCGCCGGTCGTGTACGGCGCGTGGCTCGCCGGTCGTCGCGGGGACGGGAGGGCGGGTCACGGCGGTACGCCGTCCCTCCCGGTGTTCGCGGGAACCGCGCCCGGCGGATGCGGTCGCGCCCACAGGTCCGCCAGGACCTCCCGCGCCGCCCGGCTGCCGGAGGCCAGCGCGCCCTGGACCGAGCCGGTGGCGCGGTGGTCGCCGCAGACGTAGCGGCCCTCGGACCAGCGTGTGGTGCGGCTCAACGGCCAGGGGGGACGCATGACGGGGAGCGCGCCCTCGACGGTGTACGTGGCGACCGACCGCCAGTCGGCCGTGTCCGTCTCGTACAGCTGCGCCAGCCGCCGCCGGACGCCGTCCTCCCGGCCCGGCGCGTCCGCGCCCAGGACCGACGTGGACACCAGGGAGGTGCCCGGCGGCGCGTAGGTGGGGCTGACCTCGGTCAGCACGCAGGTGTTCAGGACGGCCAGCGTGCTGTCGACCACGAGGATCGGCTCGGACAGCGGTGAGCGGTCGGTGGCGTGGTAGTAGGTGGTGACGGTCCGGCCTGGCGGTACGTCGAGTCCCGGCAGCAGCCGGGCCGCCGTCGCCGCGTCGGTGGCCACGACCACGGCGCCGGCCCGCAGCTCGGTGCCGTCCTGGAGGACCGCGCCCCGGTCGGTGAGGCTCCGTACGGGTGACTCGAGTCGCACGGTGCCCTCGGGGAGCCGGGCGGCCAGCAGCCGCGGCACGCTGCCGATCCCGCGGGCCGGCAGGCAGAGCGTGCCGCGGGCCGTGCTGCGCCACACGAGGTGGAAGAAGCGGGCCGACGTCTCCAGCTCCGGCTCCAGGAACACCCCCGCCAGGAAGGGACGCAGCAGGTGGTCCACCGCCTCGCGGGACAGTCCGCTGCGCGCCAGGGCCTCGGCGGTGGGGCGGTCGCGGCCACGCTTCAGCAGGGCGGCCGGGGCCACCACGTCCCTGGCGGTGAGGCCGGTCAGGGCGGCCAGGTCCCTGGCCCCCAGGGCCCGGCCCGGCAGCAGCCGGCCGGCCTCGCGCGGGCGGCGGGTCGGGTCGGTGAGCCGGACGACGCCGGACGGCGTGTGGGCCAGCACCCCCGGGGTGAACGGCCGCAGTCCGAGTCTGCGCAGCGGCAGCCGGCGTCGTACCTGCGGATAGGCGGTGTTGAAGACCTGGAAGCCGCGGTCCAGGAGGAAGCCGTCCCGGCGGTCCGTGCGCATCCGTCCGCCGACCTCGTCGGAGGCCTCGTGGACCGTCACGTGCAGGTTGGCACGGCTGAGGTCGAAGGCGCAGGCCAGCCCGGCGAGACCGCCCCCGACCACGAGGACGTCCGGTTCCCGGCCGTGCCCGTTGCTCATCATGCGCGCTCCTTAGGCTGTTCACCAGCGTGGACCCGGTGCCGGGGTTCCACCACTCGGCCGCGGACCGCCGGCCGCCGTGCGACGGCCCGGCGAAGCTCCGGGTCCCCCGTTCGGGGACGTCGATCCCGCCGTCCGCCGCGGATCCGTCCTGGGCGCGGCCCGGGCGCCACCGTCCGGGGGACGCCTCGCCGCCGCCGTCGTCGGTCCCGGAGCAGCCCGTCGAACACCAGCACAGCGACCCCGGGCAGCCACGACGAGCGGATCGACGAGCACCGCCGACGGACCGGGATCGCCCCGCCCGCAGATCAGGAGGGGGTGAGGAGCAGGCGGCCCCGGACCTCGCCCGCCTCCAGCCTGCGGTGGGCCTCCGCCGTCATCGACAACGGCAGCCGATCGCTGATGCGCGGACGCCACGGCGTGTCCCGCAGGAGGCCCGCGACGCCGTGCGCCGCGTCGGCGAGGTCCGCCGTCGTGGCGTTGCTGATGGCGAAGCCCACGACGGAGGCGTCCTTGGTGTAGAGCCGGCCCAGCGGCAACGCGGCGGCGCCCCGGCCCAGTCCGACCATCGCGACCAGGCGCCCACCCCGGGCCAGCACGTCGACGGCGTCGGCGAGCACCCCGCGCCCGGACGTGTCCAGGTGCACGTCGTACCCGTCGGGAGCGGCTCGGCGCACCTTCTCGCCCAGGTCGGGCGACCGGTGGTCGAGGACCTCGGCGGCGCCGAGGCCCCGCACCGCCTCGGCGTCCTCGGCGCGCGCGGTGGCGACCACGCGGGCCCCGGCCCGGGCCGCCAGCGCCACGGCGGCGCTCCCCACGTTCCCGGCGCCGCCCCCGACGTAGACGGTCTCCCCCGCCCTCAGCCGGCCGTGCCGGAACAGGGCGAGATGCGCCGACGCCGCCGGGTGTGCCGCGGCCACGAGATCCTCCCCGGCGAGGTCGGACGGCGCCGCGTAGAGCCGTTCGGCGGCGACCGTCGCGTACTGGGCGCAGGCTCCTTGGCGTCCCTCGTGCCCCAGGCTGTTGCACCACACCCGCTGCCCGGGCGCGAAGCCCCCGGCGCCGGGTCCCGCCAGGGCGACCTCCCCCACCAGGTCCCGGCCGACGACGAAGGGGAACGGCAGCGGCGTGGCGTACGCGCCGGAGCGCACGAACGTGTCCACGGGGTTCACCGCCACCGACTCGACACGCACGAGCACGTCCGTGGGCCCCGTGGGCGGCACGGGAAGCTCTCCGTGACGGATGTGGTCCGGCGGGCCGACGGAGTCGATGTACGCCGCCCGCATCACGTCGGGGACTGGGCCGGTCATGACCTCATGCTACGAACCGGCCGTCCACCGCGCAGCGGTGCGAGGCCGGCGCCGGTGGCCCCTCGGTGGCGGGTCACCCGCTCCCACTCCGGCGGATTCGCGCGGTGAATGACCGGTCGGAAAACGGCGCCTTGCCCCTGCATTAACGAGGACCTGCGCGCATCAGAATTAATGTCTGTTCCGTACGCTCTTCATCGAACAACCGACAGAATCGTTCCGAAACGCACGTCGGCATCACTATGCTGAGATCGCTTCGCCGAGTCGGCGCAGCGGCTGCCCAGGCGCCCGGGGAGGGGCGCCGAAGCAGTTTCGGGGGGTGCGGAGAAATTCGGGGGATCTCGTCGTCGGGGGCTGAATTCATTCCGCGTGCAGTGGCCGTTTCTGTTCCTGCCGCGAAATCCCCGATAAGGCGACCGTGAATCCGTCGCGGGCCTTCTGCCCGCCGCCCCGGTATCCGTTTGACGAAAGCTGAGGAAACACTGTGAGACGCATGACCTCCGTCCTGCTGTCCCTGAGCGCCGTGCTGGCGACCTCCGCACTGGTCGCTCCCGCGGCCGGGGCGGCCCCGGAAGCCGACCGGCCGGTCGCCGCACCCGCCGGCTGGGAGGCGGTGGACGCCGCCGGTCTGGCCCGGATCACCGAGGAGACGGCCGCCCGGAAGGCCCCGCTCGCCGGGGAACGCGCCGCGGACGCGGCCGCGGAGCCCGAGCTGCTGGCGATGCAGTCCGTCCGCAACGGCCGGTTCGTGGCCACCGAGGCGAACTACGCCGCCCCGAACACCGGTGTGCTGCGCGCCCGGTCGGCCGAGTTCGGCGGCTCCTGGGAGGGCTTCTCCTTCGAGTGGGACGAGGCCACCGAGACCTACGCCCTGAAGTCCCTGGCGAACGACCGCTACGTGGCGGTGGAAAAGAACTACACCGGCAGCGCGCAGAACGTGCTGCGGGCCCGCTCCACGAGCGTCGGCGGCTGGGAGCGGTTCATCGTGTACTACAGCGAGACCCTGGACCGCTGGGCCCTCCAGTCCACGCTGAACGGACTGTTCGTCACCATGGAGAACGGCTACACCGGTTCGCTCCAGTACGCGCTGCGCGCCCGCTCCGCCGAGCCCACCGGCTCCTGGGAGGAGTTCGTCCTCTACGACATCGGCGCCTGACACCCGCAGGACCGACCCGTAGGACCGACCCCGTAGGACCGACCCCGTAAGACCGACCCGCCGGAGCCCGGGCAGGACCGGGCGCCGGCGGGTCCGGTCGCGGCGCCGGGCTCGGCACATCGGTGGGCGATCCGCACGTTTTGCCGTTTTTCTCCTGGTAACCCGGTGCGGGAGCCCACCCCTCATGTGACGAGGTGAGAACCATGCTGGTGCTGGGACTCCTGCTCATGGCGGGCGCCGCCGCTTTCGCGGGACTACTGATCGCGTACAACCTGTCCGGCGGTCCGGACTACACGGTGACGCTGCTGGGGAGCCAGCCGTTCACGATCAGCACACTCGGGGCGTTCCTCGGCGGCATCGCCCTGACCCTGATCTTCGGCCTGGGCATGTGGATGCTGCTCGCCGGAACGGTGCTGGCGCGTCACCGCAGCAAGAAGCACCGCAGGGACAGGGAGACCGCCCGGCGGGCCACCGCCGAGCGCGACGACCTGGCCGGCCGCGTGGAGGGCGAGGGCGGCGCGCCGGACCGGCGCGGGCCCGCCTCGCACCGGCCGAACTGGCTCCGGCCGCACAGCCACTGAGGCGGACGGGACGGCCTCATCGGCGCGGGCCCGGCTGCCCCGGCCGCCCCGGCTGCCCGCGGTCGGGCGGCGCTGCGGTGGCTCCTGGCCGCCGGGCGGATCAGCCCGGCGGCCGGCGGCGGCACCGTCCGCGCCCTCCGTCGGCGGCAGCGAAGGGCATTCGGCCGGGGCGCCGGACGCCCCGGCCGAATGCCGTGCCGGTCAGCGGGTCCCGTTCGGCCTGCCGTAGCCCTTCTCCGCCAGGAACTCGGCCTGGCCCATGGGGGTGGCGTTCTCGAAGAGACGGTTGAGGAGTTCTCCCTCCCATTCCACCGACTCCACTTCGCCGACCCCGTACTCCGCCAGGATCCTGCCTATGGCCTGAAGGGCGAGCAGCGAGTATCCGCCGAGTTCGAAGAAGTCACCGTGGTGTACGTCGATCGACTCGGCGTCCGCTTCCAGGACCTCCGCCCAGATCCCGCGCACCACCTCCGCCGCCGCTTCCGCGTCACCCGTCAGGTGCCGGGCCTCCCGGTCCGTCAGGGTGGCGGAGACGGGGGTCCTCGCCATGTCTGTCATTGTCGCCTTGTCCGCCTTGTTCGCATTGTCCGTCACAGTTCCTCCATGGGTCGCCGCAAGGGGCCGGTCGTCGGGGCAGGGCTCATCGGTTCCTCACAGCTCGGCGTCGGGCCGTTCGGCCAGCGCGGCGAGCAGCGGGGGGAACGCCGCGGTGAGGCGGCCGGCGGTCGCCTCGTCGTAGCGGGCCAGGTCGTACTCGAGGACGCCCGCGAAGCCGCCGTCCGCGTCCTCCTCGATCATCACGGTGACGTCGAACTTCGCCGAGCCGGTGTCGACCCGCACGGGCTCCGCGACCAGACCGGGGAGCTCGGGCGCGCGCGCCGAGCGGCCGCCGTAGGAGAACATCAGCTGGAACAGCGGGTTGCGCTGCCGGTCGCGGGCGGGCCGGAGCTCCCGCACCACGCGGTCGAAGGAGACGTCCTGGTGCTCCAGCGCCCCGTACACCACCTCCCTGGTCCGGCGCAGCAACCGCCGGAACGTGAGGCGCGGCGTGAGGCGCACCCGCAACGCCACCGTGTTGGTGAACAGTCCGATCATCCCGGCGGACTCCGGCCGGCCACGGCCCGACACGAGGGAGCCCACGACCAGGTCACGGGCCCCGCTCTCCCGGTGGACGAACGCCAGGAAGCCGGCGAGCAGCACCGTGTAGGTCGTGGCACGCTCACTCGCGGCCAGCTCCCGCAGGCGTGCCGCGACGCCGGAGCCGACGGAGAACGGGCAGGCCAGTCCCGCCGAGGGCGGTCCTGCCGCGTCACGTGTGGGCGGCAGTGCCGTCCGGGCCGGAGCGCCGTCCAACACGCCCTTCCAGTAGGCGAGTTGTCCGTCCGTCGCGACCGGGTCCGGCACGGCCTGCCGGGACGCGTACGCGGCGTAGGAGACCGGCAGGGACGGCAGCCGTGCCGGCACACCGGTCAGGGCCTCCCGATAGAGCTCCGGCAGTTCCCGGAAGAGGACATCGATCGACCAGCCGTCGAAGACGATGTGGTGGAACACCAGCGCCAGGAGGTGGTCGGTCGGGCCGGTGCGCAGCAGGTCCGCTCGCACCAGAGGGCCCCGGGCCAGATCGAAGGGGGCGGTGGCCCGTTCGGTGAGGACCCGGTCCGCCTCCTGCCCCGGGGCGTCGGACAGGTCGGTGATCCGCAGCGGGAGGACGGCGGTGCCGGGCGGGGCCACGCGCTGCACGGGGTGTCCGTCCTCCGTTCCGATGGTGACGCGCAGGGCCCCGTGCCGCCGGACGACCTGCCGGAGCGCGTGCTCCAGGGCGGACGGCACCAGCTCGCCCCTGAGGCGCAGGACCACCGGTTCGTTGTAGGCGGCGCTCGTCGGCACCATCCGGTACTGGAGCCACATGCGCAGTTGGGAGGAGGTGAGGGGCACGCTCTCCGGTTCCGTGTCCGCGCCACCCTCCCCGCGCGCGCGGGGACCCGGGTCCGCGGTGGCCTCGGCGTCGTCCGCGCGACGCAGATCCGCAGCGACGCGTGCCAGCGCCCGCGCCGTCGGCGCGTCGAACACCGTGCGCTGGCGTACGTCCAGGGCAAGCGCCTCCCGCAGACCGGCCGCGATACGGGTGGCCGTGAGGGAATCGCCGCCGAGGGCGAAGAAGTCGTCGTCGGGACCGACCAGGGGACGGCCGAGGGCCAGCGCGCACACTCCGGCAACGGCCGCCTCCAGCGCGGTGTGGGGCACGGCGCCGGGCGGCGGGTCAGGTGGCTCGTCGAGGGGGAGGTGCGGCAGGGCGCGGCGGTCGACCTTGCCGTTGGGATTGAGCGGGAGGTCCGCGACCGGAAAGAGGCGCGCCGGCACCGATGCCCGGGGCAGGACGGCCGCGAGGTGGGCGCGCAGGCCCACCGGATCGTCGCCGTCCTCCCAGACCACGCAGGCGCACAGCTCGTGCGTTCCGACCGCCGTCGTGCGCACGAACACGGCGCTCGCGATGACGCCCGGATACGTGCCGATCGCCGACTCCACCTCACCGGGTTCGATGCGCACGCCGTGGAGTTTGATCTGGTGGTCGGCGCGTCCGAGGAACTCCAGCACACCGTCGTCCCGGCGGCGTACGAGATCGCCGGTGCGGTACATCCGGACGCCCGGCCGGTCGGCGTACGGGTCGGGCAGGAAGCGTTGCGCGGTCGCTCGGGGCCGTTTCAGGTATCCGCGCGCCAGGCAGTCACCGGCGAGGTACAGCTCGCCGGTCCGGCCGTCCGGTACCGGGCGCAGACGCTCGTCGAGCAGCCGCACCTGCACGCCGGCCAGCGGGGTGCCGATGGGCAGCCGGGGCCAGTTCGCCACCTGCGCGACGTCGTGGGGCGCCTCGTAGAGGAGTTGGGAGACGGTGCCCTCCGTCGCGCCGTACTCCTGTACCAGGCGCACCCCCGTGGGCAGCCAGTCCGCGACGCGGTGGACGGAGACCTGCTCGCTGCCCACGACGAGCAGCCGCAGCGAGGCAGGTGGGCATGGGGTGCCGTCGTGGTCGAGTTCCCGCAGCCACTCGTACCAGTACGCGGGAGTGAGCTGCAGGACGGTGATGCCGTATCGCTCCACGGCGGCGGTCAGCCGGGCACTGTCCGCGAGCGCCTCGTCAGGATCCATCACCAGACAGGCTCCGGCGGCCCAGGTGGCGAGCATCTCCTCGGCGGCCACCGAGAAGCCGATGGAGGCGAACTGCAGGACGCGGTCGCCCGGCCCCAGGTCCAGGCGCAGCGCGATCTGCCGGGCCAGGTTGGCGAGCGGGCCGTGTTCGAGCGCGACGCCCTTGGGTGTCCCGGTCGACCCGGAGGTGTAGGCGATCCACGCCAGGTTCCGCGGACGGGGCACGGCGGTGCCCTCCTGGCCGCTCCCGTCCCCTCCGTCGCCCTCCCCCGTACCGTCCAGGCACAGGACGGTCCCCGGGTACGCCGTGGCGTCGAAGGCCGGCCGTCGCTGGGCCAGGACGACCGGGGCACCGCTGTCCTCCAGGGCGAGCCTGTGCCGCTCGCGCGGATGGGCGGGGTCCAGGAGCAGGCACGCCCCGCCTGCCTTGAGCACGGCGAGTACCGCCACGGCCAGTTCGACGGAGCGGGTCAGGTGCAGGCCCACGGGCACGTCGGGGCCGACGCCGAGGCGGCGCAGGCGCGCGGCCAACCGGGCGGCGCGGCGGTCGAGTTCCGCGTAGCTCAGCTGCCGGTCGCCGCAGAGCAGGGCGAGGGCGTCCGGCGCGTCGCGGGCGTGCCGCTCCACCTCCTCGTGCGCGCAACGGTCCCGGGAACGGGCCGTGCCCCCGTCCGCCGCGGGGGCGGTGGTGGAGAGGCTCACGGGATCAACACCACCTTGCCGACCGCCCCGGAGTCGAACAACCGGAACGCCTCCGGGGCCTCGGCCAGCGGCATCCGGTGCGAGACGACGAAGGTGGGGTCGATCCGGCCGCTCCGCACCAGGTTCATCAGCGGCTCACGGTCGCTGATCGGGTCGCCGACGGCGAAGCGCAGCGTGACCTCCTTGGCGAACGCGAGTCGTGTGGGCAGGGGCATGGCGTCGGAGGCGTGGGCACCCACGGCGCACACCACCCCGCGGGGCCGGACCGCGTGCAGCGCGGTCAGCAGCGCGTCGTCCGTGCCGACGGCCTCCAGTACGGCGTCCGCGCCACGCCCGTCGGTCAGGTCGGCGATCTCCCGGGCGGCGTCCGGCCCGCCGGGCACCGGGTGGGCGCCGCGTTCGGCGGCCCGTCGGCGCCGGCCCTCCAGCGGGTCGACGGCGAGCACCCGGGCCGCGCCCAGCGTCCAGGCGGCCTCCAGGGCGAGCAGGCCCACGGGACCGCAGCCCACCACGGCGACCGTGTCCCCCGGCCGCACCCCGGCGCCCACGGCGCACGCGTAGCCGGTGGCGAGGACGTCGCCGATGAACAGCGCGCGTTCGTCACCGACGTCGTCGGGGATCGGGAACAGGACCACGTCGGCGAAGGGCACCCGCACGTACTCGGCGTGCCCTCCCGCGTATGCCCGGGCTCCCACTACGGTGTCGTAGCCGAACAGGCCGACCCGGTCGCACTGGTAGTGCCAGCCGTCGTGGCAGGACCGGCACCGGCCGCACGCGATGATGTCCGACGCGACGACCCGGTCACCGGTCCGCAGGCCGGGCACCTCGGGTCCGACGGCCTCGACCACGCCGGTGAACTCGTGGCCGGTGACCGTGCCCGGCGTGAAGCCGGCGATCTCGCCGCGGTACGGGTGGAGGTCGGTGCCGCAGATCGCACTGCGAACGACACGGACGACGGCGTCCCTCGGGTCCTCGAGCCGGGGCACGGGCAGGTCGTCGGCAACGGCCACCCGGCGGGTGCCGTGCCACTGCAGCGCTCTCATGTGTCCTCCGGTTCGCGGCAGGCGGCGTCCAGCACCTGGCTCAGGTCGTCGAGCAGACGGCCGGCGGCGGTGTCGTCGTACTGGTCGGGGTGATGGGTCAGCAGGGCCCGCAGCCTGCCTGCGTCCTCGTAGAAGCCCAGGTCCAGGGGGTAGGGCGAGAAGGGGTCGTGGTCGACGGGTGTCACGTCGAGCCCTTCCAGCGCGGGCGGCACCTCCGGCGTGGTCTGGAAGGAGACGCACACGCTGATCACCGGCCGGAATCCGGGCCGCCACAGCCCCAGGTCGGCGGTGAGCCGCTCGAAGGGCACGTCGCGGTGGGCGTACACGCCGAGCAGGTTGCGGCGGACCTGGTGCAGCAGGTCCCGGAACGCTCCGTCCTCCGTCACCCTGGTCCGCACGGGCAGCATGTTCACGAAGAAGCCGACGGCCTTCTCGAACTCGGCCCGGGTACGGAATCCGCCCCGGGTGGCGACGAGGATGTCGTCCGTGTCCACGTACCGGCGCAGCACCCGGGTGAACGCGGCGAGCAGCAGCATGAACACGGTGACGCGCTCACGGCGGGCGGTGGCCCGCAGCCGGTCGTACAGGGGCTGCGGGAAGGTCAGCCACCTCGTCCGCGGAGGCCGTGCGTCCCTCGACGGCGCTCGACGGGCCAAGCTGAGCGCGGGCAAGGGGGTCACGTCGGCCAGCGCCTGTCGCCAGTGGGCGAGGTGTCCGGGGTAGGCCGGTCCCGTGAGCCAGGCGTGCTGCCAGCGCGCGAAGTCCGCGTACTGGGTGGGCACGGGCGGCAGGGGGGAGGGCTGCCCGGCCAGCCGTGCCGCGTAGAGCCGTTCCAGTTCCCTCAGGAGCACCGCCCACCAGGACCAGGCGTCGGAGACCAGATGGTGCAGGGTGATCCGGACGATGTGCTCGCGCGGGGCCAGCCTGAGCAGCACCGCCCGTACCAGGGGTCCGTGGGCCAGGTCGAACCCGCGGCGCAGGTCCTCGGCCAGGAACCGGTCGGCGGCGTCCTCGCGTTCCGCCGCGGGCAGCGCGGTGAGGTCGGTCAGGGGCAGCGGTACCGGCAGGTCCGGGGTTACTGCCTGGACGGGCCTGCCGTCGACGACGGGAAAACACGTGCGCAGCGCCTCGTGGCGGCGAACGAGTTCTTCGATGCTCTCCCGCAGCGCCGTCACGTCCAGTCGGCCGGTGAGGCGGAAGGTCATGGGGTCGGCGTACCGGGTCGTGCCGGCGCGGCGCTCCAGGAACCACATGCCCTGCTGGGCGTACGACAGGGGGAGGCCGGCGCCGTCCCGTGACGCGGCGCGCTCAGGCGTCCCGGTCCTGTTCCTCATGCGCGCCTCCCCCTCGTCCCGGGTTACTTGACGCCCCATGCGAAGAGCCAGCGGCGGGGCACCTCGGTCAGCTCCAGCCGCTCGAAGGTGGTCCGCAGTCCCTCGGCCAGTGCCGCGGAACCGAGGGCCGGATCGTCGATCCCGGTCGCGCCCTCGATGAACACCGAGTACCGGCACAGGGCCTCCCAGTCCTGGAGCGTCCAGGCGTACACGGCCTCCTCCGACTTGACCCGGGAGAATCCCGCGGCGGCGAACAGCTCTTCGTGCTGCTGGGGGGTGAGCGTCTGCATCGCCACCGGCTTGGTCCGGGTGACCACGAGGTCGCTGCCCGCCGCACGCAGGACCTCCCGCGTGGCACGCAGCCAGTGGGCGTAGAAGGGCCGGGTCTCGGGCAGGACGGCCCCCTCGTAGAACAAGGTGTTCAGGGCGCATCGCCCACCGGGCGCGAGCAGCCGGTGACAGCCCTCGACCACGGCGCCGCGCTCCGCCGCCGGTATCTGGTGCATCACGTTGCTGAGGACGGCGACGTCCACGGGTCCGGTCAGGGACTCGACGTCCTGAGCGCGTCCCTGTACGAAGCGCACCTTGGGGTCGCGCAGTCGTGTACGGGCGATGGCGAGTTCGTGCTCCGAGGGGTCGATGCCGATGACGGCGCCGACGTGCGCGGCGCGGGCGAGGAACAGTTCGGTGGCGAGGCCGGAGCCGCAGCCGACGTCGGCGACCACGCCGCCGGCGGGTGCCTCGCATATGTCGACGAGACGCTGGGTCACGTCGCCGTACAGGGGGCGACGCGACATGGCGTCGAACTCGTAGCCGTGGACGAAGGACATCGCACCTCAACTCGTCGGTTCGGGCGGGAAGTCGGAATGGCTCGGGAGGGCGGTGCGGGCGAGCAGCCGCTCGGCCGTGCCGCCCATGAGGGCGTGGTACTCCGGCGGTGAGAGCGGGGCGCTGCCCGGCGGCCACAACGCGTGGTCGTGAGCCAACCGCGCCATCCCGGCCACCGATCCGGTCATGGACGCGAAGGGGAAGTCGGTCCCCCACAGCAGGCGGTCCAGGACACCGCTGTCACGGGCGTACGCCAGTGCCGAGGCCACGGTCGCGGGCGGCTGGTACGAGCCGAAGATGGACAGGTCCGCGTAGAGGCGGGGACGGCGGGCGAGCAGGTCGACGCACTGCCGGGTCCAGGGGGTGCCGAGGTGGGCGAGGATCACCGTGAGGCCGGGGAAGTCCTCGGCCACCTGCTCCACGAGCAGCGGGGAGAAGTAGCGGGGGTCGGCGTTCCGGGAGGGGGTGTACCCGGTGTGCATCAGGACCGGGATGCCGAGGTCCTGGGCGGTCTCGTAGACGTCGTACCAGCGGCGGTCCGCCGGGGACATGCGCAGGTAACAGGGGGCGGTCTTCAGTCCGCTCAGTCCCAGGGCGGTCACGGCGTGGCGCAGGCGCGCGGCCGCGCCCGGGGTGCCCGCGTCCACGGAGGCGAAGCCGGTGAACCGGTCGGGGTGGCGGGCACACAGCTCGGCGACGAACTCGTTGGGGACCGAGAAGCCCTCGACACGCCGCACGTCGAAGGCGAGCAGCACGACCCGGTCGACGCCCGCCGCGTCCATCTCGGCGAGCAGCTTCGCCTCCGGCGCGGACAGCGCCTCGGGTGGCATGCCGGTCGTGGCGGTCATCTGCGCGGCGAACCGGGCCGAGTAGTGGCGGTAGTACTCCCCCGCGTGCACATGCGCGTCGATGATCACGAGCTTCGCTCCTCGGACCGTGACCGGTGGCCCGGGTGTTCCGGGGCCCGCTCTGTGGCCCCGTCACGCCAGAACAGCAGGCGGACGCCCTTGGGCTCCAGCGACAGCCGCTCCGTGGCCTGCGGGGTGCCGTCCGCGGTCGGGCGCCGCACGGTCGTCCGCACCGGCTCGGGCGAGTGGTTGATCACCACAGCGCAGCGTTCGGCGCCGCGGCCGAGCACGGTCGTCTCGACGGCCGGGTCGTCGACGGCCAGCGGCGCGCGTACGCCCGCCGCCTCGGCCAGGGCCGCGTACAGCCGGTACCAGGACGCCTCCTGCAGCCGATAGGGGGCGTTGAGCTGGGCCTCCAGCGGGGCGTTGAGATAGTGGGCGGTCCCCTCGCCCAGGCGGTGGCGGGTCAGCGCGGGCGAGCCGTCGGCGAACGCGGCCAGCACCTCGGCACCCACCGCGTCGATCACCGGAACGGGACCGGGCTCCCAGTGCAGCGGGTAGTGCTCGCCCGCCCAGGTGAAGCCGGCGTGGGTGCCGGCGGCCAGGGTGAAGTCGCGGACCCGGATGCCGAACAGCTCCTCGTCGCCGGCGCCGTCCAGCAGGCTGCCCGTGGAGTAGAGCAGTACGCCGCCGGAGGTGACGTACTGCTCCAGTCGGCGGCGGTCGGGCAGCGAGAGCTGCCGGACCGAAGGGCAGATCAGCAGGGCGTGGCGCTCCAGCTCCGCGTCGCGGTGGGTGAACTCGTAGGGCAGGTGTGCCTGCTGGAGGAGCAGATGGGCGTAGAAGGGGGCGGGGGCGTCGCTGCCCGACGGGGTCAGATAGCCGGCGCCGTCCTCGGGCTCGTACCCGGGAACGAAGACGCCCACCGGGGCGGGCAGGGGCCGGAATCCGGCCAGCTCACCGGTGACGCGCCGGGCGAACGCCCGGTACTCGGCCAGGGCGGGCTTCTCGCGGCCGTCCGCGGCCAGCAGGCCGACGCGCCGCTCGTTGGGCCGCAGGGCGTACGGCCTGCGGTCGGTGGTGAAGTCCTGCCAGCACCACACGGCCGTGCCGACGGCTCCGGCCGCGAAGGCGGAGTGGGCCGCGGCCCGCAGATAGCCCGCCGCCGTCGCCTCGTCGCAGCCGTAACTGCCCAGCTCGTCGACGTACACGGGCCGGTGGGCGCTGCCGCGCCGCACGAGGTAGGGCACGAACGCGGTGGCCTTGTGGGCGGTGACGGACTCGATGTGGAACGGCGTCCACACCGGGAAGCCGTGCAGTCCCAGCAGGTCCAGCGGCCGGGCGTGCTCCGGGCGGAAGGCGTGGCCGCCGAGGACCGCGGACGCCTCGTTGGCCTGGAGGACCAGGGCGGCGGGGTCGGCGGCGCGGATCGCGTCCGCGAGCCTCCCCCACCACGCACGGACCTCGTCCGCGTCCAGCGCCGCGGACGACGCGGAGTCCGCGTGGATGATCTCGTCTCCGAGGTCGTACGCCAGGACGTTCGGCGCGCCGCGCAGCGTGGTGGCGATGTGGTGGACGAAGGCCCGCTGACGCTCGACCAGGTCCGCGTCACGCCACAGGTCCCGGCCGCCGCGCCACGGCGGGTCGAAGCGCTGGCCGTTCATCCAGACGGTGAGCAGGGAGGGAAGGCAGGACAGGCCGTGGCGGTCGGCGGTCCCGGCCAGTTCCCGCAAGCGGTCCGTCATCACCGGGTCGTGGACGCCCTCCTCGGGCTCGAAGTCGGCCCAGAAGACGAAGAACCGCACGGTGTCGACGCCCACCGCGGCCATGCGGCGGAAGTCGTCGTCGATGCGGGCGCCGTCCCACTCCCGCCAGTAGTCGCATCCGGTGGTCGAGGGGTGGTAGTTGACGCCGACGCTGGCGAAGGGCCGCCCGTCGCGGTGCGGGACACCGTCGACGAGCGTGACGCGGCCGCCGCTCACGGACGCCATGCGGCGCTCACCGCCTCCGCGACCCGCCCGACCCCGGCCTCCCCGAGGTCCGGGTACAGCGGCAGGGAGAGCTGGCGGGCCATCACGTCCTCGGTCACCGGCAGCAGATCCGGTCCGAGGCCGTAGCGTTCCCGGTAGGCAGTGAACAGGTGGGTGGGCGGATAGTGCACCCCGCTCTGCACCCGTGCCGCGCGCAGCCGGTCCTGCAGCGCCTCGCGGTCGGTGCCTGCGGGCAGCAGCACCGCGAAGAGGTGGTGGGCACCCTCCTCCACCGGCCGGGCGGCGAACGGCACGGTGAGTCCGGGCAGCCCGGCCAGCTGCTCGCGGTATCCGAGGACCGCTTCCCGGCGGCGGGCCTGCGCGGCGGGCAGGGCGTCGAGCTGGACACGTCCGATGGCGCAGGCGATCTCCGTGGACCGGTAGTTGAGGCCGAGGCCGTCGACGTCGTAGCCGGAGGGCCCACCGCGGTGGCGCTGCTTGGCGCTGACCGTGAGGGCGTGCGAGCGCAGCCGCCTGATCCGCTCGCGCAGGGCGGGGTCGCGGGCGACCACCATGCCGCCCTCGCCCATGGCCAGGTTCTTGGTGGCGAAGAAGCTGTAGCAGCCGATGTCGCCGACCGTGCCGAGCATCCCGTGGACCGAGTCGGTGACGGGGGCGTGGGCGCAGTCCTCGATCAGGGCCAGTCCATGGGCGCGGGCCAGCCGGGAGAGAGCCGTGAGGTCGGCGGCGTGCCCGCCGTAGTGCATGGCGACGATCGCCCGGGTGCGCGGGGTGATGCGGCCGGCGACGTCCTCGGGGGCGAGGCACAGGTCGTGCGGGCCCGCGATGTCGGCGAACACGGGGGTCGCGCCGGACAGGGCGACGGTCGCGGCGGCCGACACGAAGTTCAGCGAGGGCAGCACCACCTCGTCACCCGGGCCGATGTCCAGGGCCAGCATCGCCAGGTGCAGGGCCGCGGTGCCACTGCTGACGGCGATCGCGGACTCGACACCGAGGGCGGCCGCGTACTTGCCCTCGAAGTCCTCCGTGACGGGTCCGGCCGACAGCCATCCGGAGCGCAGGACCTCCGTGACCGCCTCGACCTCGGCGGGACCGAACCCGGGGCGGTACAGCGGGATGTCGAAGGCCGTCATCCGGTCACCGCCCTCGAGAACGCGCCGGTGTCCGCGCGCCGTTCGGCCACGCCCCGCCGGCCCAGGTAGCGGGCCCGGTCGGCGCGGAACGCCGTGGTGGCGAGGTCGAGTTGTTCGGGTGTGCCGATGTCGCGCCAGTCGCCCTCGATGACGTAGCCCTCGACGCGCTCGCCGTGCGCGCGGGCACGGTCGAGCAGGGCGGGCATGTCGTGCCGTCCCCGGGGTGGCAGGAAGCGCAGCAGGGAGGGTTCGAGGACGTAGATGCCGGCGCTGACCAGGAAGGTGAGCCGCGGCTTCTCGCGGAAGTCGGTCACGCGCCGTTCCTCGTCGAGTTCCACCACACCGTGCGCGATGTCGATGTCCTGAGAGCTGAGCGCGATCGTGGCGGCGGCCCCCGACTTCCCGTGGTGGGACCACAGGTCGGCGAAGTCGACGTCGGTGAGCAGGTCCGCGTTCATCACGAGGGTGGACTCCTCGAAGGGCGGCAGCAGGGCGAGCGGACCGGCGGTGCCCAGCGGCTCCTCCTCCAGCGAGAAGTCCAGTTCCAGTCCGGCCCAGCGGTTCCCGCCGAAACTGGCCCGGATCATGTGGGCCCGGTAGCCGAGGGAGAGCGTCACACGGGTGAAGCCCGCGTTCTTCAGCTGCGTGAGGATGATGTGCAGGATCGGTATGCCGTCGATCGGTATGAGGGGTTTGGGGACGGTCAGGGTGGCGGGCCGCAGTCGGCGTCCTTCGCCTCCGGCCAGTACCACTGCTCTCATCGGGCCTTCTCCGTTTGCTTCCGGGCGGCGATCAGCGTGCGGTAGACGGTGTGGACCCGGTCGGCGACCGCGTCCCAGCCGAGTTCTCGGCGCACCCTGTCGTGGCCGTGCCGCCCCATGGCGCGGCGTTCCGAGGGCCGCGCGAGGAGCCGGCCGACCGCCTCGGCGACGGGCCCGGCGGCGGGCCGGGCGAGCAGGCCGTCCCGTCCGTGGGTGACGACCTCCCCGCTGCCGAGGAAGGTGGAGGCGACGACGGGCTTGCGGCAGGCCCACGCCTCCACGTAGACGAGGGGGAAGAGGTCGACGGTGGAGGGCACGCACACCAGCTCACAGGCGGCGAGCGCGCTGTGCTTGGTGTCCTCGTCGGCCAGGTCGATTTCGATGACGCGGGGGTCGGCGTACTCCGCGAACCGCTGTGTGCAGTCGTCGTCCCAACGGGGTCCCATGAACACGAAGGAGGTGTCCGGGTGGTCCTCCCAGATGAGCCGGGTCGCCTCCAGGAGCGTGACGTAGCCCTTCGAGCGCATCTTGCGGCCGAGGAAGAGCACCATGGGCCCGTCGATGCCGTGTTCGCGGCGGAACCGGTCGGGGTCGGGGGTGCCGGGCAGGTGCGGTCCCTGGCCGATGATGTGCAGGGCCGAACCGCGGACACCGGCGTCGCGCAGCGTGTCCCGCTCCGCCGCGGAGAGCGCGAAGACGGCGTCGGCGCGCCGGCACGCGTCGAGTACGGCCGCCCGGTCCGGCCAGACCTCGGGCGCGGACGCGGGGGTGACGGCGAACGGCACGTCCCAGGCCCGTGCCAGGCGCAGGCCGACCGCGATGTCCTGCGGGTGGTAGGCGTCGAAGGCGTGGACCAGGTCCGCCGGGTCGGCGTCGTCGGGGGTGGCCGGGAACGGCTGGACCTTCACGCCGGTCTCCCGCATGAACCGCGCGGTGTCCTGGTCGACGTGACCCGAGTACACGCCGGCGTCCCATCCGCGCCGGCTCATCGTCGCGGCGAGGTACTGCGTCATCAGCTCGGCCCCGGCCCGCGCCGGGAAGTAGCCTCGGTGGACGTATCGCACGCGCAAGCCGCTCACGCCCCGGTTCCGCGCGCCGCGATGTCCTGTGCGTACCAGGCGCAGGTGCGGCGCAGTCCTTCGTCCAGACCGACCTTGGAGCGGTAGCCGGTCAGTTCGCGCAACCGGGTGACGTCGGGCAGGCGCCGGGCCGGCGACAGCGGAGGCGCGGGGTGGACGTCGACGGCCGGGTGACGGTCCAGGGTGTCGAAGACCTTCCGGGCCAGGTCCCTGATGCGGATCTCCTCCTCGTCGTTGCCGACGTTGACGAGCAGGGGTTCCTTGGTCGGCAGGGCGGTCAGCGCGATGATCGCGTCGACGGCGTCGTCGACGTGGCAGAAGGCACGGGTCTGGTCGGCGCCGTGGATCTCGAAGGGGTCGGCACCACGGAGCAGCCGCTCGACGAACTGCGGGATCACATGGTCGTAGCCCATGCGCGGGCCGTAGACGTTGTGGAAACGCACCATGCGCAGGGGGAAGCCGTGGGCGCGTGCGTAGGTGCGGCACAGCACCTCCCCCGCGATCTTGCTGAAACCGTAGGAGGAGCGGGCCACGGTGGGATCGGGCAGCATCAGCGGAACGTCCTCGGCGGTGGGCACCGCGGCGAGGCCGGCCTCCACGCTGCCCGCGTACGCCTCGCTGGACGAGGCGAAGCAGAGGGTCGCGCCGGTCAGCCCCGAGAGCCAGTCGAGGAGGTGGACGGTGGTGAGCAGGTTGGTGCGCAGCACCCGTCGGGGGTTGTCGTTGGACTCGGCGACTCCCACCACGGCAGCCAGGTGGTAGACCTCGGTGAAGTCGTCGGCGAGCAAGCCGTCGGGCACGGGGGTGGTCAGATCGTGTTCGACCAGCTCGACGTGGCCGAGCAGATCGGACAGCGCGGTGTCGGACCGGCCCCTGCTGAAGTCGTCGAGCAAGGTCACGTCGCAGGTGGCGGACAGCCGGCGGGCCAGGTGCAGGCCGATGAAGCCGGCCCCTCCGGTGATCAAGGTCTTCTTACGCACGGCCGAGCCTCATCGCCTTCGTCGAGGGCGGGAGGACCCGCCAGGTGTCGTAGACCACGGCCGGCTCCGCCATCCGCGCCACCAGGTCCGCGGCGTCGATGTCGCCGTAGCGGGGGTGGTCGTTGAGGAGGATGGCCGCGTGGGCCCCGGTGAAGCCCTCGGTCAGGTCGACCGCGCGGACGCCCAGCGCCTCGATGCGGGCCGACGGCACCACGAAGTCGTGGCCGACGACCTCCTTGACGCGCTCCCGGAGGAACGGCAGCAGGCGCTCGTAGGGGGCGCCGCGCAGGTCGTCGGTCTCGGGGCGGCCCTTGTAGGCGAAGCCCGAGAGCAGGATGCGGGCGTCGGCCGGGTCCTGGCCCCGCTCCCGGAGCGCGGCCAGGACGCGTTCACCGACCCTGCGCGGCATGGACTCGTTGAGGCTGCGCGCGGCGGTGATCATCTGCGGCGTGTGGCCGTACGCGGCGACCGAGTGGGCGAGGAGGTAGGGGTCCTTGGTCAGGCAGCTGCCGCCGACGAAGCCCGGCTTGTGGAGGGTGGGCCTCGGGTAGCCGAGGTTGGCGGAGTCGATGACCTCCCGCGCGTCCAGACCGAGTTTCTCGGTGAGGAGAGCGACCTCGTTGCCGAAGCCGTAGATCAGGTCGGTGTGGCAGTTGCAGACCAGCTTGACCAGTTCGGCGGCCTCCAGCGAGGAGACGGGCACCACCTGGTCGGTGAGGGTGGCGAAGAACTCCGCCGCCCGCTTGCCGGCCTCGTCGGTCAGTCCGCCGACGATCTGCGGCAGCGACAGCACTTCCGCGAGCGCCTGCCCCTGGATGGTGCGCTCCGGGCAGTAGGCGAGCAGCGGTTCGGTGGTCCTGCGGCGCAGGACGGGCAGCACCAGGTCACGCGAGGTGCGTACCGGGACGGTGCTGCGCACGATGACCAGGGTGTCGTCGTCGGTGCCCGCCGCGATCGCCTCGGTGGCGGCCCGCAGATGGCTCAGGTCGGGCGTGGCGCCGCCGACCCGGATGGGTGTGCCGACGCAGATGATCACGACGGGCGGCAGTCTCCGCTCGCCGAGGTCGCCCGTGACGGCGAAGGCGCCGGACTCGACGCCGTCCCGGACGGCCTCCTCGACGCCCGGCTCGGCCACCTGGAGCCGCCCCTGGGCGAGTTCCTCCGCCACCGCCGGATTGTTCTCGTAGCCGAGGACGCTTCTGCCGGTGCTGAGCAGCGCGGCGGCGAGGGTGACGCCCACGTAGCCCAGCCCGACGACGCACACGTCGAATTCCTCGTACGGCCTGTTCGCTGGCATTGACATGACTCCCTGGATGTGGAGCGTGGGAAGGTGGAGCGGCGGTGGGTCAGCCGACGACCCAGTGGGTCTTCTCGGCTCGGCCGCCGAGCTGCCGTTTCTGGTCGTCGAGGCCCTTCACCTCGGAACCGCCCGCGTCGACCTCGCGGATGCCGTGCCGCCACATCTTCTGGAACACGGTCAGCCAGACGTACTGGGGAATGGCGGTGAAGCCGGTGGGGTCCTTCAGGACGCCGGTCAGCCGCTCGGGAAAGCGCATGGTCATCGTGCAGTAGAGCGAGGCCCTGAGCGGGGCGGTGCGCTCGCCCGCGAAGAACAGCACGGGGATCTCCTCACCGTCCGGCAGGAAGAGGCCGCCGAGATAGGCGAAGTAGTCCCGCTCGTTCTGCCCGCCAGGGCGCTGAGTGATCAGCGCGCGGTAGTCCTCGGGGGTGGAACCGACCAGGGTGCCCTGCTCCCGGCGGGCGTCGAAGTAACCCTCGACGATGGCGCGGGCTTTGCGCGTCTCCGGCTCGGTGTAGCCGTACGGGCGGATACGGAACTGCAGGTGGTCGTTGCGCTGGAGGAAGTTCTCGAACCGGCGGAAGGCGAGGCGGCTCTTGCTCTTGTACCGGCGGTGCTCCTCGCCCGGCAGGTTGCGCACGCGGAGGCTGCCGTCCGGCTGTTCGTCGAAGAGCGTGTCGAGGTAGTAGACGCGATTGGGGTGGGTCTCGTCCTCCTCGGGCGCCACCGGGTGCCACGGATCCTTGGTCACCGGGGCGAAGCCGGCGTCCAGGAAGGCGGCATGGTCCTCCGGCGTCAGGTGGCGGACGTAGACCGAGGTGAGGGCGAGCCCGGCCTCGCGGACGGCGGCGATGAAGGACGTGACGGCCGCCACCTTCCCCGGGCCCTTCGGCGCGACGAGGTGCAGGTGCTTGGCCGGGCCGTCCTCCTTGCTGAAGTAGCCGACGCCGAAGAGGTTCTCACCGTCGTGGTAGACCAGGCCGTTGGGATGGCGGGTGCTGGTGCCGCGCAGGTTGTAGCCGTTGGTGTACAGCATCAGCCCCAGGTGCCCCATCGCGAACGACCCGTCCTTGAATCGCTGGATGGCGTCGAAGGACTCCTCCACAGGGCGCAGCTTGTCCCCGAAGAGGCTCTCGAGGCGGGCTTCGAACTCATCGCGTTCATGGGGAGGCAGGCGCATGGGTTCTCCTCTGGTCGAAGGCGCGCGGTGCACGAGTACGGTCCTGCTCACGGGGACGAGGCGACGTGCCCGGGGCCGGTGGACGCGGCGGGCCGTCCGGCGGCGTCCCGGGCGGGTCTGCCCAGCAGTTCGACGATGCCGTCGACCAGGTGCCAGAACAGACGCTCCCCCAGCTCGGCCGAGGCGCCGGTGGCGGAGGACAGCACGCCCTGGTTGGAGATCTTCTCGACGTCGACGGGATGCCGGTAGACACCCGCGGGCGGCGGCGAGGCGTGGCTGGGCCGCTGAGCGCGCACGACGTCGGGGCGCAGGTACATCATCAGGCTCGTCTCGGTCAGCCCCGCGTGCTCCGCGTGCCAGCCGGGGAACCGCGGGATGTGCTCGCCGAGCCAGTCCTCGGTGACCAGGCTCCACCAGCTGAAGGCGACCACCTCGGTGTCGGGGAACACGGTGCCCGGCGCACACCCGTCGATCGCCTCGAAGAGCAGGCCCTCGTTCTCGTAGTGCCCGTTGACCACGACGAGCCGGCCGAGGCCGAGGCGGGACAGGGCCGTCAGGCAGTCCGTGAGGTACGCGATGAAGGTGGCGCCGCCGAGATGCACGGTGCCGGGGAAGTGGAGCCCGCCACCGCTCTGCGGCAGCGACCTCGCCGAGACCGGCTGGCCGGGCAGCAGCAGCCCGCCGACCTCCGCGGCCACCTGCCGGGCCAGCGCGTCGGGGATGTCCATGTCGACGGAGAGCGGAAGGTGGGGGCCGTGCTGCTCCAGTCCTCCCACCGGCCACACCAGGGTGGCGCCGCGCATGGCCGTCGGCACCTCCGGACTGGTCAGGTCTCCGTAACGGGGTACGTTCGTGTCGCGTTGCCGCATCGCCCTCACCTCATGACCTCTTGACACTGCGCCCGACCAGGTCCGCCACCGTGCCACCGTGTGCGCCCAGCCAGTCGTCGAAGCCCGTGCGGATGGCCCGGAGCGTGGCGTGCATGTCCCGGTGCAGTGCGGTGTAGACCTGGACGGCGTCGGCGCCCACGCTCAGGTACTCCGCCACGTCCTTGCCGTTCTCGACCCCGCCGCTGGCCATCACCGGCACCGTCAGCCCGGCGCGGCGCAGGCCGAAGATCTCGGCGAGCACGAGCGGTTTGATCCCGGGCCCCGAGTAACCGAACGCTCCTCCGAGGCGCACTTCACCGGTGTCCGCGTCGACGGCCAGTCCGGCGAGGGTGTCGCTCAGGGTGATGGCGTCCGCACCGCAGGCCAGGGCCGCCTCGACGCGCTCCCGCACCCGCTCGCCGGCCGCCAGCTTGACGCTGAACGGCACCGGCGTCCGGCGGCGCACCGCATCGGTGTAGGCGGCGACGCGCTCCGGGGTGTCGTCCAGCCCGCCCTCCTCGTTCAGACAGGAGATGCCGAGTTCCAGGGCGGGGCTGCCCGCCTGCCTCACACGGTCGGCCAGCTCGGCGAGTTCGTCCGGGGACTCCGCGTGCACGGACGCGATCACCGGCAGCCCGTCGTCGGCGAACCGGCGGAGCATCGCGCACCAGTCGCCGACCGGCCGACGGGAGTACGTGGTGCTGTTGAGCAGGCCGGTGGGCAGGCGCAGCAGACGTTCGTCGCCCGCGGGGCCGGGGTCGGGGTGGATGGTCTTGGTGACCACGGCTGACGCCCCGTCGTCGAAGAGGCGGCGGATGTTGCGCTCCTGGTCGGTGAGCAGACCGGAGCCCACCACGACGGGGGACGACAGGCGCAGCCCCAGAATCCGCGCGGTGCCGTTCACTCGGACATCACGGCCTCCCGGCCCAGCTTGTCGAGCAGCCGGAGCAGCTCGGCGGGGTGGGCGCGGGCCTCGGCCAGGTCGAACACCGTCACGTCGCCGACGGAGGGCAGCCCGCGCAGCAGGTGGCTGGCGTTGGGCGCCATGGGCGTCGGCGTGACGACGACGATGGGCCTGCCGAGCGCGGAGGCCCAGCCGAGTTCGACGTGGGTGCCGTCGGTGCGCATCAGCTCGCCCGCGGCGTCCACCGGCAGCACCGGTACGAACACGTCGCAGCGGCGCATCCAGTCGTAGTCCCGGACACTGACCTGGTCCGGGGTGAACAGGGCGGTGTCGTCGCCGAACTTCTCGGCGACGTGAGCGGAGAAGACCGTGCCGTTCGCGGCCGAGACGGCGTCGATGATGTCCCGGATCGCGTGCCGCAGCGGCTGGTGGAAGCCCTCGTCGCGGAGGGCGTGCTGGATGGGCCCACCGACGAAGACACGGACTCCGGTCATGTCGAGGCCCTCCGTCCTGTCGACGCCGGCCACCGTGGTGTCCCTCATGACATCTCCCGATCTGCTTGGCGAAGCGCGATGTGGCGCACCTTGAGCTGCGTGTACTCGTGAAGACCCCAGGGGCCGTACTCCACGCCGATCCCCGAGTCCCGATGGCCGCCGAACGGCACGTCGTGCCGCAGGACGCCGTGGGTGTTGATCCACACCGTTCCGCACCGCGGCCGGTCGGCCAGGGCCCGCGCCCGGTCCTCGTCGCCCCACAGGGAGCACCCCAGCCCGTACGGCGAGGCGTCGGCACGGTCGATCGCCTCCTGCGGGTCGTCGTACGGGACGACCGGGACGACCGGGCCGAACTGCTCCTCGTCCTCGAGGCGGGTGCCCGGCGGGAGGTCGGTGACGACGGTGGGCGGATAGAAGTGGCCGGGCCGGTCGGGGACGAGGCCGCCGGCCAGGACCCGGGCGCCGGAGCGGACGGCCTCGTCCACCATGCCCGCGACGCGGTCCCGCTGGGCGCGGCTGACGAGCGGGCCGTACTCGGTGGCCGGGTCGAGCCCGTCGCCCACGACGGCGGCGCTCGCCAGGTCGGCCATGGCCGCGGCCAGACGGTGGTACTGCGTGCGGTGCGCGTAGACGCGTTTGACCGCGGCGCAGAACTGCCCGCTGTTCGTCATGGCCCGGGTGAACAGCTCCCCGGCGACGGCGTCGACGTCGGCGCCGGGGAGGACGACGGCGGGGTCGTTGCCGCCGAGTTCCAGCACGATCCGCTTGAGGCCGGCCGCGGCCTGCCGGGCGATGGCGCGTCCGGTGTCGACCGAACCGGTGAAGGACACCAGCCGGACCGCGGGGTGGACGGTGAGCCGGGCACCCGACTCCGTGCCGCCGCCCACGACCGCGAAGGTGCCGGCGGGCAGCACCTCCCGGAGGGTGTCGCCCATCATCAGGCTGGACAGCGGCGTGTCCGGGGAGGGCTTGAGGACCACGGTGTTGCCGGCCAGCAGCGCGGGCGCGATCTTGCACACGGCCAGCAGGACGGGGTAGTTGGAGGGCGCGATCGCTGCGACCACGCCGTGCGGGACGCGCTCCAGTACGACGCGGACGGCGGGCTCGTCGACCAACCGTTGCGGACTCAGGTCCAGCCGGGCGGTATGGGCGAACCAGTCGGCCGCCAACCGTACTTCGGCCCGGGCGTGCCTCAGGGGTTTGCCCTGCTCCCGGGTGAGCAGGTCCGCCATCGGCTCCACGGTGGCCAGCAGGGCGCGGTGGCAGGCGAGAAGGTGCTCGCGACGGATGTCGAGCGGCGTCGCCGCCCAGCCGGGGTGGGCGCGGAGCGCGTCGTCCAGGACCGCGTCGACCTGCTGGGGCGTGCACCCCGGGGTATGGGCGAACACCTCGCCGAGGGCGGGGTTCTCGACCGGTGCGGGTCCGTACCGCTCGGCCCCGGCGCCTTCGGCCGGGGGTGTGCGGGTGACCGGCCCGGCGGCGCGGGCGTTCACCCGCAGCCCCCCGTCCGCTGCGGCACGCGGTCGGGACGGAACGCGGTGGGTCGGTGGGCGAGTCGGACTACGAGTACGGGCATATGCTCCCGCCAGGAGGAGGTCGCGTCGGGACGGTGGCCGAGGAGGGGAGGCGGACCGGTACGGGGTGCCGGGGCATCCCGCGAGCCGGGCCGGTCGGCGGTGGACGGTCAGCGGTGGGCGCTTTCGCCGGGCATGCGCGCGGTGGCCGCCAGGAAGGCGAGGCCCGAGGCACTGGCCGGCGTCCGGTAGCGGGACCGCCGCGTTATTGCCCGACCTGACCTGTTCTGGGTGGCACGGAGAACAGTCTTGCCAGGGCGCGGTGAGGGTGCCACCCCCACTTTGGGCTATGGTCATCCGGCTACGCCGAACGCCCGGCCGGATGCGCCTGGCGGGTGCGGACGGGTGCGGGGACCATGAGGAAACGCGGGTGTCCGCCGGCCACGCGCGCCTCGGTCGGCGCGGGGACCCGCGAGGGGGCTCTCCGTCCCCTGACTCTTCGCGGCCTCCGGAGACCTGCACCGCACGTGTGCGTCGGGGTTGCCCACCGCTCGTCTTCCGTGCAGGTTGCCCTCCGTGCAGCCTCTGCGGGGCATCGCCTCACCGCGGGTCCGGACGACGGGTTGTTCCGGGGCCCGGCCGCGCGAGCCACCGCACCGGCACCACGGGCCGCGGCAGGGGCCGGTGCAAGCGGCGCCCCGGGGCACGACGGCACCGGCGAGGGGGCCGTGCCGCCGGAGCCCGCGGCCACAGCCCACGCGATGCGGTCCGGTGCCCTCGGCCGTGTCGGCCCGCCCGGGGGCGAGGCCCGTCAGAGACCGTCCGCCACCGCGTGTTCGGCGTGCTCGACGAGCGCGCGCTCGACGTCGTACAGGAAACCGCGGACCTCGGACGGCGTGAGCGCCCTGGTGTCGGCGTTGAGTACCAGCCGGACCCAGCCCAGTTCCTCGTCGTCGATCACCAGGAAGAAGGTTTCCCCCTCCTCGAACTCGTGGGACGCGACCACAGTGTCCGCCATCGCCATCCGCAGGGCTTCGCCGGTCACACGGCTCGCGCGGTCCCCTGCCGCTTCGGGCGGCCCGTGGCCCGCCCTGATGTCGTTGAAGCAGTAGGACAGGTCGACGGGGACGCCCCGCTCACGGGTGGCGGCCTCGAACAGGTCCGTCACCTCGTCCGGGTCGTAGAGACCGTTGGCGTAGGCGGCGGTGCAGGCGGCGAAGGCGCGGCGGGCGATGTCCTCGACGCGATCCCCCTCCAGGTCGACCGTCACGGCGACCTCGGCATGCAGGTTGGCGACGGTGCCGCGCAGCTCGGGGTCCGACCGGTTGGCCGTGAGCAGGCGCAGGGTGCACGAGGACGATCCGGCCCGGCGCCCGAGGAACTGGGCGACGACGGTCAGCAGCACCGCGGAGGTGCTCACCCGCCAGTGCCGCGCCAGCACCGGCAGCGCGAGTGCCACCGCCCGGGAGTCCAGAGCGGCGCTGTGGCGCACGGCCGCCGTGGATCCGCCGTCGGTGCCGGCCGACCGCCCTCCGGTACCGTCCCGCACGGGGAACAAGGTGGCGGGCGCGCTCGCGAGTTGGCGGCGCCAGTACGCATGGGCGCGACGCAGCAGGGCTTGGCCGCGCGGGGAACGCTCGAACCACGCCTGTTCGACGGGCTGCCGGGACGGCACGGCGGGCGGGAAGGGACGCCCGGCGGAGGCGGCGTCGAGCAGCCGGGACGTCTCGTCGGCCAGCAGGCGCAGGGACATCAGGTCCGCCGCCAGATGGGACACGCAGAAGCCGGCGAGCACCGGTGCTCCGTCGGCGACGGTGACCATGAACCGGACCAGCGGGGCGCGAGCCGGCTCGAAAGGGGAGTGCCGCATGCGAAGCCGCCAGGCGTGCAGCACGCTCTCCTTGTCCTCACCGTGGTCGATGGTCCACACCTCGGCCTCGAACCGCCCTGATTCGGCGACGCGTTGGACGAGGGCTCCGTCCGGGGTGCGGCTGAAACCGGTACGCAGCGACTCGTGGCGGCCGAGCAGTTCGGCGAAGACCGCGAGCAGCTCCTGTGCGGTGCCGCGACCGGGCAGGTCGACCCAGTGGCACACGTTGTAGAAGGCCGCGTCCGGCAGTTGACGCTCCATCAGGTTCCACATGTGCCGCTGGGCGCAGGTGGCCGGCGCGACGGCGGTCCGTCGCCCGCGGAACGGAACACGGTGTGTGACGGGCAGCGCCACGGCTCGCTCCTCTCCGGGGCTGTCACGCCCCGTTCACCGTAGCGAGCGCCCGGCGCGGGCGGCACCGGTACATATGACCCTGCCCGTTCGGGTACACCGGTGGTGCGCCCGCTTGAGACTTCCCCACGGAACGCCCGTCCCTGGATCATCGCCCCATGAACGTTGCCCGACGCGCCACGACGCGCGGTGGCCCGGTCACCGGGGCGGCAACCGGGCCGACGTCCCGTCCGCCACCCGCGACCACCGGGGCGGGACCACCCGCGCCCGGTCACCGCGCCGCGAGACGGACGGCACGGTGACCGGGCGCGTGACGGGGACCTCCCCGGCCGCTGAGGCCTGTCAGCAGCTGATGAGACCGTTCTGTATGGCCGTCACCACGGCGGCGGTCCGATTGGGTGCCCCCAGCTTCAGCAACAGGCTGGCGACGATGCGCTTGACGCCATGGCTGGATATGCCGAGGCGCCGGGCGATCTGCTTGTTGCTCATGCCCTCGGCGAGCAGGAGCAGCACCTCGTTCTCCCGGGCGGTCAAGGTGACCTCGCGCTGCCGGTGGTGTCCCGACTCGCGGAGGCGGTGCAGCAGTCCCCTGGTGACGGAGGTGGGCATGGGCACCTCCCCCGCCAACGTCCGCCGGAGTGCGTCCTCGACCGCGGAGGCGGTCAACTCGTCCTCCACCAGGAACCCGTCGGGCACCGGGGGGCCGGCGAGTATCTCCTCGCGCACGTCGTCACTGCTGAGTAACAGCATTAACTTGGGCCGTCGGCGCCGGACGCCGGCGAGCACTCCGCGATCGCGGACGTAATCGTCCTCGTGCAGCAGCAGGACGTCGACTCGACCCGCGCCCAAGGCATCCTCCACTTCCCTCCAGTCACCGCAGTGCCTGACCTCGCCCACGGAAGGGGCGTCCGACAGCACGGCTCGCAGCCCGAACCGCGGGGTTCCGTTGCGCACAAGAGTGGTCACCACGAGCTGGTCTCCTTGACAGGGGGGGTGGCACAGCGTCTGGCTCACTCGTACTCCTCCTCACTGCCGCCTTGCGCCTCTGGCCCCCCGGGAGAACGCGACTGCCCCCGTACCGGCGCGCCGGTACGGCCGAGTTGCCATGAACACGCAATAGCGACTCATGCTCAACAATGACGCTCACGGTACCCAGACGAATGGTTCCGGATCAACCATTCCCATGGTTTCGCGCGAGCGGTCGGCACCCCCCTTGCAATGCCCACCACGCACGCGATCCACCCACTGTTTAATTTTCACCTACTTGCTGCATTTCACACCTCAGAGTCAGGCTTTCGTTTTTCTCGAAAAACAAGTAGCTTCCATGCCGAGGGAAGCCCGCACCCCATTGCACCGCTGCGGGAAAAACTCGACGACACAGCCCGACCTCGATCCACCACACCGCAGAAACACCCTCTGAGCAGGGGCGACATCCGTCCGTTCCGGCGCGCCGCCATCCCGGCCACGCCGCCCCGTCACGCGCCGGATGAACACTCGCCTGCCTCGGCCCGCGGGTCGGCGTCTTGCTCGGATCTCCTGTACGCGGCCCTCCGCGGAACACATCGGAGAGCAGCGACCCCTTCCCGCGGCGCCCGGCGACGCCCCGGTGCCATTTTCAAGCCAGGCTGGAAAACCCCGCGCGTCCGGGAGCCGAAAAATACGGGAAGCAATGGCCGAAACCATGGGCCGATCATTTTTCTCCGGGACCCGCCGGTTCGCATGTGACCCAGCCACCGACCCCTGAGAAGGAGTGCCGATGACCGCCGAGACCGTCCCCACGGGGAAGGATCCGGCCGACACAGCGGGCCCGGACGACACCGCTCACGGTGCCGAGGCACGGGCCGGCGTGCCCCGCTGGCTGCTGGCGCAGATGCGGCCGTTCCGGCCGTACATCGCCCTGCATCTGCTGGGCAGCCTCGTCTGGCAGTCGCTGAACGCGGCGATCCCCCTGGTCGTCGGCCTGGCCTTCGACGCGGTCCTCGACCACGACGGATCCGCACCCGACTTCGGCACCTTCCACGCCATCGTCGCCGTCCTGCTGGCGCTCGTGGTCGTCCGGGCGGCGGGCGGCATCGTGGCCACCTACTGCCTGGAGTCCTTCGCCAGCGGGCTGGAGCGCGAGGCGCGCGCCCAGGTCTTCGCCAGTCTGCTCCGCAAGAGCCAGGGCTACTTCAACCGGCGCCGGATCGGCGACCTGTCCGCCCGTGCCACCGGTGACACCGAGTCTCTGAACCTGATGGTGTCGCCCGGCTTCGACATGGCGGTCGACCTGGCCCTCAACGTGCTGATGCCGATCGTCTTCATCGCCCTGGTGGACCCGCGGCTGCTGCTGTCACCGGTCGTCTTCGTCGTGCTGTTCGCGGTGGCCCTCGCCGAGCAGGGGCGGCGCCTGGAGCCCGTGTCGGACCTGGCCCGGGAGCGCTTCGGCGACATGACGGCCCAAACCACCGAGAGCGTCGCCGGGGTCGAGGTGGTCGAGTCGACGGGCGGCGTCGACCAGGAGCGCGGCCGGTTCGCCGAACTGGCCACGGCCTACCGCGACGCCTCCGTGCGCCAGATCCGCGCTCAGGCGCTGTCCTTTCCCCCACTGCTGCTGACCCTGGCCACCGCGGGCGCCCTGGTGCACGCCGTGGTCCTGCTGCGTGGGGGATCCCTGAGCATCGGCGAACTCGTCGCCGTGCTCGGCCTGATGGGCACCCTGCGCGCGCCCACCCAGCTCGCCTCCTTCAGCCTCGGACTCATCCACCTCGGCATGGCCGGGGCCCAGCGGATCAAAGAGGTCGTCGACGACCCGGACGGCGAGGACGAGCGGGGCGGCCCGCATGCCGCGCCGCTCACCGGTGAGGTCGCCATGGAGCACGTCACCTTCGGCTACGAACCCGGCGAGCCGGTGCTGTCCGACGTGTCGTTCCGGGTGGCTCCCGGCAGCACCGTGGCCGTCGTCGGCGCCACCGGCAGCGGAAAGTCCACGCTCCTGCACCTGCTGAACCGCACCTACTCCCCCGACGCGGGGCGCGTGCTGATGGACGGGGTCGCCACCACGGAATGGGACACCGGGTCGCTGCGCTCGCAGATCGCGGTCGTCGAACAGGACGTGGTGCTGTTCTCCCGCAGCATCGCCGAGAACCTCGCGCTCGGCGCGGAGAGCGGCGTCGACCGCGCCGAACTGGAGGCCGCGGCCCGTACCGCCCAGGCCCACGACTTCATCACGGCGACCGAGCATGGCTACGACACCGTCCTCGGCGAACGCGGGGTCACCCTGTCCGGCGGGCAGCGTCAGCGCCTGGCCATCGCCCGCGCGCTGGTGGCCGATCCCCGCGTCCTCGCCGTGGACGACGCGACCAGCGCCGTCGACGCCGTCACCGAGCACGATCTGCAACGCGCCATGCGGCAGGCCTCGGCCGGGCGGACCACGTTCCTCGTCACACCCAGACTGTCCCGAATCCGTGCCGCGGACCACATCCTCGTCCTGGACGCCGGCCGGATCGTCAGCCAGGGCAGCCACGAACAGCTCCTGCGGGACTGCTCGTTCTACCGACGGATCTTCGCGCCCTACCTGGACGAGCCGGCTTCCTCCGGCCCCCGCGCCGTGGGCGACAGGAAGGAGAGCCACTGATGGCGCACTTGCTGGAGGGCATCGAGCAGGACGGCTACGACCGCCACTACCGCGATCGCGAGCTGGCCCGCCGTATCGCCCCCTACTTCCGCAACAGGGGCGGCACGGTGGCGTTCGTGGCCATCGCCGTGGTCGTCGCCGCCGCGGCGGGCAGCGCCGTACCCCTGCTGCTGGCCAGAACCGTCGACTCCGCCCTGGGTGACGACCGCGACGGCCGGGTGGCCTGGCTGGTGGCGGCCGTCCTCGCCGCGGGCACGATCGCCTGGCTGTTCACCTACGTCCAGGAGCGGATGGCCGGAACCCTGGTCAGCGACGTCGTCCTCAGCCTGCGCCGACGCGTGTTCGAGGCGGCCATGCGACAGGACATGACGTTCCACGACACCTACGCCACCGGTGTGGTGGTCAGCCGGGTCACCAACGACACACAGGCGTTCGCGACGCTGATCAGCCTGGTCCTCAGCCTGCTCGGCCAAGTACTGATGATCGTCATCCTGCTGACCGCGCTGTTCCTGATCAACGTGCCGCTGGCCCTGGTGACGACGCTCGTCGCCGCGGTCGTCGTCGCCGTCAGCCTCGCCTTCCGGCGCGCCGCGCGCAGCGCCTCCCTGCGGCAGCAGGAGGCGCTGGCCGAGGTCAACGGCTATGTGCAGGAAACCCTGCGCGGCATCGCCGTGACGCGCAACCACAGCCATCAGCGGACCGCGCAAGCCGGACTCGACGAGGTCAACCACCGCTGGTTCCGGGCGAGCGTGCGGTTGAACCGCCTGTTCAGCGGCATCTTCCCGCTGTTGATCTCGCTGACCGGGCTGGGCACGGTCGCGGTGGTCCTGCTGGGCGGCCACGGCGTGGACTCCGGCAGTGTGACGGCGGGTCAGTGGGTGCTGTTCCTGGAGGCGCTGGTCCTGTTCTGGTCGCCGCTCACCAGCATCGCCTCCTTCTGGAGCCAGCTCCAGCAGGGCCTGGCCGCAGGGGAGCGGGTCTTCGCGCTCGTCGACCGCGAGCCCGCGGTGCGTCAGCGCGACAGCCTCCCCGTCCCGCGCCTGCGCGGCGAGATCACGCTGCGCGACGTCCGCTTCGGCTACGACGCCCAGCACCCCGTTCTCAAGGGGGTGAGCCTGACCGTCCCGGCGGGCCGCACCGTGGCGCTCGTCGGACACACCGGGGCCGGCAAGTCCAGCCTGGTGCGGCTGATCACGCGCGCGTACGAGTTCCAGGAGGGAAGCATCGAGATCGACGGGCAGGACGTACGCACCCTGGACCTCGACCAGTACCGGCGCTGCCTCGGGGTGGTGACGCAGACCCCGTTCCTCTTCTCCGGGACGGTCGCCGACAACATCGCCCGCGGGCGACCGGGCGCCACCCGCGACGACATCGAGGCCGCCGCACGTGCGGTGGCGGACGGCGACTGGCTGGCCCAGCTCCCGCAGGGCCTGGACACCCCCACCGACGAGGGCGGACGCAATCTGTCCACCGGTCAGCGACAGATCGTCGCCCTCGCCCGGGTCTTCCTCCAGGACGCTCCGGTGTTGATCCTCGACGAGGCCACGGCCAGCATCGACCCCCTGACGGAGGCACAGGTGCAGGAAGGTCTGGACGCCCTCGCCAAGGAGCGCACCACCATCGTCGTCGCCCATCGGCTGCCCACCGTCCGCAAGGCCGACACGATCGTCGTCGTCGACGACGGACGGATCACCGAGGAGGGCGACCACACGGCCCTGCTGGCCCGTGACGGTGCCTACCACCGCCTGTACGACCGGTACTTCCGCCACCAGGTACCTGACGACGACCCCGCCGACGACCCGCGTCTGCTGTCCGTCGTCGAGAGGAAGGCGTGAGCGATGGCCACCAAGTCCGGCACCGGGAGGGCGCCCCTTCCCGGGACCCTCGACGATCTGCTCGACCGCGCGTCCCGCGCCCGTCCGGACGCCGTCGCGGTGCGCTGCGGGGGCCAGACCCTCACGTACGGGGACGTGCACGCGAGGGTGCGGGCCACCGCGCGCCGATGGGACTCCCTCGGCCTGCCTTCGCACGGCACGGCGGCGCTGCTCCTGGAGAACACCCCGGAATGCGTCATCGCCTTCCTCGCCGCCGCGCGCCTCGGGGTACGCCTGGTCCCCCTCGAGCCCGGCACGACCCGGCCCCAACTGGCCGCCCTGCGGGCCGAGACGGGCCCCCTGTTCGTCGCGGCACACGAGGCGAGACTCCGCGCGCTCGGCGGCGGCGAGGATGAGGATCCGCTCGGCGACAGCGTCCTCGTCCCCGTGGACGAGCCGGCCGGCGTCGCGGACGCACCCGCACGGCGAGGCCCCACCCGTACGCCCGACGACGTGCCGCGGACCGCCGCGCCCGACGCCCCGTTCCTGTACCAGTACACGTCCGGCTCGACCGGGGAACCGAAGGCGGTCGTTCACACGCAGCGCAACCTCGTCAACGGCGGCGGGATCTACACGCGCGCCTACGGCGTCGGCGAGGACGACCGCGTCCTGGTCGCCGTCCCGCTGCTGCACTCCTTCGGCATGGTCGCCGGGCTGGTCACCGCTCTGCGGGCCGGGGCGCAGCTCGTCCTCCTCGGCCGCTTCACCCCCGCACGGCTCCTGAGTGCCCTGGACGAGCACGCCTGCACGGTGCTGGTCGCCGCCCCCATGGCCTACGACCTGACGACACGCGCGGCCGCCGTCTCTCGCCCCCCGCGACCGCCGCGCGCACTGCGACTGTGCCTCTCCTCGGGGGCCGCCCTGCCGCCGGCTGTGGCACAGCGGGCCCGGGAGCGGCTCGGCCTGGACGTCCAGCAGGTCTACGGCTGCACGGAGGCCGGGGTCATCGCCGCGCACCGGCCCGAGGACGGCCCCGGCGCGGGCCACGGCGTGGGCCGCCCCCTGCCCGGCGTACAGGTCCGTGTCGTCGACGACCACGGACAGGAGGTGCCGAGGGGCGAGGAGGGGGCGCTACTGGTCCGCACACCGGCGATGTTCACGCACTACCTCGGCCATCCCGAGGCCACCCGGCGGGCCTTTCGCGACGGCTGGTACGCCACCGGCGACGTGGCCCGCATCGGCCCGGAGGGCCACCTGCACCTGGTCGGCCGCAAGGACTCCTTCATCAACGTGGGCGGCAAGAAGGTGAACCCCCTCGAGGTGGAACGGGCCCTCCTCGCCCACCCGTCGGTCGCCGAGGCGGTCGTGTGGGGCGAGGAGACGGGCGACACCGGCGAACGCGTCCGGGCCGCCGTCGTCGCCCTGGCTCCGTTGCCCGCGGCGGAACTGACGTCCCACTGCCGGGCCCGCCTCCTCTCCCACCAGGTCCCCACCGCGGTCGACTTCGTCTCCGCCCTTCCGAAGAACTCCATGGGCAAGGTCCGGCGCGCGGCGGCCCGCGCCACCACCCCGGGCGTCGACGGCAACGGCGTGTAGGAGCGCCGTGCCGCCGAGATCAATCGATCAGGGGGTCAACGAACCCTTCCACGAGGCTTCAGCGGTACCGCCGGGAGCTCGGGGGGGCCGGCGGGGCGCCGTCGTACCCCTTGACCTCCCCGAACCGCGACCCTTCCGTCCAGTCCCGGCGGGCCTGGACGATCTCCTCCTGAGGGCGCCCGATCCAGCCTTCGGCTCCGTCCGGGAGTTGGGGAGTGCCATGGGTACCGTCTCGTCGTTCGGTCCCGTCACCGAGCACCACCCGAGCAGCGGTGGATGGGGGTGTGGGCGCCGGTCAAGGAGGCGCCCGTGCCACCGTGGCGGGTCGCGACGATCTCGGCGGCGATGGACAGGGCCGTCTCCTCGGGGGTGCGGGCGCCGAGGTCGAGGCCGATGGGCGACCTGAGGCGGGCCAGCTCCCGGTCGCTCAGCCCGGCCTCGCGCAGGCGGGCCTCGCGGTCGAGGTGGGTGCGGCGGGAGCCCATCGCGCCGACGTACGCCACCGGAAGGCGCAGCGCCAGCCGGAGCAGCGGGATGTCGAACTTGGCGTCGTGGGTCAGGACGCACAGCACCGTGCGCGCGTCGACCTCGGTGCGCCCCAGGTACTCGTGCGGCCACTCGACGACGATGTCGTCCGTCCCTGGGAAGCGGACCGCGGTGGCGAAGACGGGACGGGCGTCGCACACCGTCACGTGGTAACCGAGGAACTTGCCGACCCGCACCAGCGCCGAGGCGAAGTCGATCGCACCGAAGACGATCATGCGGGGGGCCGGGACCGAGGACTCGATCAGCAGGGTGAGCGGTGCTCCGCAACGCGAGCCCTGCTCTCCGATCTCCAGCGTGCCGGTGCGCCCGGCGTCCAGGAAGGCGCCGGCCTCGGCGGCCACCGTGCGGTCCGGCTCGGGGTGGGCGCCGAAACCGCCCTCGACCGTGCCGTCCGGGCGGACGAGGAGGGCGCGGCCCGTCAGCCCGGCCGGGCCGCTGACGATCCGCGCCAGCGCCGCCGCCCCCCGTGCGGCGGTGGCGAGCGCGGCGGCCAGCACCGGACGGGCGGGATCGTCCGCCCGTACCGGGGTGACGAGGATGTCGATGACGCCGCCGCAGGTCAGCCCCACGGCGAAGGCCTCCTCGTCGCTGTAGCCGAAGCGTTCCAGGACGGTTTCGCCGTCCTGGAGCGCCTGCCGGCACAGCTCGTACACGGCGCCTTCCACACAGCCGCCCGAGACCGAGCCGATCGCCGTGCCGTCGGCATCCACCGCGAGGGCGGCGCCGGACGGCCGGGGCGCGCTGCCGCCGACGGCCACCACGGTGGCCACGGCGAAGTCACGGCCCTGCCCGACCCACCGGTCCAGCTCTTCGACGATGTCCAGCATCTTCCCGGTCGCCTAGTCGGTTCCGGTCGGTGACACCCGGCGAGTGGCGGCCAGCCGTCCGGAGATGAGCGCCTCGGCCTCCGCCACGATCCGCCGCACGACGTCCCCGACGGTCGGGATGTCGCCGATAAGGCCCTGGGCCATGCCGGCGCTCCAGATGCCGGCGTCCAGGTCCCCGTCCTCGAACACCTTGCGCCCCCTGGTCCCGGCAACCAGCTCCCGTACGTCCGGGAACTGGCCCCCGCCGTGGAGTATGTCGACGACCTTCCTGCTGACCGAATTGCTCGCCACCCGGGCGGTGTTGCGCAGGGGACGGAAGATCAGCTCGGTGTCGAGTTCGCTGTTGGCGACGATCTGTTCCTTGACACGCCGGTGTACGGGGGATTCCGCGGTGCACATGAAGCGGGTGCCCATGTTGATGCCCTCGGCGCCCAGCGCGAGAGCGGCCACCAGACCGCGGCCGTCCGTGAATCCGCCGGAGGCTATGACCGGAATGGACACCCGTTGCGTGGTCGCGGGAATGAGGACGAGGCCCGGGACGTCGTCCTCCCCGGGGTGGCCGGCGCATTCGAAGCCGTCGATGCTCACGCCGTCGACGCCGATCTTCTCGGCCTTCACCGCGTGCCGCACGCTGGTGCACTTGTGCAGCACCTTGACACCGTGGGCGCGGAACTCCGGAAGATGCTCCGCGGGGTTGAAGCCAGCGGTCTCGACGACCTTCACGCCGGATTCGATGATCGCACGGCGGTATTCGTCGTACGGGGGCGGGTTGATCGACGGCAGGATGGTGAGGTTGACGCCGAACGGCTTGTCGGTCATCTCCCGGCAGCGTGCGATCTCCTCGACGAGCGCCTCCGGTGTCGGTTGAGTCAGAGCCGTCAGGAAGCCGAGCGCGCCCGACTCGGCAACTGCGGCGACGAGTTGCGCCCGGCCCACCCATTGCATGCCGCCTTGGACGATCGGGTGTTCCACGCCGAACGTCTCGCAGAAGCGTGTGGTCAGCATCGCGGCTCCTACAGTCCGTAGGTCTTGCCGATGATGTCCCGCTGGATCTCGCTCGTGCCGCCGTACACCGTGGACACGACGGTCGAACGGAGCAGGGCTTCCATGCCGTACTCCGTGGCGTATCCGTAACCGCCCATCATCTGCATGCCTTCCAGGGTCACGTGTTTGGCGAGCTCGGTGCACTTGAGCTTCGCCATGGACGCTTCGCGCGCGAACACCCGGCCGGGTTCGGCGTCGATCGCGCGGGCGACGTCGTCGAGGAGCAACTGGGCGCATTCGAGTTCGGTGGCCATGTCGGCGATCCGGTGCTTGAGCGCTTGGAAGGAGCCGATGGGACGGCCGAACTGTTCGCGCTGGCGGACATAGGTGAGGGTGTCGTCGAAGGCCCGTCGTGCGACGCCCAGCATCAGGGCGGCGAGAATCATCCGTTCCAGGTTCAACCCGGCCATGAGCTGCGTCCAGCCCTGTCCGGGCTCGCCGACCACCGCGGAGTCGGGCAGGAAGCAGTCGGTGAAGTAGAGGTCGTTGACGTCCTTGCCGCCCATGGTGTCGATGCCTCTGACCTGGAGGCCGTCGGCGTCGGCCGGCACCATGAGCTGAGTGATTCCGTGGTGTTTCGACTCCCCTCGCTCCGTGCGGGCGATCAGCAGGATGTGGTCGGCGAAATGAGCGTTGGAGCACCAGGTCTTCTGGCCGTTGACCAGGTATCCGCCGGTGGTGCGTTCCGCACGGCAGGTCAGGGCGCCCACGTCGGAGCCGGCACCGGGTTCCGACATCGAGATGGCCTCGACCCGGCCGGCGGCCACGCCTTCGAGTACGGTGCGCTTCTGCTCCTCGGTGCCGAACTTCTCGTAGGCGGAGGCCGCGATGACGGTGGTGCCGAAACCGCTGATGGGGGCCAGCCCGTACGAGGTCTCTTGGAGGAACAGGCAGAGATCGGTCATTCCCTGGCCCGCGCCTCCGTACTCCTCGGGGATCGCTATGCCGAGCCAGCCCAAGTGCGCCATCTTCTCGTACAGCTTCTGGTTGTGCTGCTCCTGACCGTTTGCGGTCAGCTTGTCGCGCTGTTCCTTTGTTCCGCACTCGCGGCGGCAGAAGTCGGCGATCGCCTTGACCAGGTCGCGGCGTTCATCTGACAGGACTCGGGGCATGGACTTCTCTCCTTGGCAGGGGCGCTGAAGGGTGGAGTCACGTGTCGCGCAGGGCGGGGTAGACCGTGTCGACCAGGTGGAGAACGGTGCGTGTGAGCATCACGTGCAGGTCGCTGCGGCTGAGGGTGCCGCGCACCAGCCATTCGCGGGAGGCGGCCTTGAGCATGCTGCTGTGGGCGCGGATCATCGCCCGGAGCTTCTCCCGGCCCTCGGTGACGTCGGCCATCATGGCGGCCTCGAGGACACGGTCGGTCGCGATCTCGTCGGCTTCGAGCATGATCTGGTCGATCTCCGGGTCGCTGCCGAGCGCTTCCAGGCCGATCGCGGACAGCCACATCTCCCGGTTGCGTTCCACGACCTCGAGCCATCGGTCGACGCAGATCGAAACGCGCTCTTCCGCGGTGGTCGGCGGCAGCCGCTGCGAGACGGACGCCGGCACGACCATCATCTGCCGGACCACCTCCAGGTACAGCTGCCGCTTCCCGCCGAAGTAGTGGCTGACCAGGGCACGGGCCACTCCTGCCTCGGAGGCGATGTCCGCGATGGACACCGTGCTGTAGCTCTTGGCCCCGAACAGCCTGCGGGCGACGCCGAGGATCTCGGCTCGCCGGGCGTCCGGCTCCATCCTGCGGCGCGGGGCCTGGCGCTGAACGCCCATGTGGTGGTTCCTTCCGTGGTCGCGGTGTGCCGGACCTATGTGTACATCGACTCGATCGTGGCGGCGTGCGCTTCTTCTATGGCGCGGCGGCGAAGGCTCAGCTTGGGTGTCAGCTCGCCGGTCTCCGCGGTCCAGGGGCCCGCGAGGACACGGTGCTTCTTCACCTGCTCCGTGCGCGACAGCACCGCGTTGGCCTCGGCCACGGCCTGGTCGAGCGCCGCGTGGACCTTCGGGTGACGGGCCAGCGCGTCCACATCGGACGCGTCGGCGACACCGTTCGCCCGTGCCCACAGCGGGGCCGTCTCCTCGTCCAGTACCAGCAGGGCGGTGACGTAGCGCCGCCGGTCCCCGATGACGACGGCATGGGCGATCAGAGGGTGCGCTCGCAGGAGGGACTCGATCTTGGTGGGGGCGATGTTCTTCCCGCCGTCAGTGATGATGATTTCCTTCTTGCGGTCGGTGATGGTGACGAAGCCACGTGAATCGACCGCTCCCACGTCTCCGGTGGGCAGCCAGCCCTCCGCGTCGGTCGCAGGCTCGATGCCACCATCGCTTTGCAGGTAGCCGGCGAACACGACCGGTCCCCTGACGAGGAGTTCGCCGTCATCGGCTGCCTTGACCTCGATGCCCGGTCCCGGCCTCCCGACCGAGCCGAGTGCGAAGGCCCCGGGGGTGCTGACCGTTGCCGCGCCGGTGGTCTCGCTCAGTCCCCACACCTCGTACACCGGCAGGGACACGCTCGCCAGGAACTCCAGTACGCGGGTCGGAATCGGTGCCGCGCCGCTGAAGGCCCTGTGGCATTCGTCGAGTCCGATCGCGGCCCGGACCGGCCGCATCACCCGGGTATCGAGTTGCTCCAACACCTCGGCGAGCTTTGCCGGGACGTCCTTGCCGTCGGAGCGGAGCAGGTACGCCTCCAGGGCGGTCTTCCGGGCCTGCTCCATGGCCGCGGACTGTTCCTCAGGCAGTGCCGCGAGCTTCGCCCGCAGGCCGGCGGCGAGCTTCTCCCACACCCGGGGCACGCCGAAGAAACCGTGCGGACGCACCGTGAGGAGCGTGGGCAGGAGTTGGTCGGGCTCCGGGCAGATCGTGACGTGGCCCGCGTTGCAGATGGGCATGTAGATGCCCAGGACCCGCTCGGCGATGTGGGCCAGGGGAAGGTACGCGACCGAGCGCGGGTGGTCCGGCACCTGGACGAGCTGCTCCTGCATCAGGCACTCGTGGATCACGTTGCGATGGGAGAGCACCACGCCCTTGGGGTCACCGGTC
Source organism: Streptomyces sp. NPDC047853 (assembly GCF_043204535.1). Taxonomy (NCBI): domain Bacteria; kingdom Bacillati; phylum Actinomycetota; class Actinomycetes; order Kitasatosporales; family Streptomycetaceae; genus Streptomyces; species Streptomyces sp. NPDC047853. The sequence goes on along the minus strand of NZ_JBIDCI010000011.1, from coordinate 238,551 downwards.
GTACCCGAGGTGTAGGCAAGGGCCAGCGGATGGTCGGTGGTGACGGCGTCCGTGAGTTCCTCGAACCCGGCGTCGTCGGGAGGCACCGCGCCGCGTACGGCCGTGTAGCTGACGAAACGCGGGTCGTCGGCAGGAGCGGCGTCCCAGTCGAGCACGACGACGGCGCGCAGCTTCGGCAGGTCGTCCAGGACCGGACGCCACCGCCGCATCTGTCCCTTGCCTTCCAGGACGAGGACGGCAGCCGCGCTGTGCCGGGCCAGGGCGCCGATCTGCTCGGTGCTCAGCGTGTCGTACGTGCTGCAGGGCAGGGCACCGACATGGACCGCGGCCAGGTCGGCGATCCAGTGCTCCGCCCGCTTGGACATGGCGATGAGCATGCGATCGCCCCGGTTCAGTCCCAGGGCCACCAGGCCACGGGTGACCGCGGCGACCTCGGCGCGCAGCTGCGACCAGGTCAGGGTCCCGGCGTCCGGGCCGATACCGGTGGTCAGCGCCGGACGCTCAGCGTACTGCTGGGCGTTGCGTCGCAGTAGTGCGGTGATCGTCAGCCCTTCGACAGACTCGTGCAACTGCTCTGCTGTGGCCATGACGGGTCCCCTCCCTCGCGAGACGTGAGCGGATTGCTGAGCGGACCCCACAGTGAACCGCTCTTGGCGATGAGTCAATAGAGGCGTAGACCCGAGCACTCAGCACTATCGCCGAACTCGTATCCCCTCTCACACTTTGGCCAGCATCACGTGATGTGACGGTGTCTCAACACTATTGACGGACAGCCAACAAACGCTCTTACTTGTCCCCACCGGATCCAGCACCTGCACCCGGAGTGCCCGGATCGGCAGCACGTCGCCTGCCGACGAGAGGAAGTGCCAGGACAGTGACTGAAGCATTCATCTACGATGCGATCCGCACCCCGCGCGGTCGGGGCAAACGGGGTTCGCTGCACCATGTCAAGCCGGTCTCACTGGTGACGGGCCTGATCGACGAGATCCGCCGCCGTCATCCCGGTCTGGACCCGGACCGTCTGGACGACGTCGTGCTCGGCGTGGTCTCCCCGGTCGGTGACCAGGGCATGAACATCGCCAAGACGGCGGCGCTGGCGGCGGGACTGCCGGACCACGTGGCCGGCGTCCAGCTCAACCGGTTCTGCGCGTCGGGGCTGGAGGCGGTGAACACGGCCGCGCAGAAGGTCCGTTCCGGCTGGGAGCGCCTGGTGATCGCCGGCGGCGTGGAATCCATGTCGCGCGTGCCGATGGGCAGCGACGGCGGTCCGATGGCCGCGGATCCCGAGACCGCCTTCGACACGTACTTCGTGCCGCAGGGCATCGGCGCCGACCTGATCGCGACCATCGAGGGCTTCTCGCGCGACGACGTCGACGCGTACGCGGTCCGGTCGCAGCAGCGTGCCGCTCACGCCTGGTCCGGCGGCTACTTCGCCAAGTCCGTGGTGCCGGTCAGGGACCGCAACGGCGTCATCGTGCTCGCCCAGGACGAGCACATGCGTCCGGAGACGACGGCGGAGGCGCTCGGCGAGCTGAAGCCCTCGTTCGCGGACCTCGGCACCATGGCGGGCTTCGACGCGGTGGCGCTGCAGAAGTACCACTGGCTGGAGCGTATCGAGCACGTACACACCCCGGGCAACGCCTCGGGGATCGTGGACGGTTCGGCGCTCGTCCTGGTCGGTACGGAGCAGGCGGGTGCGGAGTGCGGCCTGGTGCCCAGGGCGCGCGTCGTGGCGGCCGCGGTCAGCGGAGCCGACCCGACGATCATGCTCACCGGGCCGGCTCCGGCCACCCGCAAGGCGCTGGACCTCGCCGGTCTGACGGTGGACGACATCGACCTGTTCGAGATCAACGAAGCGTTCGCGTCGGTGGTCCTGCGCTACGTCAAGGACCTCGGTCTGCCGTGGGAGAAGGTCAACGTCAACGGTGGCGCCATCGCCATGGGACACCCGCTCGGCGCCACCGGGGCGATGCTGGTGGGCACCGCTTTGGACGAACTCGAGCGCCGCTCCGCGCGACGGGCCGTGGTCAGCCTCTGCGTGGGTGGCGGCATGGGCATCGCCACCGTGATCGAACGACTGTGACCACCTCCCTGCCGCCCCGCGTGCCGGGCACGTACATCCCCTCGAAAGGAGCGCCGTACCGATGCTGGCGAAGAACATGATCCACTGGGAACAGGGGCCTGACGGCGTCGTCCTGCTGACCATGGACGATGCCGATCAGCCGGTCAACACGATGAACCGGACCTACGTGGATTCGATGGAGGCCACCGTCACCCGCCTCGAGGCGGAGCGGGACAACATCACCGGGGTCGTCCTCACCTCCGCCAAGAAGAGCTTCTTCGCCGGCGGAGACATCGGCTTCATGAGCAGGGCACAGCCGGACAACGCCGCGGAACTCAGTGAGCTGTGCACGGTCCTGAAGTCACAGCTGCGCCGGTTGGAGACCCTCGGCAGGCCGGTGGCCGCGGCCATGAACGGCACGGCTCTCGGCGGCGGGCTCGAGATCGCGCTCGCCTGCCACCGGCGCATCGCCCTGTCCACGCCGAGCAGCCGCTTCGGCCTGCCGGAGGTGACTCTGGGCCTGCTGCCCGGCGCCGGTGGAGTCAGCCGGACCGTCCGTCTTCTGGGGCTCCAGGACGCGCTGACCGACATCCTGCTCACGGGGCAGCAGTACAAGCCCCAGGAGGCGCTCGCCAAGGGGCTGGTCCATGAACTCGCCCAGACGCCGGAGGAACTGCTCGCCAGGGCCAGGCAATGGGTCCTGACCCATCCTGAGGCCACTCAGCCGTGGGACGCCCCAGGTTTCCGCATGCCGGGCGGATCCCCTTCCCATCCGAAGGTGGCGGCGATGCTGCCGACCCTCTCGGCGCACCTGCGCAAGCAGCTCAAGGGCGCGAACGTGCCGGCGCCGCGCAACATCCTCGCCGCGGCCGTCGAGAGCGCACAGGTCGACCTGGAGACCGGGCAGAAGATCGAGACCGGCTACCTCGTGGAACTGATGACGGGTCAGGTCTCGACCAACATGATGCAGGCGTTCTTCTACGACATGCAGCACATCGGCTCCGGTGGAAGCCGTCCCGACGGCTACCCGCCCCACATCGTCCACAGGGTGGGCGTACTGGGCGCCGGCATGATGGGAGCCGGCATCGCGTACTCCTGCGCGCGCAGCGGCGTGCCGGTGGTACTCAAGGACGTCACCTACGATGCGGCGACGAAGGGCAAGGACTACTCCCGACAGGTCCTGGCCAAGGCCGTGGCACGCGGACGGCTCTCCCAGACCAAGGCCGACGAGGTGCTCGCACGGATCATGCCGACCGCCGACCCGGCAGATCTCGGCGGCTGCGATCTGGTGATCGAGGCGGTCTTCGAGGATCCGGACCTCAAGCAGCAGGTCTTCCGCGACATCGAGGACGTCGTCGCGCCGGACGCCGTGCTGGGGTCCAACACCTCCACGCTCCCGATCACCGGGCTGGCGGAGGCGGTCAAGCGCCCCGAGGACTTCATCGGTCTGCACTTCTTCTCCCCCGTGGACAAGATGCCCCTGCTGGAGATCATCACCGGGGAGAGGACCAGCGAGCACACCGTGGCGAAGGCGGTCGACATGGCGCGGCAGATCGGCAAGACGCCGATCGTGGTCAACGACAGCCGGGGCTTCTTCACGAGTCGCGTGATATCCAAGTTCATCGACGAGGCGGTGGCCATGATCGGCGAGGGACTGCCTCCCGCCTCGGTGGAGCAGGCCGGCTCGCAGGCCGGCTACCCCGCGCCTCCGCTGCAGCTGCTGGACGAACTGACGCTGACCCTGCCCCGGAAGATCCGCGAGGAGACCAGGGCCGCGGTCCTGGCCGAGGGCGGCGACTGGCGTCCGCACGGCTCGGAGCCGGTCATGGACCGCATGATCGACGAGTTCGGGCGGGGCGGACGTTCCTCGGGCGCCGGGTTCTACGAGTACGTCGACGGCCGGCGTACGCGGCTGTGGCGGGGCCTGTACGAGCACTTCGCCGTGCCGGGCCGTGAGATCCCGTTCGAGGACATGAAGGAACGGATGCTCTTCGCCGAGGCACTGGACACGGTCCGGTGTCTCGACGAAGGCGTACTGCGGTCGGTGCCCGACGCCAACGTCGGCTCCATCCTGGGCATCGGTTTCCCGGCCTGGACCGGCGGTGTACTGCAGTACATCAACGGCTACGTCGGCGGGCTCCACGGTTTCGCCGCCCGCTCCAGGGAGCTGGCCGAGCGGTACGGCGAGCGGTTCGAGCCGCCGCAATCCCTCGTGGCCAAGGCCGAGCGCGGCGAAAGCTACGAGTGAGGTGAGTGCGGTGGTCCGAGCATCGGCACGAGGAACTGCCGGGCCACCGCACGCAGCTGCTCATCGTCGTCGAGATCGATCACATGGCTGGGAATGACGAGGAACGACGCGGACATGCGCACCATCATCTCGGCCACCAGGTCCACCTGCACATGACCGGCGATGTTCCCCGCGCGCTGTTCCCGAAGCAGTCGCGATGCCACGAACTGCTGCACCACGGCCAGGGTGCGTCCTCCGTCACTGGTCATGGACGGGACCACGGCGTCCGGCTCGGCGGCCATGAGACCGCCGATGAGACGGTTGCGGCGGATGGCCCTGAGCGAACTCACGAACCCCACGACGACCCGGTCAGCGACGGTGTCGGCGTCCTGGATGTCCAGGATGAAGCGGTCGAAGTACCGCCGGAACTCACGCCGTACAACCTGCTCGACCAGTTGGTCCTTGGTAGCGAACCGGCGGTAGACCGTGATCCGGGAGACGCCGGCCAGCCGCGCCACGTCCGCCATGGTCGAGCGCTTGATGCCCATGCGGCAGAACTGCTCGTAGGCGGCGTCGAGCAGACGCTCCGAGACCTCGTCATCCCGCCCGGCACCCTCGACGGCCTCGGCGAACACGCTCTCCAGCACGGACGGAGCACCGGACGACGACCTCATGAGTGCCAACAGGACGGGTTCCACGACTGCCTCCCGGATTCTGTGAAGCCTCTGGCGTTCACGTCACGCATGTGCTCCCCTGTTGAAACAACGAAGCACTATGCGTTTCATCGTACCAACCCCTGCAGCGATGCCACAGAACTCAAGGAGGAGTTCGCAGCGATGGACGGACTCAGCAGGCGCAGGATGTTGTTCGCGAGCGGGGCACTGGGAGCCTTCGGGGCGCTGAGCCTGGCCTCGCCCACCCACGCACGGTCCCTGTGGACGTGGGCACCGAGCGGCTCGGTGGCGGGCAAGGGAGCCGGTCTCGACCCCGAATGGGTCTGGGACGAGGAGGTCGACCAGTTGGTCGCCGCCGTGATCGAGCGCGGCGATGTGGCCAAGACCAACGCAGCGCTGCGCTCTTGGACCCGCAACGACCAGGCGCTGCCGGCCGGACTCCCCGCGGACCTGCGCGACTTCATGGAGAAGGCCCGCCAACTGCCCGCCTGGGCGGACCGGGACAAGCTGGAGCGGGCGGCCGAGTTCAACAAGTCGAGGGGCCTGTACCTCAACCTGCTGAACGGAGTCGGCGGCGGCATGCTGAGCACCGCCATCCCTCGTGAGGCGCGCTCCGTCTACTACTCCAAGGGCGGCGCCGACATGGAGGACAGGGTCGCCAAGACCAGCCTGCTGGGTTTCGCGGTCGGGGACCTCAACGCGTTCCGGCCCGACGGCGACGTCATCGTGCAGGCCGTCAAGACCCGCCTGGTGCACGCGGCCGTACGGCACCTGCTGCCCCAGTCACCGGCCTGGACCCGGACCAGCGGCGGCCAGACGATTCCCATCAGCCAGCAGGACATGCTGGTCACCTGGCACAGTCTGCCCACCTACGCCATGCAGAAGATGCGCGAGTGGAAGGTACCCATCCCGGCCGCCGATTCGGCCGCCTACCTGCACGTCTGGCAGGTCACCGCCCACCTGCTCGGCATCCGGGACGAGTACATCCCCGCCACCTGGGACGCGGCCAACGCACAGTCCAAGCAGGTCCTCGACCCCATCCTCGCCCCCACGCGCGAGGGCGTCGAACTGACCGACATCCTGCTGCGCCAGCTCGCCGAGCAGACCAGCCCCGGGGGGATCGACCGCCCGCTCGTCAACGCCCTCGCCCGGTACCTGGTCGGCGACCAGGTCGCCGACTGGGACGGCATCCCGCGTGAGCCGTTCTGGGAGAAGGCCATCGCGACCGCCTGGCCGAAGCTGGTCGCCGCCCGGGAGAAGCTGATCCCTCTGCCCCTCGTACCGCCTCTGGCCTGGACGATCGACGAGGCGGCCCGGAAGTACATCCTCTTCTACCTCACCAAGGGACGCGGAACCCACATCGACATCCCCGAAACCAACCGTCCCACCTGACCGAAGTCGGCACCCGCGCGGATGGCCACGGCGGCCTCGGCGGAACTCAAGAAAGGGTTCTCAGCATGGACGACCTGAGCAGGCGCAAGATGCTGATCATGGGAGGAGCGCTCGGAGCGCTCGGAGCTCTGGGGGCCGCGTCACCGGCCCAGGCACGATCCCTGTGGACGTGGGCGCCGAGCGGCTCGGTGGCGGGCAAGGGAGCGGGCGTCGACCCCGACTGGGTCTGGGACGAGGAGGCGGATCCCGTCCTCGCCGCCGTGATCGAGCGCGGCGACGTGGCCAAAGCCAACGAAGCGCTCCGCAAGTGGACCCGCAACGACCAGCCCTTGCCGGCCGGACTCCCCACCGACCTGCGCGACTTCATGGAGAAGGCCCGCCAACTGCCCGCCTGGGCGGACCGGGACAAGCTCGCGGCCGCGGCCAGGTTCACCACGAAGAAGGGCATCTACACCGGGGCTCTGTACGGTCTGGGCAGCGGCCTGTTGAGCACCGCCATCCCGAGAGAGGCGCGCGCCGTCTACTACTCCAAGGGCGGCGCGGACATGAAGGACCGCATCGCCAAGACGGCACAGCTCGGCTACGACGTCGGGGACCTGGACGCCTACCAGCCGCGGGGCGGGATGGTCGTGACCGCCGTGAAGACCCGGATGGTGCACGCCGCCGTACGGCACCTGCTGCCCCAGTCACCGGGCTGGACTCGCACCAGCGGCGGCCAGACGATACCCATCAGCCAGGCCGACATCATGGTCACCTGGCACAGCCTGGCCACGTTTGTCATGCGCAAGCTAAAGGAGTGGAAGGTCCCGATCACCACCACCGAGTCGGACGGCTACCTGCACGTGTGGCAGGTCACCGCCCACATGCTCGGCGTCCGGGACGAGTACATCCCCGCCACCTGGGACGCGGCCAACGCACAGTCCAAGCAGGTCCTCGACCCCATCCTGGCGTCCACCCCCGAGGGCACCGAGCTGACCGACGTCCTCCTCGACATCGTCGCGGAACTCGACGCCGGCCTCACCAGGCCCCTCATCAACGGCTTCGCCCGGTACACCCTGGGTGACCGGACCGGTGACCTGATCGGGCTGGACAGGGAGCCGTTCTGGAAGCCGCTGATCAGCACCGCCTGGCCGCTCCTGGTGGCCTTCCGGGAAGGGCTCATTCCGCTGCCGCTGATCCCCCAGGCCGCCTGGACCGTGGAAGAGGCCCTCCGTAAGTTCGTCCTGCTCTTCCTCAGCGAAGGACAGGGCATCCACCTCGAGATCCCGGACGCCAACCGTCCCTCCTGAGCCACGTACGCCATCGACGACGTGGGGGTACGACGTCACCGGCGTACCCCCATCAGTGCACCCCACGTCCCGCTACCACACCGACGTCGAGAACGAGTTGAGACAATGACGACACCTCACGACAGCGAGACGACACGTTCGTGCTCGGCTCGGGCGCCCCACGCGCAGCCGCCGGCACCGGCCACAAGGGCAGGAGACCGCCGGTGACGGACACCGATCACCCGTCCCGGCAGAACCCGAGCGCGCAGCCCTTCGCCAGACGCCGCTTCCTCGGGTACGTCCTGGCCGCTCCTACCTTGATGACGGCGGCCCAGCTCGTCCCCGCGTCCGAGGCTCGTGCGGACATACCCTCGCCGGAGATCACGGAACTGATCGACCTCAACGACGTGATGACAGCGGCGGCCCTGCCGACGTCCGGCCTGATCACGGTCGAGGTGAACACGGACGGCACCGTGTCCTTCGCGTTGCCGCGGACCGAGGTGGGGCAGGGCATCACCACGTCGACGGCCATGCTGATCGCCGAGGAACTCGGCATCCCCCTCTCCCGAGTGCACATCACTCTCGCCGAGGCGCGCCCGGAGTTGCTCTTCAACCAGCTCACCGGCGGATCCAATACGACGTTCTCCACCTACACCCCGATCCGGGTGGCCGCCGCCGTCGCCCGCAACCGGCTGCTTCAGGCCGCGGCCACCGAATGGGGAACCGCCGTCACCGAACTGAGCTGGGAGGCGGGACTCGTCACCGGTCCCGGAGGCCGGAAGGCCGACATGGGGGACCTGTCCCCAAAGGCGGCGCGCGCGCGGACCGAGGAGGTGTCGGTCAGCCTCAAGCCCCGCGACATGTTCACCGTCATCGGCAAGCCGCACAACCGCGTGGACGCCCACGCGGCGATCACCGGACGCAAGACGTTCACGCTGGATCTGAAGGTTCCGGACGCCCTGCCGACCATGGTGTGCCGCCCGCCGACCATCAACGGCAAGGTCGGATCGGTGTCCAACCTGTCCGAGGTCCGTTCCATGCCCGGTGTCACCGACGTGGTCGTGATTCCGACCGGGGTGGCGGTGCGCGCCGCCACCTTCGGCCGGTGCATCGACGCGGTGCGCGCCCTGCGGGTCTCGTGGCAACCCGGTAGCGCCGAGGGAAAGTCCGACGAGTCCGTGCTCGCGGAGTTGCGCGCCGCCGAACTGCCCATGGGGCTGCCGTCGGTGACGCCGAACGTGGAGGAACGCTTCACGTTCCACTTCCGCAGCAACAGCGCGCTGGAACCCAACTGCGCGATAGCCGACGTGCGCCCCGACCGTGCCGAGATCTGGTCGAGCCTCAAGGCTCCGATCGTCGCGAAGCAGGCGATCGCCACCAAGCTCGGCCTGCCGCTCGGGGCGGTGACCGTGCATGTCACGGAGGGAGGGGGCTCCTTCGGCCGCAAGCTCTTCTTCGACGCGGCGCTGGAGGCCGTCGAAGTCTCCCGACGGATCCGCAAGCCGGTGAAGCTCATGTGGCACCGCGCCGACGACTCCCGCCAGGGTCGTACCCATCCCATGGCCACGTCGCGCGTGCGCATCTCCTACCTGGGCAACACCGTCCTCGGGTACAGACAGCGGCACACCAGTGTGTCCACCGACCTCGGCCACGGCCTCGGGGAGATCTTCACCGCCCTGGCCGCGCAACTGCCGGTGGGTGACATCGGCTTCGCGGAGACCTTCTTCCAGCTCTCCCAGTCGATGCCCTACGACTTCGGTGCCAACAGCCGGCTCCTGAGCGAAACCGACAAGGGCTTCAACACCGGCAGCATGCGCAACGTGTACTCCCCCGACGTCACGTGCGCCCGGGAACTCCTGGTCGATCGGCTCGCCGGGAAGATGGGCAAGGACCCCTACCGGTTTCGGCACGACTTCCTTCGGGACGACCGCGGCCGAGCCGTGCTGGACAAGGCCGCCGAAGCCGGGAACTGGGGCCGGAGCATGCCGGCGGGTACGGCGCAGGGCATCGCCTTCCACTCCGAATACCACTCCGCCAGCGCCGTCCTGGTGGAACTCGACTGCCGACCGGAGACCGTCGACCGCCCCGTCCGGGACGGTGTCGCCGGCCCACGCGTCACCAAGGCCGTCATCGCCGTGGACGTCGGCCTAGCCGTCAATCCGCGTGGCCTGGAAGCTCAGATGATGGGCTGCCTGATGGACGGCATCGCCCTGACCCTGACCTCCAGCCTGCACCTGCGCGACGGGCACTTCCTCGAAGCGAGCTGGGACAACTACTTCTACACCCGGCAGTGGAACACACCGCCCGAACTGCGGGTCATCGTCCTGCCGCCCAGCACCGGCAAGCCCGGCGGCGCGGGGGAACTCGGCGTCGCTGCGTCGATGGCCGCGGTCGCGTGCGCGTACGGCCGTGCCACCGGCACGATGCCCACGGTCTTCCCGATCAACCACGGCACCCTCTCCTTCGAACCGAAACCGACCGTCCCGCCCATCCCCGCGTCCCCCACCGATGGCCTGGACCACGTCCGCTGAAGCGCTGCGAAACATCTGGGAGTTCTCATGCCCACGCACACATTCCGCCTCAACGGTGAGCAGGTGACCGTCGATGCCCCGGACGACGAGCGGCTGCTGTGGGTCCTTCGCGACCTCCTCGGCGTCACCGGACCGAAATACGGCTGCGGCATCAACGTCTGCAAGGCCTGCACGAGCCACCTCAACGGCAGGGCGGCGAACCCCTGCGCCATCCCGGTGCGGGACCTGAGGCCGTCCGACGAGGTCACCACCATCGAAGGGCTGCCGGCCACCGTGGGAGCGGACCTGCACCCGATGCAAGAGGCATGGCTCGACCAGGACGTGGCCCAGTGCGGCTACTGCCAGCCCGGCCAGATCATGGCCGCCGTAGCCCTGGTCCGCCGTGTCAAGGAAGAAGGCCGCACCATCACCGAGGCCGACCTGGACGGTATCCGCAACATCTGCCGGTGCGGCACCTACCCCCGCATCCGTGAAGCGATCAGAGCCGGCGCCGAGAACATGTGACCAGACAAGTGGAGGGAGGACGCCGTGTCCGCACGTCGTCCGTCGATCGTACTCATCACCATGGCCGTGATCCTGGTCGCCGCCGCGGCAGTCGTACGTCTCGTAGTGGCCCCGAACGCGACGAAACTGCCCGACGACACCGACCAGACGGTGCACTACGCGGGCGAGACCACCATGCTGGACGGCAAGGCCCTCCGGTCCGGAGACACCGCACATGCGCTCCGGCCCGGCATCCCCGTCACCGCCGACCGGCGGGTGCGGGTCACCTCCACACACGGTGACACGGCCGTGCTCGAGGACACGATGACGGTCCATGCCGGTGAGCAGTCCCTACCCAGCTCGAAGACGTACGCCATTGACCGAACAAGCAGGAAGGGCGCGTCGCCACCGGCCTCGACATCGGCGGAGAACTCACGGGGCGCACTGAGTTCGGCCTTTCCGCCGGATGCCGAACAGGACGACTCCTACACGTACTACGACGCGACGACCCGTTCGATCGTGCCGGTTCGCTACACCGGAACCGCCCGACGGGAGGGCCGTGCCGTCAATGTCTACGAGATCAAGGTCTCAGCGCCCGTCAAGGACCCGGCGGTGCTCAAGCCGCTACCGACCGCTCTGCCGAAGAAGCTCGTCGCGAGCCTGGTGCCCGCTCTCGACTCCAGGACACGGGCCCGCCTCACACCCACGGTGCTGGCCGCGCTGCCGGACCCCGTTCCGCTCACTTACCTGGGCCAGTCAACCCTGGTCGCCTACGTCGACCAGCAGACCGGCATCGCCGTGGACCAGACGGTGAGCCGGAGAACGGTGGCGACCACCTCCGTCGCCGGGGCTCCAACGCCTTTGCTGCCGGTGTCGGCCCTGACACTCGAGGTCACTCCCGAGAGCGTGCGAGACCTGGGCGACAAGGCGACATCAGCCGGTCGAATCCTGACCGCCCTGACCGTCCTCGCACCGCTCGCGATCGTCGTCGCCGCCGCCCTGCTCCTCTTGGCCACGTTCATCCTCGCGCGGAGGCGCCGACACCGCTCCCGAGTCCGGGGATGAGGCCCGCGGCACCCGTTCCGCCCGACCCGGCGGTCGCCGCCGCAGCCGAGGGCGTCAAGACTCCGCCACCGTCCACCTGAACAGCCAAAACATGCATGGGTGTGCTTGTCACGGGCTTGAAGCCGGTGGGGCCGGCATGCCGCGCCAGACGGTTTCGAACGCGGCCCGGCAACGCTCCTGGACGACGGGGTCTCGGCCGGGTCTTCTTCGAACTCGTCCAGCGCGACGGCGGCCACCGCGGTTTCTTCCGCCACCGCGTACCCCAGGGACGCCGTGACGGCAGCGAAACCCTGTCCTGGGTGAAGCAGTGGGCGGTGACCGGCGACCAGCAGCGCCAGGCGCCGGCGGCCCTGTCCTTCAAGTGCGACGTGCTGTGGGCCCTGCTCGACAGCGTGCAGGGGGCGGCAAGCGGGCAGGAGGAACCGTGATGAGTGGCGAGCCGCGATGGCGGCCCCGTGTTCCCGCGGCCGCGGTGCTGCGCCACGACCGGACGCGGGACGCGGACGTCCTACTGCTGCCCGAGCGCGTCGTCGTCCTGCACGGCTCGGGCCGGGCCGGCCTCGACCTGTGCGACGGCACCCGCACGGTCGACGAGATCACCGCTCTCCCCTCCCCCGGCGGCTCGGATCCCCACCCCGCGTAGCTGACCGCACCGGCCTGAGCCAGGCGGCCGTCTGGACGCAGTCCGGCAGGCAGACGGAAGACAGCGGGATCGACCTGACCGTCTTCCGTCTCGCAGCCACCAATGCGGACGTGTTTCCGCAGGTCAGCGCACCCTTCCCCGCGGCTTCAGCGGCACCGGCGGCAGTTCCGGTGCGGGCAGTGGCGCACCGTCGTACCCCTTCACCTCCCCGAAACGGGAGCCTTCCATCCAGTCCCGACGGGCTTGTACGATCTCCTCCTGCGACCGCCCGATCCAGTTCCAGAACATGATCAGCTCCTCCTCGAACGGCTCGCCGCCCAGGAGCATCAGGGCCGCGTCCGAGTCGGCGCGCAGAGGGAGTTCGTCGCGGCCGCAGCCGAGGTAGAGCATCGATCCCGGTACCAGCGGCACGCCGTCGACGTGGGCCTCGCCGGTCATGGAGAGGACGGCGTACTCGAAGTCCCGTTCCAGGGGGAGGCGGGCGTCCGTGCCGGCGGCGAGGGTCAGGTCGGCGCCGACGAGCGGGGTGTAGGTCGTCCCCGGGGAGGTGGTGCCGTCGAGGCTGCCGAGGAGCAGGGTGGCGGTGAGGCCGGGCGCCGTGACCCGGGGCAGTTCGGCGTGGAACTCGAAGTGCGGGTCGGTGTGGCGGTGGGCGTCCGGGAGGGCAACCCACAGTTGCGCGCCGTGCAGGTGGCGGGCGTGCGAACGGGGGCTCTCCTCGGAGTGGCTGATCGCGCGGCCCGAGGTCATCAGGCCCAGCTGGCGCGGGCGGATGGTCTGCAGGCTGCCGGTCGAGTCGCGGTGCAGCACCTCGCCCTCGTGCAGCCAGCTGACCGTCTGCAGGCCCATGTGCGGGTGCGGGGGCACCTGCATGCCGGGCTCGTCGGCGATGTCGTCGGGGCCGTAGTGGTCGACGAAGCACCAGGCGCCGACCATGCGCCGGCCCAGGTTGGGCAGCAGTCGGCGGACCTCGGTGGACTCGCCGAGCCGCACCTGCCGGGGGCTGAGGAGTTCCCGCACGGGTTCCGCCACCACGAAGCCGCGGCCGCCGCACAGGGAGGGAACCGCCTCGCGATCGAGATTGCTCATGGCGCCCAACCTAGCCCCGGACGACCGTCCGCGTCAGACGGTCCCACGGCCGTCCCCACGGTCGGCGGAGCCCTCGAACCGATGGTGGAATGTTGAACGACCTGGCGTGGTTACCGCACACCGAAGGAGGTCACCAGTGGACACGACGTACTACGACCACGGAACGCCGACGGAGCGCTGGGAGCGCGCGCGGATGTTCTTCGACGCCAAGGACTACGCCGCCGCGGCGCGCGTCCTCAGCGGGCTGGTCGAGGAGGTGCCCGAGCAGTCCGGGCCGCGGCTGCTGCTGGCGCGTTCCTACTACCACTCGGCCCAGCTCCGGCGTGCGGAGGCGGAGCTGCGTCGCGTCGTCGAGCGCGACCCCGTCGAGCAGTACGCCCGGCTGATGCTGGGACGCACCCTCGAGCGGCAGGGGCGGCAGGAGGAGGCCGACGCGCAGCTGCGGATCGCCGCCGCCCTGGCGGGCGACTTCGCCGACCGCTGAGCGGGGGGGGTGGCGGGGTGGCGGGCTCCGGAGGCTCGCCGGGCCCGCTCGTCCCATCGGGTGCGGCGCGCCGCCCTTCTCACCGTTTCGCCGTCGTGGCGCCCGCGTACGTCCGCCGCCCGCGCCGGTGGGCGATCTCGCCGAGCACCACGTCGACGGCGACGAACACGGCCAGCGGGATGCCCAGCAGCGGTACGAAGTAGCCGAGGACGGCGACGACCGCCAGCAGCGGGACGAGGACCGCCGCCGGCACCTGCTGCCAGGCGCCGCGCGGGACCGGACGGCCGAAGACGGAGCCCCGCCCGCGCTGCCACCACATGCGGTAGCCGAGGACGATGAGCAGGATCAGACAGGCGGCCAGCGCCATCAGCCCGACCTGGTTGGCCAGGCCGACCAGGCTGCCCGTGTGCAGGTCGATGCCCCAGCGGCTGAGCTTGGCCAGGACCGGGTAGTCGGCGAAGCGCAGCACGTCCGTCACCTCGCCCGTCACCGGGTCGACGGCGACCGAGTCCTGCTTCTCGGGCCAGCTGCGCTGCACCTGCTTGACGACGTAGGCCGAGGAGGCGTCGGCGGGCGGGACCACCTCCACGGGGTCCCCGAGGCCTTCGGCCCGCGCGGCGGCCAGGACCCTGTCCAGCCCCACCCCGTGCGCGGCGTCACCGCCGGCCCCCGCCGCCGCGCCGTGGCCCGCGTGCTCGCCGCCACCGGCGGCCGACGCCGACACGGACGGAGTGGTCTGCCCGAGCGAGACGCGCAGGTCCTCGATGTTCGCCCCGGCGTACGTCGACCAGGTCAGGCCGGTCGCCGACAGGAAGACGAACCCGGCCGCGGCCCAGGCGCCGACCGTGCCGTGCAGGCCCAGGGTGCGGCGCCGGCCGGCGGTGCCGCGCAGCTTGCGCCGGGCCCGTCGGCGGGAGAACCACAGCACCAGGCCGCCACCCGCGATCACCCAGAGCCAGCTCGCGGCGAACTCGCTGTACAGGCGGCCGGGTTCCCCGAGGTGAAGGTCCCGGTGGAACTCGTCGATCCAGGTGCGCAGCGGCAGCGCGCCGCTCGATCCGTACTGCTCGAGGGCGCCGCGCACCTTGGCGGTGTACGGGTCGACGAAGACCGCGAGCGTGTGGTTCGGGTCGACGCCCTCGACCCCGGAGAGCAGCACCCTGGTGGTGGCGTCCGCGTCCGGTGAGGGGCGTACGGCCGACACCGTGCCGTCGGGGTGGGCCTGCCGGGCGGCGGCGACCTGCTCGGAGAGGGGCAGCTTGCGCTCACCGGCGTCGGGGACGGTCAGTTCGTGTGCGTAGAGCAGCTTCTCCGCCTGGAACGAGGCGGCGTAGAGGAATCCGGTGGCCGCCGCGACCAGCAGGAAGGGGGCCACGAACAGCCCGGCGTAGAAGTGCAGGCGCAGGACGAGCGGGCGCAGCGGGGCCCAGGTGCCGGGGGTGGGCGGCGTCGCCCGGCCCGGTGCCTCGTCCGTGGCGGGCGGGGAGGTGGTGGCGGTCATCGGTGTGCGCTCCGGGGACGTCGTGGGGACGGGGTGGTACCAGTGGTCGGAGCGGGAGCGGGTCCGGTTCCCCGCCGCGGAAGTGGCGTGGGTCACGTTCGTGGACCGGGTGGGTGCGCGGGCCGTGGCATCCTGAGGGCCATGGGAACTCCGAGTGACCGCGCGCCCCTTGCCGAGCGGGTCGAGGAACTGCTCGCCGGTGACGGACCGTTGCCGATCGTCGCGGCCGGCGATCCGGTGCTGCGCCGCCCCGCCGAGCCCTTCGACGGTCAGCTGGAACCCGCGCTGCTGGCACGCTTCGTGGAGGCGCTGCGCCTCACCATGCGCGCGGCGCCGGGGGTGGGCCTCGCCGCGCCGCAGGTGGGGGTGGGGCTCAGGATCGCGGTGATCGAGGACCCGGCGCCGGTCCCGGACGAGGTGCGGGTGGCCCGCGGCCGGGTGCCGCAGCCGTTCCGGGTGCTGGTCGATCCGTCGTACGAGCCCGTCGGGCCGGGCCGGGCCGCGTTCTTCGAGGGCTGTCTGAGCGTGCCGGGCTGGCAGGCGGTGGTGGCGCGCCACGCCGAGGTGCGGTTGGTGGCGCGCGACGAGCACGGGCGCGCGGTGGACGAGGTGTTCGAGGGCTGGCCGGCCCGGATCGTGCAGCACGAGACGGACCATCTCGACGGCGTGCTGTACCTGGACCGGGCCGAACTGCGGTCGTTGGCGTCGAACGGCGCGATGGCCGAGCGGTGGGCGCAGCCGACGCCGCACCGGGCGGCGGCGGCGCTGGGGTTCGAGCTGCCCTGACGAGGCGGGGGGGAGCCGGCGCGTGGCGGCAGGGGGACGGACGTTCCGGGGACGGGCGTTCCTCCCGGAACGCCCGTCCGCCCGGACCGGTCCGGTCAGTTGTCCCGGTACGCCTCGAGCAGCCTCAGCCACACCTCGCTGATGGTCGGGTACGCCGGGACCGCGTGCCACAGGCGGCTGACCGGCACCCGCCCGGCGACGGCGACGGTCGCGGAGTGGATCAGTTCGCCCACGCCGGGGCCGACGAAGGTGACCCCGCGGACGATCTCCTCCTCCAGGTCGACGACCATGCGGGCGCGGCCCTTGTAGCCGTCGCCGTACAGGCTCGAACCCGCCACCGCGATGTCGACGTCGACGGCGCGGACGCGGTGGCCGGCCCGCTCGGCCTCGGCCAGGGTGAGGCCGGCGGATGCCGCCTCGGGGTCGGTGAACACCACCTGGGGCACGGCGTCGTGGTCGGCGGTCGCGGCGTGCGCGCCCCAGGGGCCGGAGTCCACGTCCGCACTGCCGGAGGCGCGGGCGGCGATGGCGGCGCCCGCGATGCGCGCCTGGTACTTGCCCTGGTGGGTGAGGAGGGCACGGTGGTTGACGTCGCCGACGGCGTAGAGCCAGTCGTGCCCCTCGACGCGCAGGCTCTCGTCGACGGGGAGCCACGAGCCGGGTTCCAGTCCGACGGTCTCCAGGCCGATGTCGGCGGTGCGGGGCACGCGGCCGGTCGCGAACAGGATCTCGTCGGCCTCGAGACGGTCACCGGCGTCGGTGACCGCGACGACGGTGCCATCCTCCCGGGTGACGGACGCGACGGAGGTGCCCGTGCGGATGTCGACGCCGGCCTCGGTGAGCGCCTCGGCGACCAGTTCCCCGGCGAACGGTTCCATCCGGCCGAGCAGGCCCTCGGTGCCGCGCACCAGGAGCGTGACCCGGGAGCCCAGGGCCTGCCAGGCGGTGGCCATCTCCACGGCGACGACCCCGCCGCCGACCACGATCAGCCTGCCGGGCGCCGCCTGGGCGCTGGTGGCCTCACGGCTGGTCCAGGGGCGCACGTCGGCCAGTCCGGGCAGGGCGGGCAGGGCGGCGGCGCTGCCGGTGCAGACGGCGACCGCGTGGCGGGCGGTCAGAACGCGCCGGGTCCCGTCGGGCGCGGTCACCTCCACCGTGCGCGGCCCCGCCAGCCGGCCCAGGCCGCGGTACAGGTCGGCCCCGATGCCCTCCACCCATCGGACCTGACCGTCGTCCTTCCAGTGGGAGGTGAACTCGTCGCGGCGGGCGAGCACCGCGGCGGCGTCGAGGGGTTCTCGCACCGACCGGCTCAGACCGGGCAGGCGGCGGGCGTCCGCGCGGGCGAGGACGGGGCGCAGCAGGGCCTTGCTGGGCATGCACGCCCAGTAGGAGCATTCGCCGCCGACCAGCTCGCTCTCCACGATCGCGGTCGCCAGTCCGGCCGCACGGGTGCGGTCGGCCACGTTCTCCCCCACGGGGCCCGCGCCGACCACGACGACGTCGTACGCGATGGAATCCGATTGCGTCATGGGGCCAGTCTGGTGGGTGGTGTGCCACGTGGCCACATGGGTACGTGCGCGGAATACGCACCAGGTCGGCAGTGTTGTGCCGACGGCTTTGCCCCGAACCCAGGAAGAGGGTCACACCATGAGCAGCACCGTGGAGCTCACCAAGGAGAACTTCGACCAGACGGTCACGGACAACGAGTTCGTCCTGATCGACTTCTGGGCGTCGTGGTGCGGTCCGTGCCGTCAGTTCGCCCCGGTCTACGAGAAGGCGGCCGAGGCCAACCCCGACCTGGTGTTCGGCAAGGTGGACACCGAGGCGCAGCCCGAGCTGGCCCAGGCCTTCGGTATCCAGTCGATCCCCACGCTGATGATCGTCCGGGACCAGGTGGCCGTGTTCGCGCAGCCCGGCGCGCTGCCCGAGGAGGCGCTCACCGACGTCATCGGTCAGGCCCGGAAGCTGGACATGGACGAGGTCCGCAAGGCGGTCGCCGAGCAGCAGGCGCAGGCCGAGGGCCAGGCCGGGCAGGACGGCCGGTAGCCGGACCCCGCGGACCCACCCGAGGTCAGGTCGACTCGCGGTGCACGACCGCCGCGCCCAGCACCTCGTGCCGCTCGGGCGCGGCGCCCGGGTCGTGCACCGCACGGTCGACCAGTGCGGCCAGGTCGCGGCCGGAGGGCAGTTCCAGGTGGACGGTGCTCAGTCGGGGCCTCAGCAGCCGTCCCAGCATCAGGTCGTCGGAGCCGATCACGGCGGTGCCCGCGGGCACGTCGACGCCCGCGTCCTGCAGGGCGCGCATCAGCAGCATCGCGTACTCGTCGTTGTACGCGAACACGGCGTCCAGACCGAGCGATCCCCAGCGGGCGGCCAGCCGTGCCGCGTCCCGCTCGTCGTAGGCGAGCGGCAGGGCGGTGACGGTGGCGTCGGTACCGCGGACGGCGCGCCGGGCACCCTCCAGACGCGGCGCCGAGAAGACCTCCAGGCCGTCCTCCACGGGGACGACGACGCCGATCGCGCGCCTGCCCCGGTCGTGCAGGTGCCGGGCCGCGCGGTGGCCGACGATCTCGTGGTCCATGAGCAGGGCGTGCGCCCCCTCGACGGCCTCCGGGCCCAGGGTGACGACCGCCCGGGCGCCGGAGCGCTTGAGGATCTCCACGCCCTGCGGGCCGAGGCCCGAGCCGGGTACGAGGACCGCGACCGGGCGCAGTTCGGCCCAGGCGCGGGCGGCCTCGTCGCCGTGCGTGCCCGCGGTGCCGTACTGGACGACGGTGTAGTCCAGGCGGCCGAGGGCCTCCTGTAATTCGGTGAGGAAGCGGCTGAAGAGCGGTCCGGCGGGGAAGGACGGCGCGGGCATCAGGACCGTACGGCTGCGCCCGGCGCGCAGCCAGCGGGCCGCCGCGTGCGGGACGTACCCGAGCTCCCTGGCGGCCTCGCGGACACGGCGGCGGGTGGGTTCGCTGATGCGGACGGCGTCGGCGTTGTTGAGGACGTAGGAGACGGTCGCGCGCGAGACGCCGGCCAGACGGGCCACGTCGGCGCTCGTGGGGACGGAGCCCGGTGCGAGGGGCCCGTCGGCGGGGGGGTTCGGTATCTGCACCATGAGGTACGGCATCTTGGCAGAGCCCGGCGACCGGGCGGCGACCGGGGCGAGGCGTCACGGACGGACGTGGCGGCCTGTGCGGCGGGCGCTTGCGGCCTGTGCGGCGGGCCCGGTGGACCACACACGAGTGCGGTGGCCCCACCCGGCGGGCGCGCAGAGCCACCCCGGCGGGCGTGGCGGGCCCGTGGGTGCGCTGACCCCGGCGGTGCGGTGACCCCGCCCGATGGGCGTGAAGGCCCGGCAGGCACGGCGGGGCGCCGCGGGCGCGGTGGTCCACGGCGGTGCGGTGCCTCCGCCCGCGACGGGCGTGGAGATCCGCCCCGGTGGGCGCGGACATCCGCCCGAGCGGGCAGGGTGATCCGCCCGGTCGGGGCACAGCGGTTGCCCGGTCGGGGCGTACTGACTGCCCGGCGGGACGTCGAGATCCGCCCGGCAGGACGCAGAAACCCCCCACCCGGGCGCCGTGGTCGCGGGTTCGGGTCGGGTCGGTCGGGTCGGGTCGGGTCGGTCGGGTCGGGTCGGTCGGGTCGGGGTCGGTCGGGTCAGGCCGGGGGTTCGGTGCGCGTCACGCGCGCGACCAGGTCCAGCCAGCCCGCCTCCAGCCGCGCCGGAGGCCTCCCGCACTGCTCGGTGAGGTGGTGCACCAGCGCGGGGTCCAGGTACGCCATCAGCGTGTGCGAGAGCAGCTCGCTGTCCGCCTCCGGGACCGCCTGGCGCAGCAGCAGGGCGACGTGTCCGCGCAGGAAGCGGCGCGGCGCGGAGGTGTAGCGGCGTTCGGCGCTGGGCTCGGCGGCCAGCTGCAGTTCCAGCTCGTCGACGCAGCGGCGCAGCGTCGCGAGGCCGAAGGCGCGCAGCCGCTCGACGGGCGGGGCCCCGGGCCCCAGCGGCGGGGGCCCGCTGAGCAGCGCGGCCTGGAAGTTCTTCTCGGAGTGGTCCAGCAGCGCCGTGAGCAGTCCGGTGCGGTCGCCGAAGCGCCGGAAGACCGTGCCCTTGCCGACGGAGGCCGCGGCGGCGACCGCCTCCATCGTCAGACCCGCCGCGCCGTGCTCGGCGACCAGCCGGGCGGCGGCCTCCAGCAGCCGGGCCCGGTTGCGGGCGGCGTCGGCGCGCAGGCAGGGCTCGTCCTCCTCGGTCCACGGCCCGAGCTGCAGCAGCTCGGACGGACCGGCGGTCTTCTCGGGCTCCGGGAAGGGCGGCAGGGCGGCGGGCATGTCGCCAGCGTAAAGCATCGGGAAGAAAACTGGACCGCGGTCCGGTTGAGGTGTTACAAATCAAACGGACCCCGGTCCGGATCGTATCGGCAGTGTTTCAGCGGCGTCTGTCCCCCAGCGTCCGCGTCATCAGTGGGAGTACTCATGTCTGTCCGCATCCTTGCGCTCGTCGGCAGCCTTCGCGCCGGTTCGCACAACCGCCAGCTCGCCGAGGCGGCCGCCCGGTTCGCCCCGGAGGGCGCCGAGGTGCAGCTGTTCGAGGGGCTCGCCGACATCCCCTTCTACAACGAGGACATCGACGTCGAGGGCAGCGTCCCGGCCGCCGCCGCGAAGCTGCGTGAGGCCGCCCAGGCGTCCGACGCCTTCCTGCTCTTCTCGCCGGAGTACAACGGCACCATCCCGGCCGTCCTGAAGAACGCCATCGACTGGCTGTCCCGTCCGTTCGGCGCGGGCGCCTTCGCCGGCAAGCCCGCCGCCGTGGTCGGCACCGCCTTCGGCCAGTACGGCGGCGTGTGGGCGCAGGACGACACCCGCAAGGCCGTGGGCATCGCCGGCGGCAAGGTGATCGAGGACATCAAGCTCTCCATCCCCGGTTCGGTGACCCGCTTCGCCGAGGTGCACCCGGCCGACGACGCCGAGGTCGCCGCCCAGCTGACCGAGGTCGTCGCCCGGCTGCACGGCCACGCCGACGAGGTCATCGCCGCCTGACCCGCCGCACGACGCCGCACGGGACCGGAGCTCGGCCGAGCTGCGGTCCCGTGGTGTGTCCCGGGGGCGGGTGCGCCGGACCCTGACATGTGCGAGGTACCGGCACGAGCCGTCTTCTCCTTGACTGGTCCCGCAAGCGAAAACGCGCGACCTCATGGGGGTACACATGAACCGCAGGAAGAACGTCGTCGCCGCCGGGCTGGCCGCCACCGTCTCGGCCCTGGCGCTCACACTGGCCGGTTCCGCCGTACCGGCGCAGGCCGCCCCGGCCGCCGCGGCGGCCGGCGTGGACTGCGACGGCTGGGTGCACAACAACAACCCGGACCACGGCATCGCCGGCTGCAGCAACAACACGGACCGCACCGTCACCTTCCGCGCCGAGATCGTCTGCGGCTGGGCGCCGGACGTGTCGGGACAGTGGGTGACGCTGGCGCCCGGCCAGTACGGCGAGTCCTCGGGCGTCTGCGCGATCTACAGCTCCGGCGTCGGCAGCGTGGGCTGGACCATCCAGTAGGCCCTCGTCAGACGCCCGGTCCCGGCGACCGCTCCTCCTCCCGCCCCTGATCCCGATCCCGCTCCTGGTCCTGCTTCCTCGCGGCCCACAGGCTCGTCGCCGTGGTGACCGCGAGGACCAGCACGATGAAGGCGAGCGAGAAGGGGATGCCGATCTCGGGGACGTGCACCCCGGACTCGTGCAGGGCGTGCAGGACCAGCTTGACGCCGATGAAGCCCAGGATGACCGACAGGCCGTACGAGAGGTGCACGAGTCTCTTCAGCAGGCCGCCGATGAGGAAGTACAGCTGGCGCAGACCCATCAGGGCGAACGCGTTGGCCGTGAACACGATGTACGGGTCCTGGGTCAGGCCGTAGATGGCGGGGATCGAGTCCAGGGCGAACAGGACGTCGGTCATGCCGATCGCGAGCATCACCACCAGCATCGGGGTCATCACCCGCCGGCCGTTCTCCTCGATCCACAGCTTGGTGCCGTGGTAGCGGTCGGCGACGCCGAAACGGCGCTCGATCGACTTCAGCAGCTTGTTCTCCTCGTACTCCTCGTCGTGCCCTCCCTTGCGCGCGTCCTGGATGAGCTTCCAGGCCGTCCAGATCAGGAAGGCTCCGAAGAGGTAGAACACCCAGGAGAAGGTGGAGATGATCGCCGCGCCGGCCGCGATGAAGCCGGCGCGCAGGACCAGGGCCACGAGGACGCCGACCATCAGCACGCGCTGTTGGTACTGCGAGGGCACCGCGAACTTCGCCATGATCAGGACGAAGACGAAGAGGTTGTCGACGCTCAGCGACTTCTCGGTGATGTACCCGGCGAAGAACTCGCCGCCCGGCCCGCCACCGCCGAGCACGAGCAGCCCGACGCCGAACAGGGCGGCCAGGACCACCCAGACGGCCGTCCAGATGCCGGCCTCCTTCATCGAGACGTCGTGCGGCTTGCGGCCGATGAAGAAGTCGACGGCGACGAGGACGCACAGGCCCGCGACGGTCAGCAGCCAGACCGTGGGGGAAACGTTCACCGGGGCTCCTGACACTGGGGGACCGCGTACGGCTTCCTGGTCAGGGTGTTTCCGGTGAGCGGCGCGGGCAACCCGGCGCGGCCCCGTGTTCGCCGGATCAGCTGGCCCAGTCCAGCAGCCGGTCGCGGGTCTCGGGGGCGCGCAGGTGGTCGAGCGAGGCCTTCTCCAGCTGCCGGACGCGTTCCCGGGTCAGTCCCACGTGCTGGGCGACCTGGTGCAGGGTGCGGGGGCGGCCGTCGTGCAGGCCGTAGCGCAGGCTGAGGATCATGGCCTCGCGGGGGGCGAGGGTGCCGACGGCCTCCCGCAGCTCCGCCGCCAGCGCCTGGAACTCGGCGACCTCGGGGGCCTGGAGCACCTCCGTGTCCGGGATGAGGTCGCCGACGACGGTGTCCCCGGCCTCGTCGACGGGGGTGTCCAGACTGACCGCGTCCCGGCCCACCCGGCGGAGCCATACCACCTTGTCGCCGTCGATGCCGCTCTCGGCGGCCACCTCGTCCGCGGTCGGCTCGCGGTCCAGGTGCCCGCGGAGCTTGCGCTCGACCTTGGCGAGCTTCTGCAACTGCTCGACGACGTGCACCGGCAGCCGCACGGTACGCGCGTGGGTCGCCAGGCCCCGCTCGATGGCCTGCCGGATCCACCAGGTCGCGTACGTGGAGAACTTGAAGCCCTTGGTGTGGTCGAACTTCTCCACGGCCCGGATGAGGCCGAGGTTGCCCTCCTGGATGACGTCGAGCAGCGGCAGTCCGCGGTGGGCGTGCCGTTTGGCCATCGAGACCACCAGCCGCAGGTTGGCCCGCACCATGTGGTCCTTGGCCTCCTGACCGTCGTGGACGGTCTCCTGCAGCGCGCGGCGGCGAGCGGGCGTCGGGGCGGGTTCGCCGGTGTCGGCCACCTCCAGTTCCTCCCGGGCCCGCACCCCGGCCTCGATGCGGCGGGCCAGGGTCACCTCGTCCTCGGCGGTGAGCAGCGCGGTGGCGCCGATCTGGGCCAGGTACTGGCCGAGCAGGTCGGGTTCCTCGTCGGGTTCGGGGATCCGGCTGCGCAGCCGCGCGGTGCGGGTGGCGGCGCGGCGGTCCCGCGTGCCGGTGTCGGGGGTTCGTGCCTGGGGAGTCATCTCGTTCCTCCGTCCCCTCGTACCGCGTCGCCCGGGTGGGCCGGCGCGGACGCCGTGCGGGCCGGCGGTCCGCGCCCCGGCCGGTTCAGCCCAGGTCGATCAGGGCCAGGCCGATGTCGGGGCGGTGCCTCTTGGCCAGCTCGGCGGGGCTGTCCCGCACGACGACCTCCAGCGTCGGCCAGACCCGGCCGGACAGCAGGTGGCCGCCGCGGGTGGAACCGTCGGAGAGGCCCAGTACGGCGTGCAGGTGCGGGGTCGGCCCGTCGTCCGCGACGGCGATGTCGCCGAGCAGCGACAGCACCTCGCACTGCTCCTCGACGGGGATGCGCCGGTAGTCCTTGGCCCCCCGGTCGAACCAGCCGACCACCGCCTCCGAGAAGGCGCCCACGGCGGTCACCTGGGACGCCCCGAGCCTCCGGTCACGGGCGAAGGCGGTGAGCTGGGCGACGGCGTCCTCGCCGGGGTCGAGCACCACCACGTACACCGCCGACGGGCCCTCCTGCACCTGCTGCCACTTCATGCGCGCCCGGGTACCCGACCGGTGCCTCGGCAACCGCCGGGCCGGGGGCTTCGCGCACCGGCGGACGGTGTGCGCGGCGACCGGCGCGGCTCAGGCACCGAGTGCCCGACGGAGCTCGGCGAGCCATCCGTCGACCGGTCCGAAGATGACCGCCCCGCTGCCCGCCCCGGCGAGTTGACCGGAGGCGGGCAGCAGCCGCCGGTACGTCCGCTCCAGGGCCGGGCGGGCGCCGAGCCGGAGGGCGAGCGCGGCCTCGGCGCAGCACAGCGCCTCGTAGAGGAGGTCGGGGGGCGGTTCCGCGAGGGCGTCCAGGGCGGCCCGGGCCTCGGCGTCACGCCCCTCGTCCAGCAGGGCGAACGGTGCCGCCCAGGGCCGGTACGGTCCCCAGTCCGCGTGCGGGTCCACCTCCGCCGGCCTGCCGTGGGCCAGTCGCAGGCCGAGCAGCGCGAGGGGCTCCAGCCCGCGGGTCAGGCCCGGCATCCCGGCGCCGTCGAGCCGTGCGGCGGCCGACCGGTAGGCGGCCACCGCGCTGTCGTACGGGCTGCCGGTGGCCGCCCGGCGCAGGGCCCGGTACCACTCGGTGAAGACACTCACGAGCGGCCGTTCATGCCGGTCGGCCAGGTGGTCCGCGGCGGCGGCGTGCTCGTCGGCGGCGGCGAAGTCGGCGAGGGCGGAACGGGCCTGGAGCCGGATCAGCCGACCGAGCACCTCATGGTTGACCAGACCGTGCCGGGCGGCGAGCGCGACGAGTTCGGCGCCGATCGCGTCCCGGCGCGGGGCCTGTCCGGCGGTGGTGCAGGACTGCATGAAGACCCCGTTGAGGGCGAAGGCGAGCAGCGCGGGGTCGTCCAGGCGGCGGGCGATCCGCTCGGCCTCGTCCGCCGCCCGGGGGCCGCGCGGGGAGCGGACGCCCCGGGACTCCAGGGCGACGGTGGCGAGCAGCCGGCAGCGCGCCGCGTCGGCGCTGGTGTCGTCCGGCAGGGCGGCGAGGGTGCGTTCGGCGGCCGCGACGATCCGCCGCGCCGCTTCCGGGTCGTCGCTGCGGGTCCAGTTGGCGGGCACGTCGTAGGCGCCGATCACCCGGGCGGTCAGTTCCGCGTCGCCGGTCTCCTCCGCGGCGGCGACCGCGGCCGGCCGGTGCTCGCGGGCCGCTTCCAGACCGCCGCCCCCGGTCACGGCGAGGTGGCGCAGCAGGCCGACGGTGGACTCCAGACGGGCGCGGGCACCGGCGGCGACCGTGTGGTCGTACGCCTCGGTCGCGCGGGCCCACAGGCGGGCCGCGGCCTCCGCCGGTTCGCCGGGCGGGTCGAGGCCGGGGTCCTGGGCGAGGATGCCGGCCTCCAGGCGGCGGAGCCGGGGACCGGGGTCGACGCCCAGGTGCCCGGCCAGCAGGTCGCGGGCCCGGCGCAGCACCGCGAGGGCGTCCCCCTGGCGCCCGGTCCGGTAGAGGGCGAGGGCCAGCAGCCGCCAGGCCTCCTCGCGCCAGGGGTGTTCGGCCAGGTGGGCCTCCAGGTCGGGGACCGCCTCGGCGGCCCGTCCCAGGCCCACCAGCAGCTCCGCCCGGCGTTCGACGGCGCGCAGCCGCAGCTCGGTGAGGCGCAGGCGCTCGCCGCGGGTCCACTCCGCCCCGCCGAACTCGGCGTAGGCGGGGCCCTGCCACTCCCCCAGCGCCGCCCGCAGCAGGTCCGGGGCGCGAGCGGCGGGCGTTCGGTCCGCCTCCGCGACGGCCTCCTCGAAGCGCCACGCGTCCACCGCGTGCGGCGCCGCGCGCAGCGTGTACCCGGGGCCCTCGGTGACGAGCAGCCGGGCCGGGGCGCGCGGTGGACGGCCGGGTTCCAGGGCGCGGCGCAGATCCCCGACGAAGGTGCGCACGGAGCCGACGGCCCGAGGCGGCGGTTCGTCCCACAGGTCCGCCACCAGGCGGTCGAGCGGGACCGTCCGCCGCCGGGCGACGAGCAGGCGGGCCAGCACGGCACGGTGCCGGGGGCCCCGGAGGGCGAGCGCGTCACCGGCACGTGCGGCCGTGACCGGTCCGAGCACGGTGAAGGTGACCGCTTCCATGTTCCGTCCGTTCCGCTCCGCCACCACCCGCCGGGCCTCCACGGTACGCGTGCTGATCCGTTGCTGATTCGCGCCCGGCAGGGTCGAGGACGTCACCGGCACGCCGCGGACCCGCCCCGGCGTGGAACAGAGAGGCCCGGCCCTGCCATGGCACCGACCATCCCCGACTTCACCCACGACCGCGTCGCGGTCGCCGACGGCGTCACCCTGAAGGTGGCCGTCGGCGGCTCCGGCAGCCCGGTCGTGCTGCTGCACGGCTTCCCGCAGACGCATCTGATGTGGCGGCACGTGGCCGCCGACCTCGCGGCCGACCACACGGTCATCTGCCCCGACCTGCGCGGCTACGGCGACAGCGACAAGCCCGCCGACCCCGACGGCACCGCCTACGCCAAGCGGACCATGGCCGCCGACGTCGTCGCCCTCGCCCGGGCGCTCGGACACGAGCGGTTCGCGCTGGCCGGGCACGACCGGGGCGCGCTCGTGGCGGTGCGGGCCGGCCTCGACCACCCGGACGCGGTGACCCACCTGGCGGCGCTGGACGTGCTGCCGACCCTCGACATGTGGGACGTCCTGCGCGGCACCTCCGCGGCCGTGGGCTTCCACCTGTTCCTGATGGCACAGCCGCCCGGGCTGCCCGAGCAGCTGATCGGCGCCGCACCGGACGCGTTCTTCGGCCACTTCCTCGACGGCTGGACCCGGGACCCGGACGCTCTGCCCGCCGACGTCCGCGCCGCCTACCTGAAGGCGTCCCGCGAGGCGGTGCCGTCCATCGTGGCGGACTACCGGGCCTCGGCCGGCATCGACGTCGTCCACGACCGGGCGGACCGCGAGGACGGCAACCGGCTGCGCATGCCGGTCACCGTCCTCCAGCAGGACTGGGGTGCCGCCCTCGGCTACGACGCCGCCGCGCTGTGGCGGGCCTGGGCCCCCGACCTGCGGCACGAGACCGTCGGCTGCGGGCACTTCATGGCGGAGGAGGCGCCCGGCGAGGTCACCGGGGCGCTGCGGGAGCTGCTGACGCGGTAGTCCGGGCGGGCGGCGGACGGACACCGTCCCCGGGCGGCCGACGGGTGACCGGTGACACCACCGCGCGACGGCCACCGGGCGCCGTGGCGGCGGCCCCCGTGTACAACCGGCGGTTGTGCTCCGTCGCCCGTCGGTTGTTTGATCGCGGGGGCCCTCGCTCGCTTGGATGGCGGGCGTGTCGGCATCGGGTGGGTCGGGGAGCGGGTCGCTGGGGCGGCGGTTCGGATGGCTGTGGGGCGCGTACACCGTCAGCACGTTCGGCACCCGGCTCGCCTTCGACGCCTTCCCGCTGATCGCGGTCATGGTGCTGGACGCCGGTCCCGCGCGAGTGGCGGCGCTGGCGGCGGCCGGTCTCGCGGTGGGCGCGCTGGTGGCGGTGCCGCTGGGGCCGTGGGTGGAGTTCCGGCGCAAACGGCCCGTCATGATCGCGACGGATCTGGTGCGCTGCGCGGTGCTGCTGAGTGTTCCCGTCGCGTACGCGTTCGGCCGGCTCGGCTTCGCCCACCTGCTGGTGGTGTCGGTCGTCGTGGCCGCGGCGGACATCACCTTCCGGGCCGCCGCCGGTTCCTGCCTCAAGGCGCTGGTGCCCCGGGAGGACCTCCTGGCCGCGAACGGCCGTCTCGAGGCGACGACCTGGACCGCGACGATGCTCGGACCGCCGGTCGGCGGGGTGATGGTCCAGCTGGCCGGGCCGGTGGTGACGGTGGCGGTCGACGCGGTCAGCCATCTGCTGTCGGCCCTGGGCATCCGGGCCATCGGCGGCGGGGAGCCGCGCCCCCGGCGTGCCGACGGCGCACCGCGGCTGCGCGCCGGTGACCTGCTGGAGGGGTGGCGGTACGTCCTCGCCGCCCCCGGCCTGCGTCCGCTCTTCCTCAACTCACTGCTGGTCAACGGTCTGATCATGGCGACCGCGCCGCCGCTCGCCGTCCTCATGCTGGGCGACCTGGGTTTCGCGCCCTGGCAGTACGGCCTCGCCTTCGCGGTGCCGTGCGTCGGCGGGCTGCTCGGGTCGCGTCTGGCCCGCCGGCTCGTGGCCCGCTTCGGGGAGCACCGGGTGCTGGTCACCGGCGGGGTGCTGCGGGTCTGCTGGCCCGTCTGGCTGGCCTTCGTCGGTCCCGGCACCGGAGGACTGGTCCTGGTGATGGTCGTCGAGTTCGGCCTGATCACCTGCATGGGTGTGTACGGCCCGGTGCTCGCCACGCGCCGGCTCGAACTGACCCCCTCGGACCGGGTCGCCCGCACGCTGTCCGCGTGGACGGTCAGCGGCAAGCTGGCGACCGCGGCCCTGACCGCCCTGTGGGGTCTGCTGGCCGGTCTCGCCGGGCCGCGCACGGCGATCGCGGTCGCGGGGGTGCTCATGCTGGCGACGCCGCTGCTGCTGCCCCGGCACGACCACGCGTCCGCCAAGGACCCCGGTGCCGCGCGGTCCAGCGCGGTAGCGCGGCGGTGGACCCGCCGGTGAAACCCCGTGGAACGCCGTGCCCGCCCCGTGCTTGCATGGAGCCATGGTGTCCCCCGACCGTCTGCTCGCCTTCGCGGCGCTGTCGCTGCTCCTGATCGTCGTCCCGGGTCCCAGCGTGCTGTTCGTGGTCGGCAGGGCGCTGGCGCGGGGACGCCGCGCCGCGCTGACCACGGTGGCCGGGAACACCCTGGGCGCCTACGTTCTCGTCGTAGCCGTCGCCCTGGGGGTCGGGGCGGTCGTCGAGCGGTCGGCCGTCGTCTTCACCGTGCTCAAACTGGCGGGCGCCGCCTACCTGGTGCACCTGGGCGTCCGGGCGTGGCGCGCACGCCGGCGTCCCCTGGCCGTGTCCGCGGGAGACGCGCCGGGCGACGGGGGCCTGCGGCGCACCTTCTGGGAGGGGTTCGCCGTCGGCGTGACCAATCCCAAGACCATCGTCTTCTTCGCCGCCGTGCTGCCGCAGTTCGTCGACCGGGACCGGGGCGGGGCCGCCGTGCAGATGCTGCTGCTCGGTCTGGTCTTCAACGCCATCGCGCTGGCCTGCGACAGTCTGTGGGGGCTGCTGGCGGCCACCGCCCGCGACTGGTTCGCGCGGTCACCGCGCAGGCTGTCCGCCGTCGGCGGGGCGGGCGGCCTGGCGATGATCGGTCTCGGCGTCACCGTGGCCACGACCGGACACGGGGACTGAGCGGCGCCCGTGGCCTCCGGGCGCCGTCGGACGCGGCTCAGCCGGACTGGTCGCTGTCCTTCATCGCGCCCCAGCCGTGCCAGCGCTCGACCTCGATCCAGGCGTTGACCCGGGCGCGGACGCGGTCCGGGTAGGCGTTGCCGGTGTAGTGCCGGGAGAGGCGGTCGATGCCGGTCAGGCCCTCGTCGTCGCGGATCTCCGTGACCCGGCCGATCAGGGTGACGTGCGTGTACCAGTCGTCGCCCGCGAGGACGGTGAGGGTGACGCGCGGGTCGCGGCGCACGTGCCTCAGCCGCACCCGGCCCTCGTCGAAGTTGACCAGGACCCGGCCGTCGTCCTCCCACAGGTACCAGGTGGGCGTGGACACGGGCGACCCGTCCGAGCGGAGGGTGGCCATCACACACGGGTTGGGACGGCGCAGCAGCTCGACGGCTTCGGGCGGCAGGGGCGGCTTGGACATGCGGGCTCCTCTGATCTCGATGTGCGCCGAGGCTACGTCGGCGTTCCGGTCGTTCCGCTCACCCGGTACCCCGGGCGCGCTCAGTCGGACGTCTGCTCCGCCGTCTCGGGCGCCGTCTCGTCGAAACTGGCGAAGTAGGCCGCTGCCATGTCCTCGTCGCCGTGTCCCTGCGCCGCGGCCCGCGCCAGGCGTTCCGCGCCGGCGGCGGCGACGTCCAGGCGGACGCCGTTCGCCTCGGCGGCCTCCACGATGAGCCGGGCGTCCTTCGCGGCGGTGGTGACCGCGAACTGGGCGGGTGTCAGGGCGCCGTCGCGGATCAGGCCGGCCTTGGCCCGCAGGTAGCCCATGTCGAGCGGGCCGCCGGCGATGGCGTCGAAGAAGCCGTCCGGGTCCACGCCGAGTGCCTTGGCGAGCGCGAGCGCCTCACCGGCCGCGTTGGTGGCGGCCAGCACCCAGCTGTTGGCCACCAGCTTCAGCCGGGTGGCGCTGCCGGCCGCCCCGTCCTCGCCGGTCCACACGGTGCGGGAGCCCACGGCGTCGAGGACCGGGGTCACCGCGTCGCGCGCGCCTGCCGGTCCGGCGGCCAGCACCAGCAGCCGGCCGGCCTCGGCGGGCTGCCGGGTGCCCAGCACGGGGGCGTCGAAGAAGACGAGGCCGTGCTCGTGGGCGAGGGCGGCCAGGTCGGCGACCGCGTCGACGCCCGCGGTGGTCGACTGGACCCACGCGGTGCCGGGCCGCAGTCCCGGGGCGGCCTGCCGCATGACGTCGAGGGCTGCCGGACCGTCGAACAGCATGGTGAGCACGGCGTCGGCCCCGCGCACCGCCTCCTGTGGACTGTCGGCGACGTGCGCGCCGTCGGCGGCCAGCGGCTCGGCCTTGTCCCGGCTGCGGTTCCAGACCCGGACGGCGTGTCCGGCACGGACGAGGTTGCGGGCCATGGCGGCACCCATGATGCCGGTGCCCAGGACGCTCACGGTGAGCTGGTCGGTCATGACGTCGGCTTTCTGTGGTCGTGCGGTGGCCGGCCGGAGCCCCGGGCGGCGCGGGGTCCGGTGATCAGCCTGCCACCCGGCCGCGGTGGGCGCGCATCGGCCCGACCCCTCATACGGCGCGCGGCTCGGCCCGACCCCGTATGCGGCGCGCGCATCGGCCCGGCCGGCCTGCCCGCGCCGCCGCCCCGCCCCGCCCCGGACCGGCCCTCGGGCCGCCCGTGCGTGTCCCGTACGGTACGGCCGTGAGCGCCTTCAGCAACGACACCGCCCCCGGCCGTCACGGCCCCTCCGCCACCACCGAGGCCGACCCCCGGAACGTGGGCCGGGTGCGGACGGAGTACTCCCCCGCGCACGACGGCGACCCCGATCCCGGCGAGATCGTCTGGACGTGGGTGCCCTACGAGGAGAACGACGGGCGGGGCAAGGACCGGCCGGTGCTCGTCGTCGCCCGCGAGGCCGCCGGCACCCTGCTGGCCGTGCGGCTCTCCAGCAGACGGCACGTCGGGGACCGCGACTGGGTGCCGATCGGGAGCGGGCCGTGGGACCGGTCGGGGCGGGACTCCTGGGTCGACGTGGACCGGGTGCTGCGGCTGCACGACGCCGGCATGCGCCGCGAGGCCTGCGCCCTGGACCGGATGCGGTTCAACCTCGTGCGGCAGCGGCTGCGGGAGCGCTACGGCTGGAGCTGACGCCCCGGAGCCGCCCTACCGCCCCTCGGGGAAGGCGCGCGCGAACGCTTCCCGGACCGTGCCGCCCGGCGTGCGGTCCAGGATGCCGAACGTGACCCGCCCGAAGGCACCCGAGAAACGTCCGCCGGGCCCGAGCAGCGCCCGGAAGGCGCCGGCGACCTGAGCGGGGTCGTTGCGGAACACCCCGCAGCCCCAGGCGCCCAGCACGAGCGTCCGGTACCCGTGGGCCGCCGCCGTCTCCAGCACCCGCTCGGCGCGCACGGCCAGGGCGGCGGGCAGTCCCGCGGCGCGCTCCGGGGCCGTGCGCAGCACCACGCCCGCGTTCGGCGCGGGAGAGGTGAGGAAGCCGGCGGTGTACGGCTCGTCCAGCAGGCGGCCGCGGTCGTCGCGGAAGACGGGGACGGCGGGCGAGTGGATGACCCGGTCCGTGTAGAACGGGTCGCGGTGGGCGCGGTGGTGGTCGTAGAACGCGCGGGCCCGCAGCAGGCAGGTGTGGAGCGCGGAGGACCGGCACAGCGCCTCCTCCTGTGCCTGGGCGCCGTTGAGGTAGCCGCCGCCGGGGTTCCGGACGGAGGCGAAGTTCAGGACCGCGACCTCGCCGCCGAGGCGGCGGGCGGCCTCCAGGCTGCTCTCGCCACTGACCTCGAAGACCGTCCGCACCGACGCGAGCGCGGGCACCTCCACGGGCTCCGGCCCGTACATCCGCGTACCGGCCCGGGCCGCCTCGACCGCCGCCCCGATCGACACCTCGCGCCCGTCGGACGCGCGGTAGGCGCCCGCCGTCACGATCTGCTCGGTCTCCTGTGCGATGCCCCGCAGGCGCGCGCTCATGGCGCCACCCCCGTGGACGCCATGACCGCGCGCCGCGCGGTCTCCCCCGTCGTGCTCATGAGGAGATCCTGGGTGATGCTGGGGAGGCGGTGCAACGGAGTTTCCCGGCCGGGTAAGGCCGGGGGTATCCCCCGGAAACGGACGGGTCACGGAGTTTGTCGATCCGAAAAGCCCCGATATGCACCCTTGTGCGGAGCGTCGCGAGGGTCTTGGGTGGGACGAGTGTGCCGACCCGGCCCACCGCGCACGGGTCGGTGGCATGGATGGACCTCAGGAGGATCCCGACATGTCCGATACCACCAGTGGCTGTACCCGGCCACGTACCACCGCCA
Organism: Streptomyces sp. NPDC047853; assembly: GCF_043204535.1. Classification (NCBI taxonomy): domain Bacteria; kingdom Bacillati; phylum Actinomycetota; class Actinomycetes; order Kitasatosporales; family Streptomycetaceae; genus Streptomyces; species Streptomyces sp. NPDC047853. Next base: position 205,626 of record NZ_JBIDCI010000011.1, on the reverse strand, counting down.
CCGAAGCCGAGGTCGAGGCGCTGGTCCACGGCATCTGCTTCAAGACCGGTCCGCCGAAGCGCCTCGGCGTCGAGGTGGAATGGCTCGTCCACGAGCTGCGCGCCCCGCGGCTCCCCGTCTCACCCGAACGGCTCGACGCGGTCTACGCCGCACTGCGGGCCGTGCCCCTGCGGTCCGCGCTGACCGTGGAACCCGGCGGCCAGCTGGAGCTGAGCTCGCTTCCCGCCGCCTCCCTGACGGAGTGCGTCGACACCGTCTCCGCCGACCTCGCCGCCGTCCGCGCCGTCCTGCGCGAGGACGGTCTCGGCCTCGTCGGCTTCGGCCACGACCCCTGGCAGGCGCCGCGCCGCTACCTGCGGCAGCCGCGCTACGACGCCATGGAGGCCTGCCTCGACCGCGACGGTCCGGCCGGCCGCTCCATGATGTGCACCTCCGCCTCCGTGCAGGTGTGTCTGGACGCCGGACACGAGGAGCCCGGCCCGCTCGGCCATGTGCGCCGCTGGTGGCTGGCCCACCTGCTCGGCGCGGTCCTGCTGGCCGCCTTCGCCAACAGCCCGCTGGCCGACGGCCGCCCCACCGGCTGGCGGTCCACCCGGCAGCTGCGGTGGGCCCAGATCGGCACCGGTCGGGCGGGCGGCCCCGCGCTGGACACCGACCCGCGCGGCACCTGGACCCGGCACGTCCTGGACGCGCCGGTGATGTGCGTACGCGGGGACGGCGGGCCCTGGGACGTGCCGGACGGCCTGACCTTCCGGCAGTGGCTCAGGAACGGGCGGCCCAGGCCGCCGACCCTGGAGGATCTCGACTACCACCTCACCACGCTGTTCCCGCCGGTCAGGCCGCGCGGCCACCTGGAACTGCGCATGATCGACGCGCAGCCCGGGGACGACGGCTGGAAGGTACCGCTCGCCGTGACGGCGGCCCTGTTCGACGACCCGGAGGCCACCGAGACCGCCTACCGGGCCGTGAAGCCCCTGGCCGAACGCACCCTGGGCCGGCCGGCCCCGCACAACCCGCTGTACGAGGACGCGGCCCGCGACGCCCTCACCGATCCGGAGCTGCGCGAGGCGGCCGTCACCTGCTTCGGCGCGGCGCTCGCCGCCCTGCCCCGGCTCGGCGCCCGCGCCGAGGTCACGGACGCCGTCGCCGGGTACCAGGAGCGCTACGTGCGCAGGGGCCGCTGCCCCGCCGACGACCTGCTGGAGATGCCGGACGGCGCGAGCCGTGGCCCGCACGGGAGGGAGACCCGCCCATGACCGACCCCGCCATGGAGACCGCCACCGACACCGCCGCCGGCGGGCCCGTCGACGCCGAGACCCTGCGCGAGCGGGCCCTGACCACGCTCGTCACCGCCCGCGACCGCACCACCCTGCTGACCAGCTGTGTGGAGGGCCCCGACCTGACCGCCCAGGTGTCGCCGCTGATGTCCCCGCTGGTGTGGGACCTGGCGCACATCGGCAACCAGGAGGAGCAGTGGCTGCTGCGCGCCGTCGCCGGGCAGGAGGCGATACGACCCGAGATAGACGACCTGTACGACGCCTTCGAGCATCCTCGTGCCGAGCGGACCCGGCTGCCGCTGCTGTCCCCCGCGGAAGCCCGCCGGTACGCGGCCGACGTCCGCGGCCGCGCGCTGGACGTGCTGGAGGGCGCCGCGTTCCACGGGACGCGGCTGACCGAGGCGGGCTTCGCCTTCGGGATGATCGCCCAGCACGAGCAGCAGCACGACGAGACCATGCTCATCACCCACCAGCTCCGCAGGGGCCCCCAGGCCCTGACCGCCCCCGACCCGGAGGCCGTGCCGCTGTTCACCGGCCCGGCGGAGGTCCTGGTGCCGGGCGGCCCGTTCACGATGGGCACGTCGACCGAGCCGTGGGCGCTGGACAACGAACGGCCCGCGCACCGCCGCGAGGTGGCGGCGTTCCACCTCGACACCACGCCGGTGACCAACGGCGCCTACCAGGCGTTCATCGACGACGGCGGCTACGAGGACCCGCGCTGGTGGGCGCCGGCGGGCTGGGACCACGTCCGCCGGCACGCGATCACGGCCCCGCTGTTCTGGCGCCGCGACGGCGGGCAGTGGCTGCGGCGCCGCTTCGGCGTCACCGAGACCGTGCCGGCCGACGAGCCGGTGGTGCACGTGTGCTGGTACGAGGCGGACGCCTACGCCCGCTGGGCCGGGCGGCGGCTGCCCACCGAGGCCGAGTGGGAGAAGGCCGCCCGCCACGACCCGGCCGGTGACCGCACGGCCCGCTACCCGTGGGGCGACGCGGACCCGGGCCCGGAGCACGCCAACCTCGGCCAGCGGCACCTGCGCCCGGCGCCCGCCGGCAGCTACCCGGCGGGCGAGTCGCCGCTCGGCGTACGGCAGTTGATCGGCGACGTCTGGGAGTGGACCTCGAGCGACTTCGCCCCGTACCCGGGTTTCGAGGCGTTCCCGTACAAGGAGTACTCGGAGGTGTTCTTCGGGCCCGAGTACAAGGTGCTGCGCGGCGGCTCGTTCGCCGTGGACGCGGTGGCCTGCCGGGGCACGTTCCGCAACTGGGACTATCCGATCCGGCGGCAGATCTTCTCCGGCTTCCGCACCGCCCGTTCCGCGGAGGCCTCCTGATGTGCCGTCACCTGGCCTACACGGGCCCCGCGGAACCGCTCGGCCGGCTGCTCGTCACGCCGCCGCACGGCCTGTACCGCCAGTCCTGGGCGCCTCGGCACCAGCGGTACGGCACGGTCAACGCCGACGGGTTCGGCGTCGGCTGGTACGCCGAGGGCGACCCGGTGCCGGCGCGGTACCGCCGGGCCGGGCCCATCTGGGCGGACCGGTCCTTCGCCGACCTGGCCCGGGTGGTGCGCACCGGGGCGCTGCTCGCCGCCGTGCGGGACGCCACGCTGTCGGGGGCGGACGCGGAGGCCGCGGCGGCGCCGTTCGCCGCGGGGACCTGGTTGTTCAGCCACAACGGAGCCGTGGCCCAGTGGCCCGGGTCGCTGGCGCGGGTGGCCGGGACGCTGCCCCCGGAGGATCTGCTGGCCCTGGAGGCCCGCAACGACTCGGCGCTCGTGTGGGCCCTGGTGCTGGCCCGGCTGCGCGCCGGGGACGACGCGGGCCGGGCACTGGCCGAGACGGTGCTGGAGGTCGCCGCGGCGGCCCCCGCCTCCCGGCTCAACCTGCTGCTCACCAGCGGGGACACCGTCACGGCCACCACCTGGGGCGACACCCTGTGGTACCTGACCCGCCCGGGCGGCGGCACCGTCGTCGCCTCGGAGCCGTACGACGACGACCCGCACTGGCGGGAGGTCCCCGACCGCACCCTGCTCTCGGCGAGCCGCACGGACGTGCAGCTCACTCCGCTCAAGGACCCGGGCGGCGACGCCCTCGCAGACGCTTTCGTCTCCCCGAAGGAGCCCCGCACGTGAGCCCGTTCCGCCTCACCCGCACGCTGCCCGAGGACGCCACGGACGCCGCCCTGCGCGCCGACGTCCTGGCGGGCCTGACGAGCACGCCCAAGTGGCTTCCGCCCAAGTGGTTCTACGACGCGCGGGGCAGCGAGCTGTTCGAGGAGATCACCGCACTGCCCGAGTACTACCCGACCCGGGCCGAGCGGGAGATCCTCGTCGACCGGGCCGGCGAGATCGCCGCGGCGACCGGCGCCCGCACCCTGGTGGAACTGGGCTCCGGTTCCTCGGAGAAGACCCGGTTCCTGCTCGACGCGCTGACCGGTCTGCGCGCCTACGTACCGGTCGACGTCAGCGGGAGCGCCCTGACCCGGGCCGGGGAGGCGCTCGTCGCCGAACGGCCGGACCTCCAGGTGCACGCGCTGATCGCCGACTTCACGGGAGGGCTGACGCTGCCCGGGACGCCGGGTCCGCGGCTGGTGGCGTTCCTCGGAGGCACGCTCGGCAACCTGCTGCCCGACGAGCGCGCCGCGTTCCTGGCCGCCGTCCGCACCCTGCTCTCCCCCGGCGACGCCCTGCTGCTGGGCACCGACCTCGTCAAGGACGAGCGGGTGCTGGTCCGGGCGTACGACGACGCGGCCGGGGTGACCGCCGCCTTCAACAGGAACGTGCTGTCCGTGATCAACCGGGAACTGGCAGCGGACTTCGCGCCCGACGCCTTCGAGCACGTGGCGCTGTGGAACGCCGAACGGGAGTGGATCGAGATGCGGTTGCGCTCGCGCGCCGCGCAGACGGTCAAGGTCCAGGCGCTCGACCTGGCCGTGGACTTCGCGGACGGGGAGGAGCTGCGTACCGAGGTGTCCGCGAAGTTCCGGCAGGAGGGCGTACGAGGCGAACTGGCCGCGGCGGGCCTGGAGCTGACCCACTGGTGGACGGACGGCGAGGGCCGTTTCGCGCTGTCCCTGAGCACGGTGCGTTGAGCACGGTGCGTTGAGCACCGGGGCCCGCGCACCGGGGGCCCGCGCGCCGGGCGTCAGCCCGCGTCGAGGTCCAGCAGTGCGGTGATGCGGTCGGAGGCCCGCCCGGCCTCCGACTTCGCGTCGGCCCCGGTGAGCACCTTCGTCATGTAGTCCTTGATCGGGTTGTCCGCCTCGACCGCGCCCCACCGGGGCGTGCCGGGGGTCGCCCGCCCCTGCGCGGCACCGGCCGCCATGGCGGCGACCCCCTCCTCGCCCGCGACGGCCTTGGCGAGGGACTTCTTGTTCGGCACGTAGTTCATGGTGCGGGCCAGCTCGGTGTTCCACTTGGTGCCCACGAGCGCCTCCACCACGGCGAGCGCGCCCTCCCGCTGGTCGGTGTTCTTGGGGACGACGAGGTCGGAGCCGCCGGTGAAGACGGCACCGGGCTTGTCGGCGGTCTTCCCCGGCACCGGGAAGAAGCCCAGCTCGTCCTCGAGGTCGGGGTTCTCGCGCACGATGGACCGGGCGAGCCCGGGCACCGCGACGATCTGCGCCACCCGCCCCTCGGCGAACACGCCGGCCTGCGGGGGGTGTTCCTCGTCGGCGTCGACGGGCCCGTCGCCCAGTGCCTGCAACGCGCGGTAGAAGTCCATGCCGCGCAGGGCGGCCTCGGAGTCCAGGGCGCCCGTCCAGACGCCGCCGTTCTGCGTGGCCAGCTCACCGCCCTCGTCCCAGATGAACCCGGACAGGGTGTACCAGTCCTGGCCGGCCAGGTAGATGCCCTGGTCGGCGACCGAGTCCAGCGCTTCGGTCGCGGTGAGCCATTCCTCGCGGGTGCGGGGCGGCTCGGTGATGCCGGCCTGCTCGAACAGGTCCTTGCGGTAGATGACCACGCGGTTGGCGGCGTACCAGGGGATGCCGAACTGCTGGGACAGCCACTGCCCCGGTTCGGCGAGGCCGGGCAGCCAGTCCCGGATGCCCCAGTCCCGCATCGACTCCAGCGTCAGGTCCTGCAGCCGGCCGCCCTCCGCGTACTCCGGGACCTGGGTGTTGCCGACCTCGATGACGTCGGGCCCGTCCGTGCCGTCGGTTTCGAGGGCGGTCTGCACCTTGTCGCCGATCCCGGTCCACTCCTGGATCCGGATGTCGAGGTCGAGGCCGGTGTGCTCCCGCTCGAACTCCTCGGTGAACCGGTGCAGGAAGTCCTGCGAGGCGCTGTCCTTCATCAGCCACACGGTGACGGTGCGCCGCTCGCCGCCGCCGTCCTGCGACGCCAGGCCGCAGCCGCTGAGCAGGGAGGCGGACACACAGACGAGGGCGAGCAGGCGACGTCTCACGAAGGGTCCTTCTGTCTGACGGACAGGGCGGAGCGGACAGGAAGGTCCTGCGCACGCGAAGGGAGACCCGACGTGGGGGCACGAGCCCGAGGCTCGAACGGGTGTCTGAGATTTTGGTATGGACCAATGCGGAGGTCAAGGGGGCGGCGAGGTCCGGTCGCCGACGTCTCGCGCTCCGTCGCCGCTTGGGGCACGGTGGAGTGACGCACGGCACACCGCTGCCCCGCGGAAGGGAGCACCCGCATGTCGAACCACACCTACCGGGTCACCGAGATCGTCGGCACCTCGCCCGACGGCGTCGACCAGGCCGTTCGCAACGGCGTCAGCCGCGCCTCGCAGACACTGCGCAACCTGGACTGGTTCGAGGTGACCCAGGTGCGCGGCCAGATCGAGGACGGGGTCGTGGCGCACTGGCAGGTCGGCCTGAAGCTCGGCTTCCGCCTGGAGGAGTCCGACTGACGGCGCGGCAGGCGCCCCGCTCCCGGCCCGTCCGGACGGTCAGGTGCGGCCCTCGCGCTCCTGGGCCGCCCGCAGCTCGGCCGACCGGGCCGCCCAGCGTGCCCGGACGACGGTGAAGCCGGCGCGCTCGGCGTCGTCGCAGACCAGCTCGTCGTCGTCCACGAGGACCCGGACCTCGCGGCCTCGCGCGAGCCGCCGCAGAATCTCCAGCTTGGTGCGCCGGGCGGGCCGGCGGTCGGCGTCGCCCCGCATGTGCAGGGGCCCCGTCGGCAGCCCGTGCGCGGCCAGCCAGTCGAGCGTGTCCCGCCGGCAGCGCTCGGGGCGCCCGGTCAGGTAGACGATCTCGCACTCCTCGGCGTGCTCCCGCACCAGCGCGACGCCCTCCGCGAGCGGAGGGTCGTGCGGCGCGGCGGCGAAGAAGGCGTCCCAGGCGCGCGGCCGGCGCTCCAGGAACCGCTGCCGGTGCGCGGTGTCGGCGAGGGTGTTGTCCAGGTCGAACACGGCCACCGGAGGCCTCTTGGTGTCGCTCACCGCTCCACCCTAGAGCGCGGCGCCGGGAATCCTGGCGCCCCGCGGACGTTGAACCCGGTGTGAGCTCAGTGATCGCGACCACCCGATTCTCCGTCCTGGACCGCTCCCGCATCCGCGAGGGCCGCACCGCCCAGGAGGCGTTGCGCGACACCGTGGAGCTGGCGCGGGAGGTCGAGCGGCTCGGCTACCACCGCTTCTGGGTGTCGGAGCACCACGGTGTGCAGGGGGTGGCCGGCTCCGCGCCGACCGTGCTGGCCGCCGCCGTGGCCGGTGCCACCCGGACGGTCCGGGTCGGCACGGGCGGCGTGATGCTGCCCAACCACCGGCCGCTGGTCGTCGCCGAGCAGTTCGGCGTGCTGGAGTCGCTCTTCCCGGGCCGGATCGACATGGGCCTGGGGCGCTCGGTGGGCTTCACCGACGGGGTACGCAGGGCGCTGGGCCGGGACAAGGACGACGCCGAGGACTTCGGCGCCCAGCTGGCCGAGCTGCTGGGCTGGTTCCGGGGCACCTCACCGACCGGCGCGCACGCCCGGCCCGCGGAGGGGCTGACCGTCCCGCCCTTCGTGCTGGCCATGGGCGAGGGCGCGGCGGTCGCGGCCCGGGCCGGTCTGCCGATGGTCATCGGGGACCTGCGCGATCGCGACAGGATGCGCCGCGGCATCGACCGCTACCGGGCCGGTTTCCGCCCCTCCGAGTGGAGCGCCGAGCCGTACGTCGTCGTCTCCGGCACGATCGCGGTGGCCGCCACGCCCGAAGCGGCTCGGCGGCTCCTGGTGCCGGAGGCCTGGTCGATGGCCCACGCCCGCACCCGCGGCACCTTCCCTCCCCTGCCCCCGGCCGAGGAGGTCGAGGCGCGGACGATGACCGCGAAGGAACGGGAGCTGTACGAGGCCGGGCTGGGCGGCCACCTCGCGGGCACCGAGGAACAGGTCGCCGAGGAGCTGGAGGCGCTGGTGGAGGAGACGGGAGCGCAGGAGGTCCTCGTCACCACCAGTACGTACGACCGGGTGGCGCTGGTGGACTCCTACCGGCGGCTCGCCCGCGTCACCGGCACGGGAACGGCCGCCGCACCGGCGTAGGATCGCGGGGTTTGTCCCACCCGCCGCGACCACCCGCCGTGACCTGCCGCCGCCGGCCCCGACCGGGACCCCGGCGGCCTCGGCCGTAGACCGTACGGAGTTTCCCCGCGATGCACAGCCCCCACGACCCGTACGTCCGGGTCCGCGACGCCCGTGAGCACAACCTCAAGGGCGTGGACATGGACGTCCCCCGGGACGTGGTGGCCGTGTTCACCGGCGTGTCGGGCTCGGGGAAGTCGTCGCTGGCGTTCGGGACGGTCTACGCGGAGGCGCAGCGGCGCTACTTCGAGTCGGTCGCGCCGTACGCCCGCCGGCTGATCCAGCAGGTCGGTGCCCCGAAGGTCGGCGAGATCACCGGGCTGCCGCCGGCCGTGTCGCTGGAGCAGCGCCGCGCGGCGCCGACGTCCCGTTCCTCGGTCGGCACGGTCACCAACCTGTCCAACTCCCTGCGGATGCTGTTCTCCCGTGCCGGCGACCACCCGCCCGGCGCCGCGCGGCTCGACTCCGACGCCTTCTCGCCCAATACGGCGGCGGGGGCGTGCCCGGAGTGCCACGGGCTCGGCCGGGTGCACCGGACCACCGAGGAGCTGCTGGTCCCGGACCCGTCGCTGTCGATCAGGGAGGGGGCGATCGCCGCGTGGCCGGGCGCCTGGCAGGGCAAGAACCTGCGGGACGTCCTGGAGGCGCTCGGTCACGACGTGGACCGGCCGTGGCGCGAGCTGCCCGCCGACCAGCGCGAGTGGATCCTGTTCACCGACGAGCAGCCGGTGGTCACCGTGCACCCCGTTCGGGACGCGAACCGTATCCAGCGGCCGTACCAGGGCACGTACATGAGCGCCCGACGGTACGTGATGAAGACCTTCTCCGACTCCAGGAGCGCCACCCTGCGGGCGAAGGCGGAGCGCTTCCTGACCAGCGCGCCCTGTCCCCTCTGCGGCGGCGGCAGGCTGCGGCCCGAGGCCCTCGCGGTCACGGTCGCCGGGCGCTCCATCGCCGAGCTGGCCGCGCTGCCGCTCAAGGACCTCGCCGGGCTGCTGCCGACGGACGGCGAGACGGCGAAGGTGCTCACCGCGGACCTCACCGCGCGGATCGCGCCCGTCGTCGAGCTGGGTCTCGGGTATCTCAGCCTCGACCGCCCCACACCCACGCTGTCGGCGGGCGAGCTGCAGCGCCTGCGGCTGGCGACGCAGCTGCGCTCGGGGCTGTTCGGGGTGGTGTACGTGCTGGACGAGCCGTCCGCGGGACTGCACCCGGCGGACACGGAGGCGCTGCTGACGGTGCTGGAGCGGCTGAAGGCGGCGGGCAACTCGGTCTTCGTGGTGGAGCACCACCTGGCCGTGATGCGGGGTGCCGACTGGATCGTGGACGTCGGCCCGCGGGCGGGCGAACACGGCGGACGGGTGCTGTACAGCGGTCCGGTCGACGGGCTGGCCGGCGCCGCGGAGTCCGCCACGGCCCGGTATCTCTTCGGCCGCTCGCCCGCGCCCGTCCGCGAGCCGCGGGTCCCGCGGGGCACGGTGACGGTCGGGCCGGTCACCCGGCACAACCTGCGCGGGGTGACCGCCGGGTTCCCGCTCGGCGCGCTGACGGCGGTCACGGGCGTCTCCGGCTCCGGCAAGTCGACGCTCATCGGCGAGATCTCGCAGGAACTGCCCGGCGTGGGCCGACTGGTCTCCGTCGACCAGCGCCCGATCGGCCGCACCCCGCGCTCCAACCTGGCCACGTACACGGGACTGTTCGACGTCGTACGCAAGGTCTTCGCCGGCACCGACGAGGCGCGGGAGCGGGGCTACGGGGTGGGCCGGTTCTCCTTCAACGTGCCCGAGGGGCGCTGCGAGACCTGCCAGGGCGAGGGCTTCGTCAGCGTGGAGCTGCTGTTCCTGCCCAGCACGTACGCGCCGTGCCCCGACTGCGGCGGGGCACGGTACAACCCGGGGACGCTCGAAGTGGCGTACCGGGGGCGGAACATCGCCGAGGTGCTCGACCTGACGGTGGAGGGCGCCGCGGAGTTCTTCGCGGACACGCCGGCGGTGGCACGCAGCCTGGCCGCGCTGCTCGACGTGGGACTGGGCTATCTGCGGCTGGGCCAGCCGGCCACCGAGCTGTCCGGCGGGGAGGCGCAGCGCATCAAGCTGGCGAGCGAGTTGCAGCGGGGTCGGCGCGGGCACACCCTGTATCTCCTCGACGAGCCGACGACCGGTCTGCATCCGGCCGACGTCGAGGTGCTGATGCGCCAGTTGCACGATCTCGTGGACGCCGGGCACACCGTGGTGGTCGTCGAACACGACATGACGGTGGCGGCCGGCGCGGACCACGTGATCGACCTGGGTCCGGGCGGCGGTGAGGCGGGCGGCCGGATCGTCGCCGCGGGACGGCCGGCCGAGGTGGCGCGGGCGGGTGGCAGTGCGACGGCACCGTATCTGGCCCGGGTCCTGGAGGGGGGCGGGGAGCGCCGGTGAGAGCCGGTCACCGGCGCTCACGCCCGCGGCGTGGTGGGGGCGGTTACTCGCGGCCCCGGCGGGTCTCGTCGTCGGGGAAGGACTCGGTCTCGGCCTCGATCCGCTCCTTGCGGACCTGCCCGCGTACCGTCTGGTCCTCGACGTGCTCCTCCGTGGTCATCCGGACGCGTTCCACCGGCACCGTCTCGGTCTCCACCACGGGCCGCTCCTCGTGCAGCGTGACCTCGTGCTCGGCCTCACCGATCTCCGGCCCGGAGAGCGCCTCGTCACGGTTGGCGTCCGTGATCGGCTCGCGCTCCACCCGCACTTCCTCGTGGCTCACCGGAACGGTCTGCTGGACCTCCTCGGTGACCACGTACTTGCGCAGCCTGGCGCGGCCGGACTCGCGCCGTTCGACGCCGACGTGCATCCGCTCCTCGGAACGGGTCATCGCGTCGTCGCGCATGCCCGTGCGGTCGGTGCCCTCCTCGTACTCGGTCGTGCCGCCCGCCGTGCCCGCCAGGCCGCCCGCTCCCATGCCGGTGCCGAGATGGGTGCCGGCGGTGCCCATGTCCGTGCCGGTGCCGGTGCCGGTGCCCATGTCCGCGTTCTGGCCCGGGCCCGCGGCCCAGCGGCCGTCGTCGGTGCGCTCGGCCTCGGACAGGACGCTGTCCCAGTTGATGCCGTAGTAGTCGTAGAGCCGGTGCTCCTCGGTCTCCGACAGATGCCCGCCCGCGTCGACGTCGACATTGGGCGCGCCCTTGACCTGGTCCTTGGCGTACGGGACCTCGAGGTGGTCCTGCACCAGCGCGGCGTCGCGGATGGGCACGAAGGACTCGTTGGAGCCGAACATGCCCGTCTTGACGCTCACCCACTCGGGGCGACCGGTCATGTCGTCGAAGAAGACGTGCTTGGCCTCGCCGATCTTGTTGCCGTCCCCGTCGTAGACCGGGTGGTCCAGGACGTTGGCGATCTCTTCACGGGTGATCATCTGGCATCACCCTCCTTCCGGAGTGCCTGCCTTCCGGATGTCCGGATCAGCCCTACGAAAACGGTACACAGGTAACAAAGGGCGCATACTTTTCGAACGTGCTTTCCGCGGGTGACCGTGCCGGCCCGTCGACGGCCGGCCGTACGGCGGCTGGGCGGCGTCGGCCAGGGCGCGGCGATCGTGGTGGCGGCCCGGTGGCAGGACGGGGCGGACCTCCACCTCGGCGGTGATGGCCCCGCGCGCCGACGCCACCCGCCACAGGGAGGCGAGCAGGGTGTCGTCGCCGACGAACGCGGGCGCCGTGCTCACCGTCCGCCCCCCGGTCCGGTACCGGATACGGACCGGCTGGACCGGGACCCGGGCGTCCAGGGCGGCCTGGAAGACGGCCCGGCGGAAGCGGCCGTGCGCGCGTCCGCACCAGGTGCTGCCCTCGGGGAAGGCGGCGACGGCCGCACCCGTGCGCAGGGTCCGCGCGATCGCGCCGACCGTGTCGGGCAGGGCCCGCAACCGGTCCCGTTCGATGAAGAGCACGCCCGCACGGGCGGCGACCGCGCCCGCCACCGGCCAGCGCCGGATCTCGCTCTTGGCCAGCATCCTGGCCGGGCGTACGGTCGCGAGCAGGGGGATGTCGAGCCAGGAGACGTGGTTGGCGACGAGGAGCAGCCCGCCGGAGGGCACGGCGGCGCCCGAGATCCGCACCCGGACGCCGGCGGCCCGGACGATCCCCCGGCACCAGCACCGCACCACGGCTGCGGGCACCAGCCTGCCGAGCGGCGTGAGCACGGTCGCGACCCCGGCGAGGAGCAGCACGGCGACCACGGCGAGCCGCAGCACGGCCCGCACCGCGGCGGTCGTCGGCCGGGACGGCTCCACGCACGCCGCGGGGGTGCAGGGCGCGGCGGGCAGCCAGGCGCTCATCAGGCGGGAACGAGCGAGAGGAAGTGCCGCAGGTAGCGGGGGTCGACCCGGTTCATCGGCAGCAGCACGTAGAGGTCGGCGACGCCGAAGTCCGGGTCGTGCGCGGGCTCCCCGCAGACCCAGGCGCCGAGGCGGAGGTAGCCGCGCAGCAGGGCCGGCAGTTCGGTGCGGCCGGCGGGCGCGGGGGTGCGCGGGACCCACGGGAGGAGCGGCCGGACCCGGTACTCCTCCGGCGCCAGGTGCTTGGCCCGCACCCAGTTCCAGGTGCCGGCGGCGAGGGCTCCGCCGTCGGCGAGGGGGAGGGAGCAGCAGCCCGCCAGCCACGCGTGGCCCCGGTCGGTCATGTAGCGCGCTATGCCGGCCCAGATCAGCCCGATGACGGCCCCGTCACGGTGGTCGGGGTGCACGCAGGAGCGGCCGACCTCGACCAGCCCCGGACGGAGCGCGTCCAGGGCCGCGAGGTCGAACTCGCTCTCCGCGTACAGCCGTCCGGCGACCGCCGCGCGCTCCGGGGGCAGCAGCCGGTAGGTCCCCACCACCTGCCCGGTCGTCTCCTCGCGCACCAGCAGGTGGTCGCAGTACGCGTCGAAGGGATCGATGTCGTGGCCGGGCTGGGGGCTCGCGAGCAGTGCGCCCATCTCGCCGGCGAAGACCTCGTGCCGCAGGCGTTGCGCGGCCCGCACGTCCGCCTCGTCGCGGGCGAGGGTGACGGTGTAGCGGTGGGGCGCGGCGGGGTGGGACGGACGGTCTGCGGTCAGTACGCCGGTCATGGCACTCTCCTGGTCACGGGCCGGGGCGGCGACGGCGGACCGGGGGTGTGCGGTCCGCCGCACCTGTTTCTTCCGCTGCCGGTTGGCCGGTGCGTGACCTGGGCCGGGAGAGTGGATGTGGGGCTGCTGAATGCCAGGGGCGCGTGGAGACGGGGCCGGGAGGAGCACCTCTCCCGGCCCCGTCCGTCCGCACCTGTCGGCGAACGTTCTCGGGGCTAGCGCCTCGCCGCCTTGCGCGTGGCGCGCAGCCACTCCTTGTTCATGCTGGTGATGGACATCAGCGGGATGCCCTTGGGGCACGCCGTCGCGCACTCGCCGGCCAGCGTGCAGCCGCCGAAGCCCTCGTCGTCCATCTGCGCCACCATGTCCAGCACCCGGGTCTCCCGCTCGGGCGCGCCCTGCGGCAGGACGTTCAGATGGTTCACCTTCGCGGAGGTGAACAGCATTGCCGCTCCGTTGGGGCAGGCCGCGACGCACGCCCCGCAGCCGATGCACTCGGCGTGCTCGAAGGCGAAGTCGGCGTCCGGCTTCGGAACCGGTGCGGCGTGGGCCTCCGGCGCGGCGCCGGTCGGGGCGGTGATGTAGCCGCCGGCCTGGATGATGCGGTCGAAGGCCGAGCGGTCGACGACCAGGTCCTTCACGACCGGGAAGGCCGCGGCCCGCCAGGGCTCGATGTCGATGGTGTCGCCGTCCTGGAAGGACCGCATGTGCAGCTGGCAGGTGGTGGTGCGCTCGGGGCCGTGGGCGTCGCCGTTGATGACCAGCGAGCAGGCGCCGCAGATGCCCTCGCGGCAGTCGTGGTCGAAGGCGACGGGGTCCTCGCCCCTGAGGATGAGTTCCTCGTTGAGGGTGTCGAGCATCTCCAGGAAGGACATGTCCCGGCTGATGCCGTCCACCTCGTACGTGGACATCGCGCCGTCGGCGCCGGCGTTCTTCTGCCGCCAGACGCGCAGGGTGAGCTTCATGCGTAGCTCCGCTGGGTGGGGTGGACGTACTCGAAGACCAGGTCTTCCTTGTGCAGGGTGGGAGCCTCGCCGGTGCCGGTGAACTCCCAGGCGGCGGCGTAGCCGAACTCGTCGTCCCTGCGGGCCGCCTCGCCGTCGGGGGTCTGGGACTCCTCGCGGAAGTGGCCGCCGCAGGACTCGGCGCGGTGCAGCGCGTCGAGGCACATCAGCTCGGCGAGTTCCAGGTAGTCGACGATGCGGTTGGCCTTCTCCAGCGACTGGTTGAACTCCTCGCCGGTGCCGGGGACCTTGATGCGCCGCCAGAACTCCTCGCGGACCTGCGGGATGCGCTCCAGTGCCTTGCGCAGGCCGGAGTCGGTGCGGGCCATGCCGCAGAACTCCCACATCAGCTCGCCGAGTTCGCGGTGGAAGGAGTCCGGGGTGCGGTCGCCGTCGACGGAGAGCAGCACGTGCAGCCGGTCCTCGGTCTCGGCCAGCACCTCCTGGACCACGGGGTGGGTGTCGTCGACCTCGTCCCGGTGCGGGTTGCGGGCGAGGTAGTCGTTGATGGTGGCCGGCAGGACGAAGTAGCCGTCGGCCAGGCCCTGCATCAGCGCCGAGGCGCCGAGCCGGTTGGCCCCGTGGTCGGAGAAGTTCGCCTCCCCGACGGCGAACAGGCCGGGGACGGTGGTCTGGAGGTCGTAGTCGACCCACAGTCCGCCCATCGTGTAGTGCACGGCGGGGTAGATCCGCATCGGCACCCGGTACGGGTCCTCGTCGGTGATCCGCTGGTACATGTCGAAGAGGTTGCCGTACTTGGCCTCGACCGCCTCGCGGCCCATCCGCGCGATGGCGTCGGCGAAGTCCAGGTACACGCCCTGGCCGCCGGGCCCCACTCCCCTGCCCTCGTCGCATACGTTCTTCGCGGCGCGGGAGGCGATGTCGCGGGGCACCAGGTTGCCGAAGGACGGGTAGATGCGCTCCAGGTAGTAGTCGCGCTCGTCCTCGGGGATCTCGTTCGGCGGCCGGTCGTCGCCCTTGGCCTTGGGTACCCAGATCCGGCCGTCGTTGCGCAGCGACTCGCTCATCAGGGTCAGCTTGGACTGGTGGTCGCCGGTGCGCGGGATGCAGGTCGGGTGGATCTGCGTGAAGCAGGGGTTGGCGAAGTACGCGCCGCGCCGGTGCGCCCGCCACACGGCGGTCGCGTTGGAGTTCATGGCGTTGGTGGAGAGGTAGAAGACGTTGCCGTAGCCGCCGCTCGCCAGGACCACCGCGTCCGCGTAGTACGTGTCGATCCTCCCGGTGATCAGGTCCCGGGCGACGATGCCGCGCGCCCGCCCGTCCACGACGATCAGGTCGAGCATCTCGGTGCGCGGGTGCATCTCGACGTTGCCGGCCGCGATCTGCCGGCTGAGCGCCTGGTAGGCGCCGAGCAGCAGCTGCTGGCCCGTCTGCCCGCGAGCGTAGAAGGTGCGGGAGACCTGGACGCCGCCGAAGGAGCGGGTGTCGAGGAGGCCGCCGTACTCGCGGGCGAAGGGCACGCCCTGCGCCACGCACTGGTCGATGATCTCCACGGAGATCTGCGCGAGGCGGTGCACGTTGGACTCGCGGGAGCGGAAGTCGCCGCCCTTGACGGTGTCGTAGAACAGCCGGTGGACCGAGTCGCCGTCGTTGCGGTAGTTCTTCGCGGCGTTGATGCCGCCCTGCGCGGCGATGGAGTGGGCGCGGCGCGGCGAGTCCTGGTAGCAGAACTGGACGACGCGGTAGCCCTGTTCGGCGAGGGTCGCGCCGGCCGAGCCGCCCGCCAGGCCGGTGCCGACGACGATGACCGTCTGCTTGCGCCGGTTGGCGGGGTTGACCAGTCTGGCCTCGAAGCGGCGGGTGTCCCAGCGCTCGTTGACGGGCCCGGCCGGGGCCTTGGTGTCGGCGACCGGCTCACCGGTCGTGTAGTCGGCGTAGGTCGTCATTTCAGCTCACCACTCCGGTCATGACGCCCACGGGGACGGCGACGAAGCCGACCGTGAGCAGCAGCGCGAGGACGTTCGCGGTCGTCTTCAGGACCCGGTCGCGGGTGCGGCTGCCGGCGCCGAGGGTCTGGGCGGCGCTCCAGAAGCCGTGCCGGACGTGCAGGCCGACGGCGAGCACCGCGACGATGTAGATGAGGTTGCCGTACCAGGTGGAGAAGGTGTCCACGACGTTCTGGTAGGGCTTGCCGGTCTCGAAGCCGCCGGAGTGCACGGTGCCGGTGGTCAGGTCCAGGATGTGCCAGACGATGAACAGGGCGAGGATGATCCCGCCCCAGCGCATGGTGCGCGTCGCGTAGCTCGCCCGCTTCTTCCTGTGCACGTACTTGCTGGGCCGCGCCTTGATGTCGCGGCGGCTGAGCTGGTACGCGGAGACGGCGTGGGCGACGACGGCGACGACCAGCACGACGCGGACCAGCCAGAGCGTCCACTCGTAGTGCATGAACGGCTCGCCGACCGTGCGCAGCCAGTGGGCGTAGTGGTTGAACTCCTCGGTCCCGAAGAAGATCTTCAGGTTTCCGATCATGTGGACGACCAGGTAGAGCAGCATGACGAGACCGCTGACCGCCATCACTGTCTTCTTGCCGACGGTCGAGTCCCACACGGTGCGCGCCATGGACGGCCGTCGGTCCGTCCGCGTTGCCAGAGCCATGTCACAGGACGCTACGGGGCCGGGGGCCCATCGGTCCAAGACATGGTCCGCCTCGTTTCCATAGGCTCTCGCTATGAGGGTCGTATGCTCGCGGTATGCAGCTGCACCAGCTCCGGTACTTCGTGGCGGTCGCCGAGACCCGGCACTTCACCCGGGCCGCGGAGGTCGTCCACGTGGCCCAGCCCTCGCTGTCCCAGCAGATCAAGGCGCTGGAGCGGGAGCTGGGCGCCGACCTGTTCCTGCGGGCGCGGGGCAACATCACCCTGACCGACGCCGGGGAGGCGCTGCTGCCGCTGGCCCGGCGCATCCTGGCCGACGCGGACACCGCCCGGCACGAGGTCCTCGAACTGGTGCAGCTGCGGCGCGGCCGGGTGCGGCTGGGCGCCACCCCGAGCCTGTGCACCGGGCTGCTGCCGGACGTGCTGCGCGCCTTCCACGACCGGTATCCCGGCATCCAGCTGATGATCGAGGAGGGCGGCTCGCACGACCTGGTCCGGCAGCTCGCGCGCGGCGCGCTCGACCTGGCTCTGGTGGTGCTCCCGCTGCCCACCGCGTCGCCTTCGCTGACCACGGTGGAACTGCTCCGGGAGGACCTGGTGGTGGTGTCCTCGCCGGAGTCGCCCCGACCGGGCGGCGGGCGGCGGGCGGTGCGCGTCGCCGACCTGGAGGGCGAGCGCCTGGTGATGTTCCGGCACGGCTACGACCTGCGGGAGCTGACCGTGGCGGCGTGCCGCGCGGAGGGTTTCGAGCCGGACTTCGCGGTCGAGGGCGGGGAGATGGACGCGGTACTGGGGTTCGTACGGGCGGGCCTCGGGATGGCGGTGGTCCCGCGGATGGTGGCGGCGCGGTCCGGGCGCGGGCTGCGGGTGACCCCGCTGGTCCGGCCCGGTCTGCACCGGACCATCGCCCTGGCCCACCGCAGCGACGTGGCTCCGCCGAGGGCGGCGCGGGAGCTGCAGCGGATGCTGCTGGAGCGGTGAGCCGCGGTCCGCGGACCGGCCGGGCGCGGCCGGCACAGGCCCGCTCCGCATCGACCGCGACCCTGGTCCGCACGGCCGCGGCGGCCGCGGCCGCCGTCCGGGACGGTGCCCGGCACGGCGCGCGGGCCGTCCCGCAGCCGGACTCCCGTCAGCCCGTGGCGTCCACCAGGGCCAGTTCGTGCAGGCGCTCCGGGGGGCCCGGACGGGCGTAGTACCAGCCCTGGGCCGTGTCGCAGCCGAGTATGCGCAGCTGCTCGGCCTGGGCGCCGGTCTCCACGCCCTCCACGGTGACCGCGAGGTCCAGGCTGTGGGCCAGGGCGACGATGCCCTCGACGATCTTGAGGTCGACGGGGTCGGCCGGGAAGCGCTGCATGCTCTGGGTGAAGGAGCGGTCCAGCTTGAGCACGCTCACCGGCAGCCGGCGCAGGTTGGCGAGGTTGGAGTAGCCGGTGCCGAAGTCGTCCAGGGCGATGTCCACGCCCATCTCGGCCAGTCGGCGCAGCGGCTTGAGCAGGTCGTCGTCCGCGCCGATCAGCGCCGACTCGGTCACCTCCAGGCAGAGCGCGTCGGGCGCGACCCCGGCCCGCTCCAGGATGTCCACGGTGTCCTGCACCAGCCGGGGGTGGGTGAGCTGGCAGGGCGAGAGGTTGACGTTGATGCGCAGCGGGCCGGCGGCGGTGCTCTCGCCGTACCGCTCCCGCCAGACGCGGGCCTGCCGCACGGACTGCTCCAGCACCCAGCGGCCCAGCGGCACGATCAGCCCGGTGTGCTCTGCGAGCGGGATGAAGCGGTCCGGGCCGAGGACACCGTGCTGCGGGTGCAGCCACCGCACCAGCGCCTCGGCGCCGTGCACACTGCCGTCGCCGAGGTGCACCAGGGGCTGGTACTCGATGAAGAACTCGCCCCGCTCCAGGGCCGCCGGCAGCGCGGTCGTCAGGCCGTGCCGGGTGATGACGCGGGCGTCGGCCTCCGGGTCGGCCAGCTCGTAGCGGTTGCCGCCCGCCGACTTGGCCCGGTACATGGTGATGTCGGCGCTGCGCAGCACCTCCGCCGGACTGCGTTCCCCCGCCGGGCCCTCGACGATGCCGATGCTGCCGCGGACCGTGAGTTCGCGGCCGTCGACGCTGATCGGGGCGAGCAGCGCGTTCATGATCCGGCCGGCCAGTTCGTCGACCTCGCGCGGGGTGTCCGGGCCGGTGGTCAGCGCCACGAACTCGTCGCCGCCGAGCCGGGCGACCATCTCGCCGGGTGCGGTGGCGCAGGACTGGAGGCGGTCGGCGACCTCCACGAGGAGCCGGTCGCCGGCCGCGTGGCCGAGACTGTCGTTGACCGTCTTGAAGCCGTCGAGGTCCAGGTAGCACAGGCCGTACCGCTGGCCCGGCCCAGCGTTCAGTGCCTTCTCCAGGCGTTCGAAGAAGAAACTGCGGTTGGGCAGGCCGGTGAGCGCGTCGTGGGTGGCCTCGTAGCGCAGCCGCAGATTGAGCAGCCGGCGCTCGGTGGTGTCCTCCATCAGCGCCAGCTGGTACTGCGGGCTGCCGTCGGCGTCGCGCAGCAGGGAGACGGTGAGGTTCGTCCACAGGACGGTGCCGTCGGGCCGGTAGAAGGCCTTCTCCAGGTGGTAGGCCTCGCGTTCGCCGCGCACCAGCTCGTCGTAGAGCCGCCAGGTCTGGGGCGCGTCGTCGGGGTGCGACCACTCCCGGACGTTGCGGCCGCGCAGCGTCGGGGCGGCCACGCCGAACATGCGCATCAACGCCCCGTTGACCTGGAGGACGTTGCCGTCGAGGTCGGCGATGCAGATGCCTATGGCGGCACCTTCGAAGACCGCGCGGAAGCGGGCCTCGCTGGCGTGCAGCGCCTCGGCCACCACGCCCTGCGCCCGGAGGGCGGCCTGCGCGATGGCCTCCTGCTCGGCCAGGGTCCTGGCGCGCAGCGACCCGGCGAACCCGGCCGCCATGGCGTGCTGGAGCCGGGCCGAACGGGCCCGCAGGTGCTCGGGGTCGCCGTCCTCGCCGCAGTAGAGCACGAGGTAGGCGTCGATGCAGTCCAGCGTCCGGGCGAGCGCCTCCGGGTCGGTGCAGTGCGCGTCGACGAGCGCGGCGCCGACCGCCCTGGCGTCCTCGGCCTCGAAGCTCCGCGCCCGCAGCACCTCGCTCAGCCGACGGGCCAGCGGCAGCAGTTGCTCCTCGAACTCGGGGCGGGTCGACGACGTCGAGGTCACCGGGAAGACGGCGCGGCTCCAGATCGTCGCGAACCGGCGCAGTCTGTCCTCCGCCCCGTCCGGCTCCGCGCTCACGCCGTACGTCCCACGCCGGCGAAACCGGAGAACGCGTACGGGTCCTCGTCCTCCGGCGCCCCCTCGGGCCGCCAGCGCGGCATCGGAACCAGTCCGGGTTCCACCATGTCGTACCCCTCGAAGAACCGCGCGATCTCGTCGCGCGAACGCATGATCAGCGGATTGCGGATGTCCTTGTACACGCCCACCGCACCCCCGGCCCGCTCGGCGGGCAGCGGGATCCCCTCGTACGAGGCGTGCGTGAGGACGAGCAGGCTGCCCGGCGCGAGCGCCCGGCTCAGGTCGGCCACCGCCGCACAGGGGTCGTCCGCGTCTTCCACGAAGTGCAGTATGGCAAGCAGCAGTAGAGCCACCGGCCGATTCAGGTCGATCAGGCGCTCCACCCGGGGGTCGGCGAGGATGTCCCGGGGCTTGAGGAGGTCGCCGCCCACGACGTCCGCGTGGTCGTCGCCCGCCAGGACGGCCTCGCTGTGCGCGACCGCCACCGGGTCGTGGTCGACGTACACCACGCGCGCGCCGGGCCGGGCGGCCCGGGCCACCTCGTGGACGGCGCCGAAGGCGGGGATGCCGGAGCCGATGTCCAGGAACTGGTCGATGCCCTCGCCGGCGGCGAAGCGCACGGCCCGGCGCATGAACGCCCGGTTCGCCTGCATGATCTTGGGCAGTCCCGGCATGAACTCCATGGCCTTGCGCGCCGCTTCCCGGTCGACCTCGAAGTTGTGCGAACCGCCCAGGTAGAAGTCGTGGATGCGGGACACGCTGGGCACCGTGATGTCGATGCTGCGAGGGGCCCAGGCGGGACGCTCCATCTAGCTCTCCAAGGCAGTGGCGATCCGGTGTTCGAGCAGAGGCTACTGATCGCCCGCCGACTGGGCGAGCCCAACCGGAAATTGACCATCCGTTACCGGTCACTGCCTGCGGCACGTGCCGTGCGCCGCCCGCGTCGCGGCGGACCGCGCCACGCCGGGGCGCACGAACAGGGCGGCGCACGAACAGGACCGTCCCCTCCGCCTGGGTGCGGAGGGGACGGCCCGCTGTCGCGCGCCGGAGGCCGGCGGACGCGAGGTCGCTACTTCTTGGGCGCGCCGACCGGCTTTCCGTCGGGCGAGACGGCGTACCACGTGCCGCCGACGCCCTGACCGTTGGTGTCGCCGGCCTTCTTGTCGCCGGCGAACGTGTAGATCGGCCAGCAGTCGACCGTCTGCTGCTCGGCGCCGTCGGGCCGGGTGAAGGTCATCAGGTCCTTCTTCACGACGCCCTCCGTATCGCCCGGCTCCACCGGCGCCACGACCGGCCACTTCTCCAGGCAGGCGCCGGTGCACGCCGAGACCGGCTTCGGCCAGGCCTCGTCCTTCATGAAGCGGTAGACGGTCATACCGTTCTTGTCGACGACGATCTCGCCGAGCTTCGGGTCCTCACGCGTCGACAGGGCCGCCGACTCGGCCGCCTGGGCCTTCTTGCCGTCGGCGGCGAGCGCGTACCACTTGCCGCCCACGCCCTGGCCCTTGACGTCGCCGGCGGCGGTGTCCTTGGCGTAGCGGTACGCCGGCCAGCCGCCGATGGTCAGCTGCTTGGTGCCGTCGGCCCGGGTGACCTCGCCGAGCAGCGCCTTGTCGATGCCCTCGCCGGCGAGGGCATCGTCGGCGGCCACGGGCGGCCAGGCGGTGGCGCAGTCGTTCTCGCAGGTCGTCTTGGGCGGCTTGGCGGTGTCCGCGTCGAAGCGGTAGAGGGTGCGTCCCGCGCCGTCGGTCACCAGTTCGCCGATCTCGGCGTTCGTGGAGACGGACAGCTTGCCCGCGGGCTCCGCCGCGCTCGCCGACGCCTGCGCGCCGTTCGCGCCGGTGCCCAGTCCCTCGCCGGCACCGGCCCCGATGTCGCCGACGTCGCCGGGCGCCGCGGTGGCGCCCACGTTCTGGCTGCCGGTGGTGGTGCCGCCGTCCTGGCCGCACGCCGTCGTCAGCGCCAGCACCGCCGCGGCGCTCACCACGAGTGAGGCGCTCCGCCAGGAGGTCTTCATCGTCAATCCCCGATCGTCACGAAGGTGTTGGGACGGCAGCCGCGCCGCCGCACGACACTGGGTACGCACGGGGGAGCCGGTTGTGTTCAACGCGGCGCGCCTTTTTCTTCTCGGCGGTGGACGCTCCCGCACTCCGGACCCCTGCCCGTACGCAAGTTCGAGCCCGGCCGCGGGCGGGTGTGCGCCGGTCAAACCCGCGACCGCTCCGTGTCCCTCCTTCGGACCAATCGTCCGGTGATCGCGTGTGGCGGGGCCCGCCAGGCTCCATGATCTGCGTCGTGCATGGACCCGAACCGTCCCGATCCGTCCCTTCCGGACGGGTGTTGGCCCTGGTGACACTGACGTTCACACTCGTCGGCGCACCGATCGGCCCGGCGCAGGCGGACGCCTGCGCGTATGCGTCCACCGGACCGGGTGGCACGCACGCGGTGGCAGTCGCCGGGAGCGACACCTGGCCCGGCTTCCCGCCGTGCCCCGAGCCGACTCCGACACCCACCCCCACGCCTACGCCCACACCCACGCCGACACCGACACCTCCGCCGCCGAAGCCCCCTCCCCCACCGCCTCCCGCCCCGGAGCCTCCCAGGAAACCGCCGGCGCCGAGGCCCGAGGCGCCTCCCGCACCCCCTCCGCGACCGGCACCGAAGCCGCCCGCGCCCACGCCCACGCCGACTCCGACACCCAGCCCCACACCGGCGCCGGCCCGTCCCGCGGCTCCCGCGCCCGCCCCGTCGGCGACGCCCGCGCCCCGACCGTCGCTGAGCCCGGTGCACTACCCGCGCTACCGCGCCGCCCGGCCCCAGCAGCGGACCTCCCGCGGGACCACGTCACCGCTCGTCTTCGTCCTGCTCATCACGGTGCCCGCGGTGGTCGCCGTCGCCGCGCTCCGAGCGCGCTGATCCCTGGAGCCCCCTTTGCCGGAATGGCTTGTTCTCACCCTCGCGATGCTGGCCGCCTGTGCCGTGGTGGTCATCATCACCCTCGTACGGCACCGCCGGGCCTCCGACGACGAGGACATCACCGAGACCCCGGACGTCATCGAGTACATGACGATGTGGATCGGTGTGGTGTACGCCATCGTCCTGGGTCTGGCCATCGCGGGTGTCTGGGAGGCGCGCAGCGCGGCCCAGGACCACGTGCAGACGGAGGCGGTGGCGCTGCACGAGATCTCGGAACGCGTCCGGGTCTATCCGCCCGACGTCCGTGACCGCATCCGGGAGGATGTCAACGCCTATGTCGGACACGTCGTGTCCACCGAGTGGAAGACCATGGCCGACCGCGGCGAGATGACCGGGCGGGGTGCCGAACTGCTCGACCGCGTCCGCGCCGACGTCACGGACTACGAGCCGAAGTCGGACTTCGAGGCGCAGGCGTACCAGCCGCTCGTCGACCAGGTGACCGCCGCGGACCAGGCCCGCATCGCCCGGGCGGAGTCGATGGGGGCGACCATGCCGGGCGTGGTGTGGTTCGGGCTCATCACGGGAGGCGTCGTCACGGTCGGCATGGTCTTCGCCCTCCAGATCCGGCGTACACCCCGCGAGTTGATCCTCGCCGGACTGTTCTCGGCGCTCATCGCGTTCCTGCTCTTCCTGATCTGGGACTTCGACGCACCGTTCAGCCGTGGCGTAGCGGCGTCCACGGACCCCTTCGTCAATCTCTTCCCCGGGGCCGGGGACTGAGGGGCGCCCCCTCGGCGCCCCCTCGGCGGGCCCCTCGCGCCCGCACGCGACCGCGCCCCTCGGCAGCCCCGGCACGGGGTCCCGCCGGGGGGCGTCCGACACTCCGGCCCCGTCCCCCGACCGGCCCACACGCGTACCCCGTTCGCCCTACAGAGATCGCGCCGGGGTCTCCGCCTTCCTAGCGTTCCGACCATCGAGGTGCACTCCAGGCACGTGCGGAACAGGTCCGCCGCCGCTCCTCGGGGACCGGAGGATTCACCATGCGCGCGATACCCGTCGCCTCGGTCGCACTGCTGGGCGCCGCCGCCCTCTCGGGCTGCGTACCGGCCGGGGCGGCCGTGGGCGGCAGCTCGACGTTCGGCTTCACCGTCAGTCCCGCCACCGTGGCACCGGGCGGCGAGGTCACGGTGGGGGTGGGCCGGGGTGCCGGCGGGTGCCACGGACGCGTCACGGTCGAGGCGCCGGTGTTCGACACGGTCACCATCCCGCGGCACGAGTCGTCGGCGACCGCACGGGTCGACCGGGACGCCCGACGCGGAGCGGTCTACCAGGTGACGTTCGCGTGTGACGGCAGGACCGGCACCGTGGACCTGACCATCGCGGGCGGCCACTCCCACCACCCCTCCGGAGAGTCCGGCCACCCCGACAAGGGCGTGCACGCCGGCGAGGGGGGCAGTGTCGCCGGGTTCGACGTGCGGGAGATCGGGCTCGGCCTCGCCCTCGTCGCCGGTTCGGCCGGCGCCGCGTACCACCTCTGGCGGCGCCGTACCGGCGAGGACGGCGTCTGACCCTCGCCTGTGCGCGGCGCGCTCGCACGGCTTCGCCCCGGACCCGCGACGGTCCGGGGCGAAGCCGTGTGCGTGCGCCGCGCGAGCGTGCACCGCGCGATACGGAAGGTGGGACACCGGCGCGGTCCGCAGGGACCGGACGGGACCGCCCCCCGAAGGCGGAGCCCGTCCGTCACGGCCGGGACCCGGTCAGATCCGCCGCTCGGCCCTGCGACGCATCCAGAACAGGCCACCGCCGGCGACGGCCGCGGCCACCAGCCCGCCGCCGATCGCGATGTCGGTCGGCGTCGCCCCGCTGGAGCTGCTGCCGCCGATGCCACCGCGGACACCGCCGATGACGGTGAAGGCGGCCGGCCGTGTGAGCCGCCGCCCCGAGCAGTTGACGGTGATGTCGTACGAACCCGGCCGGGCGTCCTGCCTGATGGTGGCGGTACCCCTGGACGTCTCGTTGGCACCCCGGACCGGCGTCAGGTGGGTCGTCCGGAACGCGTCCGAGGTCATGGTGCCGCCCTGCGGGCAGCCGTCGACCGTCACGGTCATCTGGCCGCCGCGGGCGATCACGCTGGGCAGGGCGACGATGTTGCTCGGCTGGTGGTGGTCGCCGCCGGCGGTGGCCGTGGGGGCGGCCAGCCCGAGGACAGCGACCGCGGCGCCGGCTGCCGCGAGGGCACGAGTGTTGCGCATGTGATCCTCCGCGGAAGACGCCCCGGGACCCGTCCCCGGTCGATCGGCGAGAAAGCGCCTCCCAGAAAGACCCTCAGTTGCCGTGCGCGGGGCCGCATTTCGGGAATGGTCCGTCCTGGTGAGGGGCGTGCCGGGCCGGAGCCGTGCGACCGGATATCGCCGCAGGTCACGGACCGTCAGAAATTTCCCGCCGGACCGTCCCGGATGGCTCACGCCAGGGCGGGCCACCACCCGTTCGCCGCGGCCCCGTCGCCGGTCGGACGCGCTCCGCTTAGCGTGCTCGTATGCGCGGACGACCGGGCGACGGCCGGGTCGAGAGGGGATGGCCAATGGATGCGTCCGAATGGGCCGAAGAGGAGGAGCGGCGGAGGAAACGCGCTCCCTGGGGCGTGATAGCGCTGGTCCTGCTGACCGGGCTCGCGCTCATCCGCAACGGTTCGGGGGAGTTCGACCAGGGCCCGCCGCAGCCGGCCTCGGCCGCGGCCTCGGACAGCCGCGTCGCGCCGGGTGAGGGCGCCGCCCCGGGTGTCGCCCCGCTCGCCTACTCGGTACCGGACCAGGTCACCATCGGCGCCATCCAGGTGGACGCGCCGATCATGCCGGTCGGTCTCGACGCGGACGGCTGGGTCGACGCGCCGCCGGCCGAGGACCCGAACCTGGCCGGCTGGTTCACCGGCGCGGTCTCCCCCGGCGAGAAGGGCACCGCCGTGGTCGTCGGCCATGTCGACAACCAGCAGGGGCCCGCCGTCTTCTACGGGCTCGGTGCGCTCAAGAAGGGCAACACGGTGGAGGTGCGCCGTCAGGACGGGAAGACGGCGGTCTTCGAGATCTACGGCATCGAGGTCTTCGAGAAGGACGACTTCCCCGGCGACCGGGTCTACGCCTCCAAGGGCGGCCCGGAACTGCGGGTCATCACCTGCGGCGGCGGGTTCTCGAAGCAGAACGGATACGAGGGGAACGTCGTCGCCTTCGCCCGCATGACCGGGGTCCGCTGAGCGGGCCCCGGCCGGGGGGCGCGACGGGCGTCAGGCGTACCGGCGCCGGGGGACGGTGAGGCGGTAGCCGGAGTCCAGCAGCTCGGGCAGATAGGAGCGCAGGGCCCGGACGGTCTGCGAGCGGTCGCCCCCGGCGTCGTGCGAGAGCACCACGACGCCGGGGGCGGCGCCGTCCTCCACCCGTTCGACGATGGTGCCGGTGCCGGGGGTGGTCCAGTCGAGGGTGTCCACGGTCCAGGCGAGCGGTTCCATGCCGAGTTCGGCACCGAGCTGGAAGGCGGCGCGGTTCCACGCCCCGTACGGCGCCCGGAACCAGCGGGGCGGCTCGCCGCAGGCCCGTTCGACGACCTCGCTCGTGCGCTCCATCTCGGAGCGGATGCGCCGCCGCGTGAGGCGGGTCAGCAGGGGGTGGGACCAGGTGTGGTTGCCGACGACGTGTCCCTCGTCGGCCATCCGGGAGAGCAGGCCACGGTGGTGGTCCGCCATCTCCCCGCACACGAAGAACGTCGCGCGCACGTCGTACTTGGCCAGGGTGTCGAGGATGTCCGGGGTGTAGCGGGGGTCGGGCCCGTCGTCGAAGGTGAGCATCATGGTGCGGCCGAGGCCCGAGACCCGCAGGATCGGCTCGCTGCGCACCGGTGGCCGCCGCGGCGCGGCGCGGGGTGCGCCGTATCCGGTCAGGGGCTGCAGGCGGTAGGCGGAGGAGGGGAGCGGGCGGCGGACCGCGGGGCCCGGGGCGGGGGCGACCGGCCGGGCCGGTCCGTCCCCCGTGCCCACCGCGAGCGCGCCGGCGGTGCCGGCCGCGCCCACGGCCGCGGCGCCGGCGAGCAGTGCGCGGCGTCGTGTGAGCAAGTGATCCTTCTTCATGACTCATCAGTCGCCCGGTCGCGGACCGGCGCACCGGAGAAACACCGGCGTGGCGGCACGAGACCACCCGCACGGCCGAGGACCGTGGGTGACTCCGATAGCCTCACCGCGTGACGGAACAGCACTCCCACCAGTTCGAACGGGGCACGGACGGGCCGAAGGTCATCGTCGCCGGCGTGGACGGCTCCGACTCCTCGCTGCGGGCCGCCGCCTACGCCGGCGGTCTGGCCCGGCGGCAGCACGCGCTGCTCGCCGTGGTGTACGTGCAGCCGATGCTGGCGGCGGGCGCCTCGCTCGGGGCTCCGGTGGCGGAGACGACCGACGAGATCGCCGAGGACCTGGTGGCGCAGATCCGGGACGCGACCGAGCGGGTCAAGGGGATATTCGACCTCCGCTGGGAGTTCCACACCTTCCGGGGCGATCCCTACAACGGCCTGGTCAAGGCGGCCGACGAGCTGAAGGCCGACGCCGTCGTCGTGGGCGCCTCCGAGCAGGCGGGGCACCGGATCGTCGGTTCCGTCGCGGTGCGGCTGGTGAAGGCGGGGCGCTGGCCCGTGACGGTGGTGCCGTAGCGGCCGTCCGGGGCGGTGCGTGCGTCGCGGCTTCCGTAGCGGGCGGGTGTGGGTCATCATGATCCACCGTCAGCCGTTTGCCGTTCACAAAGAGGTGAGGCGCATGGCCGGGTTCCGTATGGGCGAGGGCGTTCTCCGCCGCAAACCCATCGAGCGCATCGAGGACACGGAGGGCGGGGAGGGCGGTGGCCTGCAGCGGACGCTGGGGCTGTGGCAGCTGACCGCGATCGGCGTGGGCGGCATCATCGGGGCGGGCATCTTCACCCTGGCCGGTACGGTCGCCAACGGCACGGCGGGGCCGGCGGTCCTCATCTCCTTCCTCATCGCGGGCGTCGCGAGCGCGGCGGCGGCGCTGTCGTACGCCGAGTTCGCCGGACTGATCCCGAAGGCGGGCTCCGCCTACACCTACGGATACGCGGTCCTCGGCGAACTGGTGGGCTGGTTCATCGGCTGGGACCTGCTGCTGGAGTACACGGCCATCGTGGCGGTGGTCGCGATCGGCATCTCCGGCTACTTCAGCTTCCTGGTCGGCGAACTGGGTGCCGACCTGCCGAACTGGATGCTGGGCGCGCCCGGCACCGGCGACGGCCACAAGGTCGACCTCTTCGCGGCGGTGCTGTGCCTGCTGATCGCGTACCTGCTGACGCTCGGCATCAAGAACGCGGCCCGCTTCGAGATGGTCGTGGTCGTCCTGAAGGTGCTGGTGGTGCTGCTGGTGATCGCGGTCGGCGTCTTCCACATCAGCACCGCGAACTACGAACCGTTCTTCCCCTTCGGGGTCGGCGGAGCCTTCACCGGGGCGGCGACGGTCTTCTTCGCGGTCTTCGGCTACGACGCCATGTCGACGGCGGCCGAGGAGTCCAAGGACGCCCAGCGGCACATGCCGAAGGCGATCATCTACTCGCTGGTCATCTCGATGGTGCTGTACGTGGCGGCCTGCCTGGTGCTGACCGGCATGCAGGACTACAAGGACATCGACCCGGAGAGCGGATTCTCCACGGCGTTCAAGTCGGTGGGGCTGAGCGGCCTGGCCGACGTCATCGCGGTGGGCGCCATCATCGGCATCCTCACGGTGATGTTCACCTTCATGCTCGGCGTGACCCGGGTGTGGTTCTCCATGTCCCGGGACGGGCTGCTGCCCAAGTGGTTCGCGAAGACGCACCCGACGCGGCACGTGCCGACCCGGGTCACCTGGATCGTCGGGGTGGCGTCGGCCGCGATCGCCGGGTTCCTGCCGATCGGCGAGGCGGCCGAGCTGACCAACATCGGCATCCTGCTGGCGTTCGTGGTGGTGTGCGCGGCGGTGATCGTGCTGCGCTACCGGCAGCCGGACCTGCCGCGCACGTTCCGGACGCCGTGGATGCCGGTGGTGCCGGCCCTGGGGATCGTCTTCTCGATCTGGCTGATCACCTTCCTGCAGTGGCAGACCTGGGCGCGGTTCGCGGTGTGGCTGCTGCTCGGACTGGTCATCTACTTCGGCTACTCGTACCGCAAGTCGGAGCTGGCGCGCCGTTAGCCGCCGACGGGCGGCAGTCCGCGGAGGAAGTCGAGGAGGATCTCGTCGAAGGCCTCGGGCCGCTCCATGTTGGGGTAGTGCGCGGCGCCCTCGACGGTGGCGGAGCGGCCCTCCGGGACCGTGCGGGCGAGCCGTTCCGCCTCGGCGATCAGGTCGGCGGCGTCCAGTGAGCCGTTGACGGTGAGCACCGGGACGTCGATCTTCGGGACGCGGGCCCAGGTGCCGGTCAGGGGCACGTGGTGGTTCTCCTCGTCCGGGGTGTGTTTGGCGAGGGTGCCGGAGGCCATCTCCCGCAGCCGGCGCAGGACGGCCGGGTCGACGTCGTCGAGGTCGCGGTGCTCCCCGGGGACGAAGCGCAGGAACGCCGTGAGCCAGCCCTCGACGTCACCCGCTGCCAGTGCGCGGGCCTGGTCGGCCTGCACCTGCCGCACCCACGGGTCGGTGTACGCGAACTCGCTGGTGGCCGCGCCGCATGCCACCACCGCGCGGACCAGCTCCGGGTACTCCAGCACCGTGTCGGTGGCGATGGCACCGCCCATCGACACGCCGACGAGCACCGCGGGGCCCGCGTCGAGGTGGCGCAGCAGGGCGGCGAGGTCGTCGGCCCAGCGGAACGGCCGGGTCGCGTTGGCCGAGGAGCCGTGACCGCGGACGTCGGGGGCGACGACCCGGTGGCCGGTCGCCAGGACCGGGATCTGGGCGTCGAAGACACGGTGGTCGGTGAAGCCGGGGTGGAGCAGGACGACGAGGTCGCCGGCCCCGGTGTCGCGGTAGGCCAGGTCACCGTCGGGGGAGGCGAAGAAGCGCAGGTCCGAAGCAGCCATCATGACAACCAAGGTGTCATGAGGGCGGGAGATTGGCAACCAGGGTGTCATGATGGAGAACGTGAAGGACATCGACGACCCCCTCCCTCCGGACGCCCTCGCCCGGCGCCTCACCGAGGTGTACGACCTGGTCGGCCCCCTCTACCGGCGCGCGCAGCGCAGCGTCGAGCAGGGCCTGGCGGCGGACGGCCTGTCGGTAGGCGTCCGCGCCGTGCTGACCCTGCTGCACCGGGGCGGGCCGATGACCGTGCCGCAGATGGCCCGGGCCCAGGCGATCAGCCGTCAGTTCGTGCAGCGGATGGTCAACGAGGCGGCGGCGCAGGACCTGGTGGAGAGCGTCCCCAACCCCGCGCACCGGCGGTCCTCACTGATCCGGCCCACCGACCGGGGGCGGCAGACCATCACCGCCGTCCTGGACCGGGAGCACCGGATACTGCGCCAGGTCGGCGGTGGTCTCACCGACGCGGACATCGGGACGTGCCTGCGGGTGCTCGGGGCGATGGTGACCGCTCTGGACCATGTGGACGAGGACTGAGCTACTCCCCCATCACCAGCCCGTCCTCGGCCGCGCCCCGGCTGAGCACGACGTCGCGGATGCGGTCGCGCACGGCCCGTACCTCGGCGCCCTTCTCCAGCGCGCGGTTGAGGTTCACCACCCGGCCGGCGTCGACGTCGAAGAGCTGCGGGACGAACTCGGCCTTGGTCACCCGCCAGCGTTCACCGGAGCGGGCGGGCGGGGCGAAGGTGAAGCGGCCGATGGTCGACTGGTTGCCGCGCGGGTCGCGCTCTCCGTCGCCATTGATCATCTCGCCCGCGATCTGGTCGCCCATCCCGTAGATCACCCAGGTGCCGTTGACCTTCTCGTACGCCTGCGGGACATGGGCGTGGGTGCCGAGGATCAGGTCGATGTCGGGGCGTTCGCCGCTGCGGGCGGCGGTCAGGTTCTCGGCCAGGGTCAGCTGGTCCTGGTCGGGCTCGTCCTGCCATTCGGTGCCCCAGTGCAGGGACACGGCGACGATGTCCGCGCCCGCCGCACGCGCGGCCCGGGCGTCCGCGACGATCTGCTCCTCGTCGATCATGCCGACCGCCCAGGGCTGTCCGTCGGGCACGGGGTGGCCGTTGGTGTGGAGGGTGTAGGCGAGGTGGGCGACCTCGGCCCGCCCCGCACGCAGAACCGTCACGGTGCGCGCCTCGGCCTCAGTGCGCGCGGTTCCGGCGTGCCGCACGCCGGCGCGGTCCAGCGCGTCGAGGGTGCGGCGGATGCCGTCGGCGCCGTCGTCGACGCTGTGGTTCGAGGCGGTGGAGCAGCCGTCGTAGCCGGTGGCGGCGAGGGCCTCGGCCACCTCGGGCGGGGACTTGAAGAGGGGGTAGCCGCTGTAGTCGCCGTGCGCGCCGTACACGGTCTCCATGTGGCACAGGGCGAGGCCGGCGCGCGAGACGACGGGCTTGGCGCCCGCGAGCATGGGGCGGAAGTCGTAGCCGGTGCCGCCCGCGTCGAAGCGGGCCCGCTCGATGATCGAGTCGTGGGGCAGTACGTCGCCGGAGGCGACCAGGGTGAAGACGCCGGTGTCCGCCGCGGACGGGGCCGGGGCCGGTCGTCGCGGCGGCTCGTGGTCGCGGGCCTGGCAGGCCGCGCCCACGGTGAGGAGGGCGGTCAGGGCCAGGGCCACCTGCCGACTGCGTGTGATCATCCGTTCGCTCCGCTGGGGTCGCACACACCGATGATTAGTCACATTTACCTACGAACAGGAAATGAGGTGCGCGCTGCCCCGTGCGGCTCCGACACGCTCATTAGCCCGTCCGGTGTGCGCGAACGGGGTGCCCCGACCGTTCGTCGAACCGTTCGTCGACGCGATCGACCGTCCGTCGCACATCCGTGCGCGCGCCCTGTCCCCCGACGACGCCCTGCGATGCCATACGGCCATGACGGCCGGAATCACCCTGAGGGACAGGACGCACGGAACGACCGCCGAGCACGAGCTCGCCGCACTGCAGCGCGAGCACGGCCGGCCCCTGTTCGCGCTGCTGCTGCGGCTCAGTGACGGCGACCGGCAGCGCGCGGAGGACCTGGTGCAGGAGACCCTGGTCCGCGCCTGGCAGCACCCCGAGGCGCTGCGCGCCGACGACTTCGACTCCGTACGGCCCTGGCTGCTCACGGTGGCGCGGCGCCTGGCCATCGACGCGCGCCGGGCCCGGCAGGCGCGGCCCCCGGAGGTCGGCGACGCCGTGCTGGAGAACGCGCGGGTCTGCGCCGACCACGCCGAACGGGCCGCCGCGGCCCTGGACGTGCGCGAGGCTGTGAAGACACTCACTCCGGAGCACCGTGAAGTCCTGGTGCTGGTGTACTTCCAGGGGGCGAGTGTGGCGGAAGCCGCGGCAGCCCTCGGCATCCCGCCCGGTACCGTGAAGTCCCGCGCGTACTACGCGTTGCGCGCCCTGCGCAGGGTGCTACCGGGATACGCCGCCGACCTGCGGTGAAACCGACCTTTTGGTCAAGCCTCCGTAAAGCGCCTTGCCGTGGACCCCGGTTGAGTAATCGGCTGTCCTCATCCGTGTTCCGGACGGGGGCCCATGACCCGGGTCGGGCGACGCGCACGCACCGGAGGAAGGCAGGAAGGGATGCCGCACAGAGGCAGAGAGAGCACGGACGGCCCCGCCGGGGGCGAACTGGCCGTCCCCATGGCGTGGTTGTACGCCGAGTACATCGCCGACGAGCTGCTGCGGACCGGCGACCTGATGCCGCCCACGTCCTTCGAGTTCCGCGCCGGGCGCGACGCGCTGGCGCTGACCGTCTTCCTGTCCGACACGGAGGACGAGCTCAGCGGCATCCGCGTCATCACCCGGTTGGAGACGTGGCTGTCACTGACCGCCTACGACCAGCCCTGGCACGCGTGGGTGCGGGAGCGACTGGCCGAGGTCACGGCCGACGCGGTCGCCGCCGGCCGGCACTCCCCGGACCTGGAACTCGCCCGGGCCGCCTGGCGCTGGCTCCAGGACACCGAGCTGCTCGCCCCCGACCTGAACGCGGTGCCGGGCGGGGCGGTCGCCGGGGAGGACGAGGGGCCGAAGGTGTGGACGCCGGCCTGGCAGCTGGGCCTGCCGCTCGGCCACCTCGCCATCCACCTCTTCTAGGCGTCGCGACCCGCCCACCGATTTCCTTCGGGCGGCGACCAATCCACGGGCCGTTCCGCTCCGAATCCCTTGGTCTCGATTCTGTCCGGGCCTTGAATGAATCGGCGGTGCGGTGCGTACGGGTGGGAGCAAGGAGTAACCCCACCCGCACCCAACGGTACGAGGATTCGGCATGAGGTCCCTGGAGAGGCATCGCGACGTCGGCGCCTACGCGCTCGGCGTGCTGGACGAGGCGGAAGCGTTCCGCTTCGAGGACCACCTCATGGAGTGCCCCCGGTGCGCGGCGCAGGTGACCGAGTTCGGTCCGGCCACCCGTCAGCTGATGCTGTACCGGCAGGCGACACCACGGTTCGTCACTCCGGTGACCCGGCCCGGACCGCGGCTGCTGGACCGCCTGGTGTCCGAGGTGGCCGCCCGCCGCCGGACCGTCCGCAGGCGGGTGCTGTACGCCGTGGCCGCGGCGCTGGTGTGCGCCGTGGCCGGTCCCGGGGTGGCGCTCTACGCGAGCCGGGCCGACGCGGCGGTACGGCTCACCGCGACCGACGAGCGGTCCGGGGTGTGGGCGCGGATCACCACCGAGGACGAGGCCTGGGGCACCGGGGTGCGGCTCGAGGTCAGGGACGGGGCGGGCCCGCGCTCCTGCCGCCTGATCGCCGTCGGCCGTGACGGCACGGAGCAGACGGTCACCAGCTGGAACGCCACCGGGCACGGCGCCGGGCCGAGCACCATGCGCGGCGGAGCCGCGCTGCACCCGGACCAGATCGCCCGCTACGAGGTGCGCACCGCGGACGGGGAACGCCTCGTGACCCTCGCCGCCGGCTGAGCGGGGACACGCCGGCCGCCCTACTTGAGCAGCCGGGACAGCCTCCGGTCCGCCAGCGGCTTGCCGCCGGTCTGGCAGGTCGGGCAGTACTGGAGCGAGGAGTCGCTGAAGGAGACCTCCCGGACCGTGTCGCCGCACACCGGACACGGCTCGCCGGTGCGGCCGTGCACCCGCAGCCCGCTCCTCTTCTCGGCCTTCAGCCGGCCGGCCGCGACGCCCCGGGACCGCTCGACCGCCTCGGTGAGCGTGGCGCGCAGCGCCTCGTACAGCTGTGCGGTCTCCGCGTCGGTGAGGGAGGCGGCGAGCTTGAAGGGGGACATCTGCGCGGCGTGCAGGATCTCGTCGCTGTACGCGTTGCCCACCCCCGCGATCAGGCTCTGGTCGCGCAGGGCGCCCTTGAGCTGCCGGCGCTCACCGTCGAGGAGGGCGGCGAAGCGGGCCTCGTCGAAGTCGTCGGCGAGCGGGTCGGGGCCGAGTCGGGCCACCCCCGGCACCTGCTGGGGGTCGGCCGCGACGTACACGGCGAGACGCTTCTGCGTGCCCGCCTCCGTCAGGTCGAACCCGGCCCCGGTGTCCAGGGCGACGCGCAGGGCCAGGGGGCCCTTGCCGGGGCGGGGCGGGCCGGTGGGGAGGCTGTCCTTCCAGTGCAGCCACCCCGCCCGGGCCAGGTGGGTGACCAGATGCGGGCCGCCGGCGGTCTCGACGTCGAGGAACTTGCCGTAACGGTGCACGGCGGCCACCCGGTGGCCCTCCAGGGCGGAGAGCGGAGGGTCGTACGTCTTCAGCACGCTGATCGCCACGGGCAGCACGCGGACGATCTCACGGTCGACGAGGTGCTCGGTCAGGAAGTCCCTGAGCGCCTCGACCTCGGGCAGTTCGGGCATACGTCAAGGGTGCCACCGGGGACCGACAGCGCCAGCGGGACTCAGCCCCGGCGGTGGGAGACGACGAATTCGGACCACACGCACTTGCCGCGCCCGCGGGCCTCCACGCCCCACTGGTCGGCGAGCGTCTCGACCAGGAGCAGTCCTCGTCCGGAGACCCCGGAGTCCCCGGCGTCGCGGCGGCGGGGCAGGGCGCTGGAGGAGTCCTCGACCTCGACCCGCAGCCGGCGGTCCGTCCCGGTGAGCAGCCGCAGGGTGACGATCGCGGAGCCCTCGGTGTGCATGAGGGCGTTGGTGACCAGTTCGTCGGCGACCAGTTCGATCTCGTCGCTCTGCGGGCCGGCACCCCAGGCACGGACGGCGGCGCGGATCATGTGCCGGGCCTCGGTGAGCGCCTCGGGGTCGCCCGGGGACACGTGCTGCTGGAGCCGGCCGAAGGTCCGGGGCGTACCCAGCCCGTGCCGGCGCAGCAGGAGCAGCGCCACGTCGTCGTCGCCGCGGCGCTCCTCGGCCACGTCGATGAGCCGGTCGGCCAGGTCCCGGACGTCCTGCGGACCGGAGGCCACCAGCGCCGTGAGGGCCTGTATCCCCTCGTCCACGTCGGCACCGGGCTCCTCGACCAGGCCGTCGGTGCACAGCAGCAGGGTGTGCCCGGGATCCAGCTCGACGGTGGAGACCGGGTAGGCCAGGCGCCCGAACTCGGCGGACAGGCCGAGCGGCAGGCCGCCCTCGACGGGCACCCGGCGGCAGCTGCCGTCGCCCGCGCGCAGCAGCGGGTCGAGGTGCCCGGCGCGGACCACCTGGACCACGCCGGTGGCGAGGTCGGCCTCCGCGTACAGGCAGGTCGCGAAGCGGTCGGTGTCGAGTTCGTGGAGGAAGACCGAGGCCCGCGCCATCACGGTGGCCGGGGGGTGGCCCTCGGCGGCGTAGGCGCGCAGCACGATGCGCAGCTGGCCCATGACGGCGGCGGCGTGCGTGTCGTGCCCCTGGACGTCACCGATGACGGCGCCCACGCGTCCGCCGGGCAGCGGGATCAGGTCGTACCAGTCGCCTCCGATGTCACGGCCGAAGGCGCCGCCGATGGTGGCCGCGCGGTAGCGGACGGCGATGTCGCAGCCGGGCACGCTGGGGATGGTGCGCGGCAGCATGGCCTGCTGGAGGCCCTCGGCGAGGTCCATCTCCTGCTCGTAGAGCATGGCCCGCTGCAGGCTCTGCGCGATGCCGCTGCCGAGCGCGACCAGCACGTTGCGGTCCTCCGGGGAGAAGCCGCGCCGGTCGCTGTAGAGGAGCCCGATCGCGCCGATCGGCCGGGCCTGGGCGATCAGCGGCAGGTAGGCGGCCGCGGTGATGTCCAGGTGGGTGATGTGCTGCCACAGGAGGGGGTAGCGCTCCGCGAACTCCTCCGGCGACTCGATGAAGCGGGGGCTGAGGGTCCGTACGGCTTCGCTCATCGGGTACGGCTCGTCGATCCGGGTGACGCGGGTGCCGGGGGCGAAGCTGTTGTCGGGGCCGTCGGCGACCAGCCGGATGCGGCCGGCCTCGACCAGGCCCATGACGAGGCTGGTGGCGCCGAGGCGGGTGAGGCCGTGGGTGTCGCGCAGGACCTCGATGACGTCGTCCACCGTGCGGGCGTGCGCGAGGGCGGCCGTGGCGAGCTGGACGACGTTGGTGAGCCGCCGGCGGGCCTCGTCCTGCGCGGCCTGCTCGCGGCGGGCCTCGATGTCGCCGACCTCCTGGGTGGCGTCGCGGACGATGCCGATGATGCGGCGGGGGCGGCCGGTGCCGTCGCGGCGGATGTAGCCCTGGGTGCGGGTCCAGCGCAGGGTGCCGTCGCGGGTGCGCAGCCGGAAGTAGGTCCCGTAGTTCTCGCTGCCGTCCTTCATGGCCCGGGCGACGATGGCGTCCAGACGGCTGCCCTCGGCCGCGGGGACGCGGACCGCGAGGGACTCCGGCCGCCCGTCGTACTCGTCCGGGCGCAGATCGAACACCTCGTGGGCCTGGGCGTCCATGTGGAACAGTCCCGTGTCCAGGTCCCAGTCGAAGCTGCCCATGCGGTTGAGCGCCAGGATCGGGTCCGGGTGGGCGGGCCAGTCGTCCGGGAGTGACGAGGCACTCGCTCCCCGATCAACCATGGGCCCCACCTTGCCAGGGTTTGCCCGATTCTTCGACTCCTGTCCGCCGCCCGGGTCGAGGGAGGGCGCCACCCGCCCACCGGGGTACACAGAGCGTGACCGTACGAGAGGAGCGCGGCCGTGGAGTGGTTCACCGCCCCCGACTACTGGCTGAGCAGGCTGGTCTTCCAGCGGGCCCTGGCCGCGATGTACCTGGTCGCCTTCCTGACCGCCGCCCTGCAGTTCCGTCCGCTGATCGGCGAGCGCGGCATGCTGCCCGTGCCCCGCTTCGTCGAGCGGGTGCCGTTCAGGCGGGCGCCGAGCCTGTTCCAGCTCCGCTACTCGGACCGCCTCTTCGCGTGCTGCGCCTGGGCGGGCTGCGCGGTGTCGGCGGCGCTGGTGGCGGGCCTGGACTCGCTGCTGCCGCTGTGGGGGGCGATGCTGCTGTGGCTGGTGCCGTGGGCGCTGTACCTGTCGGTCGTCAACGTCGGGCAGACCTGGTACTCCTTCGGCTGGGAGTCGCTGCTGCTGGAGACCGGCTTCCTCGCGGTGTTCCTCGGCAACGACGAGGTGGCGCCGCCGGTGCTGGTCCTGTTCCTGCTGCGCTGGCTGCTCTTCCGCGTGGAGTTCGGGGCGGGGCTGATCAAGATGCGCGGCGACGAGTGCTGGCGGAAGCTGACCTGCCTGGACCACCACCACGAGACCCAGCCGATGCCGGGGCCGCTGAGCTGGTTCTTCCACCGCCTCCCCCGGCCGCTGCACCGGGTGGAGGTGGCCGCGAACCACGTCACGCAGCTCGCGGTGCCCTTCCTGCTCTTCACGCCGCAGCCCGTCGCGACGGCCGCCGCGGCGCTGATGATCGTGACCCAGCTGTGGCTGGTGCTGTCGGGCAACTTCTCCTGGCTGAACTGGGTCACCATCGTGCTGGCCCTGTCGGCGGTGCGGTTCCCGGCCGATCCGCCGTCCGTGTCCGCCGCGCCGCTCTGGTACGAGGTCGTGGTCCTCGCGGCCGCGGCCCTGCTGCTCTTCCTCAGCCACCGGCCCGTCCGCAACATGGTCTCCCGCCGCCAGGTGATGAACCGCTCCTTCGACCCGCTGCACCTGGTCAACACCTACGGTGCCTTCGGCACCGTCAGCCGGGTCCGCTACGAGGTGGTGATCGAGGGCACCTCCGACGAGGTGGCCCGGGAGGACTCGGACTGGCGGGAGTACGAGTTCAAGGGCAAGCCCGGAGATCCGCGGCGCTGGCCGCGCCAGTTCGCGCCGTACCATCTGCGGCTGGACTGGCTGATGTGGTTCGCCGCGCTGTCGCCCTCGTACGCCGACCCCTGGTTCGGCGTCCTGGTGGAACGGCTGCTGGAGAACGACCGCGCGACGCTGAGGCTGCTGCGCCGCTCCCCGTTCCCGGCGGACGCGCCGCCCCGTTTCGTCCGCGCCCGGCTGTTCCGGTACCGGTACACGACGTGGCGCGAGCTGCGGGAGACGGGCGCCTGCTGGGAGCGGACGTACGTGCGGGAGTATCTGCCGCCGACCCGGCTGGCCGGGGCGCCACGGCCGTAGCGGGCCCCGGTCCGGCTCACCGGGGGCCGTGAGCCGGACCGGCGCGCGCTACGCGCGGGCGATGCGCAGGGTCATCAGCTGGAACGGGCGCAGCCGGACGGAGATCCGCTCGCCGTCGGCCTCGACCGCGGGACCCTCCTCGGCCCGCGGGCGCTCCAGCAGGTCGGTCACCGCCACTCGCGCGACCGGGAACCCGGCCGTCAGGGTGGCCCTGGCCCGGCCGCCGTGCGCCTCGTGGAAGCGGACCACCACGTCCCCGCTGCCGTCGTCGGCCAGCTTGACGGCGGTGACCACGACCGCCTCGTGGTCGACCGTCACCAGTGGCGCCACCTCGCCCGCGCCGGTCAGCCGCCGCTCGGGCAGGTTGATCCGCCAGCCCTCGCGCACCGCGTCGCCGATGCCGGCGCCCGGCACCAGCGCGTGCCGGAAGCGGTGCACGCCCTGGTCGGTCTCCGGGTCGGGGAAGCGCGGGGCCCGCAGCAGCGACACCCGCACGGTGGTGGTCGTACCCGCGTCGTCACCGGTGCGGACGGTGCGGGTCACGTCGTGGCCGTACGTCGAGTCGTTGACGACCGCCACGCCCCAGCCGGGCTCCTCCAGGTGGACGAAGCGGTGGTTGCACGCCTCGAACCTGGCCGCCTCCCAACTGGTGTTGGTGTGGGTGGGCCGGTGGAAGTGCCCGAACTGGGTCTCCGACGCGTACCGTTCGGCATGCAGGTCGAGCGGGAAGGCGAGCTTGAGGAACTTCTCCGTCTCGTGCCAGTCGACCTCGGTCTCCACCTCCAGGCGCCGGTCCCCGGGCGCGAGCCTCAGTGTCTGGGTGACGCGGGAGGAGCCGAAGCCGCGGACGACCCGCACCGAGGCGCCGTCGTCGCCGGGTGCCAGCTCGTCGGCGTCGGTCAGGTCGGTGACGGTGTTGCGGTAGAACGCGTCGACGTCCCAGGCGTCCCACATGTTCGGCAGGTCGGGGTGCAGCTGGAGGAGGTTGCCCGCCCCGCCCGGCGCGATCGTCTCGCGGTCGGCGGCGAGGTCGTACACCGACACGACCAGGCCGCGGCCGTCGATCCCGACCCGCAGCAGCCCGTTGTCCAGGACGTGGCCGCCCCCGGGGCGCGGGGTGAGGACGGTGCGGCCCTCGGAGACGGGGGCGGCGGCGGCGCCGGCCGGGACGCCGGTGCGGGGGTGGGGGGCGGCGTTGAAGACGAGCGGGGTGTCGCCCGCACCGGCCAGGGCGCGTTGGGCGGCGTCGATGACGCCGTTCAGCTCCCCGGCGACGCGGTCGTACGTGGCGCGCGCCTCGCGGTGCACCCAGGCGATGGAGGAGCCGGGCAGGATGTCGTGGAACTGGTGGAGCAGGACGGTCTTCCAGATCCGGTCCAGGTCGTCGTAGGGGTAGGCGAATCCGGTGCGCACCGCGGCCGTGGCCGCCCACAGCTCGGCCTCCCGCAGCAGGTGCTCGCTCCGTCGGTTGCCCTGTTTCGTCCGGGCCTGGCTGGTGAGGGTGGCGCGGTGCAGTTCCAGGTACAGCTCGCCGACCCAGACCGGCGGCTCGGGGTTCTCGGCCTCGGCCTTGGCGAAGAAGGCCCGCGGGGTCTCCCAGGTGACGGTCGCCGACCCTTCGAGGTCACGCAGCCGGGCCGCCCTGGCGACCATCTCGCGGGTGGTGCCGCCGCCGCCGTCGCCCCAGCCGGTGGGGGCGAGGGAGTGCCGGGCCACGCCCTTGTCCCTGAAGTTGCGGGCCGCGTGGGCGATCTCGTCGCCCCGCATGGAGCAGTTGTAGGTGTCGACGGGCGGGAAGTGGGTGAAGATCCGGGTGCCGTCGATGCCCTCCCAGCGGAAGGTGTGGTGCGGGAACCGGTTCGTCTGCGACCAGGAGATCTTCTGCGTCAGCAGGTACTTGGCGCCGGCCTCCCTGATGATCTGCGGCAGGCCGGCGGCGAAGCCGAAGGTGTCGGGCAGCCAGGCCTCGTCGTTGTCGACGCCGAACTCGTCGAGGAAGAAGCGCTTGCCGTGCACGAACTGCCGGGCCATCGCCTCGGAGCCCGGCATGTTGGTGTCCGACTCCACCCACATGCCGCCGGCCGGCACGAACCGGCCGTCGGCCACGGCCTTCTTCACCCGCGCCCACACCTCGGGCCGGTGGTCGCGCACCCACGCCCACTGCTGGGCCTGCGACATGGCGAAGACGAAGTCCGGCTCGTCCTCCAGCAGGGCGGTCATGTTGGACGTCGTGCGCGCGACCTTGCGGACGGTCTCGCGCAGCGGCCACAGCCACGCCGAGTCGATGTGGGCGTGACCGACGGCGCTGATGCGGTGCGCGGACGCGGCGGCGGGGGCGGAGAGGACGCCGGTGAGGCGGGAACGGGCTGCCTCCGCGGTGCCGTTGACGTCCTGGAGGTCGACCGCGTCCAGCGCCCCGTCCAGGGCGCGGAGGATCTCCCAGCGGCGGGGCGAGTCCACCGGCAGCTCGGCCATCAGCTCGCCCAGCACCTCCAGGTCGAGCACCAGGTTCCACACCGTCTCGTCGAGGACGGCGAGGTCCATGCGGGCGAGGGTGTACAGCGGTTCGTCGCCGGCGGTCTCCTTGTCCCCGAGAGGCGTGGGCACGAAGGGGCGGGGGCCGAAGATGACGGGGTTGGACGCCGCCTCGACGTGCAGGCGGACCTCCTCGCCGCCCTGGGCGGGGGCGGCGACGCGCACCCACTGGTTGCGGGGGCTGAGGCCCTTCACCGGGGTGCCGTCGGGCCGGTAGACCAGGCCCTCGCACTGGAAGCCGGGCATGCTCTCGTCGAAGCCGAGGTCGAGGATCGCCTCGACGGTCCGGCCCGCCCACTCCTCGGGCACGGTCCCGGTGACGCGGAACCAGCTGGTGCCCCAGGGGGCGCCCCAGCGGGCGCCCACCTCGACGGGTTCGGGTTCGGCCGCGAGTCCCTCGGCGACCGGCACGGGCTCGCCGGGCGCGTGCCACACGGCGACGTCCAGGGGCACGGACTCGGGGTACACGGCGGGGCGGATGCGCTCGTCGAGGACGCGCTCGAGGCGGGCTTCGACCAGGCTGCGGTCGTCATGCATGCGGGGTCCTCCGTGGTCGGGGGCGGGTGTGCGGGGCGGCCCGCGGCGGGCGGGGCGGCTCGGGAGTCGGCGGGGCGGCTCGGGAGTCGGCGGTTCGGCGTCGGTGGGTCGCGGTCACTGGGGCGGACGTGGTGTACAGCTCCCCCACCGCGCGTCCCGCGAACCGTGTGCGTCCGCCTCTCGACGTGGAGGCGTCCGGGCGGGCAGAGTGCTCACGTACTCGTCAGTAGTCCCGTTTCCGGTGAGTGCCCTCTCCGGTAAGCCCCCTTTCCGCACCCCGAGGAGCCCCTTCCGTGACCAGCTGGGCCGGCCGGACCGCCGCCGACATCGCCGCCGCCGTCCGCGAGGGGCGCGTCACGCCCCGCGAGGTGGTGGCGGCGCACCTCGCCCGGATCGAGCGGCTGGACGGCCGCGTCGGTGCCTTCCGCGTGGTCCGGGCCGCGGCGGCGCTCGACGAGGCCGACGAGGTGGGCGCCCGGAACGGCCTGGCCGAACTGCCGCTGGCCGGCGTGCCGGTGGCGGTCAAGGACAATCTCGCGGTGCGCGGCGAGTCGAAGCGCGTCGGTTCCGCCGCGACGCCGGACACGCCCGCCGGGGCGGACCACGTCACCGTGGCCCGGCTGCGGGCGGCCGGCGCGGTGGTGGTGGGCCTCACCAACGTGCCCGAGCTGTGCGTGTTCGGCACCACCGAGGGCGTGCACGGCACGTCCCGCAACCCGTGGGACCCGGCCCGCTCCGCGGGTGGTTCCTCGGGCGGCAGTGCCGCCGCGGTCGCCGCGGGTCTGGTGCCGCTGGCGCTCGGCAACGACGGCATGGGTTCGCTGCGCATACCGGCGGCCAACTGCGGCCTGGTCACCGTCAAGCCGGGCCACGGGGTGGTACCGGCCGGCATCGGCGAGGGCGACTGGTTCGGCATGTCCGAGAACGGACCGCTGGCCACGACGGTCGAGGACGCACGCCTGATGCTGGCGGTCCTCGCGGGCGACCGCGCGGACGGCGGGCCGGTGGGGCGCGCGGACTCCGGCTCCCTCCGCATCGCGGTCTCCCCGCGCAGCCCCCTGGCCGGCGTCCCCGTCTCCCGCCCGTACACGAACGCCGTCCGCGAGGCGGCCGAGCTGCTCATGAAGGCGGGTCACCAGGTGCGCCGGGCCGACCCGCCCTACCCCGCCTCGCTGGGCCTGACCGCCCTGGTCCACTGGACGGCGGGCACGGCGGTGGACGCACGCGGCCTCGACCGGCGCCGGCTGGCCCGGCGGACCCGGGTGCACGCGGCCGTCGGGCGGGCCTTCGTGCGCACGGCCACCACCGGCCGGGGGCGCGAGGCGCTCCGCGCCCGCCTGGAGCCGTTCTTCGACGCGCACGACGTCCTGCTCACCCCGGCACTGGCCCGCCGCTCCCCCGCGGCCGCACCCTGGCACGAGCGGGGCTGGCTGCGCAACATCGTGGCCGACACGGCCTACTCGCCCTTCACTCCGCCGTGGAACCTGACCGGTTGGCCCGCGATGGCGCTACCGGTCGGCACCCTGCCCTCGGGCGCCCCCTGCGCCGTGCAGCTGGTGGGGCGACCGGGTTCGGAGGCGGCGCTGCTGGAGCTGGCGGAGCGGATCGAGGCGCTGCGCCCCTGGCGTCGCACGGCGCCGCTGGACTGAGCGCCCCGCCCGGCGGGTAGCCCGTCAGAGGGCGCGGTACATGATGTGCAGGCCGACGCGCCCGTGCCGCGGGTGGTCGAAGGCGTCCGGCACCGTGCCCAGGACGGTGAAGCCGAGGGAGGTCCACAGGCGCACGGCGGGGTTGGTCTCGACGACGGCGTTGAAGACCATGCCCCGGTACCCCTGGTCGGCGGCGGCGGCCAGGACGTGTTCGGCGAGGGCCCGTCCGGTGCCGCGGCCGGCCCGGTCGGGGTCGACCATGAAGCCGGCGTTGGCGATGCCCGCGGCGGGCCCGCCGTAGTTGGGGGTCACGTAGGCGGAGGCGACGACGGTGCCCTCGTCCTCGACGACGTAGACGCGTTTGGCGGGGTTGGTCCACAGGGCCCGGGCGTCCTCCTCGGACGTGTCCGGGTCCCAGGCGTAGGTCTCGCCGGCCGCGACGATGCGGTGCCAGATGGGCCAGATGTGCGGCCAGTCACCGGCCGTCGCTTCCCTGATCAGCATGGGCGCGAGTCTCGCACGCCCCTGCCTGCGGCGAATCCCGCGGGTCGCGCGTGGTCAGTCCACGCTGGGCAGGATGTGGGGCTCGGCGAGGTCCTCCTCGTAGCCCGCGAGGCGGATGGGGGCGGACCGGGCCCACACGTCGAGGCTGCCGATCTCTCCTGGCCGGCGGCCCCCGCGCTCGATGCGTTCCTTGGGGCGTTGCTCTGGATTCGTCGTCTCCGGTGTCACCGCGCACTCCTTATGTGTCGGGTCACCCTAGGGGCCTGTCGGCCGAGTCTGCTGTCCGGCACCAGACGCCCGCTGGGGTTTCAGTCGCATGCAGTTCGGACGCGGTGGCGCCGGTAACTCGGGCGAGAGCAGGCCGTTGTGAACCGGCTTGTCCCAGACGGACATCGGGTGGGGGTGGAGCCCTGTGCTGTCGCCCGTCCGCTTTAGATTAACCAAATGAGCGGGGGTGCGCTCTATGGGGCCCAAAACATGGGGGAACCATTGCCCTTCACATCCTGCCCAGTTGGCCCGAGTATGCCGGTATGAGCCCGTTTGCGCACCACAGGTGACTCACCCGTTCGGCCGATGCGGCCGACCGTGTCTTCGATGGCCGCCGACGGCCGGGGCGCACAGTTAAGTCGCCGTTGGCTGCGGCGCAAGGCGGCCATGGTCTGCTGTCGGTCGGCAACGGCTGTCTCGTGGGAGGACCGAGGCATGGAACCGCGCAGCGTCGAGGAGCTGATGGACCTGCTGTACGCCTGCCGCGGCGAGGGGACCCTCGCGGAACGCGGCGGCGGGCGGGTGGACCCGCACGAGCACGCGCTGCGCACCGCCGCGCTGCTCCGCCGGCGGCGCCCCGCCGACAAGGAACTCCAGGTGGCCGGTCTGGTGGCACCCGTGGGCCGGCTGCTGTGGTCCGGCGGCCGGGCCGCCGACGCGGTACGGCCACTGCTCGGCGCGCGCGTCGCCCGGCTGCTGCGCCGTCACGCCCAGGCCGACGCCTGGGCCCACGACGACGACGCGGTCGGTCTGCGGCAGGCGGCCGAGGAGGCCCGCACCACCGTG
Source organism: Streptomyces sp. NPDC047853 (assembly GCF_043204535.1). Classification (NCBI taxonomy): domain Bacteria; kingdom Bacillati; phylum Actinomycetota; class Actinomycetes; order Kitasatosporales; family Streptomycetaceae; genus Streptomyces; species Streptomyces sp. NPDC047853. The sequence goes on along the minus strand of NZ_JBIDCI010000011.1, from coordinate 161,134 downwards.
TTCGACGCCGGGGTGCTGGAGGACTGGCGCACGGTGCTGGAGCTGACGGCGGCGCGGCACGCGCGGCTGGGGGCCGTCGACTGAGCCGGACCTTCCGGATCAGGACGGCGCCCCGCCGACCGGCCGACGGGTCACGGCCGTTGGTCCGCCGGGACCGTCACCACTTGCCGGGCGCGTAGTCCTTGAGGAAGACGCCGTACAGGTCCTCGCCCGCCTCGCCGCGCACGATCGGGTCGTAGACGCGGGCGGCGCCGTCCACCAGGTCGAGCGGGGCGTGGAAGCCGGCCTCGGCCAGGCGCAGCTTGTCGAAGTGCGGACGCTCGTCGGTGATCCAGCCGGTGTCGACCGAGGTCATCAGGATGCCGTCGGTGTCGAACATCTCCTGGGCGCTGGTCCGCGTGACCATGTTCATGGCCGCCTTGGCCGCGTTGGTGTTCGGGTGGCCCGCCCCCTTGTAGCCGCGGGCGAAGACGCCCTCCATCGCGGAGACGTTGACGACGTAGGCACGCTTGGCGGTCGCCCGGCGCGCGGCCTCGGCCATCGCGGGACGCAGGGCGCTGATGAGGATGAACGGCGAGGTGTAGTTGCACAGCTGGGTCTCCAGCAGCTCCACCGGGGAGATCTGCTCGATGGTCTGGACCCAGGTGTTGCTGTCGACGACGTCGGGGACCAGCCCGCCCGCGTCGATGGCGGTGCCCTCGCGGTGCCGGACCACGCTGGCGTTGCCGGCGACCAGGGCGAGGTCGGCCACCTTCTGCGCGTCGAGCCCCGAGACGCCGACGGGCAGTGCCGCCAGCCCGTCCACCGCTCCGGAGTTGAAGGCGCCGATGACGTGGTGGGAGGGCAGCTCGCCTGCGGGCAGCGGGGCGCTCTCGCCCTCGACCAGCGCGGCGTACGCGGAGGGCAGGCGGCGTACGGTCTGGGTGGCGTTGTTGATCAGGATGTCGAGCGGGCCCTGCTCGGTGACCTGGTCGGCCAGCGCCACGGCCTGGGCGGGGTCGCGCAGGTCGATGCCGACGACCTCCAGGCGGTGGATCCAGTCCGCGGAGTCGTCCATGGCCTTGAAGCGGCGGATGGCGTCCTTGGGGAAGCGGGTCGTGATCGTGGTGTGCGCCCCGTCGCGCAGCAGCCTGAGCGCGATGTACATGCCGATCTTGGCCCGGCCGCCGGTGAGCAGCGCCCGCTTGCCGGTGAGGTCGGCGCGGGCGTCGCGGCGGGCCCGGTTCTCGGCGGCGCAGCTCTGGCAGAGCTGGTGGTAGAAGTAGTCGACCTCGGTGTAGCGCTGCTTGCAGATGTAGCAGGAGCGGGGGCGCTGGAGTATCCCCGCGATGCTGCCCTCCTCGGTGCGGGAGGAGGGCAGGATGCCTTCGGTCTCGTCGTCGATGCGTTCGGCGGAGCCGGTGGCGGTGGCCTCGGTGACGGCCTTGTCGTGGGCGGTCTTGGCGGCCCGGCGCTCCTGGCGGCGGCGCTGCTTGACCATCCGGTAGATGTGCGAGGTGGCCCGGCGGACCCGGATGGCGTCCGGGTGGTCGACGTCGAGTCCGTCGAGCTCCTCCAGCACGCTCAGGCAGACGGCGAGCCGCTCCGGGTCGATGCCCGGGCCGTACACCACCTCGTCCGTGGTCGCCGTGCCGTCCTGTGTCACCGTCATCGCCGCTGCCGTTCCTGATCACCGTCGCGGCGCTCCGACTCGCGCCCGCTTTCGAACGGCGGATTTTACTTCAGCGGCGGGCCGGGACGCCAAACGCGCCGGGTCAGGGACCGCAGGCCGTGAGCAGCGTCTCCACCTCCCGGGAGAGGGCCAGGGCGAAGCGGTCCAGGTCCGGCACGGCCTTCGCGTCGGCGACCAGGCCGTAGTGGACCTGCCCGCGGTACGTGGAGACGGCCACCGCCAGGGAGTGGCCCCGGGCCAGCGGCGCCAGCGGGTAGACCTCGGTGAGCGGATGGCCCCCGAGCCGCAGGCCCAGGCTGGGCAGGGGCACGCTGGTGACCAGGATGTCGAACCAGAGCCGGGCCGCCTGGCCGACCAGCGGCCCGCCGAGCCGGTGTCCGAGCGCGGGCACGTGGTCGGCGAGCAGGGCGACGGCACCGGCTCCGCGGCCCGGCCCGGCGTCCTTGTTGCGGCCCATGGCGGTGCGCACCGCGGCGAGCCGGGAGAGCGGGTCCGGATCGCCGACCGGCAGCCGGGTCAGGTATCCGGAGAGCCGGTTGCCCTGCGGATGGGCGGTACGCGGCCGGCGTTTGGAGACGGGGATCAGGGCGCGGGGCGCGACGCCCTCGCTGCCGTCGCCGCGCTCGTCCAGCCAGCTGCGCAGGGCGCCCGCGACGACCGCGATCAGGACGTCGTTGACCGTGCCGCCGGCGGTCTTGCGCACCCGGTGCACGTCGTCGAGGTCGACGGCGACACCCGCGGTGCGGCGGGTTCCGGAGGACGCGGCGGTGAGCGCGGCCGAGGAGCGCACGTCGAGGGTGGACAGGGCGGCGGCGGCGCCGATGTCGAGGGCCCGGCCGGCGTCGGACAGGGCGTCGCGCACCCGCTCCGGCAGTCGGCGCACGTCCGGCAGGAGTCTTCGGGCGGGCTCCTCGGGGCGCGGGCGCGGCGCGGGCAGGTCCATCGGGTCGAGGACCCCCGCGGCGAGGGTCAGCGCCCGCAGGCCGTCGGCCAGGGCGTGGTGGAACTTGAAGAGCACGGCGAAGGAGTCGCCGTCCGCGCCCGGCAGCACATGCGCCTCCCACGGCGGCCGGCCGCGCTCCAGGGGGCGCTCCATGAGGCGGCCGGCCCGGGCGTGGAAGTCCGTCGTCGGGGGGTGCAGCCGCACGTGGTCGAGCGGGTCGAAGCCGGGGGCGGGCTCCCGGGTCGCGCCGCCGAACGAGAAGGGCGTCCCCAGGGCCGGCGGCTGCCAGGTGTCCCGGATGCGCATCCGCAGGCCGGGCACGCCGGGGGCGCGGGCCGCGAGCAGGTCCGCCGCGTGGGCGCCCGCGGTCGGCGAGCCGGCCGCGAAGACGCCGAGCGCGCCGAGGTGCATGGGGTGCTCGGCGGACTCGATGTTCCAGAACGCCAGGTCGAGAGGAGCGAGCGGATCGGAAGTCAAGGGTGGGCCTCGCAGGGACGACGGATGGACAAGCAGTCAATCGCCCCGCGTCGATTACGGTCAAGTACGATCAAGCTACGCACAGTTAACATCAGGTTAAAGTCCCGCCCTGTGACCGGGCCGCGAGTGCGGTGCCCCATGGGGCCGCGGCGCCCGGAGCGGTGGGGACGGCGCCGCCCCCACCGGCGCGCGCCACCCGGACGGGTGCGGGCCGACCGTGCGGGCCGACGGCGGACGGCGGACGGCACCCGGCCGTCACGGCACGCGCTGCCCCTTGCCGAGCGCGATCACGCCGCCCTTGGAGACCGTGTACAGCTCCGAGTCCCGCTCCGGGTTGACGCCGATCGTCGCGCCCGGCGGCACTTCGACGTTCTTGTCCAGCACCGCCCCGCGTACCACCGCGCCCCGGCCGATGTGCACGTTGTCGTGCAGCACCGAACCCTGTACGACGGCCCCCGGGTCGATCACCACGCCCGGTGACAGCACGGACCGGGTGACCTGCCCGCGGATCAGGCACCCCGCGCTGATGATCGACTCACTGGCCATGCCGCCGGCGTTGAACCGGGCCGGGGAGAGCTGGGTGGAGTGGGTGTAGACCGGCCAGTCGCGGTTGTAGAGGTTGAAGGCGGGGCGCTCCGCGATCAGGTCCATGTGGGCGTCGTAGTAGGCGTCGAGCGTGCCGACGTCCCGCCAGTACCCCTGGTCGCGGGAGGTCTCCCCCGGTACGTGGTTGTCGCTGAAGTCGTACAGGGCGGCCTCACCGCGGTCGGTGAGCTGGGGCAGGATCGAGCCGCCCATGTCGTGCACGGAGTTCTCGTCCTCGGCGTCCCGGTGCAGGGCCTCGATGAGCGCCTTGGTGGTGAAGACGTAGTTGCCCATCGAGGCGAAGACGCACCCGGGGTCGTCGGGCAGCCCCGGCGGGTCGGCGGGCTTCTCCAGGAACCCGGTGACGGTCCGGCCGTCGGAGCCCGGCGTGATCACCCCGAAGGAGGACGACTCGCCGCGCGGCACCCGGATGCCGGCCACGGTCACGCCCGCGCCGGACTCGATGTGCTGGGTCAGCATCTGGCGCGGGTCCATCCGGTACACGTGGTCGGCGCCGAAGACGGCCACGTAGTCGGGCTGTTCGTCGTGCACCAGGTTCAGGGACTGGAGGATCGCGTCGGCGCTGCCCAGGTACCAGCGCGGGCCCAGCCGCTGCTGGGCCGGGACGGGGGTGACGTAGTTGCCGAGCAGGCTGGACATCCGCCAGGTGGTGGTGATGTGCCGGTCCAGCGAGTGCGACTTGTACTGGGTGAGGACGCAGATCCGCAGGATGTCGCCGTTGACCAGGTTGGACAGCACGAAGTCGACCAGCCGGTACGTGCCGCCGAACGTGACCGCGGGTTTGGCGCGGTCCGCGGTCAGGGGCATCAGTCGTTTGCCCTCTCCGCCCGCCAGCACGATGCCGAGCACCGAAGGACCTCCACGACGCATGGCCGCTCCCCTCACCCTCGTTCACCGTCGGCTGCCCCGGCCGGGGCGGCCTAAGCCTGTTTGAGGATCTCCTCGTAGAGCCGCACGGTGCGACGGGCGACCGCGTCCCAGCCGAACTCGTCCACCGCGCGCCGCCGGCCCGCCTCGCCCATCCGCCGGGCGCCCTCCGGGTCGCCGAGGACGGAGTCCAGCGCCCGCGCGAGGCCCGCCTCGAAGTCGTCGTCCCGGTCCCCGCTCACGCCGCCGTCCTTGGGGACGAGCAGCCCCGTCTCGCCGTCCGCCACGACCTCGGGGATGCCGCCGACCCGGGAGGCCACGACGGGCGTTCCGCAGGCCATCGCCTCCAGGTTGACGATGCCCAGCGGCTCGTACACGGAGGGGCAGACGAAGACGGCGGCATGGGTCAGCAGCTGGATCACCTCACGGCGCGGCAGCATGCTCGGGATCCAGTACACGCCCTCGCGGGCGCGGCTCAGCCCGGCGAAGAGGTCCCGGAACTCCCGGTCGATCTCGGGGGTGTCCGGGGCGCCGGCGCAGAGCACGACCTGAGCGGCCGGATCGATGTCCCGCACGGCGCGCAGCAGGTGGGGCACGCCCTTCTGGCGGGTGATGCGGCCGACGAACAGGACGTACGGGCGGGAGCGGTCCAGGCCCGTCCGGTCCAGGGCGTCCGTGCCGGGGTCGGGGCGGTACAGGGCGGTGTCGATGCCGTTGTGCACGACGTGGACGCGGCCGGGATCGAGCGCCGGGTAGCAGGCCAGGATGTCCTCGCGCATCGCTCCGGACACGGCCACGACCGCGTCGGCCGCCTCGACAGTGGTGCGCTCGGCCCAGCCGGACAGGGCGTAGCCGCCGCCGAGCTGCTCGGCCTTCCAGGGGCGCAGGGGCTCCAGGGAATGGGCGGTCACCACGTGCGGGATGCCGTACAGCTGCTTGGCGAGGTGGCCGCCGAGATTGGCGTACCAGGTGTGGGAGTGGACCAGTTCGCGGCCTTCGAGGGCGGCGGCCATGGCGAGGTCCACGGAGAAGGTGCGCAGCGCGTCGTTGGCTCCGTCGAGCGCGGACCAGGGACGGTGGCGCAGCACCCCGTCGGCACGGCCCTCGCCCCAGCAGTGCACGTCCAGGTCGACGAGGCGCGCGAGCTCCCGCGCGAGGAACTCCACATGGACGCCCGCGCCGCCGTACACGTCCGGCGGGTACTCGCGGGTCAGCAGTCCCACACGCACCCGGAACCTCCCGTGCTCGTCGGCTGGTCCCTTCATGGTCACTCAGACGGGGCTCGTGGGGAAGAGCGCAGGGGCTGCGAAGATCGGGGAGGGCGGGGATCGCCGGCGGGACCGGGAGCGCGGGGAGCAGTACTACCAGGGCCCCTAGGGGGCGTTGGTCAGGGGCCGGACCGCGATGCGCCCACCCTGGGGAGGACGGCACCGCCCTCGTACTCCATCGGCAGTAGGACTCAATGAGTGCTCAGGGACGACGACGGGAAGCTCTGGGGACGGCATCGTGTTGTCCATGGAAGACGACCGTTCGCCGCGTCGGGCCGAGAGCCCCCGCCTCACGCAGAGGAGCAGCCGATGAGCGCCCTCGCGTTGTCCGTGCTGCTGTCGCTCGTCTCCGCCGTGGCGTACGCGGGTGGAGCGATCGTGCAGGAGCAGGTCGCGGTCTCCTCCCCCGGTGCTCAGTACGCTCCCCTGCGCCGCCCCGCCTGGTGGGCGGCGGTCGCGCTCAACGGCCTCGGTGGCCTCCTGCACGTCGTGGCCCTCGCGCTCGGTCCGCTGAGCCTGGTGCAGCCGCTGGGCGCGCTCACCATCGTGTTCGCCCTGCCCATGGCGGCGCTCTTCGTCGGCCGCAGGGCCGGGGCGACGGCCTGGCGGGGCGCGCTCATGGCGACGGTCGGTCTCGCCGGTCTGCTCTCCCTGGTCGGCGCCGCCGACGCGCAGTCCCTGGACACCGCGCAGCGGGTGGCCGCGGCGGTCGTGACCGGCGGTGTGATCGTGGCTCTGATGATCGCCGGCCGGGCCGCGCACCGGCACCCGGCGGTGCGCAGCATCCTGCTGGCCATCGCCTCCGGCATCGCGTTCGGCATGTCGTCGGTCTTCACCAAGACGGTGGCGGTCGACTGGACCGGCGGTGTCACGGGCGCCGACGTGCCGTCCCTGGCCGTGATCGGTGTGCTCGCCACGGCCGGCATGCTGCTGTCCCAGGCTTCCTACCGGGGTGCCGGTCTCGCGGCCCCGCTCGCGACACTGACGGTCGTCAACCCGGTGGTGGCCGCGGTGGTCGGCATCACGATGTTCGGCGAAACCTTCCGCTACGGCACGACCGGCACCCTGCTCGCCCTGGGCTGCGGTGTGGTGGCCGCCGGCGGCCTGATCCTCCTGACGACGGAGCGGATCGCGCGGGAGGGCACCGAGGGCGCCGCCGTGCCTCTTCCTTCCGCTGCTCCCCCGGCGGCGGCCCTTCCGGCGGCTCTCCAGGCGGCGGTCCTCCCGGCGGCGGTCCTCCCTGCCGTGAGTGGGCCGAGTGCCGTGCCTTCGGGAACGGCCCCGGCGGCCGAGGGCGCCCCGGTGACCGGTCAGCGGGTCGGCGGCCCGCCCGAGAAGGTCCTCGTGCCCTCCCCCGCGGCAGCGCCGGTCCCGGACACCGCCCCCTCCGAGGAGCCGCTCCGGCTTCGGGAGCTCTCGGAGAGGGTCGATCCGCCGGCGTTCTTCGGCCCGTTCCACAACGGTCCGTTCGTCCCGACGCCGGTGCTGGACCGGCACCGGGTGCGGATCAGATCCTGACCCCGCCGGCCCGCAGATACGCCAGCGGGTCGACATCGGAACCGAACCCGGGCCCCGTCCGCACCTCGAAGTGCAGATGCGGGCCCGAGCTGTTGCCCGTGGAGCCCGAGCGGCCGATGCGCTGGCCGGCGCCCACCGACTGACCGTCCTTGACGGAGATCGCCGAGAGGTGCGCGTACTGCGAGTAGCGGCCGTCCTCGTGCCGGACGACCACCTGGTACCCGTAGGAACCGCCCCAGCCCGCACTGACGACCCGGCCCGCGGCGACCGACTTGACCGAGGTTCCGGTGGCGACGGGGAAGTCGACGCCGGTGTGGTAGCCCTTCGACCAGGAGGAGCCCGCCTGGTGGTACGGCGTGCCGGTGGGGGCGTCGACGGGGGCGACGACCGCGTGGCGCACGGTGGCCCTGTCGGTCTTGGCCGCCGTCTCCGTCCTGGCCTTGTTCTCGGTCTTGGCCTTGTTCTCCGTCTTGGCCTTGCCGCTGTCCGGGGACGACTTCTTCGGCTGCTTGTGCTGCTTCTGCTGGGGCTCGGCCGTCTTCGCCCTGGGCTTCTCGGCCGTCTTCCGCTCGGGGCGGGGTGCGGTGGTGGTTCCCTCGCCGCGCACCGCGAGGCGTTGCCCCGGCAGGATCAGGTCGGGGTCCGTTCCGATGGCGGCGCGGTTGGACTCGTACAGCCGCTGCCAGCCGCCCCGGACCCGCTGGGTGTCGGCGATGCCCGAGAGGGTGTCCCCGGTGACCACCGTGTACATGCGCCCCTTGCCGGCCCGGGACTGCGGCGTGGTCTGGGGCTTGACGTCCTTCACGGAGTCCGGCTTCGCGCCGGACCGTCCGGTGCGCTCGCCCGACGACTTCTCGGCGGACCCTTTGGTGCCCTTGGTGGGTCTCGCGTCCCCGGCCGGCCGGATGTCGGGCGTGTCGCCGCCCCGGGTGAGTCCGGCCCGCTGCGAGCAGACGGGCCAGGCGCCGGGCCCCTGGCCGTCCAGCACCTTCTCGGCGACGGCGATCTGCTGGTCCTTGGTGGCCAGGTCCGCACGCGGTGCGTACTCGGTGCCGCCGAACGCCTCCCAGGTGGACTGGGAGAACTGCAATCCGCCGTAGTACCCGTTGCCGCTGTTGATGTCCCAGTCGTTGGTGGACTCGCAGGCGGCGACCTTGTCCCAGGTCTCCACGTCGGCCGCGTCCGCCGTGCCGGTCCCCATCAGCGGGAGCGCCAGTCCCGCGCCGCCCGCGGTGACGGTCAGTGAGGCGCGGTTGATCCTGTTCGGCTGATACCGGCGGTGCCGGCCGCGTACGGCCATGGAGGTCCCCCTCGACATTGCGTCAGGAGGGGCAAAAGTATGTGCTGCTAACAGGCCATGACAAGACGGCAATCGGCCGGTTCGTCACCCCAAGTGGCGGAGAAGGGATGGCGGTTGCCGGGGAAAGGAGTCCGTCCGCTGAGGCGTCGGGGCCCTCCCCCGCGTATGGGAGTCAGCCGGACCACGAGGTGCGACCGGCGTACCGCCACGTCAGGATGGTCGAGCGCGGCAATACTGGCGACACCGAGGATACCGAGGACACCGCCGCTCCCCGGCCGCCAGGGACGGCAGGTATCAGGGGCACCACGAGCACCACAGCCACCATAAGTCTCACGGGCACGACGGGCACCACGGGTACGACGGGCACCACGGGTACGACGGACACCACGGACACCACCAGCACTACATGCACCACAGGACACCCCAGCACCTCGGACATCAGGGCACCACCGACACCAAGGTCACTAGGAGCCAAGCCAATGAGCACTACAGCGCAGATCGGCGTCACGGGGCTCGCGGTCATGGGCCGCAACCTCGCCCGGAACTTCGCTCGCAACGGCTACACGGTCGCGGTGCACAACCGGACCGCGTCGCGCACGCACGCGCTGGTGGAGGAGTTCGGGGACGAGGGCGCCTTCGTCGCGACCGAGACCGCCAAGGAGTTCGTGGCGGCGCTGGAGCGGCCGCGCCGCCTGGTGATCATGGTGAAGGCCGGCGACCCGACCGACGCGGTGATCCAGGAGTTCGCCCCGCTCCTGGAGCCCGGCGACATGATCATCGACGGCGGCAACGCCCACTTCGCCGACACCCGCAGGCGGGAACGCGAACTGCGCGAGCAGGGCATCCACTTCGTCGGCACCGGCATCTCGGGCGGCGAGGAGGGCGCGCTCAACGGGCCGAGCATCATGCCGGGCGGCTCCAAGGAGTCGTACGACTCGCTCGGTCCGATGCTGGAGAAGATCTCCGCGAAGGCGTCGGACGGGGCGCCCTGTGTGACGCACGTGGGCCCGGACGGCGCCGGGCACTTCGTGAAGATGGTGCACAACGGCATCGAGTACGCCGACATGCAGCTGATCGGCGAGGCCTACCAGCTGCTGCGCGACGTCGCCGGGTACGAGCCGGCCCGGATCGCGGAGATCTTCCGCACCTGGAACACCGGCCGCCTGGACTCCTACCTGATCGAGATCACCGCCGAGGTGCTCTCCCACGTGGACGCGGCGACCGGGAAGCCGTTCGTGGACGTGGTGGCCGACCGGGCGGAGCAGAAGGGCACCGGCCGGTGGACGGTGCAGATCGCGCTGGACCTGGGTGTGCCGGTGTCCGGCATCGCGGAGGCCGTCTTCGCCCGTTCCCTGTCCGGGCACGTCGCGCTGCGGGAGGCCTCGCGCGGCCTGGCGGGCCCGAAGGCGTCGCCGCTCGACGAGTCGGAGGCCGCCGCGTTCGCCGACCGGGTGGAGCAGGCGCTGTACGCGTCCAAGATCGTGTCGTACACGCAGGGCTTCCACGAGGTCGCGGCGGGCAGCGAGGAGTACGGCTGGGACATCGACCTGGGCGCGGTCTCGGCGATCTGGCGCGGCGGCTGCATCATCCGCGCGGCCTTCCTGGACCGCATCCGGGCCGCGTACGACGCCCGCGCGGACCTGCCGAGCCTGCTGTCGGACGACACCTTCGCCAGCGAGATCGCCCAGGCGCAGGACGACTGGCGCGAGGTGCTGGTCGCCGCGACCCGGCAGGGCGTGCCGACCCCGGGCTTCGCCGCCGCCCTCGCCTACTACGACGCCCTGCGCGCCGAGCGGCTGCCCGCCGCGCTGACGCAGGGCCAGCGGGACTTCTTCGGCGCGCACACCTACCGGCGCACCGACCGGGACGGCGCGTTCCACACGCTGTGGGGCGGGGACCGGTCCGAGGTCACCGCGTAGCGGTCGCGGGCGGCGGACGGCCGTACGGTCATCCGCCGCCCGCCGCTCCCTTTGTCCCCACGGCCTGTCCCTACGGCCTGTTCCTACGGCGGTTCCGCGCGGCTCAGCTCAGCGGCGGTCCGGGCTCCGGGCTGGGGACGGGCTCCGGTCCCGGCGGGATCGGTGACGGGGAGGGGTCGGGGGGACCCGGGTGCGGGGGTGGCGGTGTCGGCTGCGGGCCCGGCCCCGGGGGCTGGGGCGTGGGCTCCGGGCCGGGGCCCGGCGGCGGTGGCGGGGGCGTCGGTTCCGGACCGGGGGTGGGTCCTGGCGTGGGCCCGGGGGGAACGGGATCCGGATACGGGTTCGTCATGGCGCTGTCCTCCGGCCAGTCGGTCGACGTCGGCTCTCGATCTGTCCCCCGCCTACCCGAGGGCAGTCCCTCCACTCACTCCCCCGCACGAACGGCCGTGCCCGGGTGGCCGAGGCGGCCCCTCACCGGGCCGCGACCGCAGCGGAGCCGACGGTGACGGCGACGGGACGGCGCTCGCGGTCACCGCGTGCCGGGACGCCGTACGCCGAACGGCGACGCGCACGCCGCCTCCGCTGCCGCGGCCAGTCCCGGCGCGGGGCTGGCCAGCACCGGGACGGCGGTCCGGGCCCGCTCCCGGGCCGGCGCCATGGAGGCCTGGGCCAGGACGATCACGTCGGCATCGGTGACGGCGTCGGCGGCCTCGGCCACCACCCGCGCGAAGCCCTCGGTGTCCCCGGCCTCGAACCGGGACCAGGCGCCATCGACCAGGAGGGTCCGCACTTCTACGGGACGTCCGGCGCGGCGCGCCTCCTCCCCGATCAGTGCCGCTGTCGGCTCCAGGGTGCTCCGCAGGGCGCCGAGGACGACGACGCGCGGGCCGGCGGCCACGGCCGCGGCGGCCATCGGCCGGTCGACCCGCAGCACCGGCACGCCCGCGTCACCGGCGGCGGACTCGGCGACGGCGCCGATGGTCGAGCAGGTGCACAGCACGGCCCGCGCGCCCTCGGCGGCAGCCTTGCGCAGCACCGCCCGGACGGCGTCCGCCACCGCCTGCGGCCCTTCCCGGCGCGCCCGGTCCAACAGCTCGGCGTCGACGTGGTGCCGCAGCACCAGACCCGGGTGCGCCGCGTCACGCAGGGCGTCGAAGACCGGGACATGGACGGGTGAGGTGTGCAGCAGCGCCAGCATGAGCGCCCCCTGATCTCCCCTTGGGCCTCGGATCAGAACCGCTCCGGATGCGCCTCGAGCCACTCCTTCGCCGCGCGCAACAGCTCGGCGTCGACCGCGGGCGCTTCGTCCGGGTGGCGCTCGGCCCACTTGACGACGTACGAGCACAGCGGCGCGACGGCGACACCCTCGCGTCGCGCGGCGGCGTACAGCTCACGGGTGAGCGCACCGGCGACGCCCTGACCCTTGTGGGCCGGCTCGACGACGGTGTGCACGGGGACGAGGGCGCGCTCGGGGGCGTCCAGCGCGAAGTACTCGATGCGGCCGACGACGTCGCCGGCACCGACCGCCTCCAGCAGGCCCGCCGCCCGGTCGTCCCGGATCTCGATGTCGCTCACGGCCACGCTCCTCGTCCCGGCCCGGTAGGTCAGGCCGACACGGCCTGCGGGCTGCGCTCCTGGTCCGATCCCGGCACCGGCTCGGACGGGTCGGCACCCAGGGCGACGATACGGTTGTCGCCGTCCACGTGGACGACGCTGGGCCGCAGCGACCGCGCCTCGGCATCGGTGACCTGAGCGTAACTGATGATGATCACGAGATCGCCGGGGTGCACGAGGTGAGCCGCGGCCCCGTTGATCCCGACCACACCGGACCCGCGCTCGCCCTCGATGACGTAGGTCTCCAGCCGGGCCCCGTTGGTGACGTCCACGATGTGCACGAGCTCACCGGGCAGCAGGTCGGCGGCGTCGAGCAGATCGGCGTCGATGGTCACGGAACCGACGTAGTGCAGGTCGGCCTGGGTGACGGTGGCACGGTGGATCTTGGACTTGATCAAAGTTCGCAGCACTTTGGACTCCTAGAGGACGGCTCCCCGCCTGCTTTCTGCAGGTCAGGGGCGTTGTTCACTGTACACCGACGCTCGTCGGACTCGGAGATTCCAAAGAAGATCGACTTTGCTCGGGCAAGAAGGCTCCTCGCCTGTGCTTCCGTGTAGACCAAGCCGCTGCACCAACGTCGACCAAGCATCCGCTGGAGTGCCTGTCCCCGGACTGGGCAAGGACTCATGCTGACCATATGCTGACTTACCTGACGACGCGCCAGGTGCGCACTTCGTCGAGCACGGAGCCACCCTCCGTGTCGGCCTGGAAGAGGGTCAACGCACCCGGCAGGGGGCTTCGTCCGTCTCAAGGCATTACAGCGGCTAACAGAATGGGCGCTGGGCACTGTGCCTAGAGGTATCCCGACTCGTCGTCGGCGACGAAGCGGGTCGGAGATCGCTCCAGCAGTTCCAGGAACTGCAGCAGGTCATCAGTCACCTTGTCGAGTTCTGGGTCGTCCAGCGACGCCGTCCGCGTGCGATAGACCGCCCCATCGGGCCTGGGGACGCAGGACAAGCCGTCGCCGTTCGAGCCAATGACCAGCCGTAGGGACTTCCGCTCCGCGCCGACGTCGGCAGCGCCGTATTCGTAGAGCCGCAGCAGGGCAGGAGCCGTTGGCGCAACTGTGTCGCTTCAGGGGCGAGTTCCGCTCCTGTCTTACCGCTCGTTCGGATACGTTGTTTGAGCCAGCCGACACCGCCCTGTGCGGAGACGGGCCGGTGAGGTCGCTTGTCGAACTGTCGTTGGTGGGCGAGCGACCCCCGCAGACGCCGGCCGCCCTTGGCAGTCCTACCTGTGACACGTCGACATCAAGCACACCCTCCGCCTCTCCAAGCAGACCCTGGGCTGGACCGGACCGAAGATCCGCACCCCAGGGCAGCCAACCGATGGACCTGACTGATCGTCGCCGCCTACACCCAGCTGCAGCTTGCCCAGCCCCTGGCAGCCGACCGTCGCCGACCATGGGAGAAACCCAGTCCGCCGGACAGGCTGACTCCCGCCCGCATCCGCCACGATTTCCGGCACGTCCGCCAAGCGGCCGCCTGCCCGGCCCAGGCACCGAAAGTCTCCCGCCCCGGCCCCAGACGACCACCAGGCCGCAAGAACACCCGGCCCCGCAAAACACAACTGACGCGACGACAAACGAAGAAGTCGACGATCCCACGGCCCGGCGCACAAGTTAAACAAGTGGGTGATCGGCCACGACAACGGCCACGTTGTCGCCCTCTCCAACCACTCACTGCCAGGTGGACCGCACCAACCTGCCGTGGCAACCGCAAGTTCAGGTAGTGGTCTGGTTCACCTCCCTACCGATTCCAACCCGACAGAACGGACCCAGCTCGGTCAGGGGCGGTCTGCGAAGTGCCCGGAAGGGAGCATTCGAACCACACCATCTTGCCGCTACCGAGCCGGGTACTGCCCCAGCGCCTGGCCAGGTTGTTGACCAGATAGAGACCGCGTCCGCCCTCATCAGTGACCCGTGGCCGCCTCAGCCGCGGCATATGAGGTACATCATCACTGACCTCGCAACGCAGTACGTCGGTATGCAGAAGCCGCAGCGCGATCGGGCGGGAAGCGTACCGCACAGCGTTGGTGACGACCTCACTGACCAGCAGCTCCACCGCATCCGACAGCTGCTCCAGCCCCCATCTCGCCAGCACGCGCCGGACCAGTCGGCGAGCCCGGGCCGGGGACCCGTCTTCGGGCTCCAGGAGCCAGTACGCCACATCGCTCGGCGCGATCCCATCAAAGCGGGCAGCGAGCAGCGCGATGTCGTCGTCCCGGTCCCCCGGGCCGAGCATGTCAAGTACCTCGTCGCACAGTGCCTCTAACGGCGGCGGATGATCTGGACCGGTCAGACGGGCTGTTGTGGCAATTCTTTCGCGCAGTTGCTCTATGCCTGTCCACACATCCCTGAGCCGGGACTCGACCAAGCCGTCGGTGTAGAGAAGTAGCGTAGCCCCGGCGGGCGCGTCCAGTTCGACGGCCTCAAAGTCAACGCCGCCGATGCCGATAGGTGCCCCCGACGGGACCCGCAGCACCTCGGCGTAGCCGCCCAGGTGCAGAAGGACAGGTGGGGGGTGGCCGGCGTTGGCGATGGTGATGCGGTGCGAGACCGGGTCGTACACGGCGTAGAGGCAGGTGGCCATACGATCGGTGCCCAGCCTCTGTGCCTGCTCGTCCAGTTGATGGAGCACCTCCTGCGGAGGCAGGTCGAGCCCAGCGAGGGTCTGGGTGGTCGTCCGTAGCTGACCCATGATCGCCGATGAGGTCATCGAGTGACCCATGACGTCGCCGACGACCAGGGCGACCCGGCTGCCGGGCAGCGGGATGGCGTCGTACCAGTCGCCGCCGACCCGTGCAGTCTCGGCGGCGGGAAGATAGCGCGAGGCGAGTCGGACACCGGTGGAGCGGGGCAGCCTCTCGGGCAGCATGGTGCGCTGCAGTTCGTCGGCGAGGTACGCCTCACGCCCGTAGAGCACTGCCTTGTCGATGCCGATGGCGCTGTGAGTGGCCAGCTGGGCGGCGATCAGCAGGTCATCCGCTTCGAACGCCATCCGCTCTGGGCGGCGCAGAAACAGTGCGGCCCCAATGACCCTGCGTCGGCCGCGTAACGGGGCGAAGATCACTCGCCGCCCGTCGGGCACAGTGAACGCGCTGCCTTCACCGAAGAGCTCAGGCATGACGTCACCAGAGCGCGAGTTTGTGAAGACCGGGCGCACTCCACGTAATACCTCGGCAAGCACACTGCCGGGCCGTACCTCGCACACCTCGGCGATCCCTTGATTTCCAGGATGCGATAGGTTCAAGGCTGGCGAAATGTCCACAAATTCCGAATTTTCACCGCTTCGATTCCCATGCCATCGCCGCAGCATGAGGGGGCCGGTAGGTCGCTCGTCGCCGATCGGCAGGGGATCGCGCAGGTAAAGGACTAGGCTGTCGGCGAAGTCCGCAACTGCGGTGTCGAACAAGGCGTCGAGAATCGCAGCAACGTCGAGTTCGCCAGCGATCCGAGCCGTCGCCGAAGCCACAATCGACGCCATGCCTACCGGCGCCGGGTCGCCGCTACCGGCGCCGAGCGCTCTGAGCACGTTTTGGGCGGCATGGCCGAATGGTCTCACTTCGGCAGGGAGAAGCTCCAGCGCGTTGGGATTGTGCAGCACTGCGGGCACGCTGCCCGCGCCCTGAACACGGGCCCCTACGTACTCTTCCAGTACCACGCACAGGCGCCAGGCTTCGTGCTGGGAAAGGAGCTGTTTCAATTCCTCCTCGGCACCGCCACGGAAGGTCACCACGAATATGCCGCCCTCCTGTGGATGAAGCGACACGATGTCACTCGTGATCAGCTCGGCGATGTCGGCGACCGTTGCTTCGGGCACGAGTTCATGCTGTATGAGCTGCAGCACGGGCAGGCCGACACGCCCGACCAAGGCGCATAGGACAGCAAGTTTGACCGCAGTCGGCGAGGCCGTCCGGACGAAAGCTTTGACCGTGTCAGCCTGTGCGAAGGGGGCTTGAGCGGCTTCGCCTCGTGGGACCCTCCCCGCGGGGGGAATGAGTATTGCGTCGCAGCCGCCCGGATCGCCACGCATCTGCGCACGTGCCCAACGCCCGAGCGAATGCGAGCTCAAGGACAGGACGGGGACAGGGAGCCACGGCGCCCGGCCATCCACCAAATGCTCCAGTAGCACCGGCATGTCAAAGCGCAGCGTGGTGCTGCCACTGCCTGGCACGGCCTGGGTGGCAGTAACAGCGGGAAGGTCCAATGCGCTGCTCCGCCAGAGCTTGGGAGGCAGCAGGTCTAGCAGTGCCACCGGTGTCGACCGGGCCCAGGTCCGCAGATGCCTCCAGACTTCCGGGCTGTACCAGCCAGGGGTCGAGCAGTCCGAAACGACAATGACCAGACGTCTGCCCTGCGGTGAGAGCACGTGGTCGGGCCCGGCCACCGCTCCCTGGTGGTCATGAAGCACGGGCTGTGCGTTCTCAAATGTCAACCCCCAGGTGCGCAGCAGGCGGAAGGCTCCCAAATGGTCGAGCACACGTTCCAACTCGTTGATCGTTTCCTTCCAGACCTGCATGGACAGAGACCGGTCGACAATCAACAGCAGGTCGAACCACCGCTCCGGAGCGGCTCGGAACGCTGGGATCAGTTCGCCGCTGCGCGCGTAGCCGTCAACGGTTTGCTCTATGTCGAGCTCCGCGTGCAGGCCGTTCACCCACGGCCGTTTGTAGGCCCGCAGTGCCCGTAACAGGTGCAAGGCATTAGGAAGGGCTCGACCTCGGGCAACGGCAACCGACTCACCCGGCAGTTCTGCGGGGCTGTCGGACAGCTGCTCGTGGATTGCAGCGTCAGGGTGGAGTGACCCCGTCCCCGCCTGGCCGCGCTCCGGTTGGCGCCCCTGTCCGCCACTGGCTCTCGGTGGCACGGGTCCGGGTTCTTCAGCTTCTGGGTGCAGGCTGATCCCGGCGGGGAGTGTAGCGGCCAGCCAGACGGCCTCGGCCAGCGCCGTGGCGTCCAGGTCCAGCCCGTCTACATGGAGGTCCTGCCACACTCGCGAAACGTGGTCAGGCACGTGATAGCTCTCGCATAATCAGGTCAACAACGTTCTGCCGCCTATTGTCGCCCGGAGCTGCGTTTCCGGACATAACGTGAACGGCGTTGAGTAGTTGATCGATGGCCAGGCTGTCACCACCGTCCAACCTAGCGACGAATTCTTCGACTAGGTCTCGCACTGGCCCGTGATCATTAATGTCGATCTTCAGGTGAGCCATGATCATTTGACGGAGCAAGGGTGCCGTAGGCGGTGGCATAGTGTAACGAATGCACCGGCGAAGGAAGGCGGCGGGGAAGTCACGCTCACCGTTGCTCGTCATGACGATGAACGGGAACTGCGTGCAGCGCACACGCCCCCGCTCGATGGCATGGTACTCCTCACCGCCCCACTGCCGAACGCAGACAGTGTCGTCCTGGTATCGGGCAAGCTCGGGGATTTCGTATTCGCCGCGCTCCAGGACGTCGAGGAGATCGCTGGGCAAATCGAGATCACTCTTGTCGACCTCGTCGATCAGCAACGCGCGGGGTTGCTGCGCCGGCAGCAGGGCCGTGCCGAGCGGCCCTAGTTGCATGAACGGTGCGATGTCATCAACACCGCCTGCTTGACCGAGGCGCTGCGCGTGGATGCGGCCCAGTGCGTCGTAACGGTAGAGGGCGTCGTTGAGAGTGCTGCGGGAGGTGATATGCCAGCGCAGCACAGATCCGAGCTTCAGCTCGCTGGCCACCTGCTCGACGACCGTCGACTTACCTGATCCGGCCGGTCCCGTCACCAAGAGCGGCCGACGCAAGTGCAGAGCCGCGTTCACGGACTCCACCAATCCGGCGGGTGGCTGGAACTCCTTCGCCATAGCGCGGCGTGGGAAGGTCCGCCACGGTGGTGGGGGCGCGAGTTGCACGTCACGCGGAATACCGTCGCCGGTGTAGTACGGACTCCAGGTCATGCGATGCTCCCGTGTACGGCGTGCTGTGTATCGAACCAGCTGCAGAAGTCGAGCCATTCGAGGTCGTGCCAGACAGTTCTCAGGTCAGCGAGCCGGTCGGACGGCTCGACGCTACCGCCCTGCCAGCGTCGCCGGTACGCCTGGGCCAGTTCGGTCGGCAGGCGGTCCCAGACCATGTCGAGGAGCGCCCGCTCGGTCGGTGAGAAGCGACGGTCAGAGTCGGGCCACAGCAGGACAGGAACATAGGCCAGCAGGAGCTCCATCGCCTGCTTCAGATGGGCGGGGCGGTGCGAGAAGGCCACCGCCCGCGTGTACCTGCCGGCCCGCAATTGCTCCGCGAGATCGGCTGCCTGGGCTGCGTCCTGTTCGGCCAGCCAGTCAACGGGAGCCTTTGCCGCGCAGGTACTCATCTGTTCCAGGCCAGCCCGGGCATGGTCGTTGATCCACCACAAGTGGGCGGGGGGATTCAGCCGCATACTCCAACGCACCACCACATCGTGGTTGACGCCCAGGCGCACACCGAAGTCGGTTTCCTCGGGTCTCCACCGCAGGAGCAGCGAGGTGGGGACAGCGACGTCCACATGCCGGAGTGGTGCCTGGCGCGGTCGGGCATGCTTGCGCGCCCAGGCGACGGCCTGCGCGAGCTTCGCCTCGACTGCCGTCTGGGTCGGAGCGCAGGCAATCTCTGCCCGCTCGCACACCGTGCCGCCATCTAGCAGCCACAAGCTCAGTGATTCAGGCCAGTCGTCGGCCACGGTGGCATGCAGGCTGACGACCAGCCGCAGCCGTCGGGCGGTTTGGCCGCGCAACAGCTCCTCCTGGGCGTCGTTGAGTTCGATACGGGCCCCGCACGCATCCGCCCATGCCGTTACCCCGGGGCTGCAGAGATCGAGTCCGGCGTCGCTGCCGAGCGCCACGACGAAACGGGTGAGCAGTGCTGTCCGGCTGTCACCGACCCTGGGAGCGCGGAGGACGAGTAGTTCGAGGAGGTCCCTGAGCAGGGCTGTGCCCGTGGCGTCCGGCACCAGCGCGTACGCATCAGCGGGCAGCAGGGGCAGTGCCTTACGCAGCCGCTGGGTCGTGAGCTTGCTGTCGACCCAAGAGGTGAGGAAGGACTGCGTCACCAGGCAGATGCGCAGGCCATCCACCACGTGGAGGGCCCGGTGCACGAGGGCTGGGAGACCTCCCACGCCAGATTCCTTGATCGCATGCATGTCGTATCGGACCCGGTCCAATTCATGCAGGGACCACGGTTCCGGCCAGGCCGCCGCAAGACCGATCGCGTCCAGCGCCGAGCGGAGGTCCTCAGCACCCAGCAGGCCCGGGCCCGGGCCATCGGCGCCGGTGCCACGGGGATTGTGCGCCAACCACAGATCGTGCACGGCGAAATGATCACCGTCGTGCTCCAGACTGACGATGTCCTGCCCAAGGACCGTATGGCGCAGCTTGTCCCTCAGTGCGGATACTTCGAAGTGTTCTCCTGCGCCCGGTATGCCCTGCCGCAGCAGTTTCGTTAGCTCCCGGGTGAACACGAGGTCGTACGCCTCCTGTTCTGCACCTGAGGCCATCAGCAGGGACAGGCGAGTCCGCCCGCCTCGCACGCCTGCCACGAGGGCCTTTACGTCAGGCACGGCACCAGCGGCGTGGCAGGTATCGACCAGACCAATCACTCCGTTGACGCCCGGCTGCTCCGCCGCTTGGACGAGAAGATGACCTACGTTCACCGCACTGCCCAGAACGTCAGGCTGCGCGTCAGCCCCCATCATGTACAACTCTGGGCGTCCTTGCGGCGCCATGCCGTGGCCGAGGAAGGCCAGGATCAGGGTGGCGCCAACATCGCCGGCGCGCCGGGCGGCCGTGCGCACTGCGGTCTCGATCCGTGTCTGCGTGACGGCCGCGCCGTACAGCAAAGCGCCCTCGTCGGCGAGCGCAGGGGAGCAGTACCCCAGATGCTCCTGCTGGAGCAGATCGGCCAGGGTTTGGGCGGCTCCCTCTAACTGATCCAAATGGCCCATGGCCGCGTTCTGGGGCGCCACAATGAGAAGCAGCCTCGACGCAGTCATGCAGGTCCCCTGTCCCCGGCAGCCCGCAGGGCCTCCATGACCGGGCCGGCCACGCTGGCCTGCGCAAGGTATTTCGTGGCCGTGTGGACCCAAATCCCGTCGGAGTCCACCCGATCGGTCAGGGGCAGGCAGCCAGCGGCGTTAGGTAGGATGGTCCGCTCCAGCCGCGGGCGCGGGGCGATGATGTCGTCCCGGTCCCAGAAGTTTAGCCAACGGTGCACACAGTTGGGGGTGGCGGGCGGCTGGGGCCGCAAGCGCGGGTGCACGACAGTACGCATGCCGATTGGAGATCCCACCGTCACCAGCAGCGGTATGGATCCTTGATAGTGGTGCAGCGCCTCCAGGGCAACAACGCTTCCGAGCGAGTGCGCGATTACAACCGTCGGCCGGTCCTCATGCAGGAAGCTGAGAAGACGGCTTCGGATACGTTCGTCGAGAGTGCGGCCGTCGCCGTCAGCCTCGGACCTGGCCAGGTAGCGAGTCACCTGGGCGAGGTGACCAGTCATGAGACGGCTGCTCGCCCACTGACCCCCGCGGCGCACTCCGGGCAAGGCCAGCAGGGTTGTACAAACATTCACCAGCCGCCGTACTAAGTTTCCACTGCCTTGCGCCTGCTGCGCGGCGGTCAGTTCCACACGAGCGTGCTGCAGGATGCGTCGCTCGCCCTCATCGGAACAGGTATCCAGGTGCGTGTCGATCACGTCGCCCAGCAACTGACGGAACGCCTCGGCCTCGCCAACGTTAGCGAGCGGTGCCAAGCCACCTTGTGCCATCGGACGCACGAACAGGTCTCCGTAGTACGCGAAGACTGCTTCAACGGAGCCCTGTCGAGCCAGTGCCGAGCCCTGCGACGAATGGCCCGCCTTGCGAGCTCCCATGGCCAATGCACGGAGCCAGGAGTCGCGCTCCCCCTCAGGGTCTCGTGCACTACCAATCCCATGAACGAACACTAAGCCTGATCTCACTGCAAACCCCCTCCCCCGCATGCTCTCCCACCACACAAGTTACAGGTCAGCGGCGTGGTAAGGGTCAAAATTAGCAAGCGCAGCACGTGCAATGAACGAGCGCGCAAGAAAGCATTAGGTGTTCGAGTGGACCTGTGACTGCTGCCCCACCGTCGCCTGTGGAGCACTCGATCCGGGCAGCGTCGTGGTTCAAACCAAACCAGGCTCCCGACTGTGACCGATCGATCGCGATCGCTACCACCTGGTGGGCAGCTGCGTTCCGGCCGCCTGCCCAGACTGCTACTCCAAGCCGCAAGGCAACGACAAGGAGAAGGCAGTGGAAGAACCCGAGTCGCAGAACGTCCCGCTGCACGTCTCGACAACAACCGGCGTACCTGTGAGTGATGACAACAGGATGTTCGTCGAGGTGCAGCGCGCGGATACGAAAGCAACAGCACTGAGTGGAGTAGCCGGTGCCCTACTTGCGATCACGGCAGGGACTGCGCTGTCCGCACCGGTGAACTCGTCGCGCATGCTCAGCGTGGCTGTGGCGCTGGTGGGCGCACTGCTCGGGGCAGCCCTGGTATCGGCACTGATGGCCCTGCGCCCCATCTTCCCGAAGGACGACGGGCTCGTTTGGCGCGAGGAGTTCGTCGGCGGAGGCAGCGGAAGCAGGCACTCGTCGGCAGCCCTACCGCCACGTCCGGTGAGCTACGCCGAGATACCGGAACGTGAGGCCGCCCTGACCGCCCTTGCGCGCCGAAAGTTCCGGGCGGTCAAGGTGGCCGTCGATCTCACCGTGGCCGCAATCAGTGTGGCCGGATTGGTCCTGTTGCTCACCTTACTCGCCTCCTGAAAATCTCACCCTCTATGGGTTGGTCCCTACGTTTGGGGGGATATGTATCAGTCGCACATGGCAGTGATCGGCGAGAGTCTGTGGTTGCAGTTGCGTGCCCTTGCCCCCATGCGGGTGCGCCCGGCCCGCAGCGTCCTCTTGAGGCAGGGGGATCCCGGTACCCATGTGGTCTTGCTGGCTTCGGGGTCGACCATCGTGACGTTGACGGGGCCGAACGGGGAACGGGCCTTGCTCGCGATACGCGGCCCTGGTGAGCTGCTCGGCGAACTGGCCGTCCTGGATGCGCAGCCCCGCTCGGCTTCTGTGATCGCTGCGGAATCCTGCCACGTGCATCTCATTCCGGCTCCCGATTTCCTTTCATTTGTCGAGAGCAACGGCCTACTCAACCCGTTGCTACGCCATGCGATCGCGCGAGTCAGGGAGTCCGAGACCGTCAGGCTCGAACTCGCCACCGCGTGTGTTCCCGTACGTCTGGCCGGTGCCCTTCGCCGGCTCGTGGATGCAGCTGCGACGAGTCAGCCAGCGGTCAGTGTCCGACTGACTCAGGAAGAGCTCTCCCAGATGATCGGTGCGTCCCGCAACGCCGTCGGTACGGCGATCAAGCCGTGGCGGGAAGAGGGCTGGCTGGAGACGGATCCGGGCGGCGGACTGCTGATCCACGACATCACATCGATCACGGCCCACGCCCGCAGCACGATGTGACCGGCCGCACCCGGGCGGTGCCCAGTAGTGGGCACCAGAGCGTGCCCGGGCCGATCAGCATGGGGCACTCGATTCTTCCGTCGTGACCGAAAGGTCGGTGACAGCGTGCCCATTGCCTCACCTTCGTCCGTCGACGTGCCACCGGAGCAGGCGCTCCTGGCCGTGGATATGCAGGGCTACAGCCAGATTCCGGAAGCGAAGATGGCGCCCGTCCGTTCCGATCTGGATGACGTCCTCACCAATGTGCTGACCCACGTTGGCCTGCAGGATCCACGAGACCGGCCCGGTGCATTCAAGGACACCGGAGATGGAGCCATCTTCGTCATGCCGGCCAAGGACATCGCACGGCTGGTCGACCCGCTGCTGGAACACCTGCACACAGCGCTCGTCCGCTACGACCGTGAACGGCTCGCCAACGCACCAGCGATCCGACTGCGTGCCGCTGTGCATGTCGGCCCGCTCTCCCTGCTCGACCATCGTGGCGATGCCATCAACGAGGTGTGCCGACTGCTCGACAGCCAGGTCGTGCGCGCGGGCCTCACCGTGGCCCGGGAACACCGAGGCGGCTTTCTGGCCGCCGTCGTCTCGGAGGCGGCGTTCCGGCGGACCGTCCGCGCGGGACGCACGCCGGACCTCGACGAGGAACGCTTCCTCCGTGCCACGGCGCGGGTGCACGGCAAGACATTCGAGGAGCCGTGTTGGCTGTTCGTACCCGAGATGACACCGCAAGCCCTCGCACCGCTCATCAGCCCGGAGCCCCTCGGAGGCGGAGGTGGAACAGCCGCGCCGACGTCGTCGGCCGGTTCAAACAGCCCGACTGGCGCCATCTTCCAGTTCAACGGCGAAATGACCGATACCACCGTGATCAACACGGTCGGAACGATGCGCATCGACCGGCGCCGGATCTGACCGTACCCGTGCCCTCGCTCCGAGCCGCATCGAAAGGAACCAGAGAGCGCATGTCCGATAACCGTTCCCCTTTTTCGCGCCGCTCTCCCGACGAGCTCGACTCTCCGTCGACGGGAGCGGATGGCACGGCTCCGCATCCGCCGGACCCAACCAGTAGCCTTCCTGAAGGCACGGAGACCGTTGGCGCCGACCGGGCCGCCCCGGCAGCGTTCGTCGTGCCCCCCGTACCGGACACTGGGCCGGCACCGATCACGGTGAACCGTCCGGAGTTTTTCGTCAACCACGCCGACAAGATCATCAACGAGACCCGCAAACCGGGCATCCTCGAAGGCTCCACGCTTTCTCGTCACCGGATCAAGCAGGAGCCGATCGCCCGCGAAGGCCAATGGGCAGAGACTTGGCAGCAGGCTCTGGATCCGGCGGGGTTACACCCGCGGAAGCACGTACTGATCATCGTCGCCCCGCGGTCGTACGGATCGACCACCCTGGCCCTGCACCTCCTCGCCGAGCACACGGGCGAGGAGACCGACATCGTGAAACTGGACGCAGACTGGAAGACACCCAAAGTGGGCTGGCTTCCCGCCGAGGAGCGCCACGCCTACCAGGTCGACCTCAAGGACCCTGAGCACGACCGGATCTCGGCCGATTTCCTCACCATGTTGGAAGAGCATGCCGGGCTTCTGGAGAGACTCGGCTCCTATCTCGTCCTGAACGTGGCCAAGGATCTCTGGACTGATCACTACGCCTCGGTCCAATCCGGCATTCACGTCGTCCACGTCACCGAGCCGCCGTCGGCCCAGGGTGTCGTGGAAGCCCGGCTGAGGGCTCGCGAGGCCGCTGGGCTGATTGCTTACCTTCACTCCGTCGACAAGGGCAAGGCTTCGATAAGCCGTCTCGACGCCGTGGAAGCGGTCCGCACCGCGGACTCGATCATGCTGGCGTGGCGGGAACACGAACGGCTGACTGACACGTCGCTCCCCATGGACGTCCCGTCGTCATGGTCCGCGCTCGATGCCGGACTGCTCGAACGGATCACGTCCGCCATGTCCGACTGGCGAGACAAACTCGACACCCTGTTCGGAGAGACGGTCTCCGGGCATGGAGGCAAGGACACGTCGCTGCCACTGGAAGACCGCTGCCTCCTCCTGGCCCTGGCTGTGTGCCAATCCGCGCCAATGCCCGTAGTGGCCAAAGCCGCCCGCGACCTGCAGCGCATCATCAGCGCCGATGTCGCCAGCGGCAGCGACTTCGCCTCGTCGACAAGTGCGGCATTCGCCGGCCGCGGGTTGCGCCGCCGTGTTGTCGATGTCGGCGCCGGAGTTAGCAGCAACGACGAAGCCATCTTCGACCAACCCGGCTACGGCAGGGCCATCCTGACCTACGTCTGGGACAACTACGAGGTCATGCGCGATCCCTTGCTCAAGTGGCTTATGTCTGGGGACAGCAGCGAGGCGAACGAGCACGTCGTGGATGCCATCGCCGCTCTGACCCTGCGGCACGGGAACGTCGACCACCTCGTACAGCTCGGCTCCAAGAGCTACCCAGTGAAGGAAGAACTCCTCAGCGCCCTTTTGGTCCAGGCAGTACAGGACGAGCATATCGGCCGCCAAGCGTGGGGCATTCTGTACGGCTGGGCTTCGGGCAAGGAACGGGCGGCTACGGTGGTCGCCGCCTGCCGACAAGTCCTGAACTCCCCGGACGTCACGTCTTCTCAGGCCAGGATGGCCATGGTCCGGCTGCGGCGAGCCGCCAACAGTGGGCACGAATCAGCCTGGCCTGAGGCCCTCGCAGTCTTCATCGAGCAGGCTCAGCACTCCGCCGGGGTGGCGCGGCTCATCACCGAAGTACGAACATGGCAGCAGTCAGGTCGGTCCCGCGGGGCCGGCACCGCAGCCTTCCTGGCCCTGATGTCTGTACCAGGCACCACCACCCCGTGGCTGCTATCCGATGAAGTCCCTTCCGAAGTGAACGTGAAGCGGGCTTTGCAGGATCTATTGGGAGACATCGATACGGCTCCCGACGCCATCAACCGCCTCACCACATGGGTCAGGCAGTCAGCGACCGACCCCGACACCTACGCCCGCGTCCGCGACGGGTTGCTCCCCGTCCTACGCGGCCAAAAGATCTTCAAGGCTTCCGTGAGCCTGATGCAGGCACTGGAGCACGTCTCGGTCGACGGGGAGACGAACGCGGCCAACGACTTCTGGGACCGTCTCGTAGACCCACGTGTCCGCACGGTGTTTCAGCTCAACAGGGATTCGGCGTGAGGTGGTTCTGGCAGCGCCGGGCCCGTACGATCCACTGCGCCCAGCCACGGATGCTCCGCTGCGCGACCCCCGGTATCAACTTCGAGGCCACGTTCACGATCGAGTGGCGCCCCGCGTTACGGACCCGGCTCAATCTCGAAGACCTCGTACTCAGCCAGACCCTAGCGCGGGCCAGCGAGGTTGCGCAGCTCTTCCCAGCCGTCGAGGTGCGCACCGCGCAGGACACCATCAACGCCGAGCTCGGCGCCCCAGAACACACCCGCGCCACCGGGTACCGGTGCCTGGCTGCCCGTGTTGAACTGGCGCTCTCGGAGAACGCACGGGAAGACCTTGCTCAACAGCAGGCAGACGAGGCACGGGTACGGCGGCTGCGGTTCCTCCGCACGAACCTGTACGAGCAACCTGACCTTTTCGTGCTGGACCGGATCGAAAAGCAAGGCGATTGGCCGGGCGCTCAGCAGGTTGCCGAATGGCAGCGCCTGGCACGGTGGATGGTCGCTGCTGACGAATGGTGGCAGCCCATTCTCGACCAGTGGGAAGAGGTCGGCCAAGGCTTCAACGACATTGAGCTGCAGAACCGGGCCATGCTCGCGCTCTGCGACGCGCTCCAAAAGTTGAAGGGCGATGACTCACCGGACGACTCCTCCGTCGCTTCTAGTACTGCGGAAGGGCGGCGCAAGGAATGAGCCCCGCGCTGTGGCGGATCGTCCTGGACCCCCTATCTTCCTGGCGTGCACTTCGCCTGCGACGCAAAGCGGGCAGCCAATTATCATTCGACGCAGCCTGGCGGCAGGCACGGATGCTGGTTGCTCCAGACGAGATGGTCTACCGGCTGCACGGCCACCAGTTCCCCATCGAGGACGAAGGAGACCCTGCACAACCGGACAGAGGAACGTACCGTCTCCCGTGATGGTGACGGTGAAGGCGTCCCATCCTCCACGCTTCCGGCCGTCGGCGGCGCCTGAGCCCCAACGAGAAAGCGAGTCTCAGAGCGATGGCCATATCCAGACGGCCTGTGGGGAGCTGGCGCCAGTTCCGCTCTCGACGCAGTAGGCCGTCATGGTTCGTTTGCCGGGACAAGTACGGTGCGTGTTCTAGCCCGAGTGAGAGCTACGTAGAGCTTGCGATGGTCTTCGCTGTCCGCGCGGAGGCCTCGTCGTAGTACTACGCACTCCGCATCAGTCAGTCGGACTCCGACGACGTCCCATTCTCGGCCCTTGGCCTGATGGGCGGTGAGGCCAGGGACCAGGCGCGAGGAGTTACGGAGGCGAGTACTCAGGTTCTTCAACCGCGCTATGTGGGTGGCGTGTGGCTTTTTGGGGAGAGGGCGGTCGGTTTCGGTGGCAACAGCCGCGTTAAGGGCGGACCAGACTTTAGCTGTGTCGGTCGTGCCCTCAAGGTCGTCAACGATGGACTGAAGGAGAGGGCGCAGGCGTTGCGCCGCGTCGCGGGTGATGCCGAGGGTGATGAGAGCGTCGGCGTGGAAGGTGGCGTCTTCACCGAACATACGCTGGGTGACTTCGCTGAGCACCAGGGTGCAGGCTGCTTCTTGAATGTTTCCGGTGGTTGACTTGTAGGCGAGGGGCAGGACATGAGCGCCTGCCTCCCACAGGCTCTTCCATTGCAGAGCGATTAGGACATCCGTGGTCTCGGCCGGGCCCTTGGGGAGTATCTGGCCCAGTCCTGCGCGCAGTTCGGCGGCCAGCAGTGCTTGTCGCGGGCTCGTCCATCGAAACGAGGTGTGCAGGTCCCGCTGGACAAAGCGGGCTTCTTGCGTCAGGGCGGGGACTTCATCGGGGCGGGCGCCTCGGAAGGCGTAGAGGGCCTGCCACGGATCGCCGACAACGGTGACTTCCAGACCTGCGTCGGCGGCGAGTCGTACGAGGGCTAGGTCGAGTGCGTTGGCGTCAAAGATTTCATCGACGATCAGAGCTCGCGCTGTCTGGGCGAGGCGGGTGCGTACCACGTCGCGTACGCCGGGCGCGTCCAGGGCTGTTTCGAAGACGTGGCGTGCGTCCTGGTGGGTGCAGTACCCCTCGCTCAGCGCCGTGCGGACGTCGTCTGCGTTGGGCCTGTTTGCTTTGCTGGCACGGCGAACGGTCTGGGCCACGACCTGTCCTGTCCTCAAGATGACGGTGGGCTCCCAGTCGCTCCACCGAGTAGGCAGCAGGACCCGCCAGTGGTCGACGACCGTGAGCTCGCGGTGGCCTGCGGGCCAGCGCACGTGGCCGGTGTGCAGAAGGTGGGTGAGCAGCTCACACACGATGGTGTCGAGTGTGACGACGCGGTGCGGCCAGTCAAGGACGCTGCGCCCCCAGTGGCGCAGCACACGGTCGCGGAGCTCGGCGGTCGCGGAGCGGGTAAAGCTGACGGCGACAACCGCCCGTTGGTCATTGCCATTGAAACGCTGAACGCCGAAGCGTTGAGCGGCCACGGTGGTCTTGCCGGAACCGGGGGCAGCTTCGATGTAGACGCGACGGTGCGGCGTCGCCGCCGCGATCAGTTGCTCAGTGGTGAGCCAGTCGGCGGTGTCAGCTCTGGTCATCGTCGCCATCCCCGTACGGGGGGTCCCCCCAGGGAGCGTCTGCCCACGGATCAGGGTTCCGAGTTGCGACTGCCCAGGGATCGGGGTCTGCGAAATGTGTCGGAGCGGTGGGCCACCCTCCGGTCGGCGCAGACTCCGGTGGCGGGGCCGGTGCGTCGAACGGCGCGATGTCAGGAACGGCAGGAGACAAGCCAGAGGAGACGTCCTCGCGCTCTGCTTCATCCGTCTTCGAACCATCGTCGCCCGGCGGGTCTGCGGGATGGGGGAAGAGAAAGTCGAACAGCTGCTGTAGATGGTCCGGGACGTGGACGGGGTCACCGCGGTCGATCGCGTCGCTCAGGCGGAAGGCCAGTGCGTCGGCGAAGGCCGCCTTATCCTTCTTGTGCGGACCCTCAGAGGTATCAGGGGCTCCCTTCTTCCCTTTCCGTTTGCTCTTGAAGAGATCATGCACCGTTTGCGGGGTGATCGGTACAGGAGCCGCTGCGTCGATGTCACGCAACGCTGTCTTGATGAGCTGCTCGTTTCCCTGCGTGATGGACGGCTCCAGCGTCGGGTGGCTGATGAAGGCCTGTACGACCGCCGGATCGTGCTCGTCGAGCCAGCTGGGGGGTTCGGGCTGCTCGGCGAACGGCTTGTCACTGTCCCGCAGCACCGCCAGCCGGGTACAGATCTCTGAGCCCTTCGTCGCCAAGAGGCGAGAGGTCCATGGTCCCACCTTGGTTCCGACATGCATGATGCTGAGCGCCTCGACAAAGGCGCGCTTCGCCTCGTCCGTGCCGGCCCAGGCTCGGCCAAAGTCTCGCAGCAGGGCTGCCTCGGTCACGCCCTCGACGACGACGAGCCGTTCGGCGAACAGCGCGGCAGAGCGGCTGGCGTCCATGTGCAGGCGGGCCATGCGCAGCGTCTTGCCCCGCTCGGTCATAGCAATCCCCGCGATGGGCCGGCAGACCCGCTGGCCCTCCGGCGTGCGCCGCACGACGACGAGGTCTTCGGGGGCGCAGGAGGTGATGATGTCGGTAGCGTGACTGGACAGCACGATCTGGAGTTCGGGACGCTCCCGCACGGTTTTCCGCAGATAGCGCACCAGAGCATGCTGCAGTTGAGGATGAAGATGGGCTTCGGGTTCCTCGATGACGACGGTGGCGTGGAACTGGGCGCGAGGGAAAAAGGAGTCTGCCTCGGACTCGGCCTCTGCCGTGGCCTGTGTGTTTCTCTCCCTGGCCAGTCGTTCCTCATCGGCCGGGGACAATACCTCGACATCTTCGGCCGGTTCCGGCGCCTTCGCTGCAGCCGCAGCGCGGGCAGCAGAGTCGGGTATCGCAGCCAGCGTCACCGCCATATGCAGCAGGTTTACGTAACCCAGGCCCGAGACCTCCAGTGGGCGGGCCGACGAGCGCCCTTCGACAACGGCCAGCATCAGTTCCAGCACCCGCGCGAGGTAGGAATCGTCTATCACTTGCCCCCGCACGAATGGCCACTGACGCTGCACCCCGGAAGTAAGCGCGGCGAGATGCGCGCTGACGCGCTCCTCAACGGCCGCGATGAGCCCGTCCTTGGCAAGGTTCTCCAAAAGTCGGGAGGCCTTCACCCGCAGTGGCACCAGGCTGCGGCTGCCGTCGAGACGCTCCTGCTGGGCTCGGAGCAGCTCGATAAGGATCCGAGTCTCACGACGAGCCAGCTCGTCCAGCGGATGCCGCCAAGCCGGCAGGTAGATGAACTTGAACGGATCAGTCCCCAACCCGCGTTGCAATATGCGGTCGTGGTCGACCCGGGCACGGACTGTGCCCAGGTTTCGCTCGAGGTCCGAGAACCACTTTTGGGCGACGCCGTCAGCAGGACTGTGCCAGGTGTCGCGGATGTGCTGCCCCAAGGGGCCCTCGACCTCCATCGCGGGTTCCAGCCGGTACTGCACCTCGACCCCCGGCGTGCCACCGGTGCCCAACACGGCCGAACTCTGCCGGGGCAGCAGGGGAAACCGGCTGGTGTGCGCCAGGTACAACGAATCGGTGATCGTCGTCTTTCCAGCCCCGTTGGCTCCGATCAGGACACTGAAACGCCCGGGCAATTGACAATCGATCTCCCCCTCGGCGCTCGCCCTCAGACCAGCAACCTTCACGCGGTTCAAATACAACAGTTCCCCCAGACGCTGATGGTGCAACAGCTCTTATCATCCCTGCCACGACCGCTGCCCCCAGCCCCGCACCCCCGCGGCGGCCGGGCGCAGACTACTCGCCGTTCTCGGCCTGGCGGGATTTGCCCGAACGCTACGGCCCGTGGAAGACGGTCTACGAACGCTTCCGCTACTGGTCGGCCGATGGCACCTGGGACCGCCTGTTGGCCAACGTCCAGCAGCATTGCGATGCCGTGGGCGCCGTCGACTGGCAGATCGTGACTCCACCACCGTGCGGGCCCACCAGCATGCGGCGGGGCCCGAAAAGGGGGGCTCTGGCCGGGCGAGGCGATCGGCCGGTCTCGCGGCGGACTGACCACAAGGATCCATCTTGCCTGCGACGGACACGGCCGCCTCCTTGCCTTTGCCTTCACCCTCACCGCCAGGAACGTCAACGACTGCACCCAGTTCGAGGCATTAATGGCCCGCATCAGGATCGCGCGCCCCGGGCCGGCCACGGTCCAGACCGGAGCAGGTCGCCGCGGACAAGGGCTACTCGTCCGTGAAGATCCGCGCCTACCTGCCCAGGCGATGCACCAGGGCGGCCATCCCGGAACGGATCGACCAGATCAACGGCCGTATCCGGCGCGGTGAGCGACGCTACTACCTCGACCGTGCCGCCTGCCGGCGCCGCACTGTCGTCGAACGCTGCTGCAACAAGCTCAAGCACCACAAGGCCCTGGCCACCCGGTACAACAAACGCGGCCGCCACTACCAAGCCATGGTCACCCTCGCCTGCCTACAACTCTGGCTCCCTGACATTACGGACACGGCCTAAGATTTGTTCTACCGGACTCGCACCAAGACGCGGACACTGTGCCGGGGGTCCTTGCCAAGACGGTCCAGAAGTCCCGCGACTACTGGTGGAGCGTCGGGGCCTGCATGAGCTGTCGCCGCTTCGGCCAGAGTACGGCGCACTCGGACGCTCGGGTCTGCGGCAAGACGAGCCGTGGTATCGGCGAAGCGCTGGGGCTGCTGCATACACAGCACTGCGCTGAGCTGCCGAGCCGTGACATGGCTGTGGTCGGCCAGAGCGCGGGCGTCAATGTCCCCTGTGACGTCGCTTGGGAGGCTGTTGAGTGTCAGGGCTGCTTCCTGGACGTCATGGGCATCGTCGCTGCGCAGGAGTTCAACTGCCTGTTCTTTGACCCATTCCTGCTCGTCAGCTGTTGTCGCTGAGGCAGCAGCCAGGCGCAGTCCGGGGCCGCGCAGTGACGCGGATCCCAAATTGATCTTCAAGGTACTGAGGGGGTGGGCCTGGCCCGTGAACTCGTCGAGTCGGCTTCCGTCGAGCGCGCCCAGGGCGAAGGGCTGACTCGCACGGAAGGTGGTGCCCTTGGTCTCCGACTCCTGGTCGACGACGAGATTGCGGGCGCCGATCAAAGCGTCCTGCCGGTTGGACGCCGACTCTCGTCGATCACTCGCCACGGCAAGGAGCTTGTTCAGGCAGGCTCGCTGATCATCGGAGGCGAGGTGACAGACCATGGCCGAGTCGGGAACCAACGTGCTGCCCAGGGACATGGAGTTGGGCTCCGGCTCAGGCCGACTCAGGATGCGATCCCGAGCCGTCCTGGCGCGCTCCTGCACGTCGGGATGGCCGGGGGTGAGGGCGGCCTGGATCACGTTGGACAGGTAGTGTTCCCGCTTGACCAGCTCGTCGGCTCGCCCGCGCAGGGTGTTCTGTTCGTCATCGCTCAGCGGGCTGTAGGAGGCAGTGCCGACAGCCGAGCTGTCGCCCTGCGGCCAGGCGCCCAGTAGGCGCAGCGTCTGATCCCTTAGAAGTACGTTCAGAGCTTTGTCGGTGTGGACGTCGGCGAGATCGAACAGCCTGGTGAGGGCGCGCATGGCGAGTTCGGGGTGTGCCATGGCGATGGCCACGCATGCGGTCGCGTGCTCGTCGTCGGTGTAACTGTACTGATGGGGTTGGCGGGGGACGTCGGAGCTGAGCAGGTCCAGCAGTGCTGCGGCCTGTTCAGGTGAGCTGCGCGAGGCGAGAGCGCAGGCGCTCTTCGCGGCCTGCACGGCCAGGGACCGTGTAGGTGAATCGACGAGTTCACCAGCCCTGCCGCGTACGGCCAGGTCCAGCATCTCCTCGAACAGCTCGTGGGCCGCCGCGTCCTCGCCCAGGTCGGCTTGTGCCGCAATGAGGGCTGCCCGTGCACGCAGGACCCACCACGGCTGGCTCAGGCCGGGCACCAGGGGAAGCAGTTCATCTCCCATGCCCTTGGTGAGCTGTTCGAGCTTCTCGCTGCTTCCGGCGCGCTGGTAGTAGGCCGCGGCCAGGGCGGGTTCGCTGTGGTCGCGGTAGAGGTCCGCGAGCACCGTCACGGCTTCGCTCTCGTCCGCCCAGCTCCCGGTGACCACGCTGTCGGCCAGCCAGCGCCGGGCCGCAAGGACCGCCTCGGTGGG
Organism: Streptomyces sp. NPDC047853; assembly: GCF_043204535.1. NCBI lineage: Bacteria > Bacillati > Actinomycetota > Actinomycetes > Kitasatosporales > Streptomycetaceae > Streptomyces > Streptomyces sp. NPDC047853. The sequence goes on along the minus strand of NZ_JBIDCI010000011.1, from coordinate 128,148 downwards.
CTTGCCCCTCACCAGCGCCGACATCGCCTGTGCTCTGGGGTCCCGGATGCGGTCCAACAGGCGACCGGTGCCCGTCGTGCGCAGCGCCTGGGCAAGGCGATGCTCGTCATCGATCTCGGTCATCCACGGTCCGTACCGTGCGTTGGCCGCGCGGATGGCGTAAAGCCAGTCGGCGGCCTCTTCGGCAAGCCCCGCGTGGATGCCGTCCTGGACGGCATCCCTCCAGTTCTCCACTGCCTCCTCTGCCCGGCCTTCGAGGGCGCAGCGTCGCGCCTCGCGCGCACTGACGAGTGCTGCGTGCCGGCCCTTCATCCGGTGCCGTCTGGCCTCGCGGAGCAACTCCTGCCGTTGCGCGATGTCGTATTCGGCTCGCAGCAGACGCAGGCGCACAACAATGTCCTGCGTCCGTTCCGTTACTGGCTGATCTTTTGCCTGTGCGAGGGCTGCGCTGATGAGGCCGTCGAGTTCCTCGAGCGTATGGAACTCGGTGGCGAGCCGGTACTCGCCGAGCATGAGGACCAGAAGCGGCCAGTAGTCGAAGGCGTGTTTGTCGCCGGCTTCCAGGGCGGGGGCCAGACGGCTCATGGTCAGAGGGTGGGCGATGTCCTGGGCGGCCGCGTTGATGAGGGTGGCGTGACGTGCCGTGACCGAGGCCTCTGGCGTGCGGGAGCTGGCCGCGTCGCGGGCGAACTGCTCCAGCTGGTGGGCCAGGATCCGTGCCTGATCGCTGTCTCCGTGGTGGAGTGCGGCTGCGGCAAGTTCGGCCGCCAAGCCGGCTGCCTTGTCGAACAGACCGCCCTCTTGGAGCGCCTCGAGCTGCTTTCTCCGCAAGACGGTGGCATGTCCCCGGTACCCGGCGACGTACAGCCGGTTCGCCAAGTCTCCGTAGAGCCTGGCTGACTCCGCCGGTGCCTCGGTCCGCCTGCTGTCCGCGGCCCGCAGCATCGGCGCCACATCGTCGGTGTTGAGGGGCCCGACGAGGACCCTCTCGGCTTGCTCCTGCCGGTCCGGCGGTGGAGCCGGCACCCCTGGCAGCGGAGCGCCCGTGCAGAAGTCGGCCGCCGTCTCCCGCGTCCAGAACTGGGCGACGATGTCGCCGCAGTAGCGCAGGTGCTGGTTGATCTGCTCGGCTCCCCACAGGTCCAAGTCGAGATCAGAATATTGGAGCTGAAGCGCGGCCAGCTCGTCGGCCAGCTGCGTGGCCTCGGTGGAGGCAGAAGTCGCCACAATCAGACGGCCTGCATCGAAGGGACGCCGACCGACGGCGAACTTCTCGACCGCCTTGCGCAGGTCCCTTGCGGTGAACGCCGCGTAGTCCTTGCACTGGATGACCGTGTAGTCACCCGTCGGCTCCCGACCAGCCAGGTCGATGCCGTGCTGCTCTTGCCCCTGGACCCCGTAACGCCGAAAGCGGATGTCCCGCAGGCCCAGTACACGGCGGGCCAGGGCCAGCATCAGCTTCTCGAAACGGTCCCAGCCAAGATGCAGATCCAGATCCGCTCCCGCAGGCGTGCGCCCTGGGGAACCGGCCGGAGGAGGAGTGCGCAGGTTCGGATCTCCGGCATATGGCGCCCAGACGTTCGCGGCCGGTCCGCGATCACCGCTGGTGCCCTCAGACTCTCGCAGTGTGCCGGATTCGGAGAGGTTCGGCTTTGTCACAACTGCATCGTCGCACCCGGCACTGACAACGCCCGGGACACGGACAGGCGCGCGAAAGCGCACGACGATTCGCAAGCGCACGATCAGGCGCTAATAGCTCAGAGATCGGCGGTGGACGCTGGCTTCAGTCGGCGTGCCGCTGCGTGGGATCGAGCGGCTCAAGACAGCGCGTACGAGGGGCGGCCGAAGGCGGGCCGTGGTGCGCTGGCCGGGGTGGGGCCATCCAGGGGTGCGGGGGTGACCTTGCCGTCGCCTGCGACAGCCAGAGCCTGCTTCAGATGGGCCAGGTCCGGAATGACCACCCTCGGTCGCACGTACTCCGTGCACTCCCTTGATCGGTCATCCACCATCGCGCCCTTGTCGTAGGCGTCCCGCAGAATCGTCTTGAGGGTGCGCAGGCGGGCGAGCACGTCGGCAGCGCTCTATCAACGTCCATATCGTTCCGCGCCTGGGTTCACGGAAGCTGATATTCGTCACGCCACTCGTTGTGGAGCGTTTCCTGGATGAGTTGGAGGCCGACGGTGTCAGCGAGGCAATCAGGTAAACATATTCGGTCATCCGGCGCTGCCGGGGCAGCCACTGCTTCGCGTATTCCGACACCGTCTTCTGCCCCAGCTTCCGGCGGACTTCCGCGACAGACGGCGCCGTGCGCTTCTTCTCCACGTAGATCTGCGTGAGGCGTCCGATCGCATCGTCCTGCGTGTCGAACCGGCCCTCCTCGACCTGCTTCCCCGGCCATTGCGGAAACGGATCGTGTACGGGTGCGGGCACCGCGCCGGCCTGGCACAGCCGCATTCCTTGAAGGACGACCCCATACCGCGAGCGAGCTGACGAGCCACGAAGCAACCCTTCCGAGCGGGAGCGAGGCATCTGCGCCCAGGCCACCGCCTCGGCGGTCACCAGGTCAGCAAGCCAGGACGCTTGCGCGCCCAATGCTGACCACTTGCTGACTTGAGCGACCTGATCATGCCTCTGAGCTGCGCAAATCCCCAAATACTAGATCTTGGACTTGAACATGGTGCGCAGCATGTCGAACTCCCGGGTGACGGCTCCCCGCCGGCTTCTGCAGGTCAGGGGCGTCACTCACTGTACATCGGCGGCCAGGGGAGTGTCCCGGCACCGGCGGGCGCAGTGGAAGGTCGTGACGCCTCGGCTGGTGACGGTCACGGTGGACGGGGTGCCGTACCGCGTCCACCAGCGGCCGGCCAAGGCGTACGAGCGCGGTCTGTTGCGCCCGGAAGGCTGATGGCGGCGTGAGCTGATCGTCCACGACAGGCTCGTCGAGCCGCCTCCGCGACGGCCCCGCGTCCAGCTGGACGCGGGGCCGTCGCGGACGTTCCTCAGTGGTTGCCTCGTGCGGGACGGCGAGGGTCGTCCCGCGGGCTATGCGACGACCGCTCCCTCGGGGGCCGGTGAGCCGTTCCAGTCCATCCGCGACCAGGGGAGGGCCAGTTCGTCCCCACTGCGTACCGGGCGGGGTGCCAGGTCGTCGATCTGGGCGGCCTCCCGGTGCCGGGCGAACACGGTGTCGACGTAGCGGTGGCCGGTGTCGGCGGCGATGAACAGGACCGTCCGGCCGGGCTCCTCCCGGCGTTCCCACCGGGCGGCGAGGTAGGCGGCTCCGGTGGACAGGCCCGCGAACACCGCGTGCCGGCGCAGCAGGTCGACGCTGCCGGCGAGGGCGGCGTCGAAGGCGAGCCAGTGCAGGACGTCGTAGAGGTCGTGGCGGACGTTGCCGAAGGGGATGGAGCTGCCGATCCCGGCGATGATGATCTCCGGGTCGGCGACGTGTTCGCTGCCGAAGGTGACGCTTCCGTACGGCTGGACGCCCGCGAGCCGTACGTCGACGGAGCGTTTCCTCAGGTAGTGGGCGAGGGCGCCGGTGGAGGCCCCGGAGCCCACTCCGCCGACCAGGGTCAGGGAGCCGCCGGCGGTCCGGGCGTGGATCTGTTCGGCGACGGCCTCGTAGCCGAGGTAGTGGATGTCGTCGTGGTACTGGCGCATCCAGTGGTAGTCCGGGTTCTCCCGCAGGATCTCGCGGACGCGGGCGACGCGGCGGCTCTGGTCGAGCTTGAGGCTGCTGCTGGGCGGCATCTGCTCCAGGTGCGCGCCGAGGATGTCGAGCTGGGTGCGCAGAGTGTGGTCGACGGTGGTGGAGCCGACGATGTGGCAGCGCATGCCGTGCCGGTGACAGGCCAGGGCGAGGGCGTAGGCGTAGATGCCGCTGGAGCTGTCGATGAGGGTGTCGCCGCGCCGTACGACGCCGGTGTCGAGCAGGTGGCGTACGGCGGCCAGGGCGGAGACGACCTTCATGGTCTCGAAACGCAGGCAGAGGAAGCCGTCGTCGAGGCGTATCAGGTCCGGGCGGCCGACGGCTTCCGAGATGTGTTCGTCCACGGGAACTCCTCGCTGATGGGGGACGCGAAGGTGGTGAAGGTGCGGGTCGGTGTGATGCCCTCGCGGTCCAGGGCGCGGGTGCAGCGGCGCAGTCGGTGGCGCAGGCCGGGCGTACGGGGGTCGAAGAGGATGCCGGCGACGTTGCCGCTGTGGGCGATCTGCACGCCGACGGCGCCCGTGCCGTCGGCGATGCCGGTGAGGGCGGGGAACTCCTCGTGGCGCAGGACGCGTTGGCGCAGGCGGGCGCTGGCGGTGCTGACCCGGCCGAGCAGACCCGTGTCGGTGGAGGTCACCGCGCGGCGGAGCATGCGGCGCAGGTGTCCGTAGGCGGCGAGGTCGCCGTCGTGGTGAAGGGCGGGGAGGGAGAGGGTGTCGACCGGTGCTCCCTGGGCGAGCGCGCACCCGACCACCACGGCGGGCGGCAGCGTGGAACCCAGGACCTCGAGGACGCGGCCCTCGCGCTGCGCGAAGAGCAGGGGGCGTGAGCCGTGCATCAGGGGGTCGCTGGCGCCTTCGGCGCGCACCGCGATCCGGGCGATCGTCTCCGACGGCAGCGACATGCCCCAGGAGTGGGCGACCGCCCGTACCGTGGCGATGACGTCGCTGGTGGAGGAGCCCATGCCGAGGCCCACGGGGAGGTCTCCGGTGAGGGTCAGCTCCCCGCCGCTGGGCTGCGCGGCGCGGCGTGCGGCGCACTCCCGTACCGCGAGGACGGCCGCCGCCCGCGCCTTGGTCCGGCCGGTCGGTGTCACCGTGACCTCGTCGGGCGCGCTGCCGGGCCGGGGCGTGAACCGGGCGGTGCTGCCCGGTCCGTTCATCGGCAGGGTCACCAGGGCGTGGACGGGGCGACGCCGCTCGTCGAGGAAGACGCCCTGCAGGATCTCGCCGTGGTGGCAGGCGGCACGTCCGGTGCCCTCCGTGTCACGGGAGGGGGCCATCGGTCGGCGGGTGGCGGCCGTCATGCGTCGGCCGCCACCCGGTAGCGGTACAGGGTGGTGGGTTCGGCGCTGAACTGGGAGAAGGGGAAGGGTTCCGCGGACAGCGCGGTCACGCCCTGTCCGAGGAAGGCCCGCGCCACGGCGCTGCCGGTCTGGGCGTAGACCACCAGAGGCACGCCGCGTTCGCGGCAACGGCCCAGGACGGTGTCGAAGCTTCCGTTGCTGAGGGTCATGCCGGTGGCCACGACGGCGTCGGCGGCGTCGAGGACCTCGTGCATGTCGTCGGTGACCGGGTCGCCCCACTGGGTGGTGCGCAGGTTGAAGTCGCAGAGCAGGGGCGTACCGCCGCGTTCGCGGATCGCGGCGACCAGGGGGTTGACCACGCCGATGAGGCCGACCTGGGCCCCGGTGTCGATGTCGAGGAGCCCGGCGACGGCCGCGTCCCGGGCCAGCGCCCGGGTCTCGGGGGTCCCGGCGGGCAGGGTGACCGGTTCCGCCTCGGTCGCCTCCCGGTGCGGGCGGACCGAACTGAGGTAGGCGTCGAGCGCGGCGATCCGCAGCGGCCTCGGCCCCTCGCGCAGCAGCGTGTCGACGGGGGTGCCGGAGGCGTCGCGGCACAGGGACGGGTCGACCTCACCCGCCTCGAAGGCGCAGCCACCGAAGGAGTCGCCCAGGCGGACGAGGAGGTACTGGTTGAGGTAGGTGGTGTCGCCGCCGGCCAGCCGGGTGCCGTGGTGCGCCCAGAAGACGCTGGTGGCGACGAGGTCGGCGGGCCGGGGGCCGTGCTCGCCCGCCAGGACGGCGGCCAGGAGTTCGTCGGTGTTCTTCATCGCTGTCCTCCGCTGCGGGGCGTGTCGTGGGTGATGCGGAAGAGGAAGGTCAGCACGCCGTCCTGCCAGTCGTGGAGATGGTCGACGCGCGGGCTGAGCCCGTGGTCCAGCGCGTGCTGGACGAGGGCCCGCAGGTCCGCGGTGTTGGAGGCGATGACGTGGATCTCGCCGCCGGGGGCGAGCAGGTCCCGTTCCGTGATCTGGGCGAAGAACTTCGCCAGCAGGGGCGCGCCCACGCAGACGTTGCGTACGACGTCGGGGGCGTCGCTGACGGTCTGGCTGACGGCGGGCGGGTTGAAGGTGACGACGTCCAGCCGGACGTCGTCGGCCAGAGCGTCGAAGACGTCACTCACCGCGGGGAGGAACGCGGTGTCCGGGCGCTCGCCGACCAGGCGCCGGTAGTGGCCGGTGGCGGCGGCCACGCTCTCCGGATGGACGTCGAGCGCGTGGATCTCCCGAGCGCCGCGGACGCCGGCCGTCACGGCTTCGACGCCCAGGCCGACGCCCATGGCGGCGTACCGCAGGCCACGGGTCTCGATACGGCCGTCGAGCAGCCGCTCGTGGATCAGGCGGCTGGTCCAGCCGGGTATGAAGACGCCGGGCGGGACGTCGAACGTCCAGCCGTTCCACTCGTAGGAGCGCGTGCTGTGCAGGTCGGCCTTGGGCTGGTTGAGGGCGATGATCCGGTCGGCGGGCAGCGGCGGGGGCAACTGCTCCAGGAGAGCCTGTCCGATCGCGTGGCGGTCCATGGGGCCTGGTCCTTTCCTTGTGTCGTTCGACGGGGGTGCGCGCGGGCACGTCCGAGTCCGGTCCGGTGGACGGGGGTGCGCGCGGGCACGTCCGAGTCCGGTCCGGTGGGCGGGGGTGCGCGCGGGCACGTCGAAGGCCGGTCTGGTGGGCGGGGGGGGTGCGCGGGCACGTCGAAGGCCGGTCCGGCGGGCGGGTGTGCGCGCCGTTTCGCCGGACCGTGGTGCGCGGTGGCTCAGCCCTGCAGTTCGCGCAGGTAGGTGGCGAACTTCTCCAGGCCGTCGATGTTTCGGGGCCCGCTGATGCCCTCGTTGTAGTCGAGGACGAAGAAGTTGTTCTTCCGTACGGCCGGGAGGTCCCGGGTGTGCGGGGACTTCTTCAGGAAGTCGATCTTCCTCTGGGCGGGCAGGTCACCGTAGTCGAGGATGACGATGACCTCGGGTTCGGCCTCGGCCACGGATTCCCAGTTGACCTGGGTCCAGCGCTCGTCGAGGCCGTCGAAGACGTTCCGGCCGCCCGCCGTCCTGATGATGTCGTTGGGCGGCACCTGGTTGCCCGCGGTGAACGGCTGGTCGGTGCCGGAGTCGTAGAGGAAGACGGGTACCGGGTCGCCCTGCGGGGCCTTGGCCTCGACCTCCTCGACGCGCTTCCTCAACCCGTCGACGACGTCCGCGGCCTTCTTCTCGACCCGGAAGATCTTCCCCAGTCGTTCGAGGTCGGTGTAGAGGGCGTCGAAGGGGGCCATCCTCTCCGGGTGACCCGGGTAGTTGAAGCAGCTCTCGGTGTGCATGAAGCTCTGGATGCCGAGCTGGTCCAGGATCTCGGGCGTGATGCCCCGCTCCTGCTTGAAGCCGGAGTTCCAGCCGGCCACGACGAAGTCGGACTTGGCCTCGACCACGACCTCCTTGTTGAGGAGGTCATCGCTGAGCATCTTCACCTTCGCGTACTCGGACGCCCACGGGGACTCGCTCACCGGCGGGTTGGCGGGAGGCATGACGTAGCCGTGCACGTGCTCGGTCAGGCCGAGGGCGAACAGCTTGTCCGCGCTGCCGCCCTCGTAGGCCACGGCGCGCCGGGGAACCGTGTACTCCACCGGTTCACCGCAGCGCTTGACGGTGACCTTGCCGGACTCCTTCGCGGCCGTCTCGACCTCGGCGCCGCATCCGCCGAGCACCAGGACGGCCGCCAGGGCGGAACCGAGTGCGGCGGGCCGGCGGGCCGGGGCGGGGGTTCGGGTTGTACGCATGCGTGAGCAGCCTTTCAGCGGGTGGAGTCGAGCGAGTACAGGAGCTGGGGATCACCGGTCAGCGGGTGGGGTACGACGCTGGCCCTGACGCCGAAGACGTCACCGACGAGCCGGGTGGTGAGCACCTCCGCGGGCGGGCCGGAGGCGACCAGGCGGCCTCGGGAGAGCACGCCGAGCCGGTCGCAGGCCGCCGCGGCGAGGTTGAGGTCGTGCAGGACGACGAGGACGGTCAGTCCGGACTCGCGCAGGAGCGAGAGCAGTTCGACCTGGTGGCGGACGTCGAGGTGGTTGGTCGGCTCGTCCAGGACGAGGATCTCCGGCTCCTGCACGAGCGCGCGGGCCAGCAGGACGCGCTGGCGCTCACCGCCCGACAGGGTCAGCACGCCCCGGTGGGCGAGGTGTCCGATGTCGAGCCGGTCCATCGCCCGCTCGCACAACTCGCGTTCCCGGACGCTGAGCACCTGGTTGCCGCGGAGGTGGGGGGCGCGTCCGAGCGCGACGACCTCCTCGACCGTGAAGTCGAAGTCGACGCCGCCGTCCTGGGTCATGGCCGCGACGGTCCGCGCGCTGTCGCGCATCGGGAGCCGGGTGAGGTCCTGTTCGCCCACCCAGACGGTGCCGGAGCTGGGGCGCAGCGCCCGGTACACGCACCGCAGAGCGGTGGACTTGCCGCTTCCGTTGGGGCCCACGAGGCCAACGACCTGACCGTCCGGCACGTCCAGGGAGAGTCCCCGTACGAGACTCCTGCCGTCCGTCACCACGGAGAGTTCATCGAGTTTCAGGTCCACGTCAGCGCGCTCCGAAGGTGTAGCCCCGGCGGCGCATCAGGGCGATGAAGACGGGGACCCCCACCAGCGCGGTGATGACCCCGAGCGGCAGCTCGCGCGGGGCGACCAGTGTCCGGGCCGCGAGGTCGACCCAGACCATGAAGATTGCCCCGACCAGTGGGGCCACGGCGAGGACGCGGGCGTGGGTGGCGCCGACGACCATCCGCACCACGTGCGGCATGACGAGGCCGACGAAGGCGATGGCGCCGCTGACGGCGACCATGACGCCCGTCACCAGCGAGACGAGGACCAGCAGCACCTTGCGGTACCGGTCGGGATCGAAGCCGAGGCTCGCGGCGGTCTCGTCGCCGAGGGAGAGGACGTCCAGTGCCCGCCCGTACCGGTACAGGAGCACCAGGCCGGCCAGCACCACGAGGGAGACGACGGGCAACGCGCCCCAGGCCGCGGCTCCGAAGCTGCCCATGGTCCAGTACAGGACCATGCTGGTCGCCTCGCTGTCCGGCGCGAAGTAGATGATCAGGCTCATGACAGCCTGGAACCCCAGCGACATGGCCACACCCGTGAGCACGAGGCGCAGCGGCGACAGCGAGCCCTTGCTGGAGGAGGCGGCGTACACCAGGAGCGAGGCGACGAGTGCGCCGACGAAGGCGCCGGCGGAGACGGCGTAGAGGCCGAGCGCCGCGAGCCCTCCGGTGACGGTGACCCCGACGGCACCCACGGAGGCGCCCGAGGAGACACCGAGGACGAAGGGATCGGCCAGCGCGTTGCGCACCATGGCCTGGATCGCCACACCGACCGCGCTCAGCCCGGCCCCCACCAGCGCCGCGAGCAGCACGCGCGGCGTACGGATCTGCCAGATGATCTGATACGTCGTCACCTCGTCCGCGCCGACCCGCCCGCCACTGAGAGCCGCCCACAGATGACGGGCCGTCTCCCCCGGGGTGACGACCGCGGGGCCCAGCCCGATGGCGACGACGACGGACACGAGCAGGACGGCGACCAGCGCCGAGCAGCCGAACAACAGCCCCTTACGGGAGCCGAGTCGACCTTGCGACCGGCCTCGCACGGCCTCCGCGGGCCGGGGCGCCGACGCCTCGGCCGGGTCGGCCGGGGTCTCGGCCGGGGTCTCGGCCTCACCGGCCGGGGTCTCGGCCTCACCGACTGAAGGCCCAGAGGCCGAGGGCGGAGGCATGTGCGGGACCTTCACTTTCCCTCGCTAATGACAATCGTTTTCATATGGTGAACCTAGCACGCCCCCGACCTCGACAGACAGTCCGGATCGACGGGCGAAACGAGACACGGGGCCACGACACCCCTCACGAGGGAGCGACCGGGAGCACTCTAATGGAAATGATTATCACTGCGATAGTGTGATGTCCGCGCCGCGCTGCCCGTCGCCTGCCGAGGCCGGTACCGCCGGACAACCTCCCTGTGCGACAAGGATGTTGCAGCCGGTTCGCGTTCGATCCACCGCCGCCGACAGGACAGGAGCGCCCCCTCGTGCCCAGCCCCTCCGCCCCTCCCGCCCCCGCCGGGTCCCCGCCCCGTGAGCAGCGCTCCATCCTGCTCGACCTGGCCTTCCTGCGCCTGTGGACAGGCGCCACCGCGTCCGGCCTGGCCACCTGGGCCCTGCCCTTCGTGCTGGGTCTCGCCGTCTTCGACCGGACCCTGGCCGCCACCGACCTCGGCCTGCTGCTCGCGGCCCGCACGGTCGGCTTCCTCGCCGCGGTACCCGTGGCCGGGGTCCTGGCCGACCGGCACTCCCGCCGGGGTGTGGTGCTGTGGGCGGGGCTCGCCGCCGGAGGCTCGGCGCCGGTGATCGCCTTCGGCCTGGACCGCTCGGTGCTGCTGATGGCGGCGGCCGCCGCGGTGGCCGGAGCCGGCCAGGGCGCCTGCCGACCCGCCTACCAGGCCCTGACCGCCGAGGTGGTCGACGCCGGTCGCAGGCAACAGGCCAACGCCGCCATGACGTTGGCGGTACGGGTCACCACCCTCGTGGGCCCCTCCTCGGCCGCGCTGCTCGCCGTCTTCCTGGACACCTGGGCCCTGTTGATGGGCATCGGGCTCCTCTGGCTCGTCGCGGCCTGCGTGCCCGGACGCGGCGCCCGGCCCGGGGCCGGGGAGGACACGGCGGAGCCTTCGGCCGGGGCGGGCAGGGCGTCCCTGCTGAGCGAGTTCGCGGAGGGGGTCCGCGAGGCCCGCAGGCACCCGTGGTTCCTCGCCGGTCTGGGCGCGCTGACGGCCGTGATAGCCACCGGCTACTCCGCGACCGGCGTCGCCCTGCCCATGGTCAGCCGGGACGAGTACGGCACCGAGGTCGTTCTCGCGGGTGCGATGACCGCGTACACCGCCGGAGCGCTCGGCGGTGCGCTGCTCATCGCCCGCTGGCGTCCCCGCTCCCCCGGCTGGGCCGCCCTGGCCGGCCTCGCCGCCTACGGACTCGCCCCGCTCAGCCTCGTGCTGCCCGTGCACCCGGCCGTCGTGATGGCCGCGTACGCCGTCGCGGGCGTCGGCATCGAGCTGTTCAACGTGCCGTGGTTCACCGCCGCCCAGCGCGAGGTCGCCCCGGACAAACTGGCCCGGGTCTCCTCCCTGGACTTCCTGCTCTCGTACGGACTCGCCCCGGTCGGGCTCGCCCTCATCGCCCCCGCCATCGACGCCTTCGGCGTCACGGCGGTGCTCACGGGCTGCGCGGTCGTCTGCTTCACGGCGCCCGCGGTCGCCGCCCTGGTGCCGAGCGCACGCACCTTCTCCGCCGCCCGGGAGCGCGACGAGGCCCGCTGAGCGCCGCTGCGAAGGGGCCACCCCGGAGGAGGGTCGAAGGTCCGTCGGACCGTACGGGAGAGGGCTGTGATAGCTTCCGGACGCCAGTCGCACTCGTGAACGCGGCCTACGCGTACACGGGTCAGGGAATCCGGTGGGAATCCGGAACTGACGCGCAGCGGTGAGGGTGACGGGCGGGGCAGCAGCCACTGGACGACGGTCACGGCCGGGTCCGGGAAGGCGTTCCGCCGGGATGACCCCGAGTCCGAAGACCTGCTGGTGACCGATCGTTCGCACGGACCCCGCGCCTGGGTCCTGACGTTGAGGAAACCGACACCTTGCAGCTGTCACGTCCCGCCCGTCGTTCCGTCCTGCTCCTGACCGGGGCCCTGTTGCTCACCGGGTGCGGTTCCGGCTCGGGTTCCGGCTCGTCCGGAAAGCCCGCCGGCGCCGGGAAGCGCTCCGTCACGATCGACAACTGCGGGCGGAAGGTGACGGTCGAGGCCCCTCCGCAGCGGGCGGTGTCCCTGAACCAGGGCACCACCGAGATCCTGCTCTCCCTGGGCCTGGCCGACCGCATGGTGGGAACCGCCACCTGGACCGACCCGGTCCTCGCGGGTCTTGAGCGGGCGAACGAGAAGGTGCCCCGGCTCGCCGACGACCAGCCGTCGTTCGAGCGGGTCCTGGACGCCGAACCCGACTTCGTGGCCTCCTCCTTCACCTCCACCCTGGGCAAGGGCGGGGTGGCGCCCCGCGAGAAGTTCGAGGAGCTCGGCGTTCCCACGTACCTCTCGCCCGCCGACTGCGAGGGCAAGGACAACACCGGCGACGGCGACGGCTCCCGGAGCGAGCCCCTGGCCATGGACACCGTCTACCGCGAAGTGCGGGAACTGGCACGGGTCTTCGGGGTGGAGGAACGGGGCGAGAAGCTCGTCTCCGGGTTGGAGAGCCGGGTGGCGAAGGCCGCCGCCGGGACCGGCGCCGAGAACGCCACCGTCCTGTACTGGTTCGCGAACCAGGAGTCCCCCTACATGGCGGGCTGCTGCGGCGCGCCCGGCGTCATCACGAACGCGCTGGGCGCGAAGAACGTCTTCGACGACAGCACGCAGGAGTGGCCCCAGATCAACTGGGAGACGGTGGCCGACCGTGACCCCGACCTGCTCGTCATCGGCGATCTGACCCGCAGGTCGCAGACCGCCGAGTCGGCCGCGAAGAAGATCGCGTTCCTGGAGTCGAATGCGGCGACGAGGAACATGAAGGCGGTGCGGGCGAAGCGGTACGTGCTGCTCAGCGGGCAGGCCATGAACCCCACGATCCGTACGGTCGAGGGCGTCGAGAAGGTGGCCGCGGCGCTGCGCGAGCACGGCCTCGCCCGATGACCACCGCGCTGCGGTCCTCCCGGAAGGTCCGGCCGCCCGGCGCGGCCGGTGTGCTGCGCGGCCTGGCCGGTCTGGGCGGCGGGCTCGCGGTGCTCGCCGTGTCCGTCGCCGTGGCCATCACCGTCGGGCCGGCGGACATCGGCGTGGGCGACGCCTGGTCGGTGGTCGCCTCCCGCCTGGGCTGGGGGACGACGGAGCTGACTCCCATCCGGGAGGGCATCGTCTGGAACCTGCGGCTGCCCCGTACGGTGCTCGCCGCGGTGTGCGGCGCCGGGCTCGCCGTGTGCGGCGCGGTGATGCAGTCACTGCTGCGCAACCCGCTGGCCGACCCCTTCGTCCTGGGCGTCTCCTCCGGAGCGTCGACCGGCGCCGTGGTCGTGATCGTCCTCGGCGCGGGCGGCGGCGCCCTGACCGTCTCCGGCGGCGCGTTCGTGGGTGCGCTCGGCTCGTTCGCGCTGGTGCTGCTGCTCAGCCACACGCTCGGCGGGACGACGGACCGCGTGGTGCTGTCCGGGGTGGCGGCGATGCAGCTGTTCGCCGCCCTGACGTCGTTCGTGGTGACGACGGCGGCCGACGCGGAGACCACCCGGGGTGTGCTGTTCTGGCTGCTGGGGTCCCTCAGCGGGGCCGACTGGACCGAGGTGGGGCTGTGCCTGGCCGTGCTGGTGCTCGCCCTGGCGCTGTGCCTCGGGTACGCCCGCACCCTGGACGCCTTCGCCTTCGGCCAGGATGCCGCGGCGACCCTGGGCGTCTCGGTCGCCCGGACCCGACTGGTGCTGCTGTGCGTGACCGCCCTGCTGACCGCCGCGCTGGTCAGTTCGGCCGGCGCGATCGGTTTCGTCGGCCTGGTCCTGCCGCACGGCGCGCGGGCCCTGGTCGGCCCGGGGCACGCCCGGCTGCTGCCCGTCACCGCGCTCGCCGGCGCGGTCTTCCTGGTCTGGGCCGACACCCTGGCCCGTACCGTCCTCGATCCCCAGGAAGTGCCGGTGGGCGTGGTGACCTCGCTGGTCGGCGTCCCGGCGTTCGTCCTGGTCCTCTACCGCACGAGGAGGACGCGATGACGGCCGGTACCGGGCAGGGGACCGACGGGCGGACGACCCACGGGCAAGCAGCCGACGGGCAAGCAGCCGACGGACAGGCGTCCTACGGACAGGCGTCCCACGGACGGGCGTCCGCGGGGCAGCCGCCCGCCGAGCCGTCCACCCTCGCCGCCGATCGTGTGAGCCGTGCCCTGGGCGGGCGGCTGGTCCTCGACGGCGTCGGCCTCGCCCCGCGACCCGGTTCCGTGACCGGGCTGCTCGGACCCAACGGCTCCGGCAAGTCGACGCTGCTGCGGCTGCTGTCCGGCGTCCTCGCCCCCACCTGCGGGGTCGTCACCCTCGACGGGCGTCCCCTCGGCGACTGGGGCCGCCGCGCCGTGGCCCGGCGGGTGGCCGTCGTCGAGCAGCATGCCGACACCCTCGTCGAGCTGACCGTCCTCGACGTCGTACGCCTCGGTCGCGTCCCGCACCGCCGCGCCTGGACCCCCGTGACCGCGGCGGACGAGCGGGCCGTACGCACCGCCCTGGAGCGCACCGGCCTCACCGACCGCGCCGACCGGCCCTGGCACACGCTCTCCGGCGGCGAGCGCCAGCGCGTGCAGATCGCCCGTGCCCTGGCCCAGGAGCCGCGCGAGCTACTGCTGGACGAGCCGACCAACCACCTCGACGTCCAGCACCAGCTCGACCTGCTGGCCCTGGTCGCCGAGCTGCCCGTCACCAGCGTGATCGCCCTCCACGACCTGAACCTCGCGGCCATGTACTGCGACCAGGTCGTGGTGCTGCGGCAGGGCCGGGTGGTGGCCGCCGGCACCCCCGGCGAGACCCTGACCGAGTCCCTGATCGCCGACGTCTACGGCGTGCGTGCCGCGGTCACCCGTCCCGGCCCCGGCGACCGGCCGCACATCCGCTTCCTGGGCACGGTGGCCGGGAAGTGACGGCGGGCGTGGTCCCGTGGCGCGGTGCCGGTGCCGGTGCCGGACGGCTTCAGAGACGGGACCTGGCCGCCGCCAGGGCCGTCTCGACCTCCCGCAGCACCCGGGCCGCGTCGTCGGGGTCGTTCACCACGTCGGTGTGGTTCATGTCGACGACGAGGACCTCACTGGCCGAGTAGTGCTCGTACACCCAGGCGTCGTAGCCGGACCACAACGTCCGGTAGTACTCGACGAGGCCTTCGTCCTGCTCGAAGTCGCGGCCCCGCAGCCCGATCCGACGCAGCACCGTCGCGAAGTCCGCCTTGAGGTAGACCATGAGATCGGGCGCCTTGCGGTACGGCAGGCCGTCGATCTCGCGCATCATCTCGTGGAGCAGCCCCTCGTACACCCGCATCTCGAGGGAGCTGATCCGCCCCAGATCGTGGTTGACCTTGGCGAAGTACCAGTCCTCGTGGAGGGAGCGGTCGAGGACGTTGTCGCGCTGCTTGTACGCCTCCTTGATCGAGGCGAACCGGGTCTGCAGGAAGTAGAGCTGAAGCAGGAAGGGGTAGCGCTTCGCCCGGATCTCCTCGGGGCTCGCCGTGTAGAAGAGCGGGAGGATCGGGTTGTCCTCGACGCTCTCGAGGAAGACCTGGCTGCCCAGGCCCTTGGCGAGCATTTCGGCCACGCTCGTCTTGCCGATGCCGATCATGCCGCCGACGCAGATCACGGACGTACCTCGCTTCTTTCTCGGAACCTCCCCGCCCGGGCCGTACCGGGCGTGTCCCGAGGGGCCGGAGCGACCGCTCCGACGGTGTCGCGCTGGGCGACGCGCCACCGCTCAGCAGGCGCACCGAAAGGATAGATGACGCCCTCGCCGCGCACCGGCCCGGGACCGTCACCGCGTCCCGGTGCCCCCGGGTGGCCGCCCGGCCGGGCGTCGTCGACGAGCTGACGCCGCCCTCTATGAAACAACGCGATGGTTTCGGTATCTTCGACTCACAGGGGCGCTCCCGTCAGGAGCGTCGTCACCGACCATCCGTGCGTGCCGCGTCACCCGGCTCGCCGGCGGTCTCGTCCGGTACCCCGTGGGCCGGGCGTCGCCGTGCCCGTGTGTTCCGCGCGCCGGGACGCCTGGCGTCCAGGGTGTCCGGGGCGGCAGCCGCGGGGCCTCGGGGCGCGCGGCTGCCACCCCTTCGGCAGGGTTCGCGCCCGCCGCACCGCCCCCGAAGGGTCCTTCGGCGCGTCTCTCCGCGCCACGCTCCCCGTCAGGAGACCCGATGACCGACACCACCCCGGCCACCGCACCGAGCGCCTCGACCTTCTCCACGTACTCCCCCGCGACCCGCGAGCCGATCGCCGCGCATCCGGTGGACGGGCCGGAAGAGGTCTCCCGCGCCGTCGACCGCGCCCGGGCCGTCCAGGCCGGGTGGGCGGCGCTGCCCGCGGCCCGGCGCCGAGACCATCTGCTGCGCTGGAAGAAGGCCCTCGCCACCGACCTGGACGCCGTGGCCCGCACCATCGCCGAGGAGACCGGCAAACCGGCCGGTGACGCCGCGCTGGAGATCGTCCTCACGCTGGAGCATCTGGGCTGGGCCGCCCGCAACGCCGAGCGCGTACTGCGGCGGCGGAGGGTCGGTACCGGCCTGTTCACCGTCCACCAGCGAGCCTCGCTGGTGCACCGGCCGCTGGGTGTGGTGGGGGTGATCGGGCCCTGGAACTATCCGCTGTACACCCCGATGGGCTCCATCGGCTACGCCCTGGCCGCGGGGAACGCCGTGGTCTTCAAGCCGTCCGAACTGACCCCGGGCACCGGCGTGCTGCTGGCCGGGCTCTTCGACGCCGCCGTGCCCGGGCACGCCGGGCTGCTCACCACCGTCACCGGCGCGGCCTCCACCGGGGACGCCCTGGCCCGGTCCGGGGTGGACAAGCTGGCGTTCACCGGGTCGCCGGGGACGGCCCGCGCCGTGATGGCGGTGTGCGCCGAGACGCTGACGCCGTTCCTCGCCGAGTGCGGCGGGAAGGACGCGGTGATCGTCACCGCGGACGCGGACCTGGACGCGGCCGCCGACGCGATCGTGTGGGGTGCGCTGAGCAACGCGGGGCAGACCTGCGCCGGGGTGGAGCGCGTCTACGCGGTGGACGAGATCCACGCGGCGCTGTGCGCACGGGTGGTCGAGCGGGCGGGGGCGCTGCGCCCCGGTGCCGGGCCGGACGCCTCCTACGGTCCGATGACCCTGCCGGGCCAGGTCTCGGTCGTCGAGCGGCATGTGACCGGCGCGGTCTCGGCGGGGGCGCGTGCGCTGCTGGGCGGGCCCGAGTCGGTGCGTGCCCCGTACGTCGCGCCGGTCGTGCTGACCGGTGTTCCGGAGGACGCGCCGGCCATGGCGGAGGAGACCTTCGGGCCGGTGGTGGCGATCAACGCGGTGGCCGACGTGGACGAGGCCGTGGAGCGGGCCAACGCCTCGCGCTACGCGCTGGGGGCCGCGGTGTTCTGCCGCGGCGGGCGCGCCGGTGCGGCGATCGCGGCGCGACTGCGGGCCGGGGCGGTGTCGGTGAACTCGGTGCTCGGCTTCGCGGCGGTGCCGGCCCTGCCGTTCGGGGGGTCGCGGGAGTCCGGCTTCGGACGGATCCACGGGGCGGAGGGGCTGCGGGCGTTCACGTCCGTGCAGTCGACGACGGTGCAGCGGTTCACCCCGCCGGTCGCCTTGACCTCCTTCGAGGTTCCGGCCGCCGCGCGGGAACGCGCGGTGCGGCTGGCCCGGGCCCTGCACCGGCGCCGCTGAGCGGCCGGACCGCGCACCGCCGACCGAGCGCCCCGACGGCCCCGACGGCCCCGACGGCCATGAGCGCCGCACCGCCCGGGCGGACGTCCGGCCGGTGCGGCCGGTGCGGCCGGTGCGGCCGGTGCGGCCGGTGCGGCCGGTGCGGCCGGTGCGGCCGGTCAGGCGTCCAGCAGCGGGGCCAGGTAGCGGCGGGCGAAGGACCGGGCCTGGTCCTCGTCCTCCATCTCGATGCAACTGGCCGGGTTGAGCAGGAAGGACACCGCGACCCGCACCATCAGTTCGGCGACCGGGCGCGCGTCCTCGTCGGGGCGGCCCTCGACCTGCTGCGCCCGGCGCAGGTGGACCGTGAGGTACTCGACGGTGGCGGAGAGCGAGGAGCTGCCCTGCACGGTCAGATAGGGCAGTACCACCTCGGGTTCCAGGCGCAGCAGGCCGCCGAAGAGCGGATGGGCGCGGGTGTGGCGCAGGGCGACCACGAAGCCCTCGACGACCCGCTCCTTCATCGTCGGCTGCGCCGCGACCGCCGAGTCCAGCCGCTGGAAGAACCTGCGCAGCTCACGCAGCAGCGTGTCCTCGACCAGCTTGTCCTTGGTCTGGAAGCGCCGGTAGACGGTGACCCGGGAGACGCCCGCCCGCTTGGCCACGTCGTCCACGGAGGAACGGCGCAGCCCCAGCAGGGTGAACTGCTCCAGCGCCGCGTCGAGGATCCGCTGCGCCGTGCCGTCCTCCGGCTCCGGCTGGGCGAGGGCTCGGCCGAGCCACGGGTCGTTCGTGTCAGTTGTCATGGTGCGTCTCACGATACCGGCGTACGTCTCCCGGTGAGACGCTGAAACACCTATCATTTCTTTGTAACTCACACCGTGTCCGCACGTGATCGAGCCGCCGACCGGCATCCGCACCCCGGAGGACCTGATGGGTAGTCGCCTCACCGAAGAACAGACCGCTTTCGCCGCGGCCGTACGCGATTTCGCCACACGCGAGTGCGGTACCCGGCAGCAGCGCGACGCGCTGACGGAGGGCGGCCGGGAGGCCCACCACCCGGGGTTGTACGGCCGGCTCGCCGACCTGGGCTGGCTCGGGGTGTGCCTGTCCGAGGAGTACGGGGGCTCCGGCGGCGGTCTGGCGGACGCCTGCCTCTTCCTGGAGGAGACCTCGTACGGGATGGTGCCGTGCGGAGGGTTCGTCACCACGGTCATCACCGCGAAGGCCTACGAGCGGTTCGGCACCGAGCGGCAGCGCAAGGAGGTGCTGCCCGGCGCCGTACGCGGTGACGTCCTGTCGATCGCCATGTCGGAGCCGGGTGCCGGGTCGGACGTGGGCGCCCTGCGCTGCCGGGCCCGTCAGGAGAAGGACGGCACGTGGGTGATCGACGGGCAGAAGACCTGGATCTCCAACGCGCACTGCGCACGGAGCATCCTGCTGGTGGCCCGCACCGGCGAGGACAAGCACGGCGGCCTGACCATGTTCCATCTGCCCGCCGCGACCCCGGGCGTGGAGGTGCGGGGCATCGACACCATGGGCGGCCGGGAGGTCAACGACGTCTTCCTCACCGGCGTACGGCTGCCCGCGGACGCCGTCGTCGGACAAGTGGACGAGGGTTGGCGGCAGTTGATGGCCGGTCTGAACTACGAGCGGCTCTTCCTGGCCGCGAACATGCTGGGCCTGGCACGCCGCGCCTTCGACGACGCCGTCGGCTACGTGCGCGAACGGGAGCAGTTCGGCCGGCCCGTCGGCTCCTTCCAGGCCCTGCGGCACCGGATCGCCGATCTCGCCACCGAGATCGAGTGCACCCGGCTGCTGGTGCGCGAGGTGGCCCTGGACTGCGACGCGCGGCCCGACGAGCTGTTCCCCCGCGAGGCGTCCATGGCCAAGCTGAAGGCCACCGAGGTCGCCAAGCGGGCCGCCCTGGAGGGCATGCAGATGATGGGCGGCTACGGCTACACCACGGAGTTCGACATGGAGCGCCACCTGCGGGCCGCGGTCGTCTCGACGGTCTACGGCGGGACCAGCGAGATCCAGCGGGACGTCATCGGCAGGACCTACGGGCTCTGAGCCCTCGCCCGGTGCGCGGCCGCCCACCCCTCGCCAGGGGTGGGCGGCCGTGACCCCGCGCGGTGGCCCGGGGGTCCACGGCCCGAGGGGGCCGCCCGCTCACTCCCGGTACAGCTCGGCCAACGCGTCGGCGTACTTGTCGCGGATGACGCGGCGCCGCATCTTCAGCGACGGGGTCAGCTCTCCGGTCGCCGGCCCCCACTCCTCGGTCAGCAGTTCGTACCGCTTGACCTGCTCGCTGCGGTTGAGCCGGGTGTTGGCGGCGGCCACCGCGCGCTCCACCTCCGCCCGGACGACGGGGTGCCGCGCCAGCCGGGCCGGGCCCCCCGCCGTCTCCACGCCGTGGGCCGCGGCCCAGGCCGGGGCGGTCTCCGCGTCGAGCACCAGCAGGGCGACCAGGTAGGAGTGCTCGTCGCCGTGCACCATCGCCTGTCCGATCAGCGGGTGTTCCTTGAGCGCGTTCTCCACCAGGGCCGGCGACACGTTCTTGCCGGTGGAGGTGATGATCATCTCCTTCTTCCGGTCGGTGAGCCAGAGGTAGCCGTCCTCGTCGATCCGGCCGATGTCGCCGGTGGCCAGCCAACCGTCGGCGTCCAGGGCGGAGCGCACCGAGCCGTCCGGCTGGAGGTAGCCGGAGAACACGGAGGTGCCCCGCACCAGGATCTCCCCGTCCTCGGCGACCCGGATCTCCACGGACTCCACCGGGCGCCCCACCGAACCGAGCCGGAAACCGGTCTTCGGGCTGTTGCTGGTGGCCACGCCGGTGGTCTCGGTCAGCCCCCAGGCATCCATGATGACGATGCCGAAACCGGCCCAGAACTCGACCACGTCGGCCGCCATCGGCGCCGACGCGCTGGCCGACCAGGTCACCCGGTCCAGCCCGCCCGCGGCCAGCATGGGCAGCAGCACGTCCTCGCGTACGCGGGTGTAGCGCTTCTCCAGCTCGGCGGGCGGCGTCTCGCCCCGCTCGCGGTACCCGACGTGCTCGCGGGCGACCTCGAAGGCCTCGTCGATGACCGCCCGCTGGTCGGCCGGCATCAGCGACAGCACGGCCCGCACGGCGGCGGACAGCTTCTCCCAGATCCTCGGCACCCCGAAGAACTGCGCGGGGCGCACCGTGCGCACCACCTCGCCGACGCGCGTCGGATCGGCGCAGAGGCGGACGTGCGAGGCCCGGTGACAGGGCAGGTAGATGCCCAGCATCCGCTCGGCGATGTGGGCGAACGGCAGGTAGCAGATGTGCTCGACGTGCGGGGGCAGTTCGACCACGGCGTCGAGGGCCAGGGAGTTGGACATCACCGCGCGGTGGGTGAGGACCACGCCCTTGGGTTCACCGGTGGTGCCGGAGGTGTACACGACGGTCAGCGGGTCCTCGGGGCGGGCTGTGTCCAGTTGCGCGTCGAAGCCCTCCGGCACCGGCTCGCGCAGTAGGCCGGCGTACGGGACGTGGGGTTCCCGCGCACCCGCCTGGGCCACCACCAGTCGCTCCAGCGGGGTGTCGGCGTCGGCCAGCAAGGGCTCCCACACCGCGACCTGGGCGGCCCCGTCCACCACGGCGAGGCGGGCCCGGCAGTTGCGGGCGATGTGGGTGATCTGCTCGGGGGCCGCGGTGTTGTAGACGCTGACCGGTACCGCGCCGAGGCGGACCAGCGCCAGGTCCGACAGCCAGTGCTCGGGCCGGTTGGTCATCATCATCAGCACGTGGTCGCCGCGGCGGACGCCGAGGGCGTGGTAGCCGGCGGCGAGGCGCCGGGTGTGCTCGTGGATCTCCGCCCAGCTGAACGTCGTCCAGTGGCCGTCCGCGTCCTCCGGCTGCCAGGAGAGGCCGGGGAGTCGCGGGTACTCGCGTGCGTTGCGGGCCAGCAGGTGCGGCAGGGTCCGGTCGGCCGGGTCGTCGGCGGTGCCGGGAGCTGATGTCATCGGGGCCTCCTTGCTGATCGGAAGGGAACGGCCGGCGGCGACCGGGGAGGGAGGGCCCCTGAGGGCGTGCCCGGTGAAGCCGGGGTGGAGCGGGGTGGAGCGCCCGCGGGCCCCCGAGGGGAGCGAGGGGCTGGAGGCGGGTCGGGGGCGAGGGGGGCGGGGCAAGGGCTGGGGGCGGGGCAAGAACCGGGAGCCAAGGGGCGGGAACCAGCAGCCGACCCCCGGGAACCACCCCACCCGACACCCGGGAACCCGCCCGACCCCCGGGAACCGCCCGACCTCCGAGAACCGGTCGGCAGCCGCGCTCCCCCGGCGGCGCCACCGGGCGGCCCCCTCCGTCGGGATCAGCGGTCGGTGAAGGTCTCTCCCCGCTCGGCCTTGCGCAGCAGCAGTTCGGGCGGGGCGAAGCGCTCGCCGTGTCGTGCGGCCAGCTCCCGCGCGCGGGCCACGCAGCCCGGCAGCCCGGTCCCGAACCGGGCGCCGCCGTCGTAGCCGTTGAGGTACTGCAGGACGCCGCCCGTCCACGGTGGGAATCCGATGCCGAGCAGCGAGCCGACGTTGGCGTCCGCGACCGAGGCCAGCACTCCCTCCTCCAGGCAGCGCACCGCGTCCAGGGCTTCGACGAGGAGCATCCGGTCCATCAGCTCGGTCAGGTCGGCCGGTTGCCCCGCCGGATCGGTGAAGTGTTCACGCAGCCCCGGCCAGAGCCCGGCGCGCCTGCCGTCGACGTAGTCGTAGAAGCCCGCGCCGCCGGACCGGCCGGGGCGGCCGAACTCGTCGATCATGCGGTCCACCACCGCGTCCGCGGGGTGCGGCTGCCACGTGCGGCCCGACGCCTCGGCCGCGCTGCGGTTCTCCTCGCGGATCCGGCGCGGGAGGGTGAGGGTGAGCTCGTCCATCAGGCCGAGGACCTTGGCCGGGTAGCCGGCCTGGGCGGCGGCCTGCTCGACGGAGGCCGGCTCGATGCCCTCCCCCACCATGGCGACGCCCTCGTCGAGGAAGCGGCCGATGACACGGGAGGTGAAGAACCCGCGCGAGTCGTCGACCACGATCGGCGTCTTGCCGAGCCGGCGCACCAGGTCGAAGGCCCGGGCCAGCGCCTCGTCCCCGGTCTCCTCACCCTTGACGATCTCCACCAGCGGCATCCTGTCGACCGGTGAGAAGAAGTGCAGGCCGACGAAGTCCCGCGGCCGCCGGACCCCCTCGGCGAGGACGGTGATGGGCAGGGTGGAGGTGTTCGAGGCCAGCAGCGCGTCCGGCGCGACGACCTCCTGCACCTCCTGGAACACCTTGTGCTTGACACCCGTGTCCTCGAAGACGGCCTCGATCACGGCGTCGCAGCCGGCCAGGTCCCGGAGGTCGGTGGTCGCGGTGATGCGGGCCAGCAGGGCGTCCGCCTGCTCCCGGGTGATCCGGCCGCTGGACACCGCTCGGGCGCACAGCCGCTCGGAGTGCGCCCGGCCCCGCGCCGCCGCCTCGGCGGAGACGTCCTTCAGTACGACGTCGAGCCCGGCCCGGGCACAGGAGTGGGCGATGCCCGCGCCCATCATGCCCGCGCCGAGCACGCCCACCCGGGTCACCCCGCGCGGTGCGACGCCCGCCGGCCGGCCGGCACCGGCGTCGACCGCCTGGAGATCGAAGAAGTACCCCTGGATCATGTTCTTGGTGATCTGCCCGGTGACCAGTTCCGTCAGGTACCGGGCCTCCACCACGAAGGCCGTGTCCAGGTCGACCTGGGAGCCCTCCACGGCCGCCGCGAGGATGCCGTGCGCGGCCGGGCACGGGGCGCCGCCCGTCTTCCTGGTCAGGAGCGCGGTCAGGGCGGGGAGCCGCGCGGCCAGCTCCGGGTCCGCGGGAGTGCCGCCGGGGATGCGGTGGCCGGGGGCGTCCCAGGGCTGCGTGGACCGCGGGTGCGCGTCGATGAAGGCCCGGGCCGCCGCGAGCAGTTCGCCCGGTCCGGTGGCGATCTCGTCGACCAGACCCGCCTCGAGGGCGTGCGCCGGACCGTACCGGGTGCCTTCCAGGAGCACCTTCCGCAGTGCGTCCACGACGCCGAACATACGGACCGTACGGGTCACTCCCCCGCCGCCGGGGAGCAGCCCGAAGGTGACCTCGGGGAGCCCGACCAGGGCGGCGGGGCTGTCCAGCACCACACGGTGGTGGCAGGCCAGGGCGATCTCGTAACCTCCGCCCAGCGCCGCGCCGTTGATCGCGGCCACCACGGGTGCGCCGAGGGTCTCCAGGACGCGCAGCGCGCGCTTGACGCGCATTCCGGCCTCGAAGGAGGCGCCCGCGGTCTCCGGTGTGACGGAGATCAGATCGCGCAGGTCGCCGCCGGCGAAGAAGCTCTTCTTGGCGGAGGTGACGATGACGCCCCGGACGGAGTCACGGCGTTCCGTCAGCCGCGCCGCGACGGCGTCCAGCGAGTCGATGAACGCGGCGTTCATGGTGTTGACGGACTGGTCCGGGTCGTCGAGGACGAGGGTGACGACGCGGTCGTCGCTCTCCTCCCAGCGGATGGTGGCGGGCCGTGCGGTGGTGTCCATGGCTGAGGTCTCCCGGGAAGGCGGACGACTACGGGTCCTGACGGCCGTTCAGAGGCGTTCGACGACGGTGGCGATGCCCATGCCGCCGCCGACGCACAGGGTGGCCAGCCCGTACCGCAGGTCGCGCCGCGCCAGTTCGTCGACGAGGGTGCCGAGGATCATCGCGCCGGTGGCGCCGAGGGGGTGCCCCATGGCGATCGCCCCGCCGTTGACGTTGACCTTGTCCGGACTCAGGCCCAGGTCCTTGACGTAGCGCAGGACGACGGCGGCGAAGGCCTCGTTGATCTCGACGAGGTCGATGTCGTCGATGGTCAGCCCGGCCCTGGCGAGCGCCTTGCGGGAGGCGGGCGCGGGTCCGGTCAGCATGATCGTGGGGTCGGCCCCGGACACGGCCGCGGAGACGATCCGGGCCCGTGGGGTCAGGCCGTGGCGCTCGCCGGCCTCCTTGCTGCCGAGGGCGACCAGAGCGGCGCCGTCGACGATGCCGGAGGAGTTGCCCGCGTGGTGGACGTGGTCGATCCGCTCCACCCAGTGGTACTTCTGCAGCGCCACCGCGTCGAAGCCGGCCGTTTCGCCCGGCCGCGCGAAGGAGGGGGTCAGCCCGGCCAGGCTCTCGGCGGTGGTGCCGGGCCGCATGTGCTCGTCCCGGTCGAGGACCAGCCGCCCGGTGCGGTCCCGCACGGGGACGACGGAGCGGTCGAAGCGCCCGTCCTTCCAGGCGGCGGCCGCCCGCTCCTGGGAGAGCGCGGCGTAGGAGTCCACGTCGTGCCGGGAGAAGCCCTCCAGCGTGGCGATCAGGTCGGCGCCGATGCCCTGCGGGACGAAGCCGGTGGCGTGCGCGGTTCGCGGGTCCAGGGCCCAGGCGCCGCCGTCACTACCCATCGGGACCCGTGACATGGACTCCACGCCGCCCGCCAGGACCAGGTCCTCCCAGCCCGAACGGATTTTCGCCGCCGCCAGGTTGACGGCTTCGAGTCCGGAGGCGCAGAAGCGGTTCTCCTGTACGCCCGCCACCGTGTCCGGCAGTCCCGCGAGGAGGGCGGCCGTCCGGGCGATGTCCGCGCCCTGGTCGCCCAGGGGGCTGACCACGCCGAGCACGATGTCGTCCACCGCCGCCGGGTCGAGGTCGGGGAAGCGGCGGAGGGTCTCGTGGATCAGGCCGACGACCAGGTCGACCGGTTTGGTGCCGTGCAGGGCCCCGCCGGCCTTGCCGCGTCCGCGCGGGGTGCGGATCGCGTCGTACACGTACGCATCGGTGCTCACCTTGGGTGCCTTCCGGGTCGGGTGGGTCACAGGTCGCGGACACCGCGTCCGGGTGACCGGCGGTGGTGCGGGTCCGGTGCGGACTCAGTGGAGCAGCGAGCGGCCGATGATCTCCTTCATGATCTCGGTGGTGCCGCCGTAGATGGTCTGGACCCGGCTGTCGAGGAACGCCCGGGCGACGCGGTACTCGCTCATGTAGCCGTAGCCGCCGTGCAGTTGGAGACAGCGGTCGACGACGCGCTTCTGCAGTTCGGTGGCCCACCACTTGGCCATCGAGGCGTGCACGGCGTCGAGCCGTCCCTGGCCGTGCTCGGTGACGCACCGGTCGACGAAGGTCCGGGTGACGGCGGTCTCGGTGGCCATCTCGGCGATCTCGAAACGGATGTGCTGGAGGCCGGACAGCGGTCTGCCGAAGGCCTCGCGTTCCTTGACGTACCGCGTGGTGACGTCGAGGATCTCCTCCGCCGCGGCGGCGGCGCCGATGGCGATGGCCAGGCGTTCCTGAGCCAGGTTGCCCATGAGGTAGGTGAAGGCCTGGTTCTCCTCCCCCAGCAGGTTCTCCTTGGGGACCCGCACGTCGTCGAAGAACAGTTCGGCGGTGTCCTGGGCCTTCTGGCCGATCTTGTCGAGGTTGCGGCCGCGTGCGAAGCCCTGCGTTCCGCGCTCGACGACCAGCAGGCTCTGGCCGCCGCTGCCGCCCTCGGGGGTGGTGCGGGCGACCACGACGACGAGGTCGGCGAGGATGCCGTTGGAGATGAAGGTCTTGGCTCCGTTGAGCAGGTAGTGGTCGCCCTCGTCGGTGGCGGTGGTGCGGATGCCCTGGAGGTCGGAGCCGGCGCCGGGTTCGGTCATGGCGATGGCGGTGACGAGGTCGCCGGAGGTGAAGCCGGGCAGCCAGCGGCGCTTCTGCTCCTCGTCGGCGAGCCGGGTCAGGTACGGGCCGACGATGTCGTTGTGCAGGCTCAGGGCCAGCCCGGAGGCTCCGGCGCGGGCGAACTCCTCGATGAGGACGGCGCTGTACCGGAAGTCGTCGGTGCCGCCGCCTCCGTACTCCTCCGCCACGGCCATGCCGAGCAGGCCCTGCCGGCCGGCCGAGCGCCAGACCTCGCGATCGACGACGCCTTCCCTCTCCCAGCGTTCGTGGTGCGGGGCCACCTCCTTGGTGAGGAAGGCCCGCACCGTCTCGCGGAATGCCTCGTGGTCAGGACCGTACAGACGGCGTTCCAGTGTCACAGCCAACTCCTCACGCGCTCGATCAGCCGAGCGGGGTCGGGACCGACGGGGGTGACGTTGAGCATCGTCACGCCCGCCTCGCGGAAGACCTCGACGCGGTCGCGGACATAGCCCTCCGGGCCGGCCAGGCACAGCCGCTCCAGCAGTTCGGCCGGGACGGCGGCCTCCGCGTCCTTCTTGCGGCCGGCGAGGTAGTGCTCCTGGACGGCGGCCGCGGCGGCCTCGTATCCGTAGGAGCAGACCAGGTCGTGATAGAAGTTGCGGCCCGGCGCGCCCATGCCGCCGACGTAGAGGGCGACGGTGGGACGCATCAGGTCGCGGACGGCCTCGGCGTCGTCGCCGACGGCGAGGAGCCCGCCCGCGACGACGGACAGCGGCCCGAGCGCGGGGTCGCGCCGCGCGGTGCCCTCGGCGAGTGGCCTGCCCCAGACCTCGGCGGCGTGCTCGGGGACGTAGAGGAAGGGCAGCCATCCGTCGGCGATCTCGGCGGTCATCCGGACGTTGGCCGGGCCGAGGGCGGCGACGTGTACGGGGACGGTGTCCCGGACCGGGTGGTTCAGCAGCTTGAGCGGCTTGCCGGCCGTGCCTCCCTTCTCCGGCGGCAGGGGCAGGTCGGTGATGCCGTGGTGCTCGATCACCTCGCGCCGCCAGATCCGCCGGGACAGCTCGATCACCTCGCGGGTGCGGCCCAGCGGGCGGTCGTAGCGGCGGCCGTGCCAGCCCTCGACGACCTGCGGCCCGGAGGCGCCGATGCCGAGCAGGGCGCGGCCGCCGGTGAGCGCGTCGAGTCCGGCGGCCGTCTGGGCGATCAGTGCGGGGGTGCGTGAGTAGACGTTGAGGATCGCCGAGCCGATCCGCATCCGCTCGGTCCGCGCGGCGAGGTACCCCATGACGGTCGGGGAGTCGAAGCCGTAGGCCTCGGCCACCCACACGGCGTCGAGGCCCGCGGACTCCAGGGCGGCGGCCCGGTCCGCGGCGGCGCGCGGATCGCCGGCGTAGGCGAGGGGGGAGGACAGTTCCATCAGCGGTGGTCCTTCAGCAGTTCGGGTACGTCCCAGTCGCGGGCCACGTCGGGGGTGTGGGCGCCGGGGACGGCCGGCGGGCGCCGGAGGGTGCCGGGGGTGCGGGAGAAGCGGGGGGCCGGGGCGGGCTGGGTGACGCCGAACGCCTCGGTGTAGGTACCGCGTCCGCTCAGGTGCGGGTGGCCGGCCGCCTCGTACAGCGAGAGCACGGGTGCGACACAGGCGTCGGTGCCTTCGAAGACGGCCGTCCACTCCTCTCGGGTGGCGGTCTTGAACCGCGCGGTGAACAGGGCCCGCAGCTCGGGCCAGTTGCGCGGGTCGGCGCGGTCGGGCAGCTTCTCGCCGTCCAGGCCCAGGAGGGTTACGTACACCGCGTAGAACTGCGGTTCCAGGGCGCCGACGGCCATCCAGCCGCCGTCGGCGGTCTCGTAGACGCCGTAGTGGGGGCAGCCTCCGTCCAGCAGGTTGCGGCCGCGCGCGTCGCGCCAGGTGCCCTCGGCGAGCATGCCCCAGAACATGGCGGTCAGGTGCGCGGCGCCGTCCACGATCGCGGCGTCCACCACCTGGCCGCGGCCGGTGGCACGGGCGGTGAGCAGCGCGGCGAGGACGCCGGTGGCCAGGTAGAGGGAGCCGCCCGCGTAGTCGCCCAGCAGGTTGACGGGGAGGGCGGGCGGCCCGTCCGGTGCGCCGATCATGGAGAGGGCTCCGGCGGTGGCGATGTACCCGACGTCGTGTCCGGCCCGGGGCGCGAGGGGCCCGTGCTGGCCCCAGCCGGTCATCCTGCCGTACACCAGCGCGGGGTTGACGGCCGTGCACTCCTCGGGCCCGATCCCGAGCCGCTCGGCGACACCGGGACGGTACCCCTCCAGCAGGATCTCGGCGCGTGCCGCCAGCGCCCGCACGGTCCGCGGGCCCTCGGGAGTCTTCAGGTCGACCACCACGGAGCGCTTGTTGCGGTTGGTCACGTCGTGGGAGGGAGCGCCGCCGAGCAGCGAGGGGCCGGGGCGGTCCACGCGCACCACGTCGGCGCCCAGGTCGGCGAGGAGCATCGCGGCGAACGGGCCGGGGCCGATCCCCGCCAGTTCGACCACGCGCACGCCGTCGAGCGGTCCCGCCGTGCGAGGGCCGGGAGGGTCGGGGCGGTGAGGGCTCATGGGTTCCTTTCCCGGAGCACGGCGGACGCACCGCCGACTCGACCGAGGACTTACTGAGCGTTCGCTAAAACGTAGGAGCGGGACGGCGACCGGTCAACTCCCCTGACAGATCGAGTTTTCGAGGGATCACGCCGGGGAAGTGACCTCAGGCGGAGGGAGGTTCGCCGGAGTTTCCTGATCGACCGCTAAGTAGCCTTGAGGGAGATTTTCCTGAGGAGCGGCCGTACCATGTGGCCGACCGCCGTCCGTCCCGAGGAGAGCCGTTGAACACCGAGCCGAGCCAGGACCCCACGCCCCCGGCGGCACACTGGCGCTCCTACGGACCGCTGGACCTGCACCCGATCCTGCTGCACGCCATGGAGGCCTTCAACGAGCAGGGCTACCACGGCACTTCGGTCCGGGACATCGCCGGCCGGGTCGGTGTCACCGTGCCCGCGCTGTACTACCACTACGCGAACAAGCAGGCCCTGCTGGCCACCTTGCTGGAGACCTCCATCAAGGACGTCCTGGACCGCTGCCGGTCCGCGGCCGGCGAGGGCGGGGACGACCCGCTGGCCCGCTTCAGCGGCATGGTCGAGTCGATCGTGCTGTACATGGCGCACCGACGGCGGCTGGCCTTCCTGGACACCGAGATCCGCAGCCTGGAGCCCGAGAACCGGGCACGCTACGTGGCCCTGCGCGACTACCTCGAGCACATGCTGCTGGACACGGTCGAGGCGGGCCGGGCGCAGGGCGTCTTCACCACGCCGATCCCGGCCGACGCCGTGCGTTCGGTGCTCATCATGTGCCAGGGCGTCGCCAACTGGTTCCGCGCCGACGGCCCCCTCAGTGCCGAGGAGGTCGCCGAACGCCACGTCCTGCTCAGCCTCGGCACCGTGGGCCACCCCGGCGTGGTCACCGGCGCCACGACGCTGCCGCTCCCCCGGCGCTCCTCGCCGCGCGCCCCCTCCCCCGCCCAGGCTCCCCCCGACCGGGACACCGCACCGCCCGTGCCGCGCTGAGGCACGGGACACCGCGCGTCCCGTCCCTCTTCCCCCCTTCCCCCCTTCCCGCCTTCCCCCCGAGACCCTCCGCGACTCCAGCCGAGAGGACACCCGCATGGACCTGCCCGAGGCCCGCGCCCGCTTCCAGCAGCTCAGGAGGGCGGACGGTCGCGTCGCCGCCGCCGAACTCGACGACATCTGGAAGGTGTTGCCCACCGCCCGCCCCGAGGAGATCCTCGGTGCGTGGAAGGGCGGCGAGTTCGACACCGGTCACCCGCTCAACGGCGTGCTGGCGCAGGCCGACTGGTACGGCAAGACGTTCACGTCCGTGCACGACGCCAAGCCGCTGATCTGCCGCGACGCGGAGGGCGCGCTGTACTCCAACCGCGAGCTGGGCCAGGGCGAGGCCAGCCTGTGGACCGTCGAGTTCCGCGGCGAGGCGACGGCCACCATGGTCTACGACGGCAGGCCGGTCCTCGACCACTTCAAGTGGGTGGACGACACCACGCTGATGGGCATCATGAACGCCAAGGGAGTTCCGGCCGAGGGCCCCTACTACTACTTCTTCCTCGAGCGCGCTCCGGAGCCCTCGCACGGGGGCGCACGGGCCGGCGCGGGCTCGTGAGACGCGTCCGCGCGGCGGTCACCGCGGCGCCGGGCGCCCCGTTCGCCGTCCGGGACGCGGACCTGGAGGACCCGCGGCCGGACGAGGTGCTGGTGAGGATGACCGCGGCGGGCGTCTGCCACACCGACCTGGGGATGCGGGACGCCTGGCCCCGCCGGCTCACCCCGATGGTCTTCGGACACGAGGGCGCGGGCCGGGTCGAAGCGGTGGGCACGGAGGTGACGGGGGTCGCACCCGGCGACCACGTCTGCCTCACCTTCGCCAGTTGCGGCGCCTGCGAGCAGTGCGCGGCCGACCAGCCGGCCTACTGCCACGACGCGCGGGCGAGGAACTTCTCCGGCGGCCGCCCGGACGGCACCACTCCGCTCTCCGTCGGCGGCGCACCGCTCCGCGCGGGCTTCTTCGGCCAGTCCAGCTTCGCGACCCACGCCGTCGTCCACGCCCGCGGCGTGGTCAAGGTGCCCGCCGATCTGCCCGCCTCGGTGGCCGCGCCGCTGGGCTGCGGAGGCCAGACGGGCGCGGGCACCGTACTCAACCGGCTGCGCCCCGAGCCGGGCTCCTCGCTGGTCGTCCTGGGCGCGGGCGGGGTCGGCCTCAGCGCGCTGATGGCCGCGGTGGCCGTGGGCTGCGACCCGGTGGTGGCCGTCGACCCGGTCGCCTCCCGCCGCGCCCTGGCCACCGGGCTCGGCGCCGCGGCGGCCCTGGCCCCCGGGGACGGTCTGGTGGCGGCCCTGCACGAGCTGACCGGCGGTGGCGCGCACCACGTCGTCGACACCACCGGCCGTCCCGAGACGGCCCGCCAGGCCGTCGGCGCGCTGCGCCCGCGCGGCGCACTGGCCCTCCTCGGCCTGGGTGGCGAGGTGGCGTTCGACGTGGGGACGCTGCTCGCCAAGGGTGTCCGGGTGCACGGGCTGATCGAGGGGGACTCCGACCCCCGCCGCTTCCTGCCCGAGCTGATCGGCCTGCACAGGCGTGGCCTCTTCCCCCTCGACCGGCTGGTCACCACGTTCCCGTTCGAGGACATCGGCGCGGCCGTGGCGGCCATGGAGGACGGGAGCGTGGTCAAGCCGGTCCTCACCTTCGCCTGAGGCACCGTCCGGTCGCCGGGAGCCGCGGTACCGGGGTGCGCGTCCCGGCCCGCCCTCGGACATCGGCACCGCGTCCTCCGGGCCCCGGACACCGCCCCCTCGCGGAGGCCACCGCCTTGCACCCCCCGCGGGCATCGACACACGCCCCGTAGCGGCCGGCACCGCACCTTCGTGACCGGCACGTGGTGGCCGTCGGGGCGTGCCCCGGGTGGTGCGTGCCGAGGGGGACGGGACGCTGACGGCGTGTGATTGACTGCTGCGCATGGCTCCCGCCTCCCCACCCGCCCGTCCCGGGGCGACCGCCGGTCCGGCCGCGGGCACGCGGCCCCGCAACCGCAAGCAGCTCATCGTCGACGCGGCGGGGCGGGCCTTCAGCGAGCGCGGCTATCACAAGGCGTCCATGGAGGAGGTCGCCGCCGGCGTGGGGATCACCGCGGCCGCTCTCTACCGGCACTTCCCCAACAAGTACGCGCTGTTCGCCGAGTGCGCCCACGTCATGGTGGACCGGCTGGTCGCCGCCCTCGACGAGGTGCCGGCCGAGGCGGCCCTGTCCGAGGTGCTCACCGCCATCACCCGGGTCGCCGTCGCGCACCGCGCTTCGGGCGGCGTGTACCGGTGGGAGGCCCGTTACCTCGACCGTGAGGACCGCCGGCGTCTCGGGGTGAAGTTCGCCCGCCTCGTCGGGCGGGTCGACGAGGCGGTCCAGCGCGAGCGCCCACTGCCCGACGAGCGGCTGCGGGCCATGGCGGCCCTCGGTGCGATCGGTTCCATCTCGATGCACCACACGTCCATCGCCGGGCGGCGGGCCGAGAGCCTGCTGCTGGCCTCCGCGCTGCGGGTGGCGGCGACCGATCCGGCGGCCGGCCGGCCGGCCGCGCAGTCCGTACGGCTGCCGGTCCGGCCGGTGCCGCGCACGCGCCGCGCGGAGATCCTCGCGGCGGCCATCCCGCTGTTCGCCCGGGACGGATTCGCCAACGTCACCAACGGGCAGATCGCCGAGGCGGTGGGGCTGACCCCCTCCGCGCTCTACCGCCACTACCCCGGCAAGGTCGACATCCTGGCCGAGGCCTGCCTCCAGGCGGCGGGACTGCTGGCCCAGGGGGTGGAGCAGAGCCTGCACGAGGTGACCGACCCGCACGACGCCGTCGTGGCGCTGGCGGCGACGTACGTGGCCTACTGCTTCGAGTGCACCGAGCTGAACAGCGTCGCCGAGGCCGAGCTGGCCGGCGTGCCGGCCGACCTGCGGCGGCCACTGGTCCTCGCGCAGCGCAACCACATCGCCGTCTGGGAGCAGCAGGTGCGGCTGACCCGGCCGGAACTGGATCCGCGCCAGGCCCGGGTGCTGGTGCACGCGGGGTTCGGGGTGGTGGTCGAGGCGGGGCGCAGACTGCGGTGGCGGGACAGCCCCGACCATCGTGCGGCCGTGACCGCCCTGGTCGTGGGCGCGCTGGGTCTGTGAACGCCCGTCGCGGCCAGGAGACGACAGGGCGGCGCGGGACGAGGACGGGGCGGCACGCGCGTGAGGCTCTCTCCCGCGCGAGCCACCCCGACGCCCGCCGCCGCCGCTGCCGCTGCCGCTGCACGGGTGCGGGTGCGGGTGGGTCGGACCGTCGGCTCAGCCCCGCCTGTTGCCGGTGGGGATCGTGATGGGGGTGGTCTTCCCCGAGGTCCCCTTGTTGAGGAACAGCATGGCCAGGGCGCGCACGAACTGGTCGAACATGTAGAAGGTGCCGGGCATCACGGGCGAGAGCCCTTCGCGGAAGAGGATGAACGCCGGCCACGCGGTGCGGACCAGGGCCGCCGACGCGTAGTCGCGCTTCAGCCCCAGCCAGTCGCCGACGTCGTCACTGAGGACGTAGCGCACGAACTCGTTCAGGAACCCGCGCGTGACACCGAGGTCGATCTGCGCGGTGAGTCCGAGCAGTTCCTCGGCCAGCGCGATGCCCTCGGTCGACGGCGAGAGGATCGGGGTGAGCAGCTGCGCCGACTGCTTCTCGGCGGCCGCCCAGGTCCGGGGGATGTGCTCGTAGGGCACCCCCAGCAGGTGGACCGCGACCTGCCACGAGTGCAGGAACGCCTCCTGGTCCGCCGCCGGGTACGGGATCCTCCAGTCGAGCAGCTTCCGGTGGACGTAGGTGCCGAGGCTGTGGAAGGTGACCAGGATGTCGGCGGCGCTGATCGGTATGGTCTCGTCGGCGACGGCCCGCCAGTGCG
Source organism: Streptomyces sp. NPDC047853 (assembly GCF_043204535.1). Lineage (NCBI taxonomy): Bacteria > Bacillati > Actinomycetota > Actinomycetes > Kitasatosporales > Streptomycetaceae > Streptomyces > Streptomyces sp. NPDC047853. Next base: position 94,564 of record NZ_JBIDCI010000011.1, on the reverse strand, counting down.
GCGACTGCGGCAGCAGGTGACGGACCGCGGCGTGCACCACGCGGGTCTTGTTGGCGGTGACGACGAACTGGCCCCTGGGCTCGAAGGCGCCCAACTCGGCCAGGTCGTAGCCGAAGGTGAACGTCTTGGCCGCCCGGTCCTGCATGTCGGCGCCGCCCGCCGACCAGTAGACGCTCTTGGCCTCGCGCGGGATCACGGTGCTCATGATGCCGCTGCCGAGGCCGTACAGCATGAAGAGGTACGTGTCCCTGCGCCGGTTGAAGTCGGCGGCGCGGGCCAGTTTGACGGGGTCCGCCCACGAGGGCAGCCGGTTGACCTGCCGCAGGTACGCGGTGAACTCGGCCGGCAGGCCCCCGGGCAGCGGGTCGTCGTTGTTGACCCAGGACGCCCACGCGGTGTTGATCGCCGGCACGTGTCCCTTGTCGAGCATCGAGGCCATCAGCGGATCCGCCGCCTCGTCCCAGATCCACTCCGGACCGGTCCCCGCGGCGGCTCTGCCCGCCGTCCCCGTCGACGCCCACGCCTGGACGGGGTTGGTCACGCCCACGATGCCGAGTGCGACGCCTAGCGACAGGGCCTTTCGCCTGCTGAGGTTCTCCATTGACTTACCTGCTTCCCTGAGGGGACAGATGGTTCCAGGTGCGCTCGCAGACCTGCGATATGCGCGTCCGAGGCGTGATGGCCCTCGCCGCACAGATGTGATTTCCGATTAACATAGCGAGGTGCGTTGCCGTCGGCAATGGTGATGACCGAGGGCTCCTCACCGGCGGTTCGCGCGGCCGTCCGTCAGTCCGCGCCGATGACGACCACTTCGTCCCCGGCCGCCCAGCGGCGCCTCTCGTCCTTGGGCGGATTGATCCGCACTCCGTAGCCGGGGCTCGTCGTCGAGCCGCCCCGGCTCCGGTAGCCGATGGCGCACTCGCCGCGGCGCCGTGCCGCGGCCACCACCGTGGCGAAGGTCGTCTCGCGCCCGGTCGGCACGTAGTCCTCGGCCGGCCGCAGCCGGACCCCCGCGCCGTCCGCGGAGAACAGTTCCTCGAACACCGCCGCCAGGTGCCGGTTCTGGGAGATCTGCGCCATGAGCAGGCCGATGAGCTTGCCGCTGATGATCACGTCGGCTCCCGGGCCGATGGGGGCCAGGGGCCGGTTGCGGTCATCGATCAGTTCGGTGACCACCGGCAGTTCACGCCCGCTGGTCTCCTCCAGCCGGCGCAGCAGCAGAAGGGTGACGAGCGTGCGGTTGTCGGGGTCCTCCGACGGCTGTCCGCGGTCGGGGTCCCGGCCGAGCACGATCACGCTGTCGTAGGAGTGGACGTCCAGGCGTCGCAGGGTCTCCGGGCGGGTGATGTCACCGTGGTGCAGCGTCAGGCTCAGGCCGGTGCCGCCCCCCTCGCCGGACTCCTCCACCTGACGGTCCGTCACCTCGCCGGGCTCCGCCACCACGTCGACGACGGATCCGGGCAGGGCGCGGCGGCGCAACTGGTCGACCATCAGCGGTGCCCGACGGTTCCAGCCGAGCAGGAGGACCCGCTCGGCCCGGGCCGGCGTCGGCGGTCCGGAGGCGATCGCCGCCTCCTCGACCAGCTCCGCGCAGTCGGCCGTCCAGGCCGTGTCGTCGTCCTCGGTGATGACGACGAGCAGGTCGCCCGGGGCGAGGGGCGTCTCGGGCGGCGGGCTCAGCAGCGGGGTACCCGCGCGCACCAGCCCGACCACGCTCGACGTGGGGTACGACAACAGCGCGTCACCGAACGGGCGGCCGGTCAGGGGCCCCGCGCCGACCAGGTAGAACTCGTCGCCGGCGAAGTCGAGGAGTTCCTGGTGGACGAGGGAGAGCCCGGGGCGGCGTGCGGCCTGGACGATCAGCCGGGCGGTGACGGTGTCGCTCTCCAGCACGATGCCGCCCGGCCCGGCGGCGAGACGGGCGGCCAGGCGGTACCGCTCGTCCCGGACGGCGGCGACGACGGGCGGCCGGTGCGCCACCCCCGCCAGGGCCGCCCTGAGCGCCAGCAGCGTCCTGACCACCTCGGCGTCGGCCTCGGGCTCGTCGTGCGGCAGGACCAGCACGACACCGGCCGTGGCCGGGCTGGTCAGGGGAAGCACGGTGGGGTCGGTGGGGGGACCGCTGCGGCAGATCAGCCGGGTACGGCCGGCGGAGCCCAGCTTCGTGCTCAGGGCCTCCTCCATGAGGGTCTTGTCGCGGTCGGCCAGCACCGCCACCGCGGCCCGCCGCTGGTTGGCGTTGGCGGCCACCAGTTCGCTCACCACGGTGAAGACCTGCTCCGACCAGCCCAGGACCACGGCGTGCCCGTGTTCGAGCACGGTGGAACGGCCCCGGCGCAACGCGGTGAGGCGCTCCGTGAGCGCCGTCGTGACCAGGCCGACGAGTGTCGAGACGTACAGCAGGGTGACCAGCGCGAGCAGCACCGACATCATCACCCGCAGCGGCGTGCCCGTCGCCCCGCCCAGCCGCAGGGTCTCCCCGGTGAGCTGCCACACCTCCGCCAGCCGGTCCGCCGGGGACGCCGGCGCGTCGGGGTCGGTCCACACCACCACCGCGCTGGCCGGTACGACGACGGCCAGGCACAGCAAGGCCATCCAGCCGACGAGAGCGGCGGCGCCGCGGGCCAGCGTGCTGTCGAACCAGTAGCGGGCTCTGTCGCCCAACGGAGTGCGCCGCTGCGCCACCCTTCCCCCTCCATCGCGTCGCCCTCCCGCGGGCCGCGTCGGCCTCGCGTACGCGATGTGCCGCGCAGGCCCGCCGGAGTGCACGGCCTCGGTCACACCCGTCGCAGTGTGCGGGACCGGCCACCGCGTCCGACGGCGTTCGCGCGGCGTTCATCCCTTCGGGTCTCCCGGGACCCCTCGCGGCGGCCGACCAGCCATGACGTCAGGGCCCGCCGCCGTTTAGCTCCTTCGTGTCAACGCCGGAGCGAAGGCCGGACGCCCTGGCACGGCCGCCGGTACAAAGGCCGCCATGACCGAAGATCACGCAGCGATGCGTTCAGACGGCGGCGTCTCCCGCAGGAGCTTCGCGGCGGTGGCCGGCGCGGCCACCGCGGCCACCGCCCTGACCGGCGGCGTCGCCGCGGCCCGGCCCGCACCGGCCGCACCGGCCGTCGGTGCCGCCCCCGCAGCGCCCGCCGTCCCTGCCGCCGGACGGGAGACCGACTTCGACCGGTGCCTGGCCGTCGCCCGCGCACTGCTCGTACTGGACGCCGACGACCGCCCGCTGGTCCCGCGCTACCGGAGCGTCCTCCAGAAGGGGCTGCCCGCTCAGCGGCGGACCCGACCGAAGAACGTCCTGGTCGTCGGCGCCGGCCCGGCCGGACTGGTGGCCGCCTGGCTGCTGCGGAACGCGGGCCACCGGGTGACGGTGCTGGAGGCCAACGGCAACCGGGCGGGCGGGCGCGTCAAGACCTTCCGCAGCGGGGGTCACGAGCGCGCCGAGCAGCCCTTCGCCGACCCCCGCCAGTACGCCGAGGCGGGTGCGATGCGCATCCCGGGCAGCCATCCCCTCGTGATGGAGCTGATCGACAGGTTCGGCCTGGAGAAGCGGCGCTTCCACTACGTCGACGTCGACAGCGAGGGACGTCCCGCCCACCGCACCTGGATCCACGTCAACGGCATCCGGGTCCGGCGCGCCGACTACGCCCGTGCGCCCCGGCGCGTGAACCGGTCCTTCGGCGTCCCCAAGGCGCACTGGGACACCCCCGCCGCCGCCATCCTGCGCTCCGCGCTGGACCCGGTGCGCGACGAGTTCAGTCACCTGGACCGCGACGGAAAGCGGGTCGACAAGCCGCTGCCGGAGCGGCTGCGGGGCTGGGCCCGGGTGGTGCAGCGGTTCGGCGACTGGTCGATGTTCCGCTTCCTGACCGAGGAGGCCGGCCTGGACGAGCGGACCATCGACCTGATCGGCACCCTGGAGAACCTCACCTCACGCCTCCCCCTGTCCTTCATCCACAGCTTCACCGGCTCCTCCCTCATCAGCCCCGACACCCCCTTCTACGAGCTGGAGGGCGGCACGGCCGTGCTGCCGGACGCCCTGCTGGAACGGGTGCGCAAGGACGTGCGCTTCGACCGCCGGGTCACGCGCATCCAGTACCACCACCCCGACCGCCCCTCGCCGGACGCCGGCCACGTCCGGGCCAAGGGACCGCACGTATGGGTGGACACGGTCTCAGAGGGCCGCGGCGGCCCCGTCGTGCGCGAGCAGTTCACCGCGGACGTCGCCGTGGTCACGGTGCCGTTCTCCGGGCTGCGCCACGTCCAGATCGACCCGCCGATGTCGTACGGCAAGCGGCGGGCGGTGTGCGAACTGCACTACGACAGCGCGACGAAGGTCCTGCTGGAGTTCAGCCGTCGCTGGTGGGAGTTCGACGAGGCCGACTGGAAAGGGGAGCTGCGGGCCGTCGACCCGGGGCTGTACGACGCCTACCGCACCGGTCGCGCCGCCGACGACGGCAGTCTGCTCGGCGCCCATCCGTCCGTGCCCTCGGGGCACATCACCGCGGGTCAGCGCACCCACTACGCCGCCAACCGCTCGATCACGCGCGAGCAGCCGGAGGCGGTCGACGTCGTGGGCGGCGGCTCGGTGTCGGACAACGCCAACCGGTTCATGTTCCACCCCTCCCATCCGGTTCCCGGCAGCGCGGGCGGCGTGGTCCTGGCCTCGTACAGCTGGGCGGACGACGCCCTGCGCTGGGACTCCCTGGACGACGACGCCCGGTACCCGCACGCGCTCTGCGGCCTCCAGCAGGTCTACGGCCGCCGCATCGAGGTCTTCTACACGGGCGCGGGCCGCACCCAGAGCTGGCTGCGCGACCCCTACGCCTACGGGGAGGCGTCCGTGCTCCTGCCCGGCCAGCACACGGAACTGCTGCCCGCCATCCCCGCCCGCGAAGGACCGCTGCACTTCGCCGGGGACCACACGTCGGTCAAGCCGGCGTGGATCGAGGGGGCCGTGGAGTCCGCCGTGCGCGCCGCGATGGAGATCCACACCGCATGAGCCGAGCGGCGTCCGTCCGGGGCCGCACGGCCGGACGCCGCCCGGGCCGCCCCGGCGACCGCCACCGGGCCGCGCGGGCGCCCCGCGCACCCCAGGGCGTCGGCAGGGCGACCGCGGAAGCGGGTCGCGGCCCGTTCCGTACCCTGGGTGCATGCGCATGCGTCCCACCTTGAGCTGGACCCCGACGGAGGGCCTGCCGCCGGGCACCGCGGACCTGGAACCGGTCGTCGAGGCACTGGGCGCCGGGGGCGTGCTCGTGCTCAGCGGGGCGGGGATCTCCACGGAGTCGGGCATTCCCGACTACCGCGGAGAGGGCGGCAGCCTGAGCAGGCACACCCCGATGACCTACCAGGACTTCACGGCCGGCGCCCAGGCCCGGCGCCGGTACTGGGCCCGCAGCCACCTCGGCTGGCGCACCTTCGGCCGCGCCCGCCCCAACGCCGGGCACCGGGCCGTGGCCGCGTTCGAGCGGCACGGCCTGCTCGGCGGGGTGATCACGCAGAACGTGGACGGTCTGCACCAGGCCGCCGGCGGCGAGGACGTCGTGGAACTGCACGGAAGCCTGGACCGGGTCGTCTGCCTCTCCTGCGACACCCTCAGCCCGCGCCGCGAACTGGCCCGGCGCCTGGAGGAGGCCAACGCCGGCTTCGCACCGGTGGCCGCCGGCATCAATCCCGACGGTGACGCCGACCTGACCGACGAGCAGGTCGGGGACTTCCGTGTGGTGCCCTGCGCGCGCTGCGGCGGCATCCTCAAGCCGGACGTGGTGTTCTTCGGCGAGGCCGTTCCCCCGGCGAGGGTCGAGCACTGCCGGGCGCTGGTCCGCCGGGCCACCTCGCTGCTGGTCCTGGGCTCCTCGCTGACGGTGATGTCCGGGCTCCGCTTCGTCCGCCAGGCGGCGCAGGCAGGGAAGCCCGTGCTGATCGTCAACCAGGACCCGACCCGGGGCGACGGCCACGCCCTCACCCGCGTCGCGCTCCCGCTGGGCGCAGCCCTCACCACCGTGGCCGACCGCCTGGGCGTCCCCGTCGACCCGGCGGCGTAGCCCGGGCCCGGGCGGCGGCAGGCGGCCCCTTGGCAAAACTCACTGATCAACATTTAATCGGGACGTTTGATCGTTCTTCTCCCGACCCGGTTCAGGACCCCCCATGAGGATCACCGCGTCGAGACCTTCGCCGTGCCGGGTCGAGACCGACGAGGGAAGGGCGGCACCCGGACGACTCGCTCGCCGAAGGGTGACGGCCTCGGTACGCCGACGCGCGCCCGGCCGTCCTCCCGCACCACACCGTCCCCTCGCACCGGAGCCCTTGATGGATCTCACCGACTTCACCACCCGTCTGAGCCGCGACCGGCTCGCCGCCATCGTGCGCGGTCGCTCGGCGGACGCCGCCCTGCGCACCGTGCTGACGCTCGTCGAGGAGGGGGTGGGCCTGGTCGAGGTCTCCCTCACCACCGAGGACGCCTGCGGCGTGATCGCCCGGGCGGCCCGCGCGGTGGGCGACGACGCGTTCGTCGGGGCCGGCACCGTCGTCACCCGGGACGACCTGCTGCGCGCCCGGGACGCCGGCGCGACCTGGGTGGTCACCCCCGCCGGCGGCGAGGCGGTCACCGCCGCCGTGCAGGAGCGGCTGCCCGTCCTGGCGGGCGCCCTGACCCCCACCGAGGCCGTCGCCGTCATGGCCGCCGGAGCCACCGCGGTGAAACTCTTCCCCGCCTCGGCCGGAGGGCCCGCCTACCTCAGGGCCCTGCGCGACCCGTTCCCCGACATGCCGCTGGTGCCCGTCGGCGGGGTCGACGCGGACCTCGCGGCGGAGTACCTCGCGGCCGGCGCCCTCGCGGTCGGCGTCGGGTCGCCGCTGGTCGGCGACGCCGCGCACGGCGGGGACCTGGACCTGCTCCGTGACCGGGCCCGCCGGTTCCGCGCGGTGTGCGGCGGACAGGAGCCGGGCGCATGAGGGCCGACGTCCTGACCTTCGGCGAGACGATGCTGTCCCTCCAGACCGAGGGCCCGCTGACCACCGGGAGCCCGGCCCGCACGGCGGTGGCCGGCGCGGAGTCCAACGTCGCCGTCGGCCTGGCCCGCCTGGGCCACCGCGTCTCCTGGGCGGGCCGGCTGGGCGCCGACGAACCGGCCCGCCTCGTCCTGCGCACCCTGCGCGGCGAGGGCGTCGACGTGCGGCACGCCACCACGGACCCCGAGGCGCCCACGGGCGCCCTGATGCGCGAGCGCCTCGCGGGGGACGTCACGCGCGTGCACTACTGGCGGGCCGGATCGGCCGCCTCGCGTCAGCGGCCCGAGCACCTGGCCGCCGCGCTGGCCGAGGGCGCGCGTGTCCTGCACGTCACCGGCATCACCTGCGCCCTGGGCCCCGGCCCGCTCGCGACGGTGGCCGACGCGGTCGCGTACGGGCGCGACCACGGCTGGACGGTGGTGCTGGACGTCAACCACCGGGCACGCCTGTGGGCGGCGGAGGAGGCGGCGCGGGTCCTGCGCCGGCTGCGCGGCGGCATCGACATCGTGATCGCCTCGGACGACGAACTCCCGCTGATCGCCGGCGACGACGACGCGGACGAGGCCGCGCGGGTGGCGGAACTGCTGGCCGCCGGAGCCCGCGAAGTGGTCGTCAAACGGGGCGGCGACGGCGCCGACGCGTACGGTGCCGACGGCCGGCACCTCCACCAGCCCGCCCACCGCGTGCCGGTCGTCGACACGGTCGGTGCCGGGGACGCCTTCTGCGCCGGGTACCTCTCCGGTCTCCTGGACGGCCTGGAACCGGCCGCCCGACTGCGACGCGCGGCCACGACCGGCGCTTTCGCGGTCACCGCACGGGGCGACTGGGAGGGGCTGCCGCACCGCGACGAACTCGCCCTGCTCAACGCCCCGCCCGGCAGCGCCCTACGCTGAGCCCCGGCGAGCACCCGCCGGCCCTCGTCGTCCCGAGTCCACCACCAGGAGATCCGCATGGCGTCCTCCTCCGGCCGGGGCGTGCACGGACAGGTCGTGCACCGGCTGGGCGCGCGCATCGTGGGGGGGCGCCTTCGCCGAGGGCGAGATCCTGGACGTCGGCGCCCTGGGGGCGGAGCTGGACGTGAGCCTGACCGTCATGCGGGAGGCGCTGAAGGTCCTGGCCGGCAAGGGGCTGACGGACGCGCGGCAGCAGCGCGGTACCCACGTCAGGGATCGGGCCCACCGGAACCTCCTGGACGCCGACGTGATCCGCTGGCGGACGGGGACCGGTGACGGCGCCCAGTTGCTGCGCGACCTCGCCGACGTGCGTTCCGTCGTGGAGCCCGCCGCGGCGCGTCGGGCCGCCCTGCACCGGACCGACGCGGACCTGACCGCCCTGCGGGCCGCCCTGGAGGCGCTGGGGCTGGCCCGGTCGGACTCCGCCGCGGTCGTCGAGGCGGACGCGGCCTTCCACCGGGCACTGCTCGCCGCCGGCGGCAACGAACTGCTCGGCCGGATGGGCCTCCTTCTCGAGCCCGGCCTCGGGGAACGCGACCGGCTGGTCCACGCGCACGGCGACGCCGACGACCCCGTGCCCAGTCACCGCGCGGTGCTCGACGCCGTCCGCGACCGGGACCCCGACCGCGCCGAGTCCGCCGTGCCGGCCCTGCTCGCCAAGTCCGCCGCGGACACCGACCAGCTCCTGCCGACCGCAACCCGACCCCCCGGATGACGCGTCCTGGGGACCAAGGACGAGCGGACGGGAACCGACGGTGCGGTGGAGACGGGTGCGGGACGGATCGCTCTGGTCGCGGGGGCGGGTGCCCGCCGGGTTCGCGGTGGTCACGGCGGCTGTGCTGCTGTGCCACGGGCTGGTTCCCAACGCGGTGCTGGGGCTGGGCAGTCTGCTGGAGTCGTTCCTGCCGTGGCTCGGCCTCGCGGTCGTGGTGCTGCTCGTCCTCGCGCTGCTGCGCCGGTCCGCGCTCGCGCTGGTCGCCGCACTGCTCCCCGCGGCCGCCTGGACGTACCTCTTCGGCGCGACGCTCCTGCCCGCGCCCGAGCCGGACGCCGCCGACCTCGTCGTGGTGCAGCACAACGTCAGCGACGAGAACACCGACCCCGCGGGCACGGCCCGGGCCCTGGCCGACGCGGGGCCCGACCTCATCGCCCTCCAGGAGCTGGTCTCCCCCGCCCTCGGTGTCTACACCGAGACCCTGGCCGCGCGCTACCCGTACCGGGCGGTGCGGGGCACGGTGGGCCTCTGGTCGAAGCACCCGCTCACCGACGTCCGGCCCCTGGACATCAAGCCGCGCGGCCTCACGCGGGAGTGGAACCGCGGACTGCGTACGGTGGTCCGAACGCCGCGCGCCGAGATCGCCGTGTACGTCGCGCACCTGCCCTCGGTCCGCGTCGGGGCCGGCGGCCTCGCGGCGTCCCTGCGCGACGAGAGCGCCGGTCTGCTGGGTGACGCCGTAGCGGCCGAGAGGCTGCGCCGGGTGGTTCTGCTGGGCGACCTCAACGGCACGGTGCACGACCGGGCGCTGAAGCCGCTGACCTCGCGGCTGGAGGTGGCCAGGCGGGGGACCGCCCTCAGCTTCCCGGCCTCCTTCCCGCTGGCCCGGATCGATCAGGTCATGGCCCGTTCCGCGACCGTCGGCCACATCCGGACCCTGCCCGCCACCGGCAGCGATCACCTCCCGGTGGTCGCCCGCGTCAGGATCGAGTGACCCCTCGTGACCCTTCGTCACCAGCCGGACCGCGGCGGCACACGCCGCACGACGGAACGTGGCGACCTCGCTCCGACCGACGAGCAAGCCGCTTGCGGGGCTTGCGTTAGCCTTGCGCCTGTGACGCGACGACTTGCTCAGGTGGCGAAGAAGGTCGGGGTCAGCGAGGCCACGGTCAGCCGGGTCCTCAATGGCAAGCCCGGGGTGTCCGAGGCGACCCGGCAGTCCGTGCTGAGCGCGCTGGACGTCCTCGGGTACGAGCGCCCGACGCAGCTGCGGGGCGAGCGGGCCAGGCTGGTGGGGCTGGTCCTGCCCGAGCTGCAGAACCCGATCTTCCCCGCGTTCGCCGAGGTCATCGGGGGCGCGCTGGCCCAGCAGGGGCTGACGCCGGTGCTGTGCACGCAGACCAAGGGCGGCGTCTCCGAGGCCGACTACGTCGAACTGCTCCTCCAGCAGCAGGTGTCGGGCGTCGTCTTCGCCGGCGGGCTCTTCGCCCAGGCCGACGCCCCGCACGACCACTACCGCCTCCTCGCCGAACGCAACATCCCGGTCGTACTCATCAACGCCTCCATCGAGAACCTCGACTTCCCGTGCATCGCCTGTGACGACGCGGTGGCCGTCGAGCAGTCCTGGCGGCACCTCACGTCGCTGGGCCACGAGCGCATCGGGCTGGTGCTCGGCCCCGGCGACCACATCCCCTCCCGCCGGAAGCTGGCTGCCGCGCGGGAGGCGGCGCAGGCCCTGGGCGCCGCACTGCCCGAGGAGTTCGTCGAGCGCTCGATGTTCTCCCTGGAGGGCGGGCAGGCAGCCGCCTCCCGCCTCCTGGAGCGCGGGGTCACCGGCATCATCTGCGCCAGCGACCCCCTCGCCCTCGGCGCCGTCCGCGCCGCCCGCCGACGCGGCCTGCACGTACCCCACGACGTCTCCGTCGTCGGCTACGACGACTCCGCCTTCATGACCTGCACCGAACCACCCCTCACCACCGTCCGCCAACCCATCGAGGCCATGGGACGCGCCGCCGTCGACCTCCTCTGCGCCCAGATCCAGGGCACCGAAGTCCCCCACGGCGAGCTGCTCTTCGAACCGGAACTCGTCGTCCGCGGCTCCACCGCCCAGGCCGCCCCCGAGTAACGGGTCCCTGCCCGCGATCTCCGCGCGTCGCAAATTTCTTGCAGGAACTGGCAGTGGCTTGCGGCCGTCCGACGCGGTCGGCGAAAGTCCCTGATCCAGGCCAGTGCCTGGGCACCCGCATGTCCTCACGCGGACCGACGCGCCCTGCTCGGCGCTGATTCTCCCTGCCCGTCCTGTGGACGACTGGACAGTTCTCTGCAACTCTCTGAGCGCTTTCGCGTAAATGCCGAAGAACTTCAAGTGTCCACCTGATGAGCGCATCCGACTGAGCCGTGCCTCGTGGCCCTGCGGCGCGAGGCGGAGATCGGGGACAGAACAGATGAGAATCCGGAACTGGAGATCGCGTGCCCTGTGCGCCGTGGTCGCCACCAGTCTCCTGGCGCTGGGAGGGCCGCTGCTGTCGGCCTCGGCGGCCGGGGGTCCCAACATCGCCGTGGGGGACCCCGCGTCGGCGAGCAGCTCGCACGGCGAGTACGGCGCGGCCAACGTCACCGACGGCAACCAGGGCACGTACTGGCAGAGCGGCGGCGGCAGCCTGCCCCAGTGGGTCCAGACCGACCTCGGCACCACCGAGCGGATCGACGAGGTCGTCCTGCGCCTGCCCGCCGGCTGGGAGAGCCGCTCCCAGACCCTCTCCGTGCAGGGCAGCGCCGACGGCACCAGCTTCGGCACGCTGAAGGGCTCGGCCGCCTACACCTTCAGTCCGGGGACGGGCAACACGGTCACCGTGTCCTTCCCCGCCACCCGGACGCGCTACGTGCGGGTCGAGATCACCGCGAACACCGGGTGGCAGGCGGCCCAGCTCTCCGAGCTGGAGGTCCGCGCGGCGGACGAGTCGTCCGCGAACCTCGCCGCGGGGCGCACCCTGACGGCCAGCAGTTCCAACGGCCCGTACACGACCGGCAACGGCAACGACGGGAACCGGGCCACCTACTGGGAGAGCGCCAACAACGCTTTGCCGCAGTGGCTCCAGGCCGACCTCGGCTCCTCCCGCCGCGTCGACCGCGTCGTGCTCCGGCTGCCGGACGGCTGGCCCTCCCGCAGCCAGACCCTGAAGCTCCAGGCCAGTGCGAACGGCTCCACGTTCACCGACCTCACCGCGGCCCAGGCCCACACCTTCAGCCCGGCCGGCGGCCAGTCCGCCACCCTCACCTTCGACGCGACGACCACCCGGTACCTGCGCGTCCTGGTGACGGCGAACACGGGGCACCCCGCGGCGCAGTTCTCCGAGCTGGAGGTGTACGGCCCGGCGACCGGTGACACCCAGGCACCCACCGCCCCCGCGAACCTCGCCCTCACCGAGCCCGCCACCGGCCAGATCAGGCTGACCTGGAACCGGGCGACCGACGACACCGCCGTCACCGGCTACGACGTCTACGCCGACGGCGAGCTGCTGACCTCGCTCGCCGGTGACGTGACCACGTACACCGACACGCGGCCGGCCGGGACGACGGTCACCTACTTCGTGCGGGCCAAGGACGCGGCAGGCAACCAGTCGGCCAACAGCAACTCGGTGACCCGGCGCGCCGACACCGGTGACACCCAGGCGCCCACCGCGCCCGCGAACCTCGCCCTCACCGAGCCCGCCGCCGACCGGATCAGGCTGACCTGGAGCGCCTCCACGGACGACCGGGGCGTCACCGGGTACGACGTCTACGCCGACAACCAGCTCCGCGGGAGCGTCGCCGGGGACGTCACCACCTACACCGACACCCAGCCCGCCTCCGCGAACGTGACCTACTTCGTACGGGCCAGGGACGCCGCCGGCAACCGGTCCGGCAACAGCAACTCCGTGACCCGCACCGGCAGCGGAAGCGGATCGAACCTGGCCGTCGGCAAGCCGATCAGCGCCTCGTCCGTCGTGCACACCTACGTCGCCCAGAACGCCAACGACAACAGCACGTCGACCTACTGGGAGGGAGCACCGGGCAGCTATCCGAACACGCTCACCCTGAAGCTCGGCGCCGACGCGGACGTCAGCCGCGTCGTGCTCAAGCTCAACCCGGACGCCGCCTGGTCGAAGCGCACCCAGACCGTCCAGGTCCTCGGCCGGGGACAGGACGCGTCCGGCTTCACCGGGCTGGTGGCCGCCAAGGACTACGTCTTCGACCCGGCGAACGGCGGCAACAGCGTGTCCATACCGGTCGAGGGCCGGGTGGCGGACGTCCAGCTCAGGTTCACCTCCAACACGGGATCGACGGCCGGGCAGGTCGCCGAGTTCCAGGTCATCGGCACCCCCGCGCCGGGCCCCGACCTGGAGGTGACGAAGCTGACCACCTCGCCCGCCTCCCCCGTGGAGTCGGACGCGATCACCGTGTCCGCCACCGTCCGCAACAGCGGTCCGGCCGACGCCCCGGCCGGCGAGGTCGCCCTGCGGCTGGGCGGCACGAAGGTCGCCACCGCCGAGGTGGGTGCCCTGCGGGCGGGCGCCGAGACCACGGTCGGCGCGTCCGTCGGGGCGCGCGAGGCGGGCTCCTACGAACTGAGCGCGGTCGCCGACGAGGCGAACGAGATCGTCGAGCAGAACGAGACCAACAACACCTACACCCGGCCCGAACCGCTGGTGGTCGCGCCGGTCCAGAGCTCCGACCTGGTGGCCGCGGTGACCACCTCGCCCTCCGGCCCGGCCGCCGGCGACGACGTGAGCTTCAAGGTCGCGCTGAGGAACCAGGGCACCCGGGACTCCGCGGGCGGTGGCCACGCGGTCACCCTCACCCTGGTCGGCTCCGACGGCACCACGGTCAGGACCCTGACCGGCACGCACACCGGTGTCATCGCCGCCGGCAGCACGGCCCCCGCCCTGACCCTCGGCCCCTGGAAGGCGTCCAACGGCTCCTACACCCTGAAGGTCTCGGTCGCCGCCGACGCCAACGAACTGCCGGTCAAGCGGGAGAACAACACCTCCACCCAACCCCTGTTCGTCGGGCGCGGCGCCAACATGCCGTACGACATGTACGAGGCGGAGGACGGCACGGCCGGCGGCGGCGCGAAGGTGGTGGGCCCCAACCGCACCGTCGGCGACCTCGCGGGCGAGGCCTCCGGACGCCGGGCCGTCCACCTCGACGCGACGGGCGAGTACGTCGAGTTCACCACGAAGGCCGCCACCAACACCCTGGTGACGCGCTTCTCCATCCCGGACGCTCCCGGCGGCGGGGGCATCGACTCCACGATCAACGTCTACGTCGACGGCGTCCTGAAGAAGGCGCTCCCGCTCACCTCGAAGTACGCCTGGCTGTACGGGAACGAGGCCGCGCCCGGCAACTCCCCCGGCGCCGGCGCGCCGCGCCACATCTACGACGAGGCGCACCTCATGCTCGGCGAGACCGTCCCGGCGGGCAGCCGGATCCGGTTGCAGAAGGACGCCGCGAACACCACCCACTACGCCATCGACTTCGTCAACCTGGAGCAGGTCGCGGCGGTTCCCAACCCCGACCCGGCGGCGTACACGGTGCCGGCCGGCTTCACGCACCAGGACGTGCAGAACGCGCTCGACCGGGTCCGCATGGACACCACCGGCAAGCTGGTCGGCGTGTATCTGCCGCCCGGCGACTACCAGACGTCGAGCAAGTTCCAGGTGTACGGCAAGGCGGTGAAGGTCGTGGGCGCGGGACCCTGGTTCACGAAGTTCCGCGCGCCCTCGACACAGGACAACACCGACATCGGCTTCCGGGCCGACGCGAGCGCGAAGGGCTCGTCGTTCGCGAACTTCGCCTACTTCGGCAACTACACCAGCCGCATCGACGGGCCGGGCAAGGTGTTCGACTTCTCCAACGTGTCGGACATCGTGATCGACAACATCTGGAACGAGCACATGGTGTGCCTCTACTGGGGCGCCAACACCGACCGGGTCACGATCAAGAACTCCCGGATCCGCAACATGTTCGCCGACGGCGTCAACATGACCAACGGTTCGACCGACAACCTCGTGTCCAACAACGACGCCCGGGCGACCGGTGACGACAGCTTCGCGCTGTTCTCGGCGATCGACGCGGGCGGCGCGGACATGAAGAACAACCTCTACGAGAACCTGACGACGACGCTGACCTGGCGCGCCGCGGGTCTGGCCGTCTACGGCGGCTACGCCAACACCTTCCGCAACATCCACATCGCGGACACCCTGGTCTACTCGGGCATCACGATCAGCTCCCTGGACTTCGGCTATCCGATGAACGGCTTCGGCACCGATCCGACGAGCTTCGAGAACATCTCGATCGTGCGGGCCGGCGGGCACTTCTGGGGCGGCCAGACCTTCCCCGGCATCTGGGTGTTCTCGGCGTCCAAGGTGTTCCAGGGCATCCGGGTCACCGACGTGGACATCGTCGACCCGACCTACAGCGGGATCATGTTCCAGACGAACTACGTGGGAGGCCAGCCGCAGTTCCCGATCAAGGACACGGTCTTCACCGACGTCTCCGTCACGGGCGCGCGCAAGAGCGGTGACGCGTTCGACGCCAAGTCCGGTTTCGGTCTCTGGGCCAACGAGATGCCCGAAGCGGGGCAGGGGCCGGCCGTCGGCGAGGTCACGTTCAACGGGCTGAGGCTCGAGGGCAACGCCGTGGACGTCCGGAACACGACGTCCACCTTCAAGATCATCCGCAATCCGTAGTCCGACGCGTTCTCCTGTCGGGCAGTTCAACGATTGGCGCAAGCTCCTTGCAGGAGCTTGCGCTAGTCTTGCATTCGTGACGCGACGACTTGCTCAGGTGGCGAAGAAGGTCGGGGTCAGCGAGGCCACGGTCAGCCGGGTCCTCAATGGCAAGCCCGGGGTGTCCGAGGCGACCCGGCAGTCCGTGCTGAGCGCGCTGGACGTCCTCGGGTACGAGCGCCCGACGCAGCTGCGGGGCGAGCGGGCCCGGCTGGTGGGGCTGGTCCTGCCCGAGCTGCAGAACCCGATCTTCCCCGCGTTCGCCGAGGTCATCGGGGGCGCGCTCGCCCAGCAGGGGCTGACGCCGGTGCTGTGCACCCAGACCAAGGGCGGCGTCTCCGAGGCCGACTACGTCGAACTGCTCCTCCAGCAGCAGGTGTCGGGCGTCGTCTTCGCCGGCGGGCTCTTCGCCCAGGCCGACGCCCCGCACGACCACTACCGCCTCCTCGCCGAACGCAACATCCCCGTCGTACTCATCAACGCCTCCATCGAGAACCTCGACTTCCCGTGCATCGCCTGTGACGACGCGGTGGCCGTCGAGCAGTCCTGGCGGCACCTGGTCTCCCTCGGGCACGAGCGCATCGGGCTGGTGCTCGGCCCCGGCGACCACATCCCCTCCCGCCGGAAGCTGGCTGCCGCGCGGGAGGCGGCGCAGGCCCTGGGCGCCGCACTGCCCGAGGAGTTCGTCGAGCGCTCGATGTTCTCCCTGGAGGGCGGGCAGGCAGCCGCCTCCCGCCTCCTGGAGCGCGGGGTCACCGGCATCATCTGCGCCAGCGACCCCCTCGCCCTCGGCGCCGTCCGCGCCGCCCGCCGACGCGGCCTGCACGTACCCCACGACGTCTCCGTCGTCGGCTACGACGACTCCGCCTTCATGACCTGCACCGAACCACCCCTCACCACCGTCCGCCAACCCATCGAGGCCATGGGACGCGCCGCCGTCGACCTCCTCTGCGCCCAGATCCAGGGCACCGAAGTCCCGCACAGGGAACTGCTCTTCGAACCGGAACTCGTCGTTCGGGGATCGACGGCACAGGTGGCCGCCCGATAGCGAGAACCTCAACATCTTCAACGGGCTGTCGAGCAATTACGAAATCAGCGCGAGATATTGCGTTCACTTGTTCACGGTGGTTGAGTGTGCGGCGCCCCACAACGCATCGGCGGTGGGGCGCCTTCCTCGTTCATGCCCGAAGGGGACCACCCATGAGAAGTGCTCGGTTCCGCCGTACCCGCCGTGCCGGCGCCATCACGCTCGTCTCCGCTCTCACCCTGACCGCTCTGGCCGCCTGCGGCACGAGCAGCAGTGATGACGGCGGCGGTTCCGAAGGCGGCAGCGGGTCCTCCGACCCGGCCGCTCCACTGGACCCGAAGACCAAGGTGACGATCACCATCGACTGCATGCCCCCGGCGGCGAAGGCGGCCGAGCTGAAGGAGTGGAAGGAGGACGTCAAGGCGTTCAACAAGATCTACCCGAACGTCACCATCGACGGCCGCTCCACCCCGGGCCAGTGTCTGGAACCGCCGCGCTTCACCGCGATGCTCAAGGCCAAGTCCCAGCCCGACGTCTTCTACACGTACTTCACCGACCTGCCCCAGGTACTGGACAACGACGGCGCCGAGGACATCACCGCGTACGTCAACGACAAGACGGTCCCCGCGCTCAAGGACATCGACCCGAACGTCATCGGTCAGCTCAAGCACGCCAACAAGCTCTACGGGCTCCCGGAGAGCAACTACACGATGGGACTGCTGGTCAACCGGGGGCTCTTCGAGAAGGCCGGCCTCGACCCGGACAGCCCGCCGCGTACCTGGGCCGAGGTGCGCACCGCAGCCGAGAAGATATCCGGCCTGGGCGACGGCATCGCCGGTTTCGGCGAGTACAGCGCCGGCAACACCGGCGGCTGGCACTTCACCGCGCAGATGTACAGCCTCGGCGGCGAGGTCGTCGACGAGAGCGGCAGGAAGGCGGCGTTCAACGACGCGATCGGCAAGCAGGTCGCCGAGAACCTCCACGCCATGCGC
The DNA here is from genome assembly GCF_043204535.1 of Streptomyces sp. NPDC047853. Lineage (NCBI taxonomy): Bacteria > Bacillati > Actinomycetota > Actinomycetes > Kitasatosporales > Streptomycetaceae > Streptomyces > Streptomyces sp. NPDC047853. The sequence goes on along the minus strand of NZ_JBIDCI010000011.1, from coordinate 77,090 downwards.
TGGGAGGACGAGAGCATGGGCAAGACCCAGCTGCTCAAGTGGGGCGACCTCCAGAAGCAGATCGCCACCGACAAGCTCGGCATGTTCCTCGCCGCGCCCGACGACATCACGTACATGGTGCAGCAGCTCGGCGCCGACTACGAGAACTTCGGCATGGGGCCGATCCCGGGCACGAAGAACACCCTCGCCGGCGGCAACGGCTACATGATCAAGAAGGGGATCTCCGCCGACAAGATCAAGGCGGCCGTCGCCTGGCTGAACTTCAAGAACCTCACCGTCGGCAAGGGCCAGTTCGACTGGGCCCGCAAGAAGGCCGACAAGCTGCCGGTCGGGCTCCCCCAGCCCAACTTCTGGCTGAACGGGTCGAAGACCGAGGACGACGCGGCCCGCATCGAGCACGCCACCATGCCGGTCGCGAACTTCAAGGCGTTCATGGACGCCCCGGTCCCGGGCAAGGCCGAGCCGCCGAAGGCCCAGGAGGTCTACAAGGTCCTGGACAACGTGATGTCCGGCCTCCTCACCAACGAGGACGCCGACATCGACAAGCTGCTCTCCACCGCCGAGCAGCAGGTCGACCAGGTCCTGGCCACGCAGTGACCGGCTCCCTCGGGGGGCGGGCCGCACCGCCCCCCGGGGCCCATGAGATCAGTCCCAAGGAGCGACGATGTCGGCCCCCAGCCTGACCCCGAGCAAGGTGGTGGGATCCCGCCACCCCCAGCCGCCGCCGGACCGCGCGCCCGCGCCCGGGTCCTTCACCAGGAGCCTGCGGCGCAACCTCACCGCGCACGGCTTCCTCATCGGCGCGGTCCTGTGCTTCGCGTTCTTCTCCTGGTACCCGATGGTCCGGGAGTTCCTCCTCGCCTTCCAGACGACGGACCAGGGCGAGGTCTCCTGGGTCGGCCTGGACAACCTGCGCACGGTCTTCGACGACCCGGCCTTCTGGCAGGCCTGGCGCAACACCCTGCTCTTCACCGTCCTGGCCCTCGTCCTCGGCTTCGCGGTGCCCTTCGTCGTCGCGCTGGTCATCAACGAACTCCGGCACGGCAAGGGCTACCTGCGGCTGCTGGTCTACCTGCCCGTGATGCTGCCGCCGGTCGCCGCCGTCCTGCTCTTCAAGTACCTGTACGACCCCGGCTACGGCCTGCTCAACGAGCTGCTCGGTTCCGTCGGCCTGCCGGAGCAGCAGTGGCTCCAGGACCCGGACCTGTCCATGCTCTCCGTCGTCGTCGCCTCGACGTGGATGAACATGGGCGGCGCGGCCCTCATCTACCTCGCCGCGCTCCAGGGCATCCCCGGCGAGCTGTACGAGGCGGCCGAACTCGACGGCGCCGGCCTGCTGCGCAAGATCTGGCACGTGACGATCCCGCAGACCCGGCTCATCCTCGCGCTGATGCTGCTCATGCAGGTCATCGCCACCATGCAGGTCTTCGTGGAACCCTTCCTGCTCACCGGCGGGGCCGGCCCCGAGGGCTCGACCACCACCGTCGTCTACCTGATCTACCAGTACGCCTTCAACTTCAACAACTACGGCGCCGCGGCCGCCCTCGGTCTGCTGCTTCTCGTACTCCTCGCCGGTGTCTCGGCGGTCTACGTGAGGCTGACCCGCGCCGAGGACGAGTAGGCCGGGGGAAGAACCGATGTCCACACGCACCCTCATCTCGCCGGCCGTGCTCGCCCGGCCACGCGGCAAGCGCCTGTACTGGCTCTCCTTCGGCCTGGTCGTCACGGTGTTCACCGTGGTCTTCCTCGGCCCGATGTACTGGATGGTGTCCAGCGGCTTCAAGGACACGCAGGAAGCGGTCCGCACCCCGCCGACGCTGATCCCCGAGTCCTTTGAGTCCGACAACTACACGCAGGCCTGGAACGTCATGGACCTGGCGGGCCTGCTCGGGAACACGCTGTACTACGCCTTCGGCGCGCTCGCCTTCCAGCTGGTGTTCGACGTGGCGGCGGCCTACTCGCTGTCCAAGCTGCGCCCGGTCCTCGGCAAGGCCATCCTCGGCATGATGCTGGCGACGCTGATGATCCCGGCGACAGTGCTGGTCGTACCGCAGTACCTCACGGTGCTCGACGTGCCGATCTTCGAGCGCAACCTGCTGAACACCCCGTGGGCGATCTGGCTGCCGTCGGTGACCAACGCCTTCAACATCTTCCTGCTGAAGCGCTTCTTCGACTCGATCCCGAGGGAGCTGCTGGACGCCGCGTCCATGGACGGCGCCTCGCCGCTGCGTACGCTCCGGTCGATCGTCCTGCCCATCTCGCGGCCGATCCTCGGCGTGGTCTCCATCTTCGCGGTCGTGGGCGTCTGGAAGGACTTCCTCTGGCCCATGCTGACGCTGCCCGACCCCGCCAAGCAGACGCTGAACGTCGGCATCTACTCCCTGTCCAACGGTGTGCCCGTCAACGTGCTGATCGCCGCGCTGACCATGGCCTCGCTGCCGACCCTGATCATCTTCCTGATCTTCCAGCGCAACATCATGAGCGGACTCACCGCCGGCGGACTCAAGGGCTGAGGCCCCACCCGTCCGGACCGTCCCCGTCAGCCTTCGCCGCCGGCCCGTCCGACGCCCCGCCCTGTCCGGGCCGGCGGCGAAGATCCACCCTGCCCGAAAGGACCGTCACGTGGCAGCCCCCAACCCGCCCCGCACCGCCGACTGGTGGCGCGACGCCGTCATCTACCAGGTGTACCCCCGCAGTTTCGCCGACGGCGACGGCGACGGCACCGGTGACCTCGCGGGCGTCCGGGCGAGACTGCCCTACCTCGCCGAACTCGGCGTGGACGCGGTGTGGTTCACCCCCTGGTACGTCTCCCCGCTCGTCGACGGCGGCTACGACGTCGCCGACTACCGCACCATCGACCCGGCCTTCGGCACCCTCGGCGAGGCCGAGAAGCTGATCGCCGAAGCCCGGGAGCTGGGCATCCGCACCATCGTCGACATCGTCCCCAACCACGTCTCGGACCAGCACGCCTGGTTCCGGGAGGCGCTGGCCGCCGGGCCCGGCAGCGCCGAGCGGGAGCGGTTCCACTTCCGGCCCGGCCGCGGCCCGGGCGGCGACCTGCCGCCCAACGACTGGCCCTCCCAGTTCTCCGGCCGCACCTGGACCAGGGTCCCGGACGGCGAGTGGTACCTGCACCTGTTCACCCCGGAGCAGCCCGACCTCAACTGGGCCCACCCCGAGGTGCGCCGGGAGCACGAGGACGTGCTGCGCTTCTGGTTCGAGCGCGGGGTCGCGGGGGTGCGCATCGACTCCGCCGCGCTGCTGGCGAAGGACCCCGCGCTCGCGGACTTCGAGGAGGGCGTCGACCCGCACCCGTACATCGACCAGGACGAACTCCACGACATCTACCGCTCCTGGCGGACCGTCGCCGACGCGTACGGGGCGGTCTTCGTGGGCGAGGTGTGGCTGCCCGACGCCGAGCGCTTCGCCCGCTACCTGCGCCCCGACGAACTGCACACGGCCTTCAACTTCAACTTCCTCTCCTGCCCCTGGGAGGCGGACCGGCTGCGCCGCACCATCGACGACACCCTGGCCGAGCACGCGCCGGTCGGCGCCCCCGCCACCTGGGTGCTCTGCAACCACGACGTCACCCGCACCGTGACCCGGTACGGCCGCGAGGACACCGGTTTCGACTTCGCGCGGAAGGCCTTCGGCACGCCCACCGACCTGTCCCTGGGCACCCGGCGGGCCAGGGCCGCCGCGCTGCTGACGCTGGCCCTGCCCGGGTCCGTCTACGTGTACCAGGGGGAGGAACTCGGTCTGCCCGAGGCCGACGTCCCGCTGGACCGCATCCAGGACCCCATGCACTTCCGCTCCGGCGGCGTCGATCCGGGCCGGGACGGCTGCCGGGTCCCGCTGCCGTGGTCGGCCGACGCACCGTACTGCGGCTTCGGCTCGGAGACGGAGCCGTGGCTGCCGCAGCCGGAGGGCTGGTCGGCGTACGCGGCCGACCGCCAGGAAGCCGATCCGGAGTCGATGCTGTCCCTCTACCGCCGGGCACTGCTCCTGCGGCGCTCCACCGACGGTTTCGGCGACGGCCCGCTGCACTGGCTGCCGGCGCCGCACGGCGTCCTCGCGTTCCGGCGGGCGGCGGGCCTGACCTGTGTCGTCAACCTGTCCGCCGAGCCGGTGGCGCTGCCCGCACACGGCGCGCTCCTGCTGGGCAGCGGACCCCTCGACGAGCACGGGCGGCTGCCGCGGGACACCGCGGTGTGGCTGCGCGACTGAGGTGCTGCCGGTGGGCCCTCCCGGGCGGGCGGGTCCACCGGGCCGGTCCTCGCCGTCGCCGGTCTTCCGCAAGCAGGGCAGAATCGGGGGGAGGAGGCCCTGGGAGGAGGCGACGCGTGCGGGAACGATCCTGGCTGCGCGGGGCCCGTCGGCCAGCCGAGCCCTTCTACGGCCGTCGCCGCGCGCTGAAGGCCGCGCTGCACCCGGTGACCGAGGCGGTGCGCGCCCGGCGCCGGCTGGCCTGGCTGAACGAGGCCGGCATGCGCATCGGGACCACCCTGGACCTGCGCCGGACGGCCGAGGAACTGGCCGGCTTCACCGTGCCGGAACTGGCCGACGGCTGCGCGGTGGACCTGCTGGAGTCCGTGCTCCGGTTCCAGGAGGTCGACCGCTTCGAGGGCTCGACCGGCACGCCCGAGCTGCGGGCCATGGCGGTCTCCGAGATCCCGGGGCTGGATCTCGCGCCGGACCTGGTCGGTGAGCTGTCCGTGTACACCGCCGACCGGCTGGTGCGTACGTGCCTGACCACGCGCAAACCCGTCCTGGTCGCGCGCATGCGGCCGTCGGACTTCGACGCGGTGGCGCCCAGCCGGAAGGCGGCCGACCTGATGCGCCGCGCCGGCGTGCACTCGTACCTGGCGGTGCCGCTGATCGCCCGGGGGGTGCTGCTGGGCCTGGCCGACTTCGTCCGGGCCGGCAGCCGGACACCGTTCACCCAGGCCGACGTGGCACTGGTCACGGAGCTGGCGTCGCGGGCCGCCCTGTACATCGACAACGCCCGGCTCTACGGGCGCGAGCACGAGCACGTGGTCACGCTCCAGCGGGCCCTCCTCCCCCGGTCCAGTCCGAGCACACCCGGACTCGACGTGTCCTCGTGCTACGACCCGGCCGGTGATCCGGCCGCCGTGGGCGGCGACTGGTTCGACGTCGTCGCCCTGCCCAGCGGCCGGACCGCGCTGATGGTGGGCGACGTCATGGGCCGCGGCCTGGCCGCCGCCGCGACGATGGGCAGGCTGCGCACGGTGGCCCGGACGCTGATGGCGCTCGACATCGCGCCCGAACGGCTGCTGGCCCGGCTGGACCTGGCCGCCCGCGACCTGGAGGAAGACCAGGTCGCCACCTGTCTGTGCGCGGTCTACGACCCGTACGGCAGCACGTTCCGCATCGCCAGCGCCGGTCACCCACCACCGCTGCTGACCGGGCCCGACGGCATCGCCTCGTTCCTGGACGTACCCGTCGGGGCGCCGCTGGGCGCGGGGGTGATCCCGTACGACCCGGTCGACTGCCCCGTGCCCGAGCGGGGCCGGCTGACGCTGTACACGGACGGTCTGATCAGGTCGCGCGCCGCCGATCTCGAGACGCGGCTGGACCGGCTGCGCGAGGCGGTCGGGGGTGGTGCGCCGGGGGACGGCACGACGGGCCGGTCGATCATCGAGCGGGTCGGCGGCGACCGGTCCGACGACGCGATCGTCCTGGTCGCCGGCGCCCGGCCGCTCGGCCCCGACGGCGCCGTGTACGTCCGGACGCTGCCGCCGGACGGCAAGGCCGCCGGGCAGGCCCGTACCGCGGTGCGGGAGCAGTTGGCGAAGTGGGGCCTGCACGACCTGGTCGACACGACGGAGCTGGTGGTCAGCGAGCTGGTCGGCAACGCCCTGCGGTACGGGAACGCCCCCGGTGAGCTGCGGCTGCTGCGCGACGAGCGTCTCTCGGTGGAGGTCTCCGACTCCGGGCCGGACCTGCCGCAGATCCAGCACGCCGACGTGGGCGACGAGAGCGGGCGCGGCCTCCAGCTGATCAACATGCTGTGCCGGCGCTGGGGCTCCTGCCGTACGCCCCAGGGGAAGGTCGTCTGGGCCGAACAGGACCTGCCGGTGCGGGCCGGGGCGGCCGGCTCCTGAGAGCGGCCGCCCCGGCCCGGGCCCGCGCGGGCCCGGCCCCTCAGGCCGCCTGCTCCGCCTCGTCCGGTGTCCGCCGTCCGAACTGGGTGCGGTGCAGCTGGGCGTAGCGGCCGCCGGCGGTGACGAGTTCGTCGTGGGTGCCGCGTTCCACGATGCGGCCGGCCTCGACCACCAGGATCTGGTCGGCCGCCCGGATCGTGGACAGCCGGTGGGCGATCACCACGGCGGTCCGGTCCGCCAGGGCTTCGGTCAGGGCCTCCTGGACGGCCGCCTCGGAGGTGTTGTCGAGGTGGGCGGTGGCCTCGTCGAGGATGACGACGCGCTGGCGGGCCAGCAGCAGCCGGGCGATCGTCATGCGCTGGCGCTCGCCTCCGGAGAGGCGGTAGCCGCGCTCGCCGACCACGGTGTCGAGGCCGCCGGGCAGGGACCGTACGAGATCGACCAGACGGGCGCGGCCCAGCGCGTCCCACAGCTCGGTGTCGGTGGCCCCGGGCCGGGCCAGCAGCAGGTTGGCGCGGACCGTGTCGTGGAAGAGGTGGCCGTCCTGGGTGACCATGCCCACGGTGTCGCGCAGGGAGCGCGCGCTCAGGTCGCGGACGTCGACGCCGCCGACGCGCACGGTTCCGCCGTCGGTGTCGTACAGGCGCGGCAGCAGCTGGGCGATGGTCGACTTGCCCGCGCCGGAGGAGCCGACGAGCGCGACGGTCTGGCCGGGCTCGGCGCGGAAGGAGAGGCCGTGCAGGACCTCGGCGCCGCCGCGGGTGTCCAGGGAGGCGACCTCCTCGAGGGAGGCCAGGGAGACCTTGTCGGCGGACGGGTAGCCGAAGCGGACGTCGTCGAACTCGACGGCGACCGGGCCCTCGGGGACCGGGCGGGCGTCGGGCTTCTCGTCGATGAGCGGGGTCAGGTCCAGTACCTCGAAGACCCGCTCGAAGCTGACGAGGGCGCTCATCACCTCGACGCGGGCGCCGGCCAGCGCGGTGAGCGGCGCGTACAGCCGGGTCAGGAGCAGCGCCAGCGCCACGACGGCGCCGGCGTCCAGGGTGCCGCGCAGGGCGAGGAAACCGCCGAGTCCGTAGACGAGGGCCAGGGCGAGCGCGGAGACCAGCGTGAGCGCGGTGATGAACGCCGCCTGGGCGGTGGCGGTGCGCACGCCGATGTCCGCGACGCGGCGGGCGCGTTCGGCGAACTCGACCGACTCGTCCTCCGGACGGCCGAAGAGCTTGATCAGGGTGGCGCCGGGGGCGGAGAAGCGCTCCGTCATGCGGGTGCCCATGGCGGCGTTCAGGGTGGCGGCCTCGCGTTGCATGCGGGCCATGCGGCGGCCCATGTGCCGGGCGGGGAGCACGAACACCGGGAGCAGCACCAGCGCGAGCAGGGTGATCTGCCAGGACAGGGTGAGCATGACGGCCAGGGTGAGCAGCAGGGTGACGAGGTTGCTGACCACGCCGGAGAGGGTGTTGCTGAAGGCGCGCTGGGCGCCGATGACGTCGTTGTTGAGACGGGAGACCAGGGCTCCCGTACGAGTACGTGTGAAGAACGCGACGGGCATGCGCTGCACATGATCGAACACAGCCGTGCGCAGATCGAGGATGAGCCCCTCCCCGAGCACCGCCGACAGCCTGCGGGAGAGGATGCCGAGGGCCGCCTCCGCGACCGCGATGAGCGCGATCAACAGGGCCAGGCGCACGACCGTGCCCTCGTCGTCACCGGCCACGATCGCGTTGACCACCCGTCCGGCCAGGACGGGGGTGGCGACGGCGAGCAGCGCGGTGGCCACCCCGAGCAGGACGAACCGGGCGATGCGGCGGCGGTGCGGGTGGGCGAAGGCGATGATGCGGCGCAGCGTGGCGCGGGCGAGGGGCCGGCGTTCCTGCTCGGCGTTCATGACGCTGTACATCTGGGTCCAGGCTGTGGTCTCCATGCTCATACCGGGGACCGTAGGACCTCAATCTTCCTTGAGGTCAAGGGCGCGGGGGCGAACCCGTCGCCCGCGGTCCGTAAGCCCTCGTCCGCGCGTCGGCCATCCGTAGTTGGCGCGGCTGGGGGAATCTCTTGTGGTGTGACAGCGGTACGAATCCCCGGGAAGCCCGTCCCCGGCCTCCTCCCCGCCCCCGTCCCGGCCCCCGTGCGCCGGGAGGGCCGTACCCGCCTGGCCCGGCGGATCTTCTGTCTGCTCCCCCTGCTGCTGGTGGCCGTGGTCGCGGTGCGGCACCTGCCGGTCCTCTCCGAGGGCTTCGGCCATCTCGCCACCGCCCGCTGGCCCTGGCTGCTGGCCGCGGCCTGCGCGACCTGTCTGACCTGGGTCGCCGCGGCCTGCACCCGGCAGGGCGCCGTGGTGGAACGGCTGCCCCGCCGGCGCCTGGTCGCCACGCAGTTCGCCGCGGGCGCGGCGAACCACCTGCTGCCGACGGGGCTGGGCGCGAGCGCGGTCAACCTGCGGTTCCTGTCGGTGTGCGGGCTGTCGCTGGCCCGTTCCTCGGCCGCCCTCGCCCTGTACCTGCTGGCGGAGAGCGTCGGCCGGGTGGCCCTGCTGGGCGTCCTGCTGATCGCGTTCCCCGACGCGCTGCGGCTGGGCACCCTGCTGCCCGAGGGGGCCGTGCAACCGCTGCTGCTCGCCGTCGGCGCCGTGCCGGTCGTGGCGGCGGGCGTGCTGGTGCTGGTGCCCCGGGTGCGCGGGACGGTGGAGTCCTTCCTGCGGACGGCGCTCGGCGAGGCGCGCTCGGTGCACGCCCGCCCGGCGCGGGCGCTGGCCCTGTGGGGCGGCGCGCTGGCCTTCCCGGCGCTCCAGGCGGCGGCGCTGGTCCTGGTGGGGCGGGCGCTGGCGCTGCCGGTGCCGGTCGCACTCATGGCGGTCGCCTATCTGGCGGCGACCGTCGCGGTCGCGCTGGTGCCGACGCCCGGCGGTATCGGTTCCGTCGAGGCGGCGCTGGTGGTGGCGCTGGTCGCGGCGGGCGGCCCGGCGGCCGTGGCCACGGCGGTGGTGCTCGCCTTCCGGCTCCTCACGGTCTGGCTGCCGCTGCTGCCGGGGGCCCTGACCCTGGCAGCGCTGGTGCGGATGCGGGTGATCTAGGGCGGTGGGCCCGGTCGCCCGCCGGGCGGCTCGGGGCCACCGTCGGTCCATGGGCTCGAACGCGCCCGGCGGCGGGGTGCGCGGGAACGCGGTGGGCGGGGGTACGGCCGCCCGCTCCCCCGAGCGGTGCGAACCACCGCCTCGGATACGGCAGGATGAACGCTCGCGCCGGTCGAACTGTCTTGCGGACCGGTGTGATCGCACACCCCGGAATCGAGCAGGTGACGACGTGACGCAACTTCACATCCGGCTGTCGGCGAGGGCCTTCGCCCGCGCCGTATCCCCTGGAGGCGACCGGTGACGGACGACCTGACCGTGGACCACCTGGTGCCCGCCGCGATCGCGCTGGCCGCGGGCCTGGCGGGGGCGTTTCTCCTGCGCATGGCGCTGCGCTGGCTGGCCGGTCACGCCGACCGCACCCGGTGGGGCGGGGACGACGTCATCGTGGCCGCCCTGCGGACGGTGGTGCCGTGGGCGACCGTCTCGGCCGGCGTGGCGGGTGCCGCGGCGGCGCTGCCGCTGAAGCGCGCGGTGCAGCACGGCACCAACCAGATCCTGACGGTCCTGTTGATCTTCGTGGCGACGGTGACGGCCGCCCGGGTGATCGCCGGCCTGGTACGGACGGTGACCTCGTCCCGCTCCGGGGTCGCCGGCTCGGCCACGATCTTCGTGAACATCACCCGCATCCTGGTGCTCGCCATCGGCTTCCTGGTGATGCTGCAGACCCTGGGCATCTCCATAGCGCCGCTGCTCACCGCCCTGGGCGTGGGCGGTCTGGCGGTCGCGCTGGCCCTGCAGGACACCCTGGCCAACCTCTTCGCCGGCATCCACATCCTGGCCTCGAAGACCGTGCAGCCGGGTGACTACATCCAGCTCAGCAGCGGGGAGGACGGCTACGTCGAGGACATCAACTGGCGGCAGACCACGGTCCGCGACCTGTCCAACAACCTGGTCGTGATCCCGAACGGCAAGCTCGCCCAGTCGAACATGACCAACTTCATGCGGCCCGAACAGCAGCTGACCATCATGGTCCAGGCCGGTGTCTCCTACGACAGTGACCTGGAGCACGTGGAGCGGGTGACGACCGAGGTGGTCGCCGAGGTGATGACCGAGATCGCCGGGGCGGTGCCGGAGCACGAGCCGGCGGTGCGGTTCCACACCTTCGGCGACTCGCGGATCGGGTTCACCGTGATCCTGGGCGTCGGCGAGTTCAGCGACCAGTACCGGATCAAGCACGAGTTCATCAAGCGCCTGCACCGGCGCTACCGCGAGGAGGGCATCCGTATTCCGGCACCCGCCCGGACGGTGGCGCTCCAGCAGGGCGCGGTGGTCTTCCCGCAGCAGCGAACGGGCGAGGACGCCGTTCCTTTCGCCTGACCCCGTACCGTTTCGTTCCCTTGTTCGACAGGGGCCCGTGCGGCCGGTTGTCCGGAATCACCGTGCGACCCCTGTCGAGCCGAGGTCGGTCACGAGATATCTTGATGTCGAGCAATGTTGCAGACGTGGAGCGGAGCACCCGGTGACTGACTCGACCATCATCTATACGCACACTGACGAGGCCCCGGCCCTGGCGACGTATTCGTTCCTGCCGGTGATCCGGGCGTACGCCTCGCAGGCGGGTGTCCCCGTCGAGACCCGCGACATCTCGCTGGCCGGCCGGATCATCGCCCTGTTCCCGGAGTACCTGACCGAGGACCAGCGCATCCCGGACGCCCTCGCGGAGCTCGGCGAGCTGGCCAAGACCCCCGCGGCCAACATCATCAAGCTGCCGAACATCTCGGCGTCCATCCCGCAGCTCAAGGCCGCGATCGCCGAGCTCCAGGACCAGGGCTACGCGCTGCCGGCCTACCCGGACGACCCGAAGACCGACGAGGAGCGCGACATCCGCGCCCGCTACGACAAGGTCAAGGGCTCCGCGGTCAACCCGGTCCTGCGCGAGGGCAACTCCGACCGCCGCGCCCCGGCCTCGGTGAAGAACTACGCCAAGAACCACCCGCACCGCATGGGCGCCTGGACCGGCGAGTCGAAGACGAACGTCGCGACCATGGGCGAGAACGACTTCCGCTCCACCGAGAAGTCCGTGGTGATCGCCGAGGACGGCGCGCTGCGGATCGAGCTGGTCGGCGACGACGGCACCACCACGGTGCTGCGCGAGTCGGTACCGGTGAAGAAGGACGAGGTCGTGGACGCCTCCGTGCTGCGCGTCGCCGCGCTGCGCGAGTTCCTCACGGCGCAGGTCGCCCGCGCCAAGGCCGAGGGCATCCTGTACTCGGTGCACCTGAAGGCCACGATGATGAAGGTCTCCGACCCGATCATCTTCGGCCACGTGGTCCGCGCCTTCTTCCCGAAGACCTTCGCGCAGTACGGTGAGGCGCTCGCCAAGGCCGGCCTCACCCCGAACGACGGTCTGGGCGGCATCTACAAGGGCCTGGAGTCCCTGCCCGAGGGCGCCGAGATCAAGGCCTCCTTCGACGCCGAGCTCGCCGAGGGCCCGGAGCTGGCCATGGTCGACTCCGACAAGGGCATCACCAACCTGCACGTGCCCTCGGACGTCATCATCGACGCCTCCATGCCGGCCATGATCCGCACCTCCGGCCACATGTGGGGCCCGGACGGCCAGGAGCACGACGCGCTCGCCGTCATCCCGGACTCCTCCTACGCCGGTGTCTACCAGGCCGTCATCGAGGACTGCCGCGCCCACGGCGCCTACGACCCCTCCACCATGGGCTCGGTGCCGAACGTCGGCCTCATGGCGCAGAAGGCCGAGGAGTACGGCAGCCACGACAAGACCTTCGAGATCCCGGCCACCGGCACGGTCCGCCTGGTCGACGCCGACGGCAACGCCGTCCTGGAGCAGACGGTCTCCGCCGGCGACATCTTCCGCGCCTGCCAGACCAAGGACGCGCCGATCCGCGACTGGGTGAAGCTGGCCGTCACCCGCGCCCGCGCCACCGGCGACCCGGCCGTCTTCTGGCTGGACGAGGGCCGCGCCCACGACGCCAACCTGATCGCCAAGGTGAAGGCGTACCTGCCGGAGCACGACACCGAGGGCCTGGACATCAAGATCCTGTCCCCGGTGGAGGCGACCAAGCTGTCCGTGGAGCGCATCCGCCGTGGTGAGAACACCATCTCCGTCACCGGAAACGTGCTGCGCGACTACCTGACCGACCTCTTCCCCATCCTGGAGCTGGGCACCAGCGCCAAGATGCTGTCGGTCGTCCCGCTGATGGCGGGCGGCGGCCTCTTCGAGACCGGCGCCGGCGGCTCCGCGCCCAAGCACGTGCAGCAGCTCGTGAAGGAGAACTACCTGCGCTGGGACTCCCTCGGCGAGTTCTTCGCGCTGGTGCCGTCCCTGGAGCAGTACGCCGAGGTCACCGGCAACACCCGCGCCAAGGTCCTCGCCGACGCCCTCGACCGCGCCACGGCGACCTTCCTCAACGAGGACAAGTCCCCGACCCGTCGCGTCGGCGGCATCGACAACCGCGGCAGCCACTTCTTCCTGTCCCTGTACTGGGCGCAGGAGCTGGCCGGGCAGAGCGACGACGCGGACCTGGCCAAGGCCTTCGCGCCGCTCGCCGAGACGCTCTCCGCGAACGAGCAGAAGATCGTCGAGGAGCTGAACGCCGTCCAGGGCGAGCCGGCCGAGATCGGCGGCTACTACCAGCCCGACCCGGCCAAGGCCGCCCAGGTCATGCGCCCGTCGGCCACCTGGAACGAGGCGCTGGCGTCCCTCGCCTGATCCTCGAGGCCGGACGCACGTCCCGGCGGGCACCCCGTTTCCGCGCGGCGGAGACGGGGTGCCCGTCTGTGTGCACCCCGCTGCGTCCACCCCGCCGTGTCGACCCCGCGACCCACGACGGAGCGGCCCCATGACCGACGCCCCGCCCACCTTCGAGCTGCTGCCCGGCGCCGCGACGTCCCCCGTGATCCTCCACGTGCCGCACTCCTCGCGGGAGATCCCGGCCGACGTCCGCACCGGCATCGTCCTGGACGATCCGGCGCTGGAACGGGAGCTGGACCACATCACCGACGCGCACACCGCGCGGATCGCCGAGGCGGCGGCCGCGCTGGCCGGGGTCACGCCCTGGCGGTTCGTGAACCTGGCGTCGCGGCTGGTCGTCGATCCGGAGCGGTTCCCGGACGAGCGGGAGGAGATGACGGCCGTAGGGATGGGCGCCGTGTACACGCGGACCACGCACCGCGAGGTCCTGCGGGCCGAGGGCACCGACCCGGCGCCGCTGATCGAGCGGTTCTTCCGCCCCTACGCACGCGCGATGACCGGCGCGGTCGCCCAGCGGCTCGCCGCCACCGGACGGGCCGTGATCGTCGACGTGCACTCCTACCCCACCGCGCCCCTCCCCTACGAGTTGCACGGTCGCGGCCCGCGCCCGCCGGTATGCCTGGGCACCGACCGTTTCCACACCTCGCCCGAGCTGCTCGCCGCGGCCCGGGCGGCGTTCGCCCCGTGCGGGGAGACCGGCCTGGACAGCCCGTTCAGCGGGACGTACGTGCCGCTGGAGTTCCACGGGCAGCGGCGCGAGGTCGGCGCGCTGATGGTGGAGATCCGCCGGGACACCTATATGAGCGAACCGGGCGGCCCGGCCGGGCCGGGACTGTCCCGCCTCGCCGCCTCGCTGGCGGCACTCGTGGACGCCGTCTCGGCCTGACCACCGCCCCTCAGGCGCGCAGCCACTGCGTCACGACCACCTCGCGGCCGGTGGCCAGTCGCAGCGCGAACGGGCCGCTGGGCGGGGCCTCGCCGGTGAAGCGGCCCATGGCGTCGGCGGTCAGCCGTGCGTGGGACCGGGGGCCGCTGAGCACCTCGATCCGGGCCGGGCCCGGCGGCAGCACCTGTCCGATCAGCCCCTCCGCCGTCACCTCGACGTCGACGGTCACCTCGTCCACGCTGAAGGTCAGCATGCGGGGCGGGTCGCTCGCGCCTCTGACCGGGATGGCGTCGACCAGCGAGTCGAAGGTCAGCTCGGCGACGCGGGCGTCCAGGTCGTGCAGGGCGAAGGCGTCGACGGCGATCCGCCGCAGCTCCGTCGGGACCGGGTCGAGGATCGCGGCCGCCTGCCGCAGTTCCTCCTCCAGCAGTCCGGTGTCCCACTCGCCGTCCGGGAAGGCGCCGTCGCCGGACCCTGCACCGGGCCCTTCGAAGGGCCCGTCGTCGTAACCGTCGTCGTGCATGTCGCTCATGATGTCCCCCGTGCCTCGAGTCGGGCCCGCAGCCTGCGCAGACAGCGCTGGCGCATCGGCCCGATGCTGCCCACCGCGATCCCCAGCGCGGCGGACACCTCCTGATAACTGGGTGGTGGCGAGGAGATCAGTACCCGGAGCAACTGGCGGCAGCGCTCGCCCAGTTCCTCGAACTCCTGCCACAGTCGCCGCACGCGCTCGGTCTGCGCGGCGGCCTCCTCGGAGTCGAGCACCGACTCCTCCGGTGTGCGTTCCTCGCTCGGCCGGTCCAGCAGCTGCGGATCGTCGGTCGGTGTCCACCGCTTCGAGGCCCTGATCAGCTTCAGGCACTCGTGCCGTGCCGTACTCGCCAGCCAGGAGCCCGTCTTCTCCGGTTCGCGGATGCGCCCCAGGTGCTGGGCGAAGCGGAACCAGGCGGTCTGGTACACCTCGTGCGCGTCGGCGTCGGACAGCCCGTGGGCCCGCACGACGGACCACACCAGCGGGCCCAGCCCGTCCACCAGTGACTTCCACGCCGCCGCGTCCCCGTCGGCGGCCAACTGGACGAGCACCCCGACATCTGCACGGTCCACGGTCCCACCCCTCGTGTACGACACGTCATCGTACGCCGCGGAGCAGGTGGTTCCGCCCGGCACGGGGCCGCTCACGCCCCGCCGGCCGGTGCCTCGACGGTGACCGGGTGCCAGGTGGGCGGCAGCAGCGCCGGCACGTGCGCCCCGCGTACCTCCGCGTACTCGGAGTTGGCCGCGAGCAGTTGCCTCCGGGCCGCGCGCGGGTCCCGCTCCTTGTGCGCCGTCATGTGGGAGGCGACCAGGCCCGCGACCACGGGGGTGGCGAAGGAGGTGCCGCTCCACTGGGCGTGCCCCTCGAACATCACCTGGTCCGGCTTGGCGGGCGCCTCGCCGGGCTCGCTCAGCACCCCGTTGTGCCGGGGGTACTGGCAGGTGCAGGCGTAGGCGAAGCCGTACCGGCAGGCGTCGTAGGTGGAGTGCTGGTAGACGTACGGCACGGGCGTGCCGAAGCCGGTGAGGGCGCTGGTGAGCCGCTCGCCGGGGGCGTAGACCTTCACCCAGCCGCCGTGGTTGCTGAAGCAGGCGCCGAACTCGCCGTCGGCGCGCAGCGCGCCGACCGACAGCACGGACTTCTCCCAGCCCGGCAGGTCGGCGTAGGCGGCGGGCCAGAACGGGGTGGCGCTGGCGTTGTTGCCGGCGGCGGCGACCAGCAGGGTGCGCTGCTCGCGCAGTTCCTCCATGAAGGCGTGCACGCCGAGCAGCCCGTCGGTGCGGCCGTTGGAGGTGCCGGCGGAGAGGCTGAGGACCTCGGGCCAGCCGCCGCGGTCGACGGCCTCGAACAGCTTCTCGCCCAGCTCGGACTCCAGGATGGCGCCGGCGTCGTTGAGCGTGTTGCGGACGGTCACGTCGGTGTTGGGCGCGACAGCCGCGACGAGCCCGGCGATGAAGGTGCCGTGGCCGACGTACTGCTGGAGGACGCCGTCGTCGTCGCACTCCCTGAGCTGGGCGTCGCCGTCGGTGTGCGCGAGCAGCGGGTAGGACCGGTAGTCGCCCATGAGGCCCGTGTCGATGACGAGGACGCCGACGGCGGTCCCCTCGTCGTAGGGGGTCTCGGCGGCGGCCGGGTTGGGCGGCTCGCTGATCGGGACGGGGATGGGCTCGTCCCCGGGGCAGGCGTTGACCGCGATGGAGACGACGTGGTTGCGGCTGATCAGCCGGCGGCCGGCCCGCCCCTCCATCGTCCGCAGGGAGCGCAGGGCGTTGGCCACGGCGACGTCGCCGCTCCGGTCGCCCTCGCCCGGGTCGGCGACCCGGATGCGGGTGATGCCGGTGCGGTTGGTCTCGGGGCTCGTCCGGCGTACCTGGTCCGGGGTGAGACCCGCGAAGGTGGTGAAGTGGTCGCGCACGGTGTCCTCGACGAGGCGGGCCTCCTCGCCGTCGCGGGCGAGGACGACGCCCTTCTCGTAGAAGAACTCGGCGGAGTCGTCCGGCCCCATCACCAGCGGGACGTCCGGCATCGAGCGCTGGATCTGGTCGAACTGCTCGCGGAATCGCTGTGGTGCCATGGCATGTCCTCCACTGAGGCGGCGGCGGTGACGGTCGTGGCTGCGGTCGTCGCCGGGTCGTCAATCAGAGTCCCGGGGTGGCTGATTGATACAGACACCCACCTGTGGGGCGTGGTTCCGGAGCACTACCATCCGTGGAGTGACAGCGGGAAACGAGTCGGTTCTCCAACTGCTGCCGATGGTGTTCGCCGCCCCCAACGAAGCGCTGACGCGGGCGGAGGAACTGCTCGGGGCCGAGCCCGCGCCGCTGCACGCCTCGATCGCCCATCAGGTGATCGGCATCTGGCAGCGCGACTTCGGGGACACCCGGCAGGCGCTGGCCCATCTGCGGCGCGCCCGCGACCTGGCGGCCCGGGCGGACTCGGCCGAGCGGGAGGCGGACGTGCTGGCCACGCTCGGGGTGGCGCTGGTGCACTCCGGCCGCACCCGCGAGGGGCTGGCGGCGTTCGAGCGGGGCGTGGCGCGCGGCAGCGGGCACACCCGGGCACGGGTGCTGTACCGGCGGGCGTACGTGTGGTGGGTGCTGGGGCGCCACCGGGAGGCGCTGGAGGACGTACGGCGGGCGATCCCGGTGCTGCGGCAGGCGGACGACGTGATCTGGACGGCGCGGGCCCTCACGCTGCGGGCCACGGTGCACCTGGCGCTCGGCGCGGTGGAGCGGGCGGACGCCGACTTCACCGAGGCGGAGGCGCTGTGGGACACCACCGGCCAGGAGCACGACAAGGCCGACGCGGTGGAGAGCCGCGGCCTCGCGGCGTTCCGCTCGGGTGATGTGCCGACGGCGCTGCGGCTGCTCGACGAGGCCGAGGAGCGGTACGCCAAGCTGGGCACGCCGACGTTCATGCTCACCATCCGGCGCTGCGAGGTCCTGATGGCGGCGGGGCTGGCCACGGAGGCGCTGGCCGAGGCGGACGGGGCGATCGCGGCGCTGGACGGGATCGGCGGGCAGTCCACCCGCAAGGCGGAGCTGCTGCTGGTCGCCGCCCGCGCGGCCCGGCTGGCGGGTGAGGCGCAGACCGCGCTCGCGCGCGCGGCCGTCGCGGTGCGGCTCTTCGCGGGGCAGCGGCGCACCTGGTACGAGACGCACGCCCGGCTGGTGCTGATCGAGGCCCGGGTCGCCACGGGGCACGGGTCGGGCCGGCTGGTCGCGGACGCGGCGGCGGTGGCGGAGCGGCTGGCCGCCTTCGGTGCGCCGGCCGCCCCGGAGGCGTCGCTGCTCGCGGGCCGGATCGCGCTGGACCTGGGCTGGACGGCGGACGCGGAGCGGCATCTGGCGGTCGCCGCGCGCAGCCGGCACGGCGGGCCGCCGCTGGCGCGGATGACGGGGTGGGCGGCGCAGGCGCTGCGGGCGCGTGCGGCGGGTTCGGCGCGGGGGGTGCTCGAAGCGTGCCGTCGTGGCCTCGACGTCCTCGACGACCACCGCATGACACTGGGCGCCTCGGAGCTGCGGGCCCGGGCCACCGCGCAGGGCGCGGAGCTGGCCGCACTGGCGCAGCGGGCGAGTCTGGTCTCGGGCGGGCCGCGGCGGCTGCTGGTGTGGAGCGAACGCTGGCGGGCGACGGTGCTGACGGCGCCGCCCACCCGGCCGCCGGCCGATCCGGTGCTGCTCAGCACGATGACGGCCTTCCGGGAGCTGGCCGCCCGTGTGGACGACGCCCGCACGGGCGGCGGTCGGCCCGTCCCCGCCCTGGAGCGCGAACAGCGGCGCCTGGAGCGGGAGATCCGCTCCCGCACCCTGCACATGCGGGGTGAGGCCCCGGGCGACGGCGACCGCTTCGACGTCGGGCGGCTGCTGGACCGGCTCGGTGACGACGTACGCCTGGTGGAGCTGGCCGTGCTCGACGGGCGGGTGCACGTGCTGCTGTGCGGGCAGGGGCGGGTGCGGCGGTTCGAGGCCGGGCTGCTGGCGGAGGCGGAGGCGGAGGCCGAGCACGTACAGGCCGGTCTGCGGCGGCTCGCCCACCCCGGGGCGGAGGCCCGGCTGCCGCTGGTGGAGGCGGCGGGCGCGCGCCTTCAGGAGCTGCTGCTCGGCCCCGCCGCGGCGCATCTCGGCTCCGGTCCGGTCGTGGTGGTGCCGCCGGGCCGCCTGCACCGCGTGCCGTGGGCCCTGCTGCCCGTCCTGCGCGAACGGGTCCTGAGCGTCTCCCCGTCGGCGAGCAGCTGGCTGCGCGCCAGGGAGACCGCGCCTCCGCCCGGCGGCCGTCAGGTCCTGGTACGCGGGCCGGGACTGGCGAGCGACGGTGCCGAGGTATCCGAACTCGCCGACCGCTACGGCGCGCGGCGCCCCACCGGAACGGTCGCACGGGACGACGGCGTCCGGCACGCCGGGCCCCGGGACAGCACAGCGCGGGACGAGGGCGCGGGAGACGGCCGGGGCGCCGGGGGCGGTGTGCCGCGGGCGCCGGTGCGGATGGGCCGGCCGACCGTGCTGGAGGGCGACGAGGCGCGGGTGCCGCGGGTGTTGCGGGAGCTGGACGGGGCGGCGTCGGCGCACATCGCCGCGCACGGCACCTTCCGTGCGGACAGCCCCTTGTTCTCGTCGTTGCGGATGGCGGACGGTCCGCTCATCGTGCACGACTTCGAGCGGCTGGACCGCAGTCCGTACCGGATCATCCTGTCCTGCTGCGACACCGCCCGGTTCGCCTCGGTCGGCGCGGACGAGCTGCTCGGCCTGGTCACCGCGCTGCTGCCGCTGGGCACCGCCGGGGTGGTGGCGTGCTGTGCGCCGGTCAACGACGCCGCGGTGGTGCCGCTGATGCTCGCGCTGCACAAGGGCCTGGACGCCGGGCTGTCCCTGGCGGAGGCGCTGCGCGACGCGCGGGCCGCGCTGCCGGGCGACGCGGTGCACCAGGCGACGGGGTGGGCGTTCTCCGCGTTCGGCGCGGCCTGACGCCGGCGGCTCACGCGGGCTGGGGTTCGGGCAGCTCCATCAGCCACGGCAGCGCGCCGCGGTCGCCGGCGCCCAGGCGGGTGTACGCGCCGTAGAGGTGGTTGCCGACGGTGCGGACGGAGAGGGTGAGCCGCTCCGCGATCTGCCGGTTGCTCAGTCCGGCGGCGGCGAGCGTCACGATCTGCCGCTGCCGGGCGGTGAGTTCGCCGAGGGCCAGGCCGGAGAGGGCCGGGGTGCGGGCGCCCTCGCAGCGCCGGGCGAGGGCGACGGCACGGGTACGGGCGGTGCGGGCGGCGCCGGGGTCGCGGTGGGCGCCCGCCGCCTGGGCGCGGGCCTCGGCGGCGAAGAGCAGGAAGCCCCGCCGCTCCAGTTCTCCGGCCACCTCGTCCAGTGCCGGTCCGTCGCCCCGCGCGAGCGCGTCGGCGTGCGCGGCGAAGACGCCGGTCAGCCGGCCGGCCGCCCGCTCGGGGGCACCGAGCCGGACGGCGTCGTACGGATCGCCGGCGGTGGCCAGCCGGACCGCCGCGTCCAGGTCACCGCGCGCGGCGGCGGCCCAGGCGGCGGCCGCGCCCCCGTCGTTGGCCGAGGTGTCGCCCGACTGGGCCGTCGCCAGGGCGAGTTCGTCCCGGCAGGACGCGTCGGCGGGGCTGGTCCGCAGCCCTTCGCGGGCCCAGGCCGCGGCCTCGCGGAGCAGACCGCCGAGGCGCGCGAGGCGGGCCCGGGACGCCGCGTACCGTGCCGGGACGGGCAGGCCCTCGGCCGCCAGCCACTCCCCCACGGGTGCCTCCGGCGCCCGTACGTCCCCCCGCTCGACGCACTGCGCCAGCAGGGCCTCCTCCGCCGCCAGGGCGGGGCCGCACCGGTCCGGGGTGCGGGACAGGCGCCGGGCCCGCAGGCGGCCCGCGGCGGCGCGCAGCACCGGGCCGTGCAGGGGGTGGGCGAGCCGGCTGCCACCGTGGTCGTCGACGGCGACCAGGCCCTCGGCCTCCAGGCGTTCCAGGACACCTGTGTCGAGGGCGTCCGCGTCGAGGGGCAGCGGCTCGGCGAAGGCGAGGCGTTCGAGCGTCTCCCGCTCCACCGGGAGCGCGCGGTCGAGGACGTGTGCGGTGCGCTCCCGTACGGCCGCCGTGACCGGCACCGGGCCGCGCCACACCCGCCGGTCCGTGTCCGGGACCGGTTCGAGCAGGCCGCGCTCGCGCACCGCGGTCAGCAGTTCGCGCAGCAGCCGCAGGTCCCCCCGGCACAGGCGGTGCAGCCGGTCGGTGGTGAGCGGCTCCAGGGCGCCGCCCGCGCCGGCCGTGAGCAGTTCGGCGGTCTCCTCGCGGGGCAGCGGCCCCAGGGCGAGCCGCGGCAGCAGCTCGCCGGACCACAGCCGGGACACCGCCCCCGGTACGGGGACCCCCTCCGCGGCGACGACCAGGAGCCGGGTGCGGCCGTGCACGGCCAGCTGGTGCACGAGGGCGGCGGAGGCGTCGTCGAGCAGGTGCGCGTCGTCGACCACCAGGAGCCGCACGCCGGACAGGACGCGCACCGCGTCGTGCAGGGTGACGGTGCCGGGCAGCAGGTGGGCGAAGGCGGCGAAGGGAATGCCCCGGGTCTCGGGCGTCCCGGCCGCGACGGCACGGTCGGTGCCGCGGACGGCCTCGGTCACGAGGCGGGACTTGCCGCAGCCCGCCGGGCCCGTGACCACGATGCCGTTGCGTCCGGCGGTCAGGGACCGGCGCACCCGTTCCAGTTCGTCCGCGCGTCCGGTGAACGGCCAGGCGGTCTCCAGCGTCTGCGCGTCCCGCAGTGAAATCGTCACGGCAACATGAGTCGGCGTACTCATCCCTGATACAGGGTGACTTGAGTAGCCCCCGACTCAGGCGCCCGGAACGGCCGGGACGGCAATCTGGGGGCCATGACCGCACGTTACTGCTCGCTCGCGCAGCAGCCGGAGCCCGCGTTCGCGCCGGGGCTGGCCGCCGAGCGCCTCTCCGCGCTCGTGGGCGGGCAGCGGATGTGGGTCAACGGGACGGTTCTGCACTACTGCTTCCTGGGCGGCGACACCGACTCCTCCGTCGTGCCCATGCCGGGCACCGGCCGACCGCGGCGGGCGTCCTGGGTGGGAACCGAGGAGCAGCGGGACGTGGTGCGCGACTGTTTCCGGGAGTGGCGCGACCTGGGCATCGGACTGGTGCTCACCGAGGTCGGCGACCGTTCGGAGGCGGAGCTGCGCATCGGCTTCCGGCCCGGCGACGGTTCCTGGTCGGCGGTGGGCAGGGACGCGCTCCGGGTGGGTCTGAACGACCGGACGATGAACTTCGGCTGGGACCTGACCGCGCCCGGGGAGCGCGCGACGGTGCTGCACCAGATCGGGCACGCGCTCGGCATGCTGCACGAGCACCAGAGCCCGTTCGCCGGCATCCTCTGGGACGACGAGGCCGTGTACGCCGAGTTGGCGGGTCCGCCGAACCACTGGAGCCGGGATCTGACGTACCACAACATTCTACGCAAGCTCGACACCGACGAGGTCAACGGCCCGGTCTGGGACCCCCAGTCGATCATGGAGTACCCGTTTCCGTCGGGGCTGATACTGGAGCCCGAGCACTACCGGTCCGGTCTGCACCCGCCGGGCACCCTCTCGGCGGCCGACAAGGAGTTCGCGCTGCGCTGGTACCCGCCGGTCAACCGGCCGGGGCCGCTGGTGCCGTTCCGCTCGGTTCCGCTGGGTCTCGGGCCGGGCGAGCAGGCCGACTTCCGCGTGGACCCGCCGGAGACCCGCGAGTACACCGTGGGCACCTTCGGTGACAGCGACGCCGTCGTCGTGATCTTCGAGGTGCGGGACGGGGAGCCCCGCTACCTCGCGGGACGGGACGACGGGGGAACACCCCGCAACGCCACGATCAGGGCCCGTCTCGTCAAGGGCCGCCGCTATGTGGTCCGGGTGCGCCTGTACTCCTCGTGGGGTGCGGGGGAGACGGCGGTCATGTGCTGGTGACCGCGCGGCTCCGCGGCGCCCGGGCACCGCGGCCACAGACCGGCGCCGGGGACGGCCGGGATGCGTCACCTTCGGGGGACGGTGTCCTCGGACACTGAACAGGGGTGACGCCCTCGGCCGACCGGGCCCGCCGCTTCGGGGGAGGCGGCGGGCCCGGTCACACGACGGAGGGCCCTCGCGAGCTGCTGCTCGCGAGGGCCCTCCGTCACCGTCGGGACGACAGGATTTGAACCTGCGACCCCTTGACCCCCAGTCAAGTGCGCTACCAAGCTGCGCCACGTCCCGGTGCGCGCCGCACGGCTGGTACATCCCCGGTTGCCCGGTTTCCGTGTGATCGCGCTGGTCAAGCCTACCTCATCCGCGCCTCGGGGCGGCGCCGCCGCGGCCTTCCGACGGTCGCTGACGCGAACCGTCCCGATGATCACATCGCGAGACGGCTTTGCGTCACGCCGCCCGCCAGGCGTTTCCTCGCACCGTGCGAACCGAACGACCCGAACACCTCAGCAACGACAGCAACGACGCCACCGGTGACCGCTCCGCGCGGCGCGCCGTGACCGTGTTCCCGATCCTCGTTCTCGCGGCCGGCGCCCTGGGCCTGCTGCTGCCCGGCGGTTTCAGCGGGTGGGGCGAGTCGGTGCCGTACCTCCTGGGCGTGGTGATGTTCTGCATGGGCATCACCATGACCCCGGAGGACTTCCGCGGGGTCGCCAGGCGTCCCTGGGCGGTGGCCCTCGGGCTGGTCGCGCACTACGTCATCATGCCGGGGCTCGGCTGGGCCGTCGCGCACCTGCTCGACCTCCCGCCGCAGCTCGCCGCCGGTGTGATCCTCGTCGGGTGCGCGCCCAGCGGCACGGCCTCCAACGTGGTGACGTACCTGGCCCGGGGCGACGTCGCCCTGTCGGTCTCCGTCGCGACCGTGTCGACGCTCGTCGCCCCACTGGTCACCCCGCCGCTGACGCTGCTGCTCGCCGGTGAGTACCTCCCGGTGGACGCCGGGTCCATGGTCACCGACATCCTCAAGACGGTGCTGCTGCCCGTCCTCGCGGGGCTGGCCGTACGGCTGCTGGCGGGCCGGTACGTGGAGCGGGCGCTGCCGGCGCTGCCGTGGCTGTCGGCGCTGACGATCTCGGTGATCGTGGCGGTGGTCGTGGCGGGCAGCGCCGATGCCATCAAGTCGGCGGCCGGGCTGGTGTTCGTCGCCGTGGTGCTGCACAACGGCCTCGGGCTGGCGCTCGGTTACGGCGCCGGCCGCATGGCCCGGCTCGGCGAACCGGCGAGCCGGGCCATGGCCTTCGAGGTCGGCATGCAGAACTCGGGCCTCGCGGCCTCCCTGGCCACCGCCCACTTCAGCCCGCTGGCGGCGCTGCCGGCCGCGGTCTTCTCCGTCTGGCACAACGTCTCCGGTGCCGTGACCGCCGCCTGGCTGTCGCGCCGCGGGCGGTGACCGTGGTCGAGCGGGACGGGCGGGGCCCGGGGACGCCGGTCAGGTCCGGGCCGGCGCGCGCACCATGAACACGTCCACCGGGGTCTCGGTCTCGACGGTGAACCCGTGCCGCTCGTACAGCCGTCGGGCCGCACTGCCCCGCAGCACGTTCAACCGGACCCGGTCGCCGCCGCGGTCGCACCGGTCGAGCAGCGAGCGCAGCACTCCGGAGCCGATGCCACTGCCCTGGAGGCCGGGGGCGAGGTAGAAGTGCTCCAGCCACCGGGCGTCCGCGGCCGGCCGCAGCGCCACGCAGCCGGCGAACGCGCCCTCGACCTCGATCACCCGGGTGTGCGTCGGGTCGAAGCCGTCCCGCAGCCGCTGTCGCACCCGCCGCTCGTCGTAGCGTCCGAGCCGCTCCAGGTCCGCCCTGAGTACGACAGCCCGCAGCTCCGCGACCGCATCGACGTCCGACTCCGCCGCCGGCCGCACCTCCCACCGCGCCATGGCCGCCACGCTACAGCGCGGCGCCGCCCACTCCGGAGGCGGTGACGGCGACCGCCTCCGCTGCCCGAGCTGCTCCGCCTGCTCTCGGTGCCCGGGCGGGCCGGGTTCGGCGTGACCGCCCCCCCCTGAGCGCCCACACGGCACGGCACGACGAAGTGTCCGCGCGTGCGGACCGACACGCCGCACTCTGTCGCCCCCGGAACACCGCGGGCCCCCTCTAGCGTCACGGCATGACCCACAGCTTCGTTGTCCACGTCCCCGACGCCGAGCTCGAACCCGAGCCCCTCTCCCCCGAACAGATCGTGTCCGGCGCCCCCGAGGTGACCGGCAAGGTGCTCTGGGAGTCGGCGGACGGCCGCCAGGTGCGCGGCGTCTGGCAGATCACCCCCGGGACCGTCACCGACACCGAGGCGGACGAGATGTTCGTCGTCCTCAGCGGTTCGGCCACCATCGAGGTCGCCGGCGGTCCGACGCTGACGGTCGGCCCGGGCGACCTGGCCGTGCTGCGGGAGGGCGACCGGACGACGTGGACGGTGCACGAGACGCTGCGCAAGGCGTACGCGATCACCCTCGGGTGAACGCGCGGCCGGGCCTGACTTTGTCCTGTCAAAAGGTTGACATGATGCCTGCGCTCCGCCCAGGGTGGGCGGGACAGAGCAGGGACCGGTCCGTAGAGGGGCTCTCATGGTGGACGCACTCGGTGTCGCCGTCGTCGGTTTCGGCTGGATGGGCCGGGTGCACACCCAGGCGTACGCCCGGGTCCGCCACCACTACCCGGACCTGGCCGTGCGCCCGGAGCTGGTGACGGTCGCCGAGGAGGTGCCGGGTCGGGCCGAGGAGGCCGCCGCGCGGTTCGGGTTCGCCTCGACCACCCGCGACTGGCGCGAGGTGGCCGCCGACCCCCGGATCGGGGCGGTCAGCATCACCGCGCCGAACTTCCTGCACCGCGAGATCGCCGTCGCGATGGCCGAGGCCGGCAAGCACCTGTGGATCGAGAAGCCGGTCGGCCTGACCGCCGACGACGCCCGGGCGGTGGCGGACGCGGTCGCCAAGGCCGGCGTCCAGGCCGCGGTCGGCTTCAACTACCGCAACGCGCCCGCCGTGGAGGCCGCCCGCGACCTGATCACGTCCGGCGCGATCGGCACCGTCACCCACGTCCGCATCCGCCTCTTCAGCGACTACGCGGCCCACCCGGAGTCCGCGCTGACCTGGCGCTACGAGCGGGAGCGCGGTGGCAGCGGGGTGCTCGGCGACCTGGCCTCGCACGGCGCCGACCTGGCCCGGTTCCTGCTCGGCGACCTCGCGTCCCTGACCGCCGACACGGCGGTCTTCGTGCCCGAGCGGGCCCGTCCGGCCACCGCGACGGCCGGTCACTCCCGCGCCGCGGGCGGTGAGCGCGGCCCGGTCGAGAACGAGGACTACGTCAGCTGCCTGCTGCGCTTCGCCTCCGGCGCCCGGGGTGTCCTGGAGGCCTGCCGGGTCTCGGTCGGCGAGCAGAACAACTACGGCTTCGAGGTGCACGGCACCACCGGGGCGGTCTTCTGGGACTTCCGCCGCATGAACGAACTGGGCGTCAGCCGCGGCACGGCGTACCAGGACCAGCCCGTCAGCACCGTGCACGTCGGCCCAGGGCACGGCGACTTCGCGGCCTTCCAGCCGGGTGCCGCGAACGCCATGGGCTACGACGACCTGAAGGTGGTCGAGGCCCACCGCTTCCTGCGCTCGATCGCCGAGGGCACCCCGTACGGCGCCACCCTGGTGGACGCCGTGCACAGCGCGGCGGCCCTGGACGCGATGGCGCGGTCGGCCGAGCGGGGCGCCTGGGTCGACGTGCGACCGCAGGGGTGAGGCCGCGACACCCGGCTGGGTGCCGCCGGTACGCCCGCCCGGTCGGCACGACATGTTCCACGCGCTCGTCGAGCGGCCCGACTCATCAAGGAGCAAGACCCGTATGCGCATCGGAATCCTCGGCCTCGGCCGCATCGGCGCCTTCCACGCCGAGACCCTCGCCGGACTCGCCGCCGTCGAGTCGCTCGTCGTCGCCGACCCCTTCGCGCACGCCGCCAAGACCGCGGCCGAGCGGTTCGGGGCCGACGTGGCGGACTCGCCCGAGGCGCTGCTGGCCGCGGGGGTCGACGGAGTGGTGATCGCGGCGGCGACCGACGCCCACCCGGGCCTGATCCTGGCCGCCGTGGAGGCAGGCCTGCCCGTCTTCTGCGAGAAGCCCGTCGCCCGCACCATGGCGGAGGGCGTCGAGGTGCTCAAGGCGGTGGCGGGCCGCGACGCGCCGGTCCAGATCGGGTACAACCGCCGCTTCGACGCCGGGTTCGTCGCCGCCCGGGCGGCCGTGCAAGGGGGTGAGCTGGGCAAGCTGCACACGGTGCGGTCGACCACGCTGGACCCGGCGCCGCCACCGGCCGGGTACATCGCCGCGTCCGGGGGCATCTTCCGCGACTGCGCGGTGCACGACTTCGACGCCATCCGCTGGGTGACCGGCCGCGAGGTGACCGAGGTCTACGCCGTCGGCGGCAACCGCGGCGCCGACTTCATCAAGGACGCCGGCGACGCCGACACCGCCGGCGCGGTCCTCACCCTGGACGACGGCACCATCGCCGTGGTGTCCAACAGCAGGCACAACGCGCGCGGTTACGACGTCCGGATGGAACTCCACGGCTTCGCGGACTCCGTCGCGGTCGGTCTGGAGGAGAAGCTGCCCCTGCGCTCGGTCGAGCCCGGCGTGACCTTCCCGGGCGGTGCCCCGCACGACTTCTTCATGGACCGCTTCGCCGCCGCCTACCGCGCCGAGCTGACCGCGTTCACCCAGGTGGTCGCCGGGTCGCGGCCCTCCCCCTGCACGATCGAGGACGCCCTGGAGGCGGGCTGGATCGCGGAGGCGTGCACCCTGTCGGTGCGGGAGCACCGTCCGGTGACGATCGCGGAGGTGCGACGGGGCTGAGCGGGGGCGGGCGCGGCGGGCCCGGGCGTCAGCTCGTCGGCTCGCCGATGTTCACCATCCAGGGGACGCCGAACCGGTCCGTGCACATACCGAAGACGTCGCCCCACATCTGCTTCTCCAGCGGCACGGTGACGGAGCCGCCCGCGGACAGCTTCTCCCAGTACCCGCGCAGCTCGGCCTCGTCGTCGCCGCTGAGGCTCACGGCGTGGGTGTTGCCCGGGCGGTGCTCCTCCCCCGGCGGCATGTCGGCGCCCATCAGGGTGAAGCCGCTCGGGGTCTGCAGCATGCCGTGCATGATGTGGTCGGCCTGCGGGCTGTCGGCCATGCCGGCCGCGCCGAACGTGTTCAGCGCCAGGGTGCCGCCGAACACCTGCTCGTAGAACTCCATCGCCTGTCGGGCGTCGCCGTCGAAGCTGAGGTAGGGATTGAGACGTGAGGTCATGACTGCCTCCCGGAACGGGACGAAGTGCCAGTCCCTGCACGCTAGCGCGCAGCACTGACAACGGCCCGCCGAGCGGCGCGCCGGCGGGACCCGCGCCCCGCCGGCCCGCTCGCCTCAGGTGCCCCGGACGTCTCAGGCGCCGCAGGAACGCAGGAACCTGCGGGTGCGCACCGCGATGGGGAGCGGCCGGTCCGGCTCGCAGGGGTACATGTCCTGCTCCACGATGGCGAACAGGTCCACGCCCAGCTTCTGGGCGGCGGTCAGCACCGGGCCCAGCTCGGGCACCCCGGCGGGCGGTTCGCACATCACCCCGCGCTGCACGGCCGGTCCGAACGGCACCCCGCCCGCCCGCACCTCGGCGAGGATCTCCGGGTCGACCTGTTTGAGGTGCAGGTAGCCGATGCGCTCGCCGTAGGTCTCGATCAGCTTGACGCTGTCGCCACCGCAGTAGGAGTAGTGGCCGGTGTCGAGGCAGAGGTTGACCAGGTCGGAGTCGGTGGAGTCCAGGAAGCGCTCGACGTGCTCCTCGGTGTCGATGTGGGTGTCGGCGTGCGGGTGGACGACGATGTCCAGGCCGTACGTCTCCCGTACCTGGTGGCCGAGGCGTTCCATGCCCCGGGTGAGGTGCGCCCACTGCTCGCCGGTCAGCTCCGGGGGCTCCAGGATCTCGGCGGTCCTGTCGTCGCGCCAGAAGGACGGGATGACGACGAGGTGCTTCGCGCCCATGGCCCGGGTGAGGGCGGCGACGCGGCCGACCTGTTCCCAGGTCGCGTCCCACGCCGAGGGGCCGCGGTGCAGGCCGCAGAAGATGGTGCCGGCGGAGACCCTGAGACCGCGCCGGGCCACCTCGTCGGTGAGCCGGGCCGGGTCGGTGGGCAGGTAGCCGTAGGGGCCCAGCTCGATCCACTCGTAACCGGCCTCGGCGACCTCGTCCAGGAACCGCTCCCAGGGCACCTGCCGGTCGTCGTCCGGGAACCAGACGCCCCAGGAGTCCGGAGCCGAGCCGACGCGGATGCGGTCCAGGGCAGCGGTCATGTCAGGCCTTCCCTTCGGCGGATGCGGTGGAGTCGGTGGCCGCGGTGGAGTCGGCGGACGCCGCGGAACGGGGGGCTGCCGCGGGTCCGGCGGCCTCGTGCGCCGCGCCGCCGGGCGCGCGTACCTCCGGCGCCGCCCCCGGCAGCGCGCCGACGTCGACACCGCCGTCCTGCGCCAGCTCGTGCTTGAGGGCGGCGAGTTCGGCGCCGCCCGCCATGTGGTGGGTGAGTTGTTCGAGGGTGATGTCGGCGCGGGCGGCGCTGAGTTCGAGGGTGCCCAGGCGCAGCACGCCGAAGTGGTCGCCGACCAGGTAGGCGTGGTGGGGGTTGTGGGTGATGAAGATGACGCCGAGGCCGCGTTCGCGGGCGGCGGCGACGTACTTGAGGACCACGCCGGACTGCTTGACGCCCAGGGCGGCGGTGGGCTCGTCGAGGATGAGGACGCGGGCGCCGAAGTGGACGGCCCGGGCGATGGCGACGCACTGGCGCTGTCCGCCGGAGAGGGTGCCGATGGGCTGTTCCAGGTCGTCGAGGACGATGCCCATGTTGCGCAGCTCCTCGTCGGCGGTCCGCTTCATGCGGGCGATGTCGAGGCGGCGGACGGGCCAGGGGCCCTTCGTCATCTCGGAGCCGAGGAAGAAGTTGCGCCACACCGGCATCAGGGGCACCGTCGCGAGGTCCTGGTAGACGGTGGCGATGCCCCGGGCGAGGGCGTCTCGGGGCGTGGCGAAACGCACCGGTTCGCCGTCGACGAGGAGCTCTCCCTCGGTGTGCTGGTGCAGCCCCGAGATGATCTTGATGAGGGTGGACTTGCCGGCCCCGTTGTCGCCGAGCACGCAGGTCACCCGGCCGGGGTGGACGGCGAGGTCGACGCCGTGCAGGGCGCGGATGTTGCCGTAGGCCTTGCCGGCGCCGCGCAGTTCGACGATCGGCCGGTCCCGCTCGGGCGGGGTGTCCGCGAGGACGGCTCCGTGGGTGCCGGTGGTCTTGCTGGTCATTTCCGATCACCTCCGGGTCGCCGCGCGGCGGACCCACAGATTGATGAGGACGGCGCCGATGAGCATCACGCCGAGGAAGGCCTTGAACCAGTCGGGGTTCCAGCCGGCGTAGACGATGCCCTGGTTCACCATGCCGAACATGAAGGCGCCGAAGACCGGGCCGACGGCGGAGCCGTAGCCGCCGGTGAGCAGGCAGCCGCCGATCACCGCCGCGGCGATGTAGATCAGTTCCTGGCCGACGCCCTCGCCGGACTGCACGGTGTTGAAGGAGAACAGCTGGTGCATGCCGACGAACCAGGCGCCGAAGCCGACCAGCATGAAGAGCGTGATCTTGGTGAACCTGACGGGAACGCCCACCGCGCGGGCGGACTCCTGGTTGCCGCCGACCGCGAAGATCCAGTTGCCGTACTTGGTGCGCAGCAGCACCCAGGTGGCCAGCGCCGCGAAGACCAGCCACCACACCACCGTGATCTTCACCTGGACGCCGCCGACGTCGAAGGAGGAGGCGAAGACCGCCTCGGCCTGGTCGAAGCCGTCCATGTCGCTGATGTCGTCGGTGGCGACGTTCCCGGTGACCAGCTTGGTGACCGCGAGGTTGACGCCCTGGAGGATCAGGAACGTGCCGAGCGTGACGAGGAAGCTCGGCAGTCCGGTCTTCATCAGCACCCAGCCGTTGAAGGCGCCGACGGCGAGGGAGACCACGAGGGCGACGATCACGCCCATCCACACGTTCATGGTCAGCTGGTAGCTGAGCATGCCCGCGGTGAGCGCCGAGGCGACCACGGCGACACCGGCCGACAGGTCGAACTCGCCGCCGATCATCAGCAGGGCCACCGGCAGCGCCATGATGCCGATGGTGGACGACTGGTACAGGACCGTCGCCATGGAGCTGCCCTCGCGGACCGAGGGGGCGGCGATCAGGAAGAAGACGAAGACGGCGACGGCGCCGAGGAAGACCCCGACCTCGGGCCGGGCGAGCAGGCGCAGCGCCATGGAGCGCTGCCGGGTCCGCCCGTCGGCCTCCTGGGGGCCGGGGGCCGGCGGTGGGGTCACCGCCGGCTCGGCCTGCTGGGCCGTGCTCATCACCGGGTGCCCTTCGAGGCGAACTCGGCGACGGCCTTCACGTTGGACTCGTCGACGAAGGCCGGGCCGGTCAGCACCGGCTGCTCGCCGCCACCGCTGTAGTTGCCGTTGTTCTTGTAGAGCCACAGGCCGTCGACGGCCAGGTAGCCCTGGAGGTAGGGCTGCTGGTCGACGGCGAACTCGATGTCGCCCTTCTCGATGGCCCCGGTCAGTTCCTTGTTGAGGTCGAAGGTGGCGACCTCGGCCTCGCTGCCGCCCTCGTCCACCGACTGCACGGCGGTCATGGCGAAGGGCGCGCCGAGGGTGACGAGGTGGTCGATGTCGCCGTCCTGCTTGAGCTTGGCGGTGATGGTCGACTTCACCGAGGGCATGTCGGTGCCGTTGACGTAGAGGTTCTCGATGGAGCCCTCGAAGGTGTTCTTCACGCCCTCGCAGCGCTGGGTCAGGCCGACGTTGCCCTGCTCGTGGATCACGCAGACGGCCTTCTTCGCGCCGTCCTCGTTCAGCCGCTTGCCGAGCGCCTCGCCGGCCACGGTCTCGTCCTGGCCGAAGAACTCCATCAGGCCGAGCTTCTTCCAGTCCGCGAGGCCCGAGTTGAGCCCCACGACGGGTATCCCCGCCTTCTCGGCCTTGCCGAGGACGCCGCGCAGGGCGTCCGGCTTGGCGAGGGTGACGGCGATGCCGTCGACCTTCTGGTCGATCGCGTTCTGCACCAGGTTGGCCTGGTTGCCCGCGTTCGGGTCGGCGGAGTAGACGAGCTTGACGTTGTCCTTGGCCGCGGCGGCCTCCGCACCCTTGCGGACGATGTCCCAGAAGGTGTCGCCCGGCGCCTGATGGGTGACCAGGGCGACGGTCATGCGCGGGGTGTTCGCCTTCCCGGCGGAGCCGCCCGAGCCGCCCTCCTCGTCGGCCTTCTTCCCTCCCGAGCTGCTGGAGCAGCCGGCGAGGGTCAGGGCCGCGGCGGCGGCGAGGGCCACGGCCGGAGCGAATCCACGGGGGCGGGCGTGCGAAGAGCGGTCCATCTTTCCTGCACCTCACTGTGCGACTGTGCGACGGGGAAGCCGTGTGCCAGACCAGGCAACGACGTCGATCGCGCTGGGACGACGTCTGTTGCGCTGGTCCCGGATACAAGCCCTTGAGACGCCCGCTGTCAATACTTTGTCAAGACATCATTTCACGAACAGGTCCGAATGTAAGTACAAACTATTGACACGGTCGCCTCGGAGTCATACACCTGGGAGGCGGCAGGCCCCCGCCCAGCCCGAGGAGCGTCGCACATGGCCGAGTCAGTCCCGCGTTTCGATCTGATCACGATGGGCCGCATCGGGGTCGATCTCTATCCCCTCCAGACGGGTGTACCCCTGGCGGAGGTGGAGAGTTTCGGGAAGTTCCTCGGCGGTTCGGCCAGCAACGTGGCGGTCGCCGCCGCCCGTCTCGGCCGTGCCGCGGCCGTCGTCACCCGCACGGGCGACGACCCCTTCGGCGCCTATCTGCACCGGGCGTTGCGGGAGTTCGGCGTCGACGACCGCTGGGTCACCCCGGTCGCCGCGTACCCCACCCCCGTCACCTTCTGCGAGATCTTCCCGCCGGACGACTTCCCGCTGTACTTCTACCGCCACCCCAAGGCCCCCGACCTGGAGATCCACCCCGAGGAGCTGGATCTCGACGCGATCCGCGCGGCCCGGGTCTTCTGGGTCACCGGCACCGGACTCAGCGAGGAACCGAGCCGCACCGCCACCCTGACCGCCCTCGCCCACCGCGCCAAGTCCAGCGCCACGGTCTTCGACCTGGACTGGCGCCCCATGTTCTGGGCCGACCCCGGCCAGGCCCGCCCGCACTACGCCGAGGCGCTGCGGCACGCGACCGTCGCGGTGGGCAACCTCGACGAGTGCGAGGTCGCCACGGGTCTGCGCGAGCCGCAGGCCTGCGCCGAGGCGCTGCTCGCGGCCGGCGTGGAGCTGGCCGTGGTCAAGCAGGGCCCGAAGGGCGTGCTCGCCGTGCACCGCGACGGCCGCCGGGCCGAGGTGGACCCCGTACCGGTCGAGGTGGTCAACGGCCTGGGCGCCGGCGACGCGTTCGGCGGCTCGCTCTGCCACGGTCTGCTCTCCGGCTGGGAGCTGGAGAGGACCGTGCGGTACGCCAACGCGGCCGGCGCCCTGGTCGCCTCCCGACTCGCCTGCTCCTCCGCGATGCCCACCGAGGCGGAGGTCGACGACCTCCTCGCGCGAGCCACCCCCTGAACGGAGCCACGTCTTGTCCCTCAGCATTCCCGACCTCACCGCGGTCAGAGCCCGGCATCCGGAGGCCATCGCGGAGGCAGCGGCCCGCCGGACACGCCGCCCGCTGATCGGCGGTTCCGGCCGCCTGATGATCGTGGCCGCCGACCACCCGGCACGCGGCGCGCTCGGTGTCGGCGACCGCGGGCTCGCCATGGCCAACCGGGCCGACCTGCTCGAACGCCTGTGCACCGCGTTGTCCCGGCCGGGCGTCGACGGGGTGCTCGCCACCGCCGACGTGCTGGAGGACCTGCTGCTGCTCGGGGTGCTGGAGAACAAGGTCGTCATGGGGTCGATGAACCGCGGTGGACTCGCGGGCGCGGCCTTCGAGATGGACGACCGCTTCACCGGCCACCGCGCCGAGGACCTCGCCCGGCTGCGCTTCGACGCGGGGAAGCTGCTGCTGCGCATCGACTACGACGACCCGGGCTCCCTGGCCACCATGGAGGCCGGCGCCCGTGCGGTCGACGCCATGGCCGAGCGGCGGCTGCCGCTCTTCGTCGAGCCGTTCATCTCCCGCCGCGTCGAGGGCCGGGTCCGCAACGACCTGTCGGCCGAGGCCGTCACCCGGTCCGTCGCCATCGCCTCGGGCCTGGGCGGGACCTCCGCCTACACCTGGCTGAAACTGCCCGTCACCCACGACCCCGACGACATGGGCGAGGTCCTGGAGACCTCCACGCTGCCCGCCGTCCTGCTGGGCGGCGACATAGGAGGCTCGCCCGCCGACCAGGCCGCCGCCTACGAACGCTGGCGCAAAGCGCTCAGGTTGCCCACCGTGCAGGGCATGGTGGTCGGCCGCTCGCTGCTCTACCCGGCCGAGGGCACCGTGGAGCAGGCGGTGGACACCGCCGTGGGACTGCTGTGACGAACCGGGACCTCGGCGGCCGAGGAGCCCGAGAGGACCGAGGAGCCCGAGAAGACCGAGGAGCCCGAGAAGACCGAGGAGCCCGAGGGAACCGAGGAGAGGACGCGGAGATGACGTACCACCTGCCGGCCGGCCGGGCCGCGAGCGCCGACTGCGCCGTGGACCTGACGCCCGAGAGGGCCGGCTGGGACCACGCCGGCCTGCGCGTGCTGCACCTGCCGCCCGGCGGCGCCCACACCTTCGACAGCGGCGACAGCGAGTGGATCGTGCTCCCCCTCAGCGGCGGCTGCACGGTCGCCACGGCCGACGACTTCGGCCAGGAGACCTTCGAACTCACCGGCCGCACCGACGTGTTCAGCGGCGTGAGCGACTTCGCCTACGTGCCGCGGGACGCCCGTACGACCGTGACCTCCACGGGCGGTGGCCGGTTCGCGCTCACCGGAGCCCGCTGCACGCGCCGTCTGCCCGCGCGGTACGGCCCGGCCTCGTCGGTGCCGGTCGAACTGCGGGGCACCGGGAACTGCTCGCGGCAGGTCAACAACTTCGGCGCGGCGGGGGTGTTCGAGTGCGACCGGCTGATCGCGGTCGAGGTGCTCACACCGGGCGGCAACTGGTCCTCCTTCCCGCCGCACAAGCACGACGAGCACCGCCCCGGCGAGGAGTCGGTGCTGGAGGAGATCTACTACTTCGAGTTCGCCGGCCACGACGGCACCCCGGGCCTCGGCTACCAGCGGGTCTCCCCGTCCGGGCGGGGGCGGGGCACGGACGTGCTGGCCGAGGTGCGCGACGGGGACGTCGTCCTCATCCCCGACGGATGGCACGGACCGTCGATGGCCGTCCCCGGTCACGACATGTACTACCTCAACGTCATGGCGGGCCCCGAGGCCGAACGTGCCTGGCTGATCTGCGACCACCCCGACCACGCCTGGATCCGCGACACCTGGCCGGACCGCCCCGTCGACCCCCGGCTCCCCCTCTACACCGCACCGGAGAGGTCCGCATGAGCGCCCCCACCCGCCGACTGACCACCGCCCAGGCCCTGGTGCGCTTCCTGGCCGCCCAGTACACCGAACGCGACGGCGTGCGGCACCGCCTGATCGCGGGCTGCTGGGGCATCTTCGGCCACGGCAACGTGGCGGGTCTGGGCGAGGCCCTCGTCGAGCACGCCACCGTGCCCGACGGGGGGACGGCTCCCGCGATGCCGTACCACCAGGGCCGCAACGAGCAGGCCATGGTGCACGCGGCCGTCGGGTACGCGCGGCACCTCGACCGCCTGTCCGCACAGGCGGTGACGACGTCGATCGGCCCGGGCGCCACCAACCTGGTCACCGGCGCCGCCCTCGCCACGATCAACCGCATCCCGGTCCTCCTCCTCCCCGGCGACTACTTCGCCTCGCACGCCGCCGACCCCCTGCTCCAGCAGCTGGAGCACCCGACCGAGGCGGACGTGTCCGTCAACGACACCCTGCGCCCCGTCTCCCGGTACTTCGACCGGATCAGCCGCCCCGAGGCCCTGATCGCCTCGGCGCTGCGGGCGATGCGGGTGCTCGCCGACCCGGCGGAGACCGGCGCGGTCACCCTGGCGCTGCCCCAGGACGTGCAGGTGGAGGCGTACGACTGGCCGGAGGAGTTCTTCGCGGACCGGGTCTGGCAGGTGCGGCGCCCGGTGCCCGACCCGGTGGAGCTGGCCGGGGCGGTGCGGGCGATCCGCGCCGCCGGTCGCCCGCTGATCGTCGCGGGCGGCGGCGTCCACCACAGCCGGGCCGAGGAGGCGCTGCGGTCACTTGTGGACGCCACCGGCATCCCGGTCGCCTCCACCCAGGCCGGCAAGGGCGCGCTGCCCCACGACCACCCGGCCGACCTGGGCGGCATCGGCCACACGGGCACCGCCGTCAGCGACGGCCTCGCCCGCACCGCCGACCTCGTGATCGGCGTCGGCACCCGCTACTCCGACTTCACCACGGCCTCGGGCACCCTCTTCCAGCGACCGGACGTGCGTTTCCTGAACCTCAACATCACGGCCTTCGACGCCCACAAGCTCGCCGCCGACACCCTGGTCTGCGACGCGCGGGCGGGGCTCACGGCGCTGGCCGGGGAACTGGCCGCGTACCGGGTCGACGCGGCGTACGAGGCCGAGTACCGGGTGGGCAAGAGCCGTTGGGACGAGACGGTCGGGTCGGCCTTCCGCGCGGACGACGACGGCGCCGTACCGACCCAGACGCAGGTGCTGGGCGCGCTGGACGCGGTGGTCGGCGACACGGACGTGGTGATCAACGCGGCCGGTTCGCTGCCGGGCGACCTGCACAAGCTGTGGCGCGCCCGGTCCCCGCGCCAGTACCACCTGGAGTACGGCTACTCGTGCATGGGCTACGAGATCCCGGCCGCGCTGGGCGTCCAGCAGGCCGCGCCCGGCACCCGCGTGTGGGCCCTGGTCGGCGACGGCACCTACCTGATGAACCCGACGGAGATCGTGACGGCGGTGCAGGAGAACCTGCCGGTCAAGCTGGTCCTGGTCCAGAACCACGGCTACGCCTCCATCGGCGGCCTCTCCGAGTCGGTGGGCGCCGAGCGCTTCGGCACCGACTACCGCCACCGCGCCGCCGACGGCACCTTCACCGGTGCCCCGCTCCCCGTCGACCTCGCCGCCAACGCGGCCAGCCTGGGCATGGAGGTGCTGCGCGCCAAGACGGTCCGCGAGCTGCGCGAGGCGCTGGCGGCGGCCCGTGCCGCGACCCGCCCGACCTGCGTCCACGTCGAGACCGATCCGACGCCGACCGCTCCCCCGGCGGAGGCCTGGTGGGACGTGCCGGTGGCCGAGGTGTCCGCCCGCGGGCCGGCCACCGACGCCCGCGCGCAGTACGAGCGGGCCGTCGCCGACCGCCGCCACCACCTCTGACCGCCCGTCACCCACTCATGGGAGGTACGTCCATGGCGAGAACCGGCGACCACGCGCG
The DNA here is from genome assembly GCF_043204535.1 of Streptomyces sp. NPDC047853. NCBI lineage: Bacteria > Bacillati > Actinomycetota > Actinomycetes > Kitasatosporales > Streptomycetaceae > Streptomyces > Streptomyces sp. NPDC047853. The sequence continues at coordinate 40,208 of NZ_JBIDCI010000011.1, read as the reverse complement.
AGCCGTGACCGCCTCCGCGCTCGGCGCCCTGGACTTCACCCTGGACCGCGGCAGCCCCGTGCCCCTCTACCACCAGCTCGCCCAGCAGCTGGAGGCGGCGATAGCGCACGGCGCCCTCGCCCCGGGGAACCTCCTGGGCAACGAGGTCGACCTGTCCGTCCGCCTCGGCCTGTCCAGGCCGACCGTCCGCCAGGCCATCCAGTCCCTGGTCGACAAGGGACTCCTGGTCCGGCGGCGCGGGGTCGGCACCCAGGTGGTGCACAGCCAGGTCAGGCGGCCAATGGAGCTGAGCAGCCTCTACGACGACTTGTCGGCGGCCGGGCAGGGGCCCTCCACGCGGGTGCTGCGCAACGAGGGCGTCCCGGCCGGCCCCGACGTGGCGGCGGCCCTCGGCGTCCCGGAGGGCACCGAGGTCACCGTGGTGGAGCGGCTGCGCCTCACCCACGGCCGGCCGGTGGCCCTGCTGTGCAACCACCTGCCGGCCGCGCTGCTGGACCTGGACACCGCCCGGCTGGAGTCGACCGGCCTGTACCGGATGATGCGCGCCCGCGGCATCACCCTGCACAGCGCCCGCCAGACCGTCGGCGCCCGCACCGCCGGCCGGGAGGAGGCGGCACGTCTCGACGAGGAGGAGGGCGCCGCGCTGCTGACCATGCGGCGTACGGCGTACGACGACACCGGACGGCCGGTCGAGTACGGCACCCACCTCTACCGGGCGTCGTGCTATTCGTTCGACTTCCAGCTGCTGGTGCGCGGTTAGCCGGGCCCGTACGCCACCGCGGGTTCAGCTTCCCGTGTGCCACCGGTGGTCGGGCAGGAAGGTCACGTCGTACTGCCGCGGCACGGCGGCGAACCGGTGCGGTTCGGGTACGAACGGGCGCTGTGGGAGGCCGAGTTCGTCGGTGGCGGTGCCGAGGGTCTCGAAGAACCGCTCGAAGGTGCCGCCGGGACCGGCCGCGACACCGACGATCTGGCTGTGGTGGCGCTCGATGCGGTAGGCGTGCGGGCAGTTCTTCGGTACGAAGCCGAAGTCGCCGGCGGTGAGCAGCCGCTCCTCCTGCTCGCCCCGCAGGTCCTCCACGAACAGGCGGACCGCGCCCTGCGTGACGAAGAAGACCTCGTAGGTCTCGGGGTGCGAGTGGGCCGGGATGATGTCGCCCTTGGGGCCCTCGCAGGTGAAGAAGTTGAAGGTGTTCTCGGTCTGCGGGCCGCCCGCGTAGACGGTGACGAGGTCACCGAAGAGGTGGGCGCGGTCGCCCATGCCCTTGTCGATGAAGTACGGCGTGCCCGGTTCGGCGGGAATGAGGGAGGGGGAGCGCCTGGCGAATTCGATGGTCATGGAAGCCTCCGGCTCGACGCGGCACAGGACGGAAGCGTCAGGCAACCTGACGCCGCAACGTCAGGCTACCTGACGACCAAGAGGCCGATCGGCCCCCCGCAGGAAAAAGGTCGAGGGCTCCGCGCGGCCGCGCCGTATGCTCGGGGCCGAGACGTCCGAGGAGCCATGACGCGAGCCGAGCGAGCCGAGCAACCCGACGCACCCGAGGAAGCGGTGCGGAACCTGCCCCTGCTGCTGGCCGGAGCCAGGCGCTGGTTCGACGACGCCCTGACGGCGAGCATGCGGGCGGCGGGCGAGCAGCCGCTGAGCAGCGCCCAGGGTCAGGTCTTCGCCCTCCTGGACGCGCAGGGCACCACGGTCGCCGAACTGGCCCGGCGTCTCGGCGTCACCCGCCAGACCGCCCACCAGGCCGTACACGGACTGCTCGCGCTGGGGCTGCTCGAACAGGTCCCCGACCCGACTTCCGCACGCAACCGTCTGATCCGCATCACCGCGGAGGGGGCCCGCGTCCACCGGCGCGCGCAGGCGACCCTCGCCGTCGTCGAGGAGGTCCTGGCCGACCGCATCGGCTCCCGGGAGGCCTCCGCGCTGCGCGCCGCCCTCACCCTGCCCCGCGGCGAGCCGCCGGTCGTGGTGGCCCCGTGACCAGGCGACGTCGCAAGAAGCTGTCCCGGCGGCTCGTCGTCGCCGCACTGGTCGGCGACCTCGCGGGGGTGCGAGCGGCGCTGCGGGCCGGGGCTCCGGCCGAGACGACGGACACCGCGGGCTCCACTCCGCTGTACCTGGCCTCCGTGAACGGCACCGCCGACATCGTCCGCGTGCTGCTGGCGGCGGGCGCCTTCCCCGACACGGAGAGCGGGATCGGCTCGGAGGGCACGCCCCTGTGCGGGGCGGCCGCCTGGGGACACACCGAAGCCGTGCGCGCGCTCCTCGAAGGAGGCGCCGACCCCGATCTCCGGGAGGACCACGGCACCGGCCTCGCGCCGCTCGACTGGGCGTCGAGAGGGCCGTACCCGGAGACGGTCGACCTGCTCGTGGCCGCCGGGGCTCACCCCAGTCGGTGAACGGCGGGGCACCGGCCCCGAAACAGCTGAGAGGCCGTCCCAGATTCCTCTGGAACAGCCTCTCACCAGCGACTCTCTCGAGTCGGGACGACAGGATTTGAACCTGCGACCCCTTGACCCCCAGTCAAGTGCGCTACCAAGCTGCGCCACGTCCCGGTGTGCTCACGCACGGCGAACCGCGCGATCACGCGGACTGCACTTTACCCCACACTCCGGGGCACGCCTAAGCGGGCTGGACCGGGGGACAATCGGACCCATGAACAGTCCTGCCGACAGCTCCATGGACAGCACGGCCCCGGACCGGCCCGTGGGCGCCCGGGACCGCGACGACGAGGGCCGCGCGCGCAACGCGAGGCCGCGGGACGGGCTGGGACGCCCGCTGCCGTACGGCGCGGACGGCGTCCCCCGCCAGCCCGAGGGGGTGGTACGGGCGCCCGAGGAGACGGTGGCGCAGGCACAGCGGCTGCTGGACGAGGGGAAGCCGTTCCACGCGCACGAGGTCTTCGAGGACGCCTGGAAGTCGGGGCCCAAGGCGGAGCGGGAGCTGTGGCGGGGGCTGGCCCAGCTGGCCGTCGGCCTCACGCACGCGGCCCGCGGCAATGCCACCGGCGGGGCCAGGCTGCTGCGCCGCGGGGCCGGGGCGGTGACGGACTGGTCGGCCTCGGCGTCCGGGCAGCGGCGGCCGTACGGGATCGACCTGGGCGAAGTCGCCGACTGGGCCCGGCGGCTGGCGGGGGACGTGGAGGGCGGCGTCGCCGTGGACGCGGGGGCGCGGGCGCCCCGGCTGCGGGGCTGAGAGGGCGGCCGGGCGCAAGCGGCACAGGACCGGGCCCGGGCGGCCGGAGCGTCGCGGCCGGCGTACGGCAGACTCGTGGCGTGCGGACCATTCACGTGATCGGTATCGGTGCGGGCGACCCCGACCAGCTGACCCTTCAGGCGGTCAGGGCGCTGCGGGCCACGGACGTCTTCTTCGTCCTGGACAAGGGCGAGGTGAAGGCCGACCTGGTGCGGGCGCGCCGGGACATGCTGGAGACGCACCTGGCGCGGGGGACGTACCGGATCGTCGAGGCACGCGACCCCGAGCGGGACCGGGAGGCGGGCGGCGCGGCGTACTCCCCGGCCGTCGGGGACTGGCGCGGCGCCCGGGCCGACGTCTACGCGCGGCTGATCGCCGAGGAGTTGGGCGAGGACGAGAGCGGCGCGTTCCTGGTCTGGGGCGACCCCGCGCTGTACGACAGCACGCTGGGCATCCTGGAGGAGATCCTGGAGCGCGGTGAGGTCGCCTTCGAGTACGACGTCGTGCCGGGCATCAGCAGCGTCTCCGCACTCGTCGCCCGGCACCGGACCGGGCTGAACCGGGTGGCGCGGCCGGTGCAGATCACCACCGGGCGGCGACTCGCGGAGGGCTTCCCGGAGGGCGTGGACGACGTGGTGGTGATGCTCGACGCCCACCAGGCCTTCCGGCGGTACGCGGACCAGGACATCGACCTCTACTGGGGCGCCTATCTGGGCACCCCGGACGAGATCCTGGCCTCCGGTCCGATCGCCGAGGCCGGGCCCCGCATCGAGCGGTTGCGGGCCGAGGCCCGGGAGCGCAAGGGCTGGATCATGGACACGTACCTGCTGCGCCGCAACCCGGGCGACGGCTAGCCGGGGGGGGGCCGGTCCCCGGTGGAGCCGCGCACCCGGGCGGACCGCCCCCGCATGCGTGGCCGCTGCACCGGTGTGATCGTGACCGTGTGACAGTCGCCGAGGGAACGCCACCGACCGCCACCGCCCAGCCGCCCGTGCTGGACCGGCGCCGCCGCAACGTCGTCTTCGTCACGATCATGCTGGGCATGCTGCTCGCGGCCCTGGACCAGACGATCGTCGGCACCGCGCTGCCGACGATCGTGTCGGACCTGGGCGGCGGCGAGCACATGTCGTGGGTGGTGACCTCGTACCTGCTCGCGGAGACCGTGGCGACGGTACTGGTCGGCAAGTTCGGCGACATGTTCGGCCGCAAGGTCGTCTTCCAGGTCTCGGCGGTCGTGTTCATCACGGGCTCGTTCCTGTGCGGGCTGGCCACGAGCATGCCGCTGCTCATCCTCTGGCGCGCGATGCAGGGCGTCGGCGCGGGCGGGCTCATGGTGACGTCGATGGCGCTGATCGCGGACGTCATCCCGCTGCGGGAGCGCGGCAAGTACCAGGGCGCCATCGGCGCGGTGTTCGGCGTGGCCACGGTGGTCGGCCCGCTGCTGGGCGGGCTCTTCACCGACCACCTCTCCTGGCGCTGGGCCTTCTACGTGAACGTGCCCATCGCGATCGTCGTCGTCATCGCCGCCGCCCGCACCATCCCGGTCGTGAAGTCGGCCGCCCGGCCCGTCATCGACTACCTGGGCATCGCGCTGGTGGCGGTCGGCGCGAGCGCGCTGATCCTGGCGACCAGCTGGGGCGGCAACGAGTACGGGTGGGGCTCGGTCGTGATCATCGGCCTGTTCGCGGGGGGTCTGCTCGCGCTGGGGCTGTTCTGCTGGGCGGAGACCCGGGCGGCCGAGCCGATGCTGCCGATGCGGCTGTTCGGCAATCCGGTGTTCCGCGTCTGCTCGATCCTCAGCTTCATCGTGGGTTTCGCGATGCTCGGCGCGCTGACGTACCTGCCGACCTACCTCCAGTACGTCGACGGCGACTCGGCCACCGTCTCGGGCGTGCGGACGCTGCCGATGGTGGCCGGGCTGCTGATCGCGTCGGTCTTCAGCGGGAGCGTGGTCAGCAGGACCGGGCGGTACCGGCTGTTCCCGATCGCGGGCACCCTGGTGATGGGCGTCGGTCTGTACCTGATGTCGCTGATGGGGCCGTCCACGGGCGCCTGGCTGGAGTCGCTGTTCATGTTCGTGCTGGGCACGGGCATCGGCCTGTCCATGCAGGTGCTGACCATCGCCGTGCAGAACACCGTCGACTACTCCGACCTCGGCACCGCGACCTCCGGCGTCACCTTCTTCCGCACGCTGGGCAGTTCCTTCGGCACCGCCGTCTTCGGCACGATCTACGCCAACGCGCTCGGTCCCAACCTGCGCGACGGCGTGTCGGAGGCGGCGCGGACCGGGGCCGCGGATCCGACCGTGATCAGCGGGGCGGCGAGCAGTCCGGAAGGCGTGCACCGGCTGCCGTCGGAGGCCTCGGCGCCGATCGTCGGCGCGTACGCGGACACCATCCAGACCGTGTTCCTGTGGACGGTCCCGGTCGCGGCCCTCGGTCTCCTCGTCGCCCTGTTCCTCAAGCAGGTCCAGTTGCGCGACAGTGCCCGCGCGGGCTCCACCGACCTGGGCGAGGGCTTCGCCTCACCGCACGACGCCAGCAGCAGGCGGGCGCTGGAGGCCGCCGTGGGGAAGATCATCGGCCGTACGGAGCTGGACACCGCCCGCCGGATCGTGGCCGGCAGCGACACCCGGCTGGACGTCGCCGGCGCCTGGGCCGTCATGCAGGTCGAGCTGTTCACTCGGCTGGTCGGGCATGCGAGCCTCGGTCTGATCGCGGCCCGTCGCCGGATGCCGCCGGAGGTGCTGCTGCCGGTCTTCGACCGCATGGTCGAGGAGGGTTTCCTGACCCGTCACGGCTCGCTCCTGTCCCACACCGACGCGGGCGCCCGCGAGGCCCTGGTGATCGGCCGGGCCTGGTCGGCCTGGCTGGAGGACCGGGTGGAGCAGGACATCGGCCGTCCCTCGGACGCGGAGCTGCGGGTGGCGCTCGACGCGATCGCCAAGCGCCTGCTGGTCGAGGACCTCGGCAACGGCTTCCCCGAGCGGGTGCGGCAGGCGGTCGGCGCCGGGGCCCGCTGACGCGGCGGCGCCCGACCCACCGGCGCGCCGGGACGGTGTCCTCCGGCGCTCACCCGCCACGCCGACGGGTCAGCCCAGCAGCAGTTGGAGGCCGCCCAGCACGGTCGCCGCGATCACCAGGCGCTCGAACAGGACCTGGTCGATCCTGCCCACGGCCCAGGTGCCGAGGAAGGCGCCGGGCACCACGAACACCAGGAGCGCGGCGTCGAGCAGCAGCGAGCGGCCGTCGATCAGGCCGAGGCCGGCGCTGAAGGGCAGTTTGGCGACATTGACGATCAGGAAGAAGATCGCCGACGTTCCCAGGAAGCCGAGCTTCCTGAAGCCCGCGGAGAGCAGGTACATCGACATCACCGGCCCGCCCGCGTTGGCCACCATGGTGGTGAAGCCGCCCAGGACGCCGTAGGCGCGGGCTTTGGTCCGGCCGGCCCTGGAGGTGACCTCGCCCGGTTGCCCGGCCTGGTCCGCCCGCCGTCGGCGCCACACCGTCACGGCGGCCATCAGCAGGAGGATGGCGCCGATGGACGTCCGCACGATCGCGTCGTTCGCCCACACGAGGAAGACGGTGCCGACGACCACGCCGGCCCCGACCGCCGGGAACAGCCGCCACAGCGTGGGCCAGTGCGCGTGCCGCCGGTAGGTGAGGACCGCCAGGAGGTCGCCCGCGATCAGGACCGGCAGCAGGATGCCGGTCGAGGCGCGGGCGGGCAGGACCATCGCGAAGATCGCGAGGCTGACGGTGTTCGCCCCGCTCACGGCGGTCTTGGAGAAGCCGACGAGCAGCGCGGCGAAGGCGAGCGCGGCGAACTCCCAGCCGGTCAGGTTCCACAGTGTCATCGTGTTCATGGCGATGATCGATGCTATGCGCACCTGGCCGGTGCCTGGCCCCGGCCCTCGCGGAGGACCCGATCGGGGCGTCCGGAACCGGTGGGACACAGGACGGTGCGACCGATCCGGTGAAATGCGGCGACACACCGAGGCCGGTTACCCAGCGTGGCTATATACGTATTATCTGCCACTCCTTCGCCCCTTCTGAGTGCATTGCGGCAGATCGTCACACCGGAGGCCGCAGTGAGAACGTTCACCAGGATCGAGCAGCGTTTCGAGTCTCTGATCAACGGCACTTTCGCCAAGGTTTTCCAGTCCGCGGTCCAGCCCATGGAGTTCATCGGCGCGCTTCGACGCGAATGCGACGTCAACGCCAGGATCTGGAACCGGGACTCCACCATCGCGCCCAACGGCTTCATCGTGGAGCTCAGTCCGGGTGACCACGAACTGTACGGCGCGTGCCTCGTCATGATCGGTGAGGACCTGGTCCAGAGACTGCGCGAGTACGCCGAGCAACAGAACTACACGTTCGTGGGCCCGTTGAAGGTGCAGTTGCAGCGGTCGGAGAGCCTGAGGGCCGGCCGGTTCCGCGTGCGCAGCCGCCTCGAGGTGCCACCGGACGTCCAGTACGCCGTGCGGGCCGGCCGGCTCCACGGTGCGGCGTACGCGATGCCGGTCGGGCCCAGCGCCGACGAGGCCGCGGCCGTGCCCGCGGGGGCGCTCGTCCGGCGGGGGGACAAGCAGGTCCTGACGGCGGCGCAGTTCATATCCATGGGGCTGACGTTCGCCGAGGACGGCACGCTCGTCCGCGCCGACCCGCCGATCGCCCTGACCACGCCGCCCGGGCCGTCGCGGCTCGTCCGCCCCGCGGTGGACGACGCGACCCCGGCCGCCCTGTGCCGCGGGGAGCACGAGCCGCTCGCCCTTCCCGCGGGACCGGTCGGGCCTCCCGTGCTCACCTCCCGGGGACACCGGACGCACCGGTTCGGGCGCGGTCCCGGCCGCCCGCTGACCGTCGGCTCGCCCGAACCGCCGGTCGGGGACCTGGCCTCGGCCCGCTCCCCGCTCACTCCCGTTCCGGCCGGCGGTCTGCGCCGCGCCGAGGCCCCAGGCATGTGGGCCGGTGGCCGCACCGGGCCGCCGGCCGGCCGGCACGATCCTCGGCGCGTCACCGACCCGGTGCCCGTCGGCTTCACCGTCTTCTCGAAAGGACTCATCGTGACCACCGATCGCGACATCTCCGTCGACCACTCTCCGCCGCCCGGGGCGCAGACGGCGCCGACGGACCCGGCCGCGCACCGGCCGGCCCCCGGTCCGTACGCCGCCGACGGTTCCCGGGGAGCCGGGCCGGCCGAGCCCGGTCCCGGCGCCCCGGTGGCCCACCAGGCCGTGCCGCACCACGGTGCGACGGAGTACCACCCCTCGGCGCCCGTCATGCCCGGGCCCGCCGTGCAGCCCCTGTCCAACCCCGATGCGCGGCGGGCACACCTGCCGCAGGGCGCCTCCGCGGCGCCGCCGCACCTGCGTCCGCCGACACCCCACAACCCCGCGCTCTGGCCGCCCGCGGACTCCGGCCGTATCGGTCACAGCGCCTCGGTCGAGCTCTCCTCCGAGCGCCTGCTGCGCGGCCGGTCGGGCGAGCGTCGAGGGCTCAGCCGGCTGAAGATCTTCGGCAGGTCCGCGGAGCGGGAGCGCGAGCAGAAGCTGGCCGTCCTCCGCACTCCGGTGATGAAATGCCACAGGATCGCCGTCATCAGCCTCAAGGGTGGTGTGGGCAAGACGACCACCACGACCGCCCTCGGCGCCATGCTCGCCACCGAGCGCCAGGACCGGGTGGTCGCCATCGACGCGAACCCGGACGCGGGCACCCTCAGCCGCCGGGTACGCCGGGAGACCGATGCCACGATCCGCGACCTGGTGGCCGAGATCCCGGCCATCGACAACTACATGGCCCTCCGGCGGTTCACCTCCCAGTCCCCGAGCGGCCTGGAGATCCTCGCCAACGAGGCCGACCCCACCCTGTCCACCGCGTTCGACGACGAGGACTACCGCCAGGTGGTCGGCTGCCTCGGGCAGCACTACCCGATCATCCTGACCGACTCGGGAACGGGCCTGCTGCACAGCGCGATGCGCGCCGTCCTGGACCACGCCGACCAGCTGATCGTGGTCGCCACACCGACCGTGGACGGCGCCACCAGCGCCAGCACCACCCTGGACTGGCTCAACGCCCACCACTACGAGGACCTGATGCAGCGGAGCATCACGGTGATCTCCGAGGCCCGCAACAAGAGCAAGAGGGTCAAGGTGAACGACGTCCTGGACCACTTCCGGGCCCGCTGCCGGGGCGTGGTCATGGTCCCGTTCGACGAGCACCTCGCCACGGGCGCGGAGGTCGACCTGGAGCGGCTGAAGCCGCGCACCCGTGAGGCCTACTTCGACCTGGCGACGCTGGTGGCCGCCGACTTCCCCCGCAGCCAGCCCGAGGCCGTGGGCTGGGGCGCCACCTACCCGCACTCGGGATACAACGCGGCCAGCATGTTCGCCGCTCCCGCGTGGGGCTGACCCGCCGCGCGCCACGGAGCACCCCGCCCCGCCCCGGCCCTCCGACGGGTCCGGGGCGGGGCGGCCCGTCTAGCCCGCCGCGTACCGCACGCGCAGTTCCCGCTTGAGCACCTTCATGCTGGGGCCGAGCGGCAGCTCGTCCGCGAACTCCACGCGGCGGGGGTACTTGTACCTGCCGAGGTACTGCTTGGACCACTCGGTGATCCCGTCGGCGTCCCGGGCGGCGTCCGGCGCGGGGACGACCACGGCGCACACCTCCTCGCCGTGCAGCTCGTCCGGCAGCCCGATGACGGCGACCTGTGCGATGCCGGGGTGGCGCATCAGCACCTCCTCGACCTCCCGCGGGTAGACGTTGTAGCCGCCCCGGATGATGACGTCCTTCTTGCGGTCGACGATCCTGAGGAACCCCTCGTCGTCCTTGGTGCCGAGGTCCCCGGTGCGGAACCAGCCGTCGACGAGCGCCTCGGCGGTGGCCTCCGGCCGGCCCAGGTAGCCGGAGAACACGTTGTGGCCGCGGACGACGACCTCGCCCAGCTCCCCGGGCGGCAGCAGCTCGATCCGCCCCTCGACCTCGGCGCGGGCGATCTCCACGTCCACGCCCCACAGGGGGTGGCCGATGGTGCCGGGCCGGGCGCCGAACACGGGCTGGTTCACGGCCGCCGCCGGGGAGGTCTCCGACAGCCCGTACCCCTCGTAGATCTTCGCCCCGAACGCCTCCTCGAAGCGCTCCAGCACGGCGACGGGCAGGGAGGCGCCACCGGAGACGCACACCCGCAGGTCGGGCAGGGCGTCGGCACCGCCCGCGGCGGCGGCGAGGGCGACGAACATGGTCGGCACACCATGGAAGGTGTTGACCTTCTCCTTCACCATCAGCTCGATCGCCCGCGCGGCGTCGAAGCGCGGCAGCAGGACGAGGGTGGCTCCGGCGCGCCAGGTGGAGTTCAGGGAGACCGTCTGCCCGAAGGCGTGGAAGAGCGGCAGCGCGCCGAGCGCGACGTCGTCGGGCCGGATGTCGTTGGCGTCGAAGGCGTTGACGGTCGCGTTCATGACCAGGTTGAAGTGGCTGAGCACCGCGCCCTTGGGCACGCCGGTGGTGCCGCTCGTGTAGAAGACGACGGCCGGGTCGTCGGCGTCCCGGGTGACGTACGAGTGCAGCGGCTCGGCGTCCGCCGCCAGCTTGTCGAACTCGTCGCCGAGGGCAACCATGCGTACGCCCGCCTCGCGCGCGGCGGCCGCTCCGGTCTCCGCCTGGGCGGGGTGGCACAGCAGCAGCGTGGCGCCGCTGTCGCGCAGGACGTGCTCGACCTCTCCCGCCGACAGCAGCAGGTGGACCGGCACGACGACGCCGCCGGTCGCGGCGATCGCGTAGTACGCCTGCGGGAACTCGGCGGTGTTGGGCGCCATCAGCGCGACCCGGTCGCCCGGCCGCACGCCCAGGCCGGTGAGGGCGCCGGCCTGGGCCCGGGCCCGCCGCCAGACCTCGGCGAAGGTCAGCCGCAGGTCGCCCTCGACCAGCGCCTCCTTCTCGGGACGGCGCCGGGCGTTCTCGGCGAGGACGGCGGCGACGGAGAGGGTTGCCATGGAGTGTTGCTCCGTTCCTTGCTGCGGCTGTGCGAGGTGGGTGGCGTACGGGCCCGTCCGGCCATTCCCGCCTGCCTCGGGGCGACGACGCGAATGGCCGGACAGGCCCTAGTGCCGTTCGACGAGCACCGCGCTGCCCTGCCCCACGCCGACGCACATCGTGGCGAGCCCGCGGGCTCCTCCCGTGCGGCGCATGCGGTGGAGCAGCGTGGTCAGGATGCGGGCGCCCGAGCAGCCGAGCGGGTGGCCCAGCGCGATGGCGCCGCCGCTGGGGTTGACCAGGCCGGGGTCGATGCCCAGCTGGTCGACGCAGGCGAGGGCCTGGGCGGCGAACGCCTCGTTGAACTCGGCCTCCGCGAGGTCGTCGACGCTCCAGCCGGCGCGAGCGAGGACCTTGCGGGTGGCGGGGACCGGACCGATGCCCATCACGTCCGGGTGCACGCCGGCCGAGCCGCCCGCGACATAGCGGCCGAGGGACTCCAGGCCCAGCTCGTTCAGTGCCTCCTCGCTGACCAGGAGGAGACCGGCGGCCCCGTCGTTCATCGGGGAGGCGTTGCCCGCGGTGACGGTGCCGCCGGGGCGGAAGACCGGCTTGAGCCGGGCGAGCTTCTCCACGGAGGTGTCCTCGCGGACGCACTCGTCGGCGTCGACGATCACGCCGTCGGGGCGCTCGACCGGGAGCAGCTCGTCCTCGAAGTGGCCGTTCTTCCTGGCCTCGGCGGCCAGGCGGTGGCTGCGCAGGGCGAACTCGTCCTGGCGGTCGCGCGGGATCCCGTACCGCTCGGCGACCTCCTCGGCGGTCTCGCCCATGGCCAGCAGCCCGTGCAGCTCCTTCATGGCGGGGTTGACCAGGCGCCAGCCGAGCCGGGTGTCGGCGGTCTCGATGCGGTGCGGCAGCGCCTCGTCGGGGCGGGGCAGCACGAAGGGGGCGCGGCTCATCGACTCCGAGCCGCCCGCGAGCACGATGTCGGCCTCGCCCGCGGCGATGGTGCGGGCGGCGGTGGTGACGGCCTCCAGCCCGGAGGCGCACAGGCGGTTCACCGTGGCACCGGGCACGCTCTCGGGCAGGCCGGCCAGGAGGGCCGCCATCCGGGCGACGTTGCGGTTGTCCTCGCCGGCCTGGTTGGCGGCGCCCCAGTAGACGTCGTCGATCCGGGCGGGGTCGAGCGCGGGCACGTCGGCGATCAGGCCCCGGATCACGGTGGCCGCGAGATCGTCGGGCCGCACGCCGGACAGGGCACCGCGGAGCTTGCCTATCGGGGTGCGGCGGGCGGCCGCGAAGTGGACGGGACGCACGAGAGCTCCTGACCGTCGTCGCTCGGTCGCCGGGCGGTACACCACCGTCCGGCGGGCCTCCACCCGGCTGGACCCGGGAGGCGGGAGCCGCGGAGGCCGTTAATTAGCACTGCTAGTTTTGGACTATAGACCGTCGGCGCCCTCCCTGGGAAGATCCTCGGGTACCTTCACCGACCCGGCCGGAGGAGACATGACCGAGGTCCGCGAGCACGTCCTGACCGGCACGCGGGGGCGGCTCGCCACACGCGAGTGGGCCGCCGGGACGCCGCGGTACGTGGCGCTGCTGGTGCACGGGTACGGCGAGCACGCCGGCCGCTACGACGAGGTGGCGGGCGTCCTGACGGCGCACGGTGCGGCCGTGTACGGCGTCGACCACACCGGGCACGGGAGGTCGGACGGCGAACGGGTGCTGATCGAGGACTTCGAGGACGTGGTCACCGACGTGCACACCGTGGCGGAGCGGGCCAGGGCCGCTCACCCGGGGCTGCCGGTGGTCATGATCGGCCACTCCATGGGCGGCCTGATCGCCTCCCGCTACGCCCAGCGCCACGGCGGCGGGCTGACCGCGCTGGTGCTGTCGGGGCCGGTCATCGGCGACTGGGAGCTGCCGCGCCGACTGCTCGCCCACGACGAGATCCCCGACCTCCCCATCAGCCCGGCCGCGCTCTCCCGCGACCCCGCCGTGGGAGCGGCGTACGCGGCGGACCCGCTGGTGTGGCACGGCCCGATGAAGCGGCCGACCCTGGAGGCGTTCGTACGGACCCTCGCGACCGTGGCCGAGGGCGGCGACGTCGGGCGGCTCCCGCTGCTGTGGGTGCACGGCGACGACGACCGGCTGGTGCCGCTGCCCGGCAGCCGGGTCGGCGTCGAAGCGCTCAGCGGCGGTGACCTGACCGTGCGGATCTGTCCGGGGGCCCGGCACGAGGTGTTCCACGAGACGAACCGGGCCGAGGTCTTCGCGGACCTCACGGGCTTCCTCGACGACGTGCTCGCCCGCTGAGGACGCACCGGCGTTTGCACCGGCCGCCCCACGGGCACCCGCGGCCCCGTGGAGCGGCCGGGCCGTGCCTTCTCTCCGGGACGGACGCCCCGCTCCGCTCCGCTCCGTGCGGAAGGTCACGGAGTACGCACGTACGCACGACGGAATGAGGGGCCCTGATGGCCGACGCCCTCGAACTCGACGCGCTGTGGGAGGACTTCCACCGCGTGGTGAACATGACCTCCGCGGAACTCGCGGACTGGCTCCGGGTACGCGACTCCGGCGAGCTGGCCGAGCCGCTGCCGGACGACGCCGGCCCGCCGCTCGGCCGGCACGTCCTGGCGATCCTGCAGAAACGGCGCACCGACCTGACGGACGACGACCTCCGCGCCATGGCCGAGGTCGTGGAGACCGTGACGGCGCAGGCCGACCTGGAGAACGAGCCCCGCGCCGAGGACGCCGGGCTCCGGCACCGGCTGATGACGGTCGGTCACGACCCGCTCAAGCCCTGACCGTGACCCGCGACCCGGGGCGCGTCCTGCGTGAGCTCCTCGACGCGCACGGGCGGACGTACGCCGAGGAGGCGGGCATCCGGCTGCGGGACACCCCTCAGCCGCTGTACCGGCTGCTGGTCCTCGCCCATCTGCTCAGCGCCCGCATCCGCGGCTCGATCGCCGTGGCGACCGCCCGCGCCCTGCACGAGGCGGGCCTGCGCGACCCGCGCCGCATGGCCCACGCCGACTGGCAGGAGCGGGTGGACGCCCTCGGCCGCGGCGGCTACCGGCGCTACGACGAGCGGACCGCCACCCAGCTCGGCGAGGCCGCCAAGCTGCTGACCGAGCGGTGGGGCGGGGATCTGCGCCGGCTGCGCGAGCAGGCGGGCGGCGAGGTCCCCGAAGTGCGGCGGCTGCTCCAGGAGTTCCCCGGGATCGGCCCGACCGGGGCGGACATCTTCCTCCGCGAGGTCCAGCGGGTCTGGCCCGCGACCGCTCCGTACCTGGACCGCAAGGCCCTTCAGGGCGCGGAACGGCTCGGTCTGCCGGACGATCCCGACCGCCTGCTCGACCTCGCGGGGCCGGCCGATCCCGCCGTCCTCGCGGCGGCGCTCGTCCGCGCGTCGGTGGACCGTGCCGTCCTGCGGGACGCCCTCGACCGCGCCGGGTGAGCCGTCGGGGGCGGCACACGGGCGCACACCGGTGCGGGGTCGGCCACCGCGGTGCGGGGTCGGCCCGCGCACCGTCGCCGCCGCGGTGGGTCCCGCTCCGGGACGGTCACCCGGACAGCCCCGTGCGCTGGTGCGCGCGTGGGCGCGGTGATGCGCTGAGGACACCGTTCCCCGTCCCAGGAGGCATCCCGCGATGAGCCGTCGTCCGTCCCGCCCCGTCCGTCTCCTGGCCTCCGCCCTGGCGGTGGGCGCGCTGCTGACCACAGCGGCGTGCTCGGACGGGGGAGGCGACTCGGAAGCCGCCCCGGACACCGCCGCCGCCCGGGCCGCCGAGCGGGACCGGGCGGAGCAGGCGCCCACCGGCTCTCCCACCGGCTCCGCCAGTGCCTCCCTCGCCACCCTCACCGAGTCCGGTGCGAAGGCCGCCCTGCTCACCGAGGCCGACCTGGAGGGCGGCTGGAACCAGGTGCAGGACGCGGACAGGTGGCGCGACCGGCTCCTCGTCGGCGAGGTCGACGTGTCCGACTTCCTCACCGCGAAGACCGACGCCACGGACTGCCAGGAACTGCTCGACGGGCTCTACCGCGACAGCCTGCTGGGCGAGCCGTCCGGACCGTCGGCGCTCACCGGCTTCGAGCAGGGCGACTCCCGCCTGCTGGAGCAGGTCGCCGGCTACGACCGCGCCGGACTGGACGCCCGTCTGAAGTGGATGGGCACCCTGCCGGACACGTGCGACCAGTTCACCGCGACCGGCTCCGCGGGCGGGACGCGCACGGTCCAGGTGACCGAGGCGTCGGTGCCCGGGACCGGCGACGCCCGGCAGGGCCTGCGCGTGACGGTGCAGGGGGACGCCGCCGACAACCCGGCCACGCTCACCCTGGACATCGCCGCCGTGCGCGTCGGCACCTCGGCCCTCACCGTCACCGGCGGCGGCCTGGACGGTGGCCAGGAGTCCGCCGTGGAGCAGGCGGTGCGCCAGGGCACCGAGCGGCTGAAGACCGTCCTGGACGGCGGGACCCCGTCGCCGCAGCCCACCCCCGTGGACTGACCGCCCCGCACAGCCGGCTCCGCCACCGGGCTCCGCGGTGCACCGCCCGGTCCCCCGCGATGTGCGCTTCCCGGGTGAAACCCGGACAGGACGATCACCGAACGGCACAATGGTGCGCGTCGGACGGCGCACGCGCGAAGGAGCCGAGACGTGAGCGAGAGCGACCCCGTCCCGTCGAACCGGACGCGTACGCGGAGGCGTTCCGCACGGCCGCCGGGGAGGCGGTGGCGCGACCGGGCGTCGTCGGCGTGAAGTCGGTGGCGGCCTACCGCACCGGTTTCGACCTGGACCCGGCCCGCCCCTCGCCCGAGCGGGTCACCGAGGCCGCCCGGCGGTGGTTCGCCCGCGGCGGCCGGCTCGACGACCCGGTGCTCGCGCGGCACCTGCTGTGGACCGCGGTGGACCTGGGGCTGCCGCTGCAACTGCACACCGGCTTCGGCGACCGCGACATCCGCCTGCACCACGCGGACCCCGCCCGCCTCACCGACTGGCTCCGGCTGACCGCCGGCACGATCCCGGTCCTGCTGCTGCACTGCTGGCCCTACCAGCGCCAGGCGGCCTATCTGTCGGCGGTCTTCGAGAAGGTGTACCTCGACGTGGGGCTCACCCTCCACCACGTCGGCCCCGCCCGTGCGGGCGCGGTCCTGGCGGAGGCGCTGGAGATCACCCCCTTCCGCAAGCTCCTGTACAGCTCCGACGCCTACGGACTGGCCGAGTTCCATCACCTGGGAGCGCTGGCCTTCCGCCGGGGGCTGGCCGGACTGCTCCAGGAACGGCTGGACGCCGACGAGATGTCCCTGCCGGACGCGCTGCGCCTCGCGCGCTGGGCGGGGCGCGACAACGCCCGACGGGTCTACCGGCTGCCCGGCGGCCCGGCCGACGACGGCTGAGCGGCGTGGGACCCGTCACAGTCCCGGAGCGCCGCCCGGGAAGCAGGAACGGCTGAAAGTATGATCAAGCGATGTCTGACATGACCGAAACCACGCCGGGCTGGCTGACGACCGACGAGCTCGAGATGGCCCGCGCACGCATGCCGATCCTGTACGTCGAGGCCGTGCCCGTACGCGTCGACGACAGCGGAGAAGTCACGAGCGTCGGCCTGCTCCTGCGCATCGGGCCGGACGGGACGGTCAGCCGGACGCTGGTCTCCGGCCGGGTGCTGCACCACGAGCGGGTCCGGGACGCCCTGCTGCGCCACCTGGAGAAGGATCTCGGCCCGGTGGCGCTGCCCCGGGTGCCGTCCTCGCTCCAGCCCTTCACGGTGGCCGAGTACTTCCCCACGCACGGTGTCACGCCGTACCACGACCCCCGCCAGCACGCGGTCTCGCTCGCCTACGTCGTGCCGGTGACCGGCGACTGCCGGCCCCGCCAGGACGCGCTGGACCTGGTGTGGTTCAGCCCCCAGGAGGCGCTGTCCCCGGCGGTGCAGAGCGAGATGCCCGGCGGGCACGGGGTGCTGCTCAAGCAGGCGCTGGCGCACGTGGGCTGCGTGCTCTGAGCGGCGTCCGGAGCTAGTCCTCGGGCCGCTCCCCGGGGCTCAGCTGCGGGTCGAGGTCGTCCCGCAGCAGGCCCCGGGACCCGGTCTGCCCGGTGCGGTAGGCGGAGCGTGCCACCAGGTGCGAGGCGACCGGGCTGGTCAGGAACTGGAAGAACACGATGAGCGCGAGGGTGCCCAGATCGATGCCGTGCCGCAGCCGCAGCGCCACCCCGGTCAGCACCAGGAGGATGCCCAGGGTCTGCGGCTTGGTGGCGGCGTGGCTGCGGGAGAGCACGTCGGGGAAGCGCAGCATCCCGATCACACCGAGCAGGCACTGGAAGCAGCCGAGCAGCAGCAGCGCCGCCCCGACCAGGTCGGCGGCCTCGGCCCAGGCGCTCACCGGTGGTCCTCCGTGCCGTCCGCCCGCAGCGAGGGCCGGTCGCGTACGGCGATGAACCGGGCGATGCCCACGGAGCCCGTGAAGCCCAGGAAGGCGAGCACCAGCATCACCGGGAAGTAGAAGGAGTCACCGTCCTGGGCGGCCTTGACGCCGATGCCGGCGATGATGAGGGCCGCCGCCACGTCCAGGGCGACGGCGCGGTCCAGCATCGACGGCCCGTACCAGATGCGGTACAGCAGCAGGGCCCCGGCGATGAGGACCATCACCACGGAGGCGGCCAGCATGGCGTCCTCCACGGCGTTCAGGGTGGTCACGGTGAGGAGTCCCCTTCCGGTACGGGCCGGGCGGCGTGGGCGATGTCCTCGGCGGTGCCGAAGGCGCGGGCGACGAGCTCCTCCATGCGCCACACCGACCGCCGGGCGCTCTCGATCTCGCCGGGGTCGTCGGCGTCGAGGACGTGCAGGAACAGGGTGGCCGTCGACCGGCGCACCTCGATCACGGAACCTCCGGGGACGTTGGAGACGGCCACGGCGGTGGCGGTGAGCATGAGGTCGCTGCGCACCCGCAGCGGGACGGCGACGACGGCGGCGTGGTACGGACCCTTGGCGAAGATCTGCCGGGTGACCTCGACGCTGGAGGAGAACATGTCGTACAGCAGGTAGGCCACCAGCCGCAGGATGCCCAGCGGGCGCAGCCGCAGGCCGATGTCCACGGCGGGCAGCGGGAAGGCGAGGCACAGGCACACCGCGACGAGGACGCCGTTGACGAGGTTGGCCCAGGACGGGGTGCCCCACAGCAGGGCCCAGACGACGGCGAGCCAGGCGACCAGGGGCAGGTCGAGGACGCGCCGGCCGCGGCCCAGGCGGAAGGACCAGCTGTAGGGGGAGCGGTCGCGGAAGAGGTTGCTCACCGGCCGAGCACCGCCTCGATGTAGGGGGTACGGGCGAGGAGTTCGGCGGCGGCGGCCTCGGTGAACGTGGTGAGGGGGCCGCCGAGCACGGTGTAGAGCAGGCCGAGGGAGACGGCGGCACTGGTCGCCACCAGCATCGGCCAGGGCAGCCGCTTGGTGGTGGTGATGGACTGCCCGAGGAAACCGGCGGGGACGACCGCGCCGGCGGGCACCGGCAGTCCGGAGCCGGCCGCCGCGCCGCGCCCGCCCGTCGCCTCCCCGGCCTCGCCGTCGCTGCCGTCGCTGTCGTCGCTGCCGTCGTCGTCCGGCTCGTCCTCCGCGGACTCCAGCACCACGCCCTCGTGCTCGGCGCCGGGCGGCGCGTCGCGCCAGAACGCGAGGTTCCAGACCTTCGCCATGACGTAGAGGGTGAGCAGGCTGGTGGCGGCGGACCCGGCGACCAGCGCCCAGGCCCAGCCGCCGCCGTTGTCGACGCCCGCCCGCATCAGGCCGAGCTTGCCGATGAAGCCGGAGAGCGGCGGGATGCCCGCGAGGTTCATCGCGGGCACGAAGAACAGCACGGCGAGCAGCGGTGCCGTCCTCGCCAGGCCGCCGAGGCGGGTGAGTTCCGTGGTGCCGTCGCGCCGCTCGATGAGCCCGGCGACGAGGAAGAGGGTGGTCTGCACGGTGATGTGATGGGCCACGTACACGATCGCCCCGCTGATCGAACCGCGCCCCGCGAGCGCGATCCCGAAGACCATGTAGCCGATGTGGCTGATGAGGGTGAAGGAGAGCACGCGCTTCAGGTCGGTCTGGGCCACCGCCCCCAGGATGCCGATCACCATGGAGGCGAGCGCGGCGAGCATCAGCAGGTCGCCGAGACGGTGCCCGGGGAAGAGCAGGGTCTGGGTGCGCAGCATCGAGTACACGCCGACCTTGGTGAGGAGGCCCGCGAAGACGGCGGTGACCGGCGCGGGCGCGGTCGGGTAGGAGTCGGGCAGCCAGGCCGCGAGCGGGAACACCGCCGCCTTGATCGCGAAGACCGTCAGCAGCATCGCCTCCAGCAGGGTGCGCACCCCGACCGGTACCTCCTGCAGCCGCACCGCGAGCTGGGCGAGGTTCACGGTCCCCGCCACCGCGTAGGTCATGGCGATGGCGACGAGGAAGAGCACCGAGGAGAACAGCGAGATGATCACGTACGTGGATCCGGCCCGGACACGGGTCGCGGTGCCGCCGATGGTGAGCAGGACGAAGCTCGCCACGAGCATGATCTCGAAGCCGACGTAGAGGTTGACGAGGTCTCCCGCCAGGAAGGTGCAGGAGACGCCCGCCACGAGGATCAGGTAGGCGGGGTGGAAGACGCCGACCGGCGTCCGGTCGTCCCGGTCGGCCATGCCTTGGCCCAGCGAGTACAGGTTGACGAGCAGGGTGACGGCGCTGGACACGGTCAGCATCAGCCCCGCGAGCCGGTCGGCGACCAGGGTGATGCCGATCGGCGGTGCGAAGTCGCCGAGGTGCACGGTGAGCGGGCCGTGGCGGTCGGCGGCCACCATGAGGAGTACGGAGAGCACGAGGACCGCGCCCAGCACGGCGAGGGTGATGAAGCGCTGGAACCGCTGGAGTCTGGGGCCGATGGCCAGCTTCAGGCCCGTGACGCACAGGGGCAGCAGGACGGGGAGCGGGACGAGCGCGTTCACCTGGGGTCCTCCGTGCCTTCCGTGCCGTCGGTGCCGTCGGTGCCGTCGGTGCCGTCGGTGCCCTCGATGCCCTCCGTGCCCGCGCCCCCGGGGTCGTCGGGCTGGTCGGGCACCGGGTGGCAGGAGTCCTCGCCGGGGTGCGAGTCGGGTTCGCGGCCGGTCTCCTCGGGGTCGTTGGAGGGCCCCGCGTCGCGGGCCGGTGCCGGCGCCGGCCTGCCCGCCGCGTCGGTGGAGCCCCGTTCCCGGCCCTCGCGGTAGTCCTCCGGGTCGGCGCCGAGGATGTCGTTCCACAGGTTCCCGGAGACGTCGTTGGCGCGGGCCTGGTAGGCGCGTTCCTCACGGACCCGCCTGCGCAGCCGTCTGCGGGCGGCGCGGTAGCGGGCGCCCAGCTCGGGGTCGGTGCCGGGCTCGGCGCGGGCCTCGCGGTAGCGGTCGCGCAGTTCGCTGCGCCGGTCGAGGAACTCGGCGCGCAGGGCGACCAGCCGGTCCTCGGTGTCGTCGCTGATCTCGTCGGAGCCGGTGACCTGATGGCTGCGGTAGGCCATGGCGAGCAGGAACGCCGTGGTGGCGAGGGTGATGACGATCGCCGTCAGGGCGATGGCCTGGGGCAGCGGGTCGGTGACCCGGTTGCGGATGACGTTCGGGTAGAGCAGCGGCGCCTCGCCCGCGCTGCCGGTCGAGGCGAGCACCAGCAGGTTGACGCCGTTGCCGAGGACGACCGCGCCGAGCAGGATCCGGGTCAGGGACCGGGTCAGCAGCAGGGTGGCGCCGACGGCGGCGAGGACGGCGGCGGTCACCAGCAGGGCGAGGCTGACGGTCATGCGGGGTCCGCCTCTCCGTGCGGGGCGCTGCGCGCCGCGGCCCGCTCGATGTGCCGGTCGATGCGTCCGCCGAGGGCCCGCACGATGTCCAGGACCACGCCGAGGACGAGGAGGTAGACGCCGCAGTCGAAGAGGACGGCGGTGGACAGGTGGGCGTCGCCCCACACGGGCAGGTGCCCCTTCCAGGTCCAGCCGTGCAGCACCGTGCCCTCGGCGAGGCCGCCCAGCGCTACACCGGTAGAGACGAACAGGCCGAGCCCGGTGAACAGGCCCGGTTTGAAGGGCACGGCATCGGCGAGTTCGTGCCGGCCGCCCGCGAGGTAGCGGGTGATGAAGGCGACGCCCGCGGTCAGGCCCGCGACGAAGCCGCCGCCCGGCAGGTTCTCCGCGCACATCAGCAGGTAGACGGAGAGGACCAGGATGGGGTGGAAGATCAGCCGCGCGACCACCTCCAGGACGAGGGAACGGCGCTCGGGGGCCAGCGTGGAACTGGCCGCCAGCCAGGTCCGCTCCGGCCCGCCCTCGTGACCGCTGGGCAGGCCCGCCGATTCGTACGGGGTCGCCCGCCACGCGGTGCGCAGGCCGGCGTGCGGGTGGTCCCCGGGCAGGGGCAGCACGGGCTGCTCGGCGCCCTCGGTGCGGCGGTGCAGGTAGATGAGGCTGGTGACGCCGATCGCGGCGGCGGCGAGCACCGCGGACTCCCCCATCGTGTCCCAGGCCCGCAGGTCGACGAGGATCGTGGCGACGACGTCCTTCAGACCGTGGTGGGCGGTCTCCTCGACCATCGCCGCCCCGGCGCTGTCGGCCCGGCGGTGCCCCGCCATGATCCAGACGACGACGGCGACGCAGGCGCCGCCCGCGAGCGCCACCGGCATCCGCAGCAGGCGCCGCGACCGGCTGTAGTTCTCCTCGAAGAGCACCGGCATGCGGCGCAGCACCAGCACGAAGACGATCATCGAGACGGTCTCCACGCAGAACTGGGTCAGCGCGAGGTCGGGGGCGCCCTGGAGGACGAAGAGCAGCGCGGTGCCGTAGCCGGTGAGCCCGGCGAGCACGACGGCCTTCATCCGGCGCCGCACGCCCAGGCACAGCAGGGCCGCGGCGCAGGTCAGCACCGCGACGCCGGCCTGGGCCGGGTGGTCCCACCCGCGCGGGGCGGGCACCGAGGTCCAGGGCTCGTCCGCGAGGAGCACGGCGAGCTGACCGGCGAGGACCACGCTCATGGTCGTCACCAGGTACACCGACAGCGAGCCGCGCTGCACGAAGCCGGTGCACTGCAGAGCGGTGCGCTCCAGGGCGAGCAGGCACCGTCCGAAGACCCGGTCGGCGGAGCGCCAGGCGAGGACCTGTCCGACCCGCAGGACGGGGTGCGCGGCGAGGAAGAGCAGGACACCGCCGGCCCAGGCCGCGCAGGACAGGCCGAGGGCGAGGCCCGCCCCGTGCCACAGCGCCAGGTGGTAGGGGTGGTCGGGCGTGGGGAACTGCCCGGCGTAGGTGCCGAGGAGGCCCTGGAGCCAGGACACGCCGGGTCCGAGGACGAGGCAGGCCAGGGCCAGGACGGCGGGCGGTGCGAGGAAGGCCGCCGGGACGGCGTGCGCCTGTGTGTCCGGGACGCCGGGTTTGCGGGCGAAGGCGCCCCAGAGGTAGCGCAGGGTGTAGGCGGTGGTCAGGGCGGAGCCGACGACGGTCGCGGCGAGCGCCCAGCGGTCGGCGGTGTCGCCGTCCAGGAGGGACTGGAAGGCGGCCTCCTTGGCGGTGAAGCCGAGCAGCGGCGGCACGGCGGCCATGGACAGTCCGGCGGTCGCGGCCACGGCGCACACGGCGGGCAGCCGGCGGCCGAGCCCGGAGAGCCTGCGCAGGTCGCGGGTGCCGGTGGCGTGGTCGATGATCCCGGTGACCAGGAACAGCGGGGCCTTGAACAGGGCGTGGCCGAGGATCATGGCGGTCGCCGCCAGGCCGGTGTCGTGGCGGCCCGCGCCGGTGAGGACGGTGAGGAAGCCGAGCTGGCTGACGGTGCCGTGGGCGAGGACGAGCTTCAGGTCGTTGAGGCGCAGCGCCCGCCAGCCGCCCAGCAGCATCGTCGCGGAGCCGAGGACGAGCAGGAGCGGCCGCCAGGGCGTGACCTCCGCGAACGCGGGGGCGAGCCGGGCGATGAGGTAGACGCCGGCCTTCACCATCGCGGCGGCGTGCAGATAGGCGCTGACCGGGGTGGGGGCGGCCATGGCGTTGGGCAGCCAGAGGCTGAACGGCCAGATCGCGGACTTGGAGAGGGCGCCGACGAGGATCAGCACGATCGCCGTGGACAGGGCCGCCGACGCGGCGGGCGGGTCGGCGAGGATCTCGGAGATCCGGTAGGTGCCCGCCTCGTGACCCAGGATCAGGAACCCGACGAGCATGGTCAGTCCGCCGAGTGTGGTGACCGTCAGGGCCTGCAGGGCGCTGCGCCGGTTGCGTTTGTGGTCGCTGCTCTGGCCGATCAGCAGGTAGGAGAAGACGGTCGTCAGTTCCCAGAAGATGTAGAGCAGGACGAGGTCGTCGGCGAGGACCAGGCCGAGCATGGCCCCGGCGAAGGCGAGGAGGGTCCCGGCGAACCTGCCGAGGTGCCGCGACCGCTCGTCGAAGTAGGAGGCGCAGTAGAGCAGGACGAGCGTGCCCACCCCCGCGGCGAGCAGCACCATGAGTTCGGCGAGGGCGTCCAGCCGCAGCGCCCAGTCCACGCCGTAGGCGGGCAGCCAGGCCCACTCGGTGGTGTCGGCGCCGCCCGCGGCCGTCGTGCTCCACCGGGTGGCCGCCCAGAGGGCCGCCGCCGCGGGTGGCAGGGCCAGCACGAGGAAGGCGCGCGTTCCCCAGCGCCTCACCAGCGGCGCGGCGAACAGGGCCAGCCCGAAGTGGCACAGGACGAGCGTGGTCATGCGGGTCCGCGCGAGGGCGGGTTCACAAAAGGTGAATAATCAGGCCAAGAGGGACAGGGCACCTGACAGTGATATATCGGGCACCCCGGCTGGGCGCCCAGGCACGCCGCAGCGGCGGGACGACACCTGTTCGCACGGTCGCCGCACCGGCTGCCGCGCCCGGACGACTCACCGGCGGCGGAAAACGATCGAGGGCGGCTCCGGATCTCTCCGGAACCGCCCTCGACCCGCGACCGTCTCCAGTCGGGACGACAGGATTTGAACCTGCGACCCCTTGACCCCCAGTCAAGTGCGCTACCAAGCTGCGCCACGTCCCGTTGCCCGTCTGACCTGGGGTTTCCCCCGGTCGAACGCGCAGGAAAACCATACCGCACTCGGGCCGGTGGTCGCGCATCGCTTTCCGGGCTCCTCGTCTCCGCCGGACGCTCTCGAGCGGTCCTCCGGCGGGCCTCAGCCCCCGCTCGGCAGTCCCAGCCGGGGATGCGCGTCCAGCAGCCGGGTCGGGGCCGCCTGGCGCCAGGAGTCGGCGAGGATGTCGCGCAGCTCGTCCTCGCCCTCCAGGACGGCGAGCCGGGCCCGTACCCAGGCGAACTGGGCCTCGTGGCCGGCGATCCAGAACTTCTCCGGCTCGGCCAGCACCAGCTCGTCCCGCTCCTCCTTGGGGCACCGCACCGCCAGGGAGGTCTCGTCCTCGGGCAGGGTGGCGAACATCTTCCCCGCCACCCGGAACGTGGGCATGTTCCAGGCGGTCTTCTCCGTCGTGTCCGGCAGGGACAGGGCGATACGGCGTACGTCTTCTGCGTCCGGCATGTCAGGCACCGTAGCCGTCGCCACTGACATTCACCCGGCGGCCGCGGGCGCGCCGATCCGCTTGAAGTAGAGCGTCGTGGGGCGCAGTTCCCCGTGCGGGTCCGCCGCGTAGTCGGGAATGGTTCCGGCGCGGGTCCATCCGGCGGACCGGTAGAGGTGTTCGGCGGGGCTGCCCGTCTCGGTGTCGAGGTGGAGCAGGGTGATGCCGGCGGCCGCGGCCGCCTCCTCGGCGGTGGTCAGGAGCCTGCGACCGAGGCCCAGGCCGCGCGCCTCCCGGCGGACCATGAGCTTGACCAGCTCGGCACGGTGCCGGCTGTTGGGCTTGTCGGGCAGGGCGAGGCTCACCGTTCCGGTCACCCGCTCCCCCTGGTGCGCCACCCAGACGGCGAGGCGCCCGGCGGCCACGGCGGCGGACCGGTCCCGCCACCAGGCGAGGGCCTCCGCCCGGCCGAGCGGCGCGAGGAAGCCGACGGAGGCGCCGCTCTCGACGGTGTCGGTCAGCAGGCCGGCCAGGGGCGCGAGCAGTGCCGTCAGCCGGTCGGCGTCGACGCGGGACACGGTCACGGCAGCACCACCGCCAGCGCGTAGCGCGCGCCCTCGGGTCCGGCGCACCGGAACCTCGTCGGCCCCCACACCCGCATCCGCAGGCAGTCCCCGGCGCCGAGGTGGTGCTCGACGTCCTGGGCCGTCACCTCCAGGGCTCCCTCGAGCACCCAGACGTGCTGCTCCAGACCCGGTACGGGGGGCCGGTCGTAGGCGAGGTCGGCGCCGGCGGTGAGGCGGCCCTCGACGAGTTCGCCGCGCAGCCCCGCGTGCGGCGGGGACACGGAGCGGCGGACGAACCCCGCGGACCGGTCCTCCCACCGCGGCTGCTCGGCCGCGCGCACCAGCAGGGCGGGTTCCGCCTCGACCTCGCTGAGCAGCCGGGACATGGTCCGCCCGTAGACCGCGCACAGGCGGTTGAGGAGGGAGGCGGTCGGGCTGGTCTCCGCCCGCTCGGCCCGCGACAGGGTGGACCGGCTCACCCCGCTGCGCTCCGCCAGCTCCCCCAGCGACCATCCGCGTTCGGCCCGCAGCTCGGCCAGCCGGGCGGCGAGCCGGGCGTCCACGGGGTCCGGGGCGTCGTCCGTGTCTCTCATGCGCGGCACGTTATCCCGTATATGAGACGTTCCTGTTACGGGAGGCTCACGCCCGGGCGGCCTGGTCGAGTGCGTCCAGGACGGGACGGATCAGCGGGTGCTCCTCGGCCCCCCGGCGTACGGCGGCGAAGACGCGGCGGGTGGGCGCGACGCCGTCGACCGGCCGGACGACCACGCCCGTGAGGTCCGTGCCGTGCAGCGCGGAACGCGGGACGAGCGCCACGCCGACGTCGGCCGCGGCGAGGGACACCACCGCGCGGAAGTCGTCCGACGAGTGCTCCATACGGGGCTGGAAGCCGGCGCTCTCGCAGGCCAGGACCACCACGTCGTGGCAGGGGTTGCCCGGGTAGGGGCCGATCCACGGGTCCTTGGCCAGCTCCGCGAGCGGCACCTCGGCGGCGTCCGCGAGGCGGTGGGCGACCGGGACGACCGCGTCGAAGGGCTCCGCGTACAGGGGTACGTGGGTCAGGCGCGGGTCGTCGGCGGGCGGCGCCCCGCGGTACTCGACGGCCACGGCCACATCGACCCGCCGGTCGAGGACCATCGGCAGGCTGGCGTCGCCCTCGGCGTCCTGGACGCGGATGCGGATGCCGGGCGCCGACTCGGCGAGGCGGCCCAGCGCGGGCGCCACGACCAGGGCGATGCCGGTCGCGAACGAGGCCACCGTCACCGTCCCGGCGGCGCCCGAGCCGTACGCGGCGAGTTCCGCCTCGGCCCGCTCCAGCTGGGCGAGTACGGCGTTGGTGTGGCTGAGCAGGATCTCGCCAGCCGGGGTCAGCCGGACGCCCCGCGCGCCGCGCTCGACCAGGCGGTGGCCGGTCTCCTGCTCCAGGGCGGCCAACTGCTGGGAGACCGCCGACGGGGTGAGGTACAGCGCGGCGGCAGCCGCCGTCACGGTGCGGTGGTCCGCCACCGCCCGGAGGATGTGCAGCCGCCGCGCTTCGATCACGGGATCGATTCTCTCAGGTCAGGCGGCCGTGGGCCCGACGCGGGCCGGGCCGGGCCCGAGCCGGGCGGGTGTCACGCGTCCAGCTCCGCGCGCGCCGCCACGAAGGCGTCCACCGCGCGGTCGACGTCCTCGGTGGAGTGGGCGGCGGACAGCTGGACGCGGATACGCGCCTGCCCCTGCGGGACGACCGGGTAGGAGAAGCCGATCACGTACACCCCGCGCTCCAGCAGCAGCTCCGCCATGCGGCCCGCCCGCGAGGCGTCGCCGATCATCACCGGTGCGATGGCGTGGTCGCCGGGGAGGATGTCGAAGCCCTCCTCCACCATCCGGCGGCGGAACAGGGCGGTGTTCTCGGCGAGCCGCACCCGCAGGTCGTCGGCCGACTCCAGCAGGTCGAGCACCTTGAGGGACGCGGCGGCGATGACCGGGGCGAGGGTGTTGGAGAACAGGTACGGCCGGGAGCGCTGGCGCAGCAGGGCGACGATCTCGGCGCGGGCGGCGACGTAGCCGCCGGAGGCGCCGCCGAGGGCCTTGCCGAGGGTGCCGGTGATGATGTCGACGCGGTCCATCACGCCGTGCAGCTCGGGGGTGCCGCGCCCGCCGGGGCCGACGAAGCCGACGGCGTGCGAGTCGTCGACCATGACCATGGCGTCGTAGCGGTCGGCGAGGTCGCAGATCTCGCGCAGCGGGGCGACGTAGCCGTCCATGGAGAAGACGCCGTCGGTGACGATCAGGCGGCGCCGGGCGTCGGAGGCGTCCTTGAGCTGTCGCTCCAGGTCGGCCAGGTCGCGGTTGGCGTAGCGGAGGCGGCGGGCCTTGGAGAGCCGGATGCCGTCGATGATCGAGGCGTGGTTGAGGGCGTCGGAGATCACCGCGTCCTCGGGGCCGAGGAGGGTCTCGAACACGCCTCCGTTGGCGTCGAAGCAGGAGGAGTAGAGGATCGTGTCCTCCTGCCCGAGGAACGCGGAGAGGCGGGCCTCCAGCTCCTTGTGGACCTCCTGGGTGCCGCAGATGAAGCGCACGGACGCCATGCCGTAGCCCCAGCGGTCCAGGGCCTGGTGGGCGGCGGCGACGACCTCGGGGTGGTCGGCGAGGCCGAGGTAGTTGTTGGCGCAGAAGTTGAGGACCTCGCCGGGGCGGCCGCCGGCCGTGACGGCGACGGTGGCGGACTGCGGGGTGCCGATCACGCGCTCGGGCTTGTGCAGGCCGGCGGCGCGGATCTCGTCGAGGGTGGCGCGCAGGTCGTCGCGCACGGAGTCGAACATCTCAGAAGCTCCTAGGAAAGCTGATGGCTCGCGCGTGACTCACGCGGTCCAGTCGAGGATGACCTTGCCGCCCCGGCCGCTCGCCGCGTCGGCGAACGCGGCCTCGTGGTCGCGGTGGCTGTAGCGGCCGGTGATGACGGGGGCGAGGTCGAGGCCGCCTTCGAGCAGCACCGACATGGCGTACCAGGTCTCGAACATCTCGCGGCCGTAGATGCCCTTGATCGTGATCATCGAGGTGACGATCCGGGCCCAGTCGACGGGGAACTCCTCGGACGGCAGGCCCAGCATCGCGATCCGGCCGCCGTGCGTCATGTTGGCGATCATGTCGCGCATGGCCTCGGCGCGGCCGGACATCTCCAGGCCGATGTCGAAGCCCTCGCGCAGGCCGAGTTCGCGCTGCCCGTCGGCGATGCTCGCCTTGGACACGTCGAGGGCGAGGCTGACCCCGACCTTGAGGGCCAGGTCCAGGCGTTCCTGGCTCACGTCGGTGATCACGACGTTGCGGGCGCCCGCGTGCCGGGCCACCGCGGCGGCCATCAGGCCGATCGGTCCGGCGCCGGTGATCAGGACGTCCTCGCCGACCAGCGGGAAGGACAGCGCGGTGTGCACGGCGTTGCCGAAGGGGTCGAAGATCGCGGCGACGTCGAGGTCGACGGGCACCCGGTGCACCCAGACGTTGGTGGCGGGCAGGGCGACGTACTCGGCGAACGCCCCGTCCCGGCCCACGCCGAGCCCGACCGTGGCGCGGCACAGGTGGCGCCGGCCGGCCAGGCAGTTGCGGCACTTGCCGCAGACCAGGTGGCCCTCGCCGCTGACCCGGTCGCCGGTCTTGATGTCGGTGACGTCCCGCCCGGTGTCGACGACCTCGCCGACGAACTCGTGCCCGACGACGAGCGGGGTGCGGATGGCCTGCCGCGCCCATCCGTCCCACGCCCGGATGTGCAGGTCGGTGCCGCAGATGCCGGTGCGCAGCACCTTGATGAGGACGTCACCGGGTCCGATGACCGGCTCGGGGACGTCCGCGAGCCACAGCCCGGGCTCCGCCTTCTCCTTGACCAGCGCCTTCAACGCTACGGCTCCTGACGGGTGAGGTCCCGGCACCGGGCATGCGAGGCAGCCCGCGTCCGGGAAGGGGAGGGGAATCGCACAGCAATCTGCCGTACGACACCACCCCGGGTCCATCGAGCCTTTCTTAAGCCCGGCCGCAGCTTTCCTTCACGCCCCGCGGACCCGCCCCGCGCGCCCGCCCCGCCGGCCCGCCCCGTGCCAGCGTGCCGGTGACCGGCGGCTCACAGCGGAAGCCCGTCCTCCGCGCTGCGTTCGATGCGCCGCACCAGGTCGGCCGCGGTCGACTTGATCGTCGCGAGGCCCGCCTGCCCCCAGGTCCGGGGCCGTACGTCGGACGCGGCCACCGTGCCCAGCACCGTGCCCGTGCTGTCGATGAGCGGGGCGCCGAGGTAGGAGCGGATGCCGAACTCGTCGACGACCGGGTTGCCCGCGAAACGCGGGTAGTCGCGCACGTCCTCCAGGACCAGGGCCTTGCCCCGGACCACCACGTGCGGGCAGAAGCCGTGGTCGCGGGGCTGGACGCGGCCGAACTCCGGGCTGGTGCCGTCCCCCCGCGTCACCGGCGGGAACTCCGGCACCCGCAGGCCCGCGAAGAACTGCCCGCCCTCCACGAGGAAGTTGACCATCGCGTACGGCGACTCGGCGAGCCCGGCGAGCTGTGCCGCGAAGGCGTCGAGGGCCGGGTCCGGGCGCTGCGCCAGGCCGAGCCGGCGCAGCCGCCGCACCCGGGCGGGCGCCTCCCGGTCCTCGGGCGTGAGCAGCAGGCGTCCGGCCGGGCGCGGCGGGTCGTAGCTCATGGGCGGGCTCCGTCGCTGTGGACGTGCGTCATGTGCGGCTCCAGGGCGGTGCGGGCGTGGGTCACCTGGGAAAAAACCGGGATTCACCTGTGGGCGCCGAACCCCGTCGCGGGGGCCGGAGTGTGGGCGATGAGGTGGCGTACGAGGGTGAGCAGCGTCTGTACGCCGGAACTGGAGATCCGGGCGTCGCAGCGCACGATGGGGATCTCGGGGTGGAGGTCCATGGCGGCCCGCACCTCCTCGGGGTCGTAGCGGTAGGCGCCGTCGAACTCGTTGACGGCGACGATGAATCCGAGTCCTCGTTCCTCGAAGAAGTCGACGGCGGCGAAGGACTCCTCCAGCCGCCGGGTGTCGGCGATGATCACGGCGCCGAGAGCGCCCTCGCACAGCTCGTCCCACATGAACCAGAACCGTTCCTGGCCGGGTGTCCCGAACAGGTAGAGCACGTGCTGCGGGTCGAGGGTGATGCGGCCGAAGTCCATGGCCACGGTCGTCTCGAGCTTGTTCTCGATCCCGTCGAGGTTGTCGGTCGCGGCGCTGACCGTGGTGAGCAGTTCCTCCGTGCTCAGCGGCGCGATCTCGCTCACCGCGCCGACGAAGGTCGTCTTGCCCACTCCGAAGCCGCCGGCCACGAGGATCTTCAACGCGGTGGGGAACGGATCGGTGCCGGCGGCGTGGCCGTAGTCAGAGCTGTCGTCGTAGTCCATCGAGCACTGCCTCCAGAAGGGCCCGGTCCGTGGGGTTGTGGTGGAACGCGGCGGGGGGTTTCGTGGTCAGCGCGCCGCAGTCCACCAGGTCCGACAGCAGCACCTTGGTGACTGCCACCGGAAGCCTCAGATGAGCGGCGAGCTCGGCGACCGGGAGGGGCGCCCTGCACAGGTCCAGTGCCTGCGCGTGCTCGGGTCCCAGGTAGCCGAGGGGGGTCGCCCCGGTGGCCATCACCTGGGACATCAGGTCGAGCGCGACGGTCGGCCGGGTACGGCCGTTGCTCACGGTGAAAGGGCGCACCAGCCGTCCGGCGGCGTCGTCGAGCCAGGGCCCGTCGCCGGCCGCGGCCACCCTCAAGGCCTCATCGCCGGGGGTTCGACGGCGTACTGCCGGGGCGCGGTGACCAGGTACGGGCGGACGCTCTTGACGAGCATCGCCATCTCGTAACCGAGCACGGCGGCGTCGGCCTCGCGGCCGGCCAGCACGGCGAGACAGGTGCCCGAGCCGGCGGTGGTGACGAAGAGCAGGGTCGAGTCGAGTTCCACGACGACCTGCCGTACGTCGCCGCCGTCGCCGAAGCGGACGCCGGCGCTGCGGCCGAGGGAGTAGAGGCCGGAGGCCAGGGCGGCCATGTGGTCGGCGCTGTCCGCGTCGAGGCCGTGGACGGACTTCACCAGTCCGTCGCAGGACAGCAGCACCGCGCTGGTCGTGTGCGGTACGCGCTGCACGAGGCCGCTCATCAGCCAGTCGAGGTCGGACACGTGGCCGGTCGTCGGCGCATCGCTCGCCATGGTGGATCGACTCCTTGGGGTACGAAGGTCTGCGGGAGCGCGGGTCGTGGTGGTGGGGGTGGGGGTGGGGATGGGGGCGGAGAAGGGGCTCGGGGTGGTCGTGGGGGTGGCGGTGGGGGTGGTCACGGCTCTCATCCGGCCGGGTCCCGGTGGTTCTGCTCCGCCGGGTGCGGCTCCGTGTACCGGGGCACCGGCTCGTCGTGCGCCGGTCCCGGCCGGGGCGGCTCCACGGACGTCGGCTCCAGGTGCTGCTGGGCCTCCGCGAGTCCGATGCCGCGCTGGAAGGCGGCCATCAGTCCGGGGTCGTGCCCGGTGTGCTCCTCGGGTTCCTGGCGGGGTGCGGGGCCGCCGCGGAGCTGGGGCGCGATGTGCTCCTGGGCCCGGCGCCGGGGCAGGTGGGGCTTGCCCATGGTGCCGCGCACCGCGCTGTGGCGCGGCACGGGCGGGGCGGCCGCGTGTTCGGCGATCACGCCCCGGTCCTCGGGCCGGACGCCGGGCACCGCGGCGGCCGGCGTGGGCCGGTCCGGGCGGGCGCCGCGCACGGGCAGCGGTACGGGTCCGCCGTCGGCCCGGTGGGAGGGTGCCCGCACGGGCGCCTCGGGGGCGGGGGGCGGGGCGAAGGGCTCGGGAGGGGCGGGAACGGCCGCCGGAGTGGCGGGGGCGGCGGGGACGGGGGCGGGAGTGTCGAGGGCGGCTCCGGCGGGCGCAGGCGGCGTCGCGTCGCCCGTGGGGCGCGGTTGCTGCCGGGGCGGTGGCGGCAGGGGCACCGGCCCGGTCCCGGTGACCTGGTCCGGCCGGGCCTCGCCCCCGGGGGCGGCACCCGGCTCCGGTCCCAACAGGGCCTGCGGCACGACCAGGACGGCCTGGACACCGCCGTAGATGTTGGTCTGGAGCCGGACGGTGATGCCGTGCCGCTTGGCGAGCTGCGAGACGACGAACAGCCCGATGCGCCCGTCCGCGAGCAGGCGGGCGACGTTGACCTGGTCGGGGTCGGCGAGCAGCGCGTTCATCCGGCTCTGCTCGGCGACGGGCATCCCGAGTCCGCGGTCCTCGACCTCCACGGCGAGGCCCGAGGTGACGAGGTTGGCCCGCATCAGCACCTGGGTCTGCGGGGCGGAGAACAGGGTGGCGTTCTCGACGAGTTCGGCCAGCAGGTGGATGACGTCGGCGACGGCGTGGCCGCGCAGGGTGCCGTCGATCGGGGGGACGAGCCGGACCCGGGAGTACTGCTCCACCTCGGCGATGGCCGAGCGCAGCACCTCGGTCATGTCGACCGGGTTGCTCCACTGCCGGCGGGAGACGGCGCCCCCTAGCACGGCGAGGTTCTCGGCGTGGCGGCGGATGCGGGTGGCGAGGTGGTCGACGTGGAAGAGGCCCTTGAGGAGGTCGGGGTCCTCGATCTCGTTCTCCAGCTCGTCCAGGATGGAGATCTCGCGGTGCACCAGGGACTGCAGGCGCCGGGCGAGGTTGACGAAGACCTCCAGCTTCTGTTCGCTGCCCGCCTGACTGGAGAGCTGGGCGGCCCGGACGACCGCGGTGACGGCGCCGTCGTGGGCGCGCGACAGGTCGGCGGCGAGCAGGTCGAAGTCGTCGGCGTCGTCCGGCGGTCCGCCCCGGGGTGGGCGGTGCGGCGGGGTCTCGCCGCGGCGCAACGCCTCGACGACGCCCCGCAGTTCGCCCTCGCCGCGCGCGGTGCTGCGGCGCAGGGCGCCGACCCGGTCGTGCACGGACCGTGCGGCGCGGTCCGCCGCGACGGCGGCGATGGCGACCGCGGCGAGGGTCACCGAGACCGCCCCGGCGAGGACGGCCCACAGCACGGGGCCGGGGCGGGCGCCGGTGGACCGGACGGTGAACAGGACGACCGCGCAGGCGCTGAGGGCGACCGCGACGGGCGGCAGCACGGCCAGACGCAGCAGTTGGGGCCGTATGTGGGTCTCGGGCAACGCGAGGGCGGTACGGGAGGCCGGCCGGCCGTGCCGCCCGCCCTCGCGGCGGTCTGCTCGCGCGGCCGGGGCGCGGAGGTGAGACATCGGGGGTCCTCGTACTGGTCCGTTGGCCCGTCGGGCCTGGGTGCTCGCGCGTGGTGGCGGACACCACGCGGACACGCGACGCCACGCGGGCACGCGCCGTCGCGATGTCGGCCGAGCGGACCGGGGATCCGGTCTACGTAGCCCGACGGACACTGACAGTAGTCGCCTGTGCATCATGTGCGGTGGGCAGTTGCCAAAGTCCCTCGGACAACGTCCCGCTCTGGTATGAGACCTCGTACGACAGACCGATAAGCCGGTGAAGCACATGCTCCGAGGCGTCCGAACCCGGTCCCACCCGATCAGAAACGGTCCCGGACGGTTGGGGCCACCGGAGCCGGTCGAGGCGGGGCCGGGGCATCTCCCCGCGGTCGACCCCGGCTCGCGGACTACCCCGCTGCCGACCCGATCGTGTCGTCCTCCGGTGTCCTGCGGCTGCTGTCGAACCGGTCACGCGCCGCGTCCGCGGGCAACCAGCCCTGCTGCACCGCGCGGACACCTGCCTCGAAGCGGCTGCGTGCTCCCAGGCGTTCCATCAGCTCGGAGGCGGTGCGCCGGGCCGTGCGGGAGGACACGCCCAGCCGCTTGGCGATCGCCTCGTCCGTGTGGCCCTCGGCGAGCAGCCGGACGACCGTGGACTGCTGCCCGGTCAGCCCCTGCGGGTCCGGGGCGACGGTCTCACCGAGCGGTTGCGCTGCGGCCCACGTGGCCTCGAAGAGCGCGCACAGGGCGGTGAGCGTCTCGTGTCCGGTCAGGACCACCGCCCCGGCGGCCGTGTCATCGCCGCTGAGCGGGATCATCGCGGTCCTGCGGTCCATGAGGATCATCCGCGTGGGCAGGGACGGCACCGTGCGCACCTGTGCGCCCCGGGACGAGAGCCAGTCGGCGTGTTCGACGGTGGCCCGGTGAGTGCGCACGCTGTCGAGGTAGACCGTCCGCATGCGGACGCCGCGGTCGAGCAGGTCCGCGTTGAGGGGCCGGGACGCGGCCATGTTCTGCACCGTCTGCGGTCCCCCCGGGGCGAACGTCAGGAACTCCTCGGCAACCTGCCGGGAGAGGACGGCGAGCCGGTCCCGTACCTGGTCCAGGCCGATCAGCTGCTCCGTCTCCGAGGAGTGCCGGGTCTCCCGGAGTCCGGCGTACTCCGACAGGAGCTGGGTCGCCGCTGCGCGCGACGCCTCGACCCGTTGCCGGGCGGCCGCGAGTTCGGCCTGCTGCCGGGTCAGAATGATCTCCATGCCGATGTCGGGGGCGACCGCGCGCAGGTGACCCCCGGCTTCCGCCGAGGGCCGGACGAGGGCGAGCTCGCTCAGCGTGTCGAGCGCGTCGCGTATCCGCTCCTGCGGCATGCCGAGTCGCGCGGCGATCTCCGCCACGCCGGCTCGGGGGTGCGTCAGCATCACCCGGTACGTCTTCTCGGTCGCCGCGTCCAGTCCCAGTGCGGTCAGCATCGGTCTCCCCCAGAGCCCTGTGGTACCGCTCTCCCTCGACGCGCCCTCGGTTGGTCGCACGCGGCCGTCGTCGATCGGCGCCTCGAAGCAGCGCATGAGCGTGTTCCTGTACCCGACGGCTGCGCCGCGGGCGACGAACAGGATGGCTGACGCGCAATCAGCGAACAACGCCGACTCCGGTGCGGGACTCATAAGCGCGGATGATGAATGGCCGGCGACCGCCCCTCCCCGTCAGGGCCCTCCGCACCCACGTGAGGGCGGCCCACGAGACGTGGGCCGGAACAGGCCATGGCCGCAAGTGGCCGTTTACGCGGCGCCGTTCCCCGTGCGTGGGCGGGGATCGTGGCAGTCATGCATCTGGTCCACGTACATCTGCGACTCCCGCGGCACGCACAACTCCCCTCCGGCGCACGGGAGATGATGCGGGCGGCGATCCGGACCGACGACCTGGTGGAGCACCTGGCGGTGCACGCCGGGCCCGCCCGCCGGCTCACGCTCGGCTTCTTCCTCGTCGCCGACCTGCTGGAGGAAGCCGAAACGCGTGCGGTACACGTGAGCCTCCGGTTGTCCCGGGAAGTGCCCGCCCTGGACGGTGCCCAGTTGCTGGACGCGGGTGTGCCCCTGATGGAGCTGGCATTCGAACAGCCCTCTCGCTGAACGGGCCGGGTCCCCTGCGGCTGGACACAACCGTCCAGGTCCCCTTCCGGCCACCGGGAACGGCTTCCTGAGTGCCGGGCCAGCGGCGAAGCTGTTGTCCGTCAACCGGACCGAGCGTCGACACGAGACGCCCCCGCCGGTGGGACAGCTCGTCACCGGCACGGAGGAAATCGAACATTCATGACCCGCACTCACGTCACCCCGACCACCGCGGCCATCGCCCTCAGCCTCACGGCGGCGCTCGCGGGCCCGGTCCCCGGTCCGGGCTCGGCAGGCGCAGGCACACGCAACTCGGCCGACGCGGGCTGGCAGGTCGCCGAGGGAGGCGCCCTCCACCGGCTGCCGTGAAGCCGACGACCCGCGGCGCGGCTTTGCACGGGCCCTCCCACCGGCCCGGGCCGCCCACGGCACCGCGCTTCGCCCACGTTTCACCTCCCCACCACGATCAGGAGTCTCCGCAGCATGCGCACATACAAGAAGTCCGGTGTCACCGTCGGCGCCCTGCTGGCCGGTTCGCTGGCCCTGAGCCTCCTGACCGGGTCACCGGAGGCGACGGCCGACACGGTGACCGAGTGCTCGGGAACGGCGTCGGTCTACGGCGTCCTCGCCGACGGGCGGCTGACATTCAGCGACATCGATCCGGCCAACGGGAACCGGACCAGGACGCGCGTCGGCCCGTCGCTCGGGTTCACCCCGAAGGCGATGGCGACGCTCAACTTCAACACGCTTCTGGTGACCTCCACCGAGGGGGCCCTGTACCGGGTCGACATCCGCACCAATGACGAGACGCTTCAGCTCATGGGCACGCCCACGAGAATCGCGGCGAGCGGATGGACCCACGACAAGCTGACCTACGACGGCCACGGCAGCCTCTACGGCACCACCAGCGCGGGTTCTCTCCTCACGTACGTCATCCGGACCGCCAAGCCGGCCTCCGTCCCGACGGGCAGCAAGGTCGGCGACGGCTTCGTTCTGGAAACCCTCACGTCGGTGGGCCGCGACCGTCTCGTCGGCACCACGGACGCCGGAAAGCTGATGGGGTACCAGATCACGGCGTCCGGCTGGGAAGGTGCGGTGCTGCGCCAGGAGGCATGGGGCGGCTTCGAGCAGCTGGTTTCCCCCGGCGGGGGCGTGTACTACGGCGTCACCGAATCCGGGGGCATGTACTGGTACAAGGACGCCGACCCGACGGACGAGTCGGGCTCGGACATCACCGCGCACCCCAATGACGCCGTAGACACCGCGGGCTGGAGCCAGGTCGCCCTCTCCGCCGCTCCGGGCACGTACTCCTGCACCACCTCGACCACCCTCGACCGGGACGACATCGCCCAAGTCAAGGCAGCCGGACGTCAGTTGATGAACCAGCACAACAGCGCCTGGGCCAACGCGACGCAGTGGAACTGCCTGGAGAAGCTCTGGGACCACGAGAGCGGATGGCGCTGGGACGCCGACAACCCGTACTCCGACGCCTACGGCATCCCACAGGCCCTGCCCGGGGGCAAGATGTCCTCCGCCGGAGCCGACTGGGCGACCAACCCCCTGACCCAGATCAAGTGGGGCCTCGACTACATCGAAGAGCGCCCCGCGTACGGCTCGCCCTGTGCCGCCTGGAACTTCTGGCAGGCCAACCACTGGTACTAGGCCGGCCGACCGGGTGCCGCCGTGACCGTACGGAGCCGCTGCACCCGCGTCACGGGGGCGCCCCGGCCGTGCCCGCCCCACCACGTCGCAGCCTTCCGCCGCTCGACCCCATCCACCCTTCCCACCCGTCCTCGCACCTCTTCAGGAGCATCATCGTGTTCAAGAACACCAAGACACTGCGGACCGCCGTCACCACGCTGGCCGCCGGGGCGCTCTCGCTCGGGCTGCTGACCACGGCCACCGGCACCGCTCAGGCGGCGCTGGTCTGCGACGGCACCGTGTCCGTCTACGGCGTGCTCGCCGACGGCCGACTCACCTTCAGCAGCATCAACCCCGAGAACGGCAACCGCATCAAGACGCTCATAGGGCCCGACCTGGGCTTCACGCCGAAGGCCCTGACCGCGTTGAACTTCAACACCCTGCTCGTCACCTCCAACCAGGGGGCCCTCTACCGGGTCGACGTCAAGACGAACAACACCACGCTCGAACTGGCCGACACCAACCCCGTCACCAGAATCGAGGCAAGCGGCTGGACCCACGACAAGCTCACCTACGACGGCTTCGGCCACCTCTACGGCACGACGGCCGCCGGCACCCTGCTCCAGTACCCGGTGACGGCGAGCAAGCCCGCCTCCATCGCCGCCGGGAAGACGATCAGCGAGGGATTCGTCCTCAACACGCTCACCTCGGCCGGCAAGGACACCATCGTCGGGACCAGCGCCGACGGCAAGCTCCTCAGCTACAAGATCATCGGAACCAAGTGGACCCGCCAGGACCTGCGGACGTCCGCCTGGGGCGGCTTCGAACAGCTGGTGACGCCAGGCGGCGGCCTCTACTACGGCGTCACCGCGTCCAAGGGCATGTACTGGTACAAGGACACCAATCCGCTGAACAACTCCGGCGGGGACATCGTCGACCACAACGACGACCCGGTGGACACCTCCGGCTGGTCCCAGGTCTCCCTCTCCGCGGTGCCCAAGACCTACTCCTGCAGCTCCGAGTCCACTCTCGGGCAGCGCATCGCCGAACGGGCCGAGGCCGAGGTCGGCAGCAACTTCGGCGACTACGACTTCGATCACAGCCGTGCCTGGTGTGCCGAGTTCGGCGACTACATCTGGTCGAGTGCCGGCGTCTCGGGCACCTCGCAACTGAACGCCGCCGCGATCAGCTTCCGCAGCTACGGCCTCACCCACGGCACCTACCGGACCGGCGCCCCCAAGGTCGGCGACGCCGCCCTCTACGACACCGACCACAGCCTGACCGACGGCGAGGCCAACCACATCAACCTGGTCGTCGAGGTCTCCGCCGACGGCAAGCAGATCCGCACCGTCGGCGGGAACGAGAGCGGAGCCGTGCAGAAGAGCGGGTGGTTCAACTGGGACACGGCCGCCAGCCCGATCGGCGCGGGCCCCGTCCTCGCCTTCATCTCGCCGGTGGACTGATCTCGCCGGGGACCTGAGGCGCGTCCGCGTGACGGGCTGATCGGTGCGAGCCACCAGGGCCCTGTCGCTCCCTCCGGGGAAGCGACAGGGCCTCGTCACGTCCCCGCCTCCGCCGGCCTCCTCGTCCGTGCTGGTCACGGCCCCGGGCGTGCGCGTGCAGTCCCGCCCTTCGCCTAAGCTGGCAGGCTGAACACCATCGGTTCCCGCTGGACACGACGAGCGGGAATGATCAGTCGGGGGATGCAGTGGAACTGCGGGACATCGAGATCTTCCTGACCCTCGCGGAGGAACTGCACTTCGGTCGGACCGCGGAGCGCCTGCATCTCTCGCAGGCGCGGGTCAGCCAGTCGATCCGTCAGCAGGAACGCCGCTTGGGCGGTGCGTTGTTCGACCGCAGCACCCGGACCGTCACGTTGACGCTTCTCGGGCAGCGGCTGCGAGAGGACCTGACGCACGGCTTCGGATTGATACGGGCAGCGGTGGACCGGGCAGCCGCGGCGGCTCAAGGCTGCTGCGGAACCGTCCGGCTGGGAGCGATGGGGGCCCTGCCCTCCGAGCTGGCCTGGCTGGCCGATGCCTATCGGACCCGGTATCCCGAGTGCGCCATCGACTTCGTGGAGTTCCATTTCAGCGACCCGTTCGCGAAGCTGCGTACCAAGGAAGTGGATCTCCAGCTCATGTGGCTCCCCGTGCGCCGGAACGGGCTGTCGTGCGGCCCGGTCGTCCTGAGGGAGGGCCGCGTCCTGGCGGTCGCCGACGACTCGCCCCTGGCTGCACGAGAAAGCCTGTCCATGGAGGACCTGGCCGGCCAGACGATGCTCGACCCCGGGGAACGGGTACCGATGGACTGGTTCCAGGCCATGAGCCCCGACCACACGCCCGGCGGGCAGCCGATTCACCGCGGGCCGAAGGCCCGGACCTTCCACGAAGTGCTCGCCCTGGTCGCCGCCGGGCGCATCGTCTGCCCCCTCAACGGCCATGTCCCCCGCTACTACAGATACCCCGGTGTGACGCTGGTGCCCATCGAGGACGCCCCCCTCACCGAGTGGGCGCTGGTTCGGCCGGACAGAACGCCCCCGCCCCACGTCCAGGCTTTCATCGACACGGCCCGGGTCCTCGGTGCCCGCCGGGTCGACGACCACACCACCGTCGCCAAGGGCAGCAGCGCTCTCTCCACGGTCTCCTGACGAGCCCGGACACGGTGGGCGGTGAGACGTCACCCCGCCGGACCCCGAGTCGCGCGGACCGCACGAGAGTCGGGGGCGTGGGCGCCGGTGAGGCGCTGGTTCGCGAAGACCTCGTGCTGCGGGAGGGCTTCGCGTCGGAGCGGCATCTGCACCGGCTGCACAACTGGGACATCGGCGTCGCCGCGGGCACGATGTCGCTGCGGCCCGCGGGGCAACACCTCCCCATTACCTTCTTGGTGGCCCCGCGACGGGGTCGCCCGGCCTTCGGAGTTGGCATGACTGTCTCCCCCTGTCGAGTTGATGGCTTGGGGGGTGGTGTCACCAGCTCCGGAGGCATCGACAGACCGCTGATTAGGGGCATGACCACCGGCTTCTTCGCAGGTCGGGAGGCTCTTCGTAATGT
>NZ_JBIDCI010000010.1:213536-314881 GCF_043204535.1 Streptomyces sp. NPDC047853 | reverse complement strand
GCGGGCGGGCGCCCCCCCCGGGGGGTTCCCCCCCCCGCCGGGGGGGGCCCCCCCCCCGCGGGGGGGGGCCCCCCCGGGGGGGCCCCCCCCCCCCGCCGGGGCGGGGGCCCCCCCCCCCCCGCCCCCCCCCGGGGGGGGCCCCGGGGGGGGGGGGGGGGGGGGGGGCCCCGCCCCCCCCCCCCCCGCCCGTCGGACGTTCCCGGGAACAGGTGTTCAGCGCAGGAAGGGGTCCACCGCGATCGCCAGGAACAGCACCGACACGTAGGTGATGGACCAGTGGAACAGCCGCATCTCCTTGAGCTTGCCGCCCGTCACCTCGGCCTTGGCGCGGTTCTGGAGCCCGTGGGCCTCCCACAGCCACATGCCGCCGGCCAGCAGGGCCACCGCCGTGTAGAACCAGCCGGTGTAGCCGAGCGGCGTCAGCAGCAGGGACACGCCGACCATGACCCAGCTGTAGAGGACGATCTGCCGGGCGACGACCTTGTTGGAGGCCACGACGGGGAGCATCGGCACGCCGACGCGCGCGTAGTCGTCCTTGACCTTCATGGACAGCGGCCAGTAGTGCGGGGGCGTCCAGAAGAACATCACGCCGAACAGGATGATCGGCGCCCAGGACATCGAGTTGGTCACGGCCGACCAGCCGATGAGCACCGGCAGGCAGCCGGCGATACCGCCCCAGACGATGTTCTGCGAGGTGCGGCGCTTGAGGATCATCGTGTAGACGACCACGTAGAAGAGGAGCGCGCCGAGCGAGAGCCAGGCCGACAGCCAGTTGACGGTGAGGCCGAACAACAGGGTGGAGACGACGGCCAGGGAGATGCCGAAGGCGAGGCACTCGCGCGGGCTGACCATGCCGGTCACCAGCGGACGCTGCGAGGTGCGGTCCATCAGCGCGTCGATGTCGCGGTCGATGTACATGTTCAGCGCGTTGGCGCCGCCCGCGGACAGGTAGCCGCCGACGCAGGTCAGCAACACCAGCCCCAGGTCCGGAACACCCTGCTCGGCCAGGAACATCACCGGAACGGTGGTGATCAGCAGAAGCTCGATGATCCGCGGCTTGGTCAGCGCCACGAACGCCTTGACACGGGCCCCGAACGGCCGGTGACTCGGGCTCTGGCTCGTCCCGATAACCCCCGCAGGACGGGATTCAACGGCCGTCACGCACACCCCTGACAGAGACATCCCAGCGAGCCCCGCCATGTGAAGCGGCGGTAAAGGCTCGCGCGTACCACGCCACTTTAGACGTTGCCCGTACCTCGGCCTTCGCGGGGGTGGGGTCGTGTTGGCCGGGGCGCTCCGACGTGCGTTCGGAGAGTCGATTGAGCGGTCAGATGAGCGGCTCCGTATTCACTTGCCGAATGCGGTTTCACCCAGTCGACAGGCGGATCGCGGAGAGTCCCGGCAGTCTGGTTTCCAGCGGAAAAACGCACGTACTTACGGGGGTAGGCTCGACAACGGCCGGCCGACTCACGGACGCGCCGGCAGCCGGTGCACCCGTGCACCGGCATCCGACATGTGGAGAGGAGCCCTGACCCAGGGTGAGCACCAAGCCGACCACCACAGACCTCGAGTGGACCGAACTGGACCAGCGGGCGGTCGACACCGCCCGCGTCCTGGCCGCCGATGCCGTACAGAAGGTTGGCAACGGCCATCCCGGTACGGCGATGAGCCTGGCGCCCGCCGCCTACACCCTCTTCCAGAAGGTGATGCGGCACGACCCGGCCGACGCGGACTGGGTCGGGCGCGACCGTTTCGTGCTGTCCGCCGGCCACTCGTCCCTGACCCTCTACACCCAGCTGTACCTGGCCGGCTTCGGCCTGGAGCTGGAGGACCTGCAGTCCTTCCGGACCTGGGGCTCCAAGACCCCCGGCCACCCGGAGTACGGCCACACCACGGGCGTGGAGACGACGACCGGCCCGCTCGGCCAGGGCGTCGCCAACGCGGTGGGCATGGCCATGGCCGCCCGCTACGAGCGCGGCCTGTTCGACCCGGAGGCCGCCGAGGGCACCTCCCCGTTCGACCACTTCGTCTACTGCATCGCCGGTGACGGCTGCCTCCAGGAGGGCATCTCCGCCGAGGCCTCCTCCCTCGCCGGCCACCAGAAGCTCGGCAACCTGGTCCTGCTGTGGGACGACAACCACATCTCGATCGAGGGCGACACCGAGACCGCCGTCTCCGAGGACACCTGCAAGCGGTACGAGGCGTACGGCTGGCACGTGCAGCGCGTCGCCCCGAAGCCGGACGGCGACCTGGACCCGAACGCGCTCTACGACGCGATCGAGGCCGCGAAGAAGGTCACCGACCGCCCCTCCTTCATCGCGATGCGCTCGATCATCGCCTGGCCCGCGCCGAACGCGCAGAACACCGAGGCCGCGCACGGCTCGGCGCTCGGCGACGACGAGGTCGCCGCGACCAAGCGCGTCCTGGGCTTCGACCCGGAGAAGACCTTCGAGGTCTCCGACGA
This sequence comes from Streptomyces sp. NPDC047853, assembly GCF_043204535.1. Lineage (NCBI taxonomy): Bacteria > Bacillati > Actinomycetota > Actinomycetes > Kitasatosporales > Streptomycetaceae > Streptomyces > Streptomyces sp. NPDC047853. The sequence goes on along the minus strand of NZ_JBIDCI010000010.1, from coordinate 312,417 downwards.
GGTCATCGGCCACACCCGCAAGGCGCTGGAGAAGGGCCGGGCGGCCCGCGCGGTGTGGGAGAAGGCCTACCAGCAGTGGCGGGACAACAGCCCCGAGCGCGCCGCCGAGTACGACCGCGTCGCCAAGGGCGAGCTGCCCAAGGGCTGGGAGGAGAAGATCCCGGTCTTCGAGACCGGCAAGGGTGTGGCCACGCGTGCCGCCTCCGGCAAGATCCTCCAGGCGCTCGGCGCGGTCGTCCCCGAGCTGTGGGGCGGCTCGGCCGACCTGGCCGGCTCGAACAACACGACGATCGACAAGACGTCGTCCTTCCTCCCGGCGGGCAACCCGCTGCCCGAGGCGGACCCGTACGGCCGCACCATCCACTTCGGCATCCGCGAGCACGCGATGGCCGCGGAGATGAACGGCATCGCGCTGCACGGCAACACCCGTATCTACGGCGGCACCTTCCTGGTGTTCTCCGACTACATGCGCAACGCGGTGCGGCTGTCCGCGCTGATGCACCTGCCGGTGACGTACGTGTGGACGCACGACTCCATCGGCCTCGGTGAGGACGGTCCGACCCACCAGCCGGTCGAGCACCTCGCCTCGCTGCGCGCCATCCCGGGCCTCAACGTGGTCCGTCCGGCCGACGCCAACGAGACCGCCGTCGCCTGGCGCGAGATCCTGCGCCGCTGGACCAAGGAGTTCGGCAAGGGCCAGCCGCACGGTCTGGCGCTGACCCGCCAGGGCGTGCCGACGTACGAGGCGAACGAGGACGCGGCCAAGGGCGGCTACGTCCTGTTCGAGGCCGCAGGGTCCGACGGGCGGGACACCGACCCCGAGGTCGTCCTCATCGCCACCGGTTCCGAGGTGCACGTGGCCGTGGAGGCCCGCGAGGCGCTCCAGGCCGACGGCGTGCCGACGCGCGTGGTCTCCATGCCGTGCGTGGAGTGGTTCGAGCAGCAGGACCAGGGGTACCGGGACAGCGTCCTGCCTCCGTCCGTGAGGGCCCGCGTCGCGGTGGAGGCCGGCATCGGCCTCACCTGGCACAAGTACGTCGGGGACGCCGGCCGGATCGTCTCCCTGGAGCACTTCGGTGCTTCGGCCGACGGCAAGCTGCTCTTCAAGGAGTTCGGCTTCACCGCCGAGAACGTCGCCGCACAGGCGAGGGAATCGATCGCCGCGGCCCAGCGCTGACGCCCGTACACGACACGTAGGAGATGCAATTTCCATGACAGACGCACTCAAGCGCCTCTCCGATGAAGGCGTCGCGATCTGGCTGGACGACCTGTCGCGCAAGCGGATCACGTCCGGCAACCTCGCCGAGCTGATCGACCAGCAGCACGTCGTGGGCGTCACCACCAACCCTTCGATCTTCCAGAAGGCGATCTCGCAGGGCGACGGCTACGACCAGCAGCTCTCCGACCTGGCCTTCCGCAGGGTCACGGTCGAAGAGGCGATCCGCATGATCACCACGGCGGACGTCCGCGACGCCGCCGACATCCTGCGCCCCGTCTTCGACGCCACCGGCGGCAAGGACGGCCGGGTCTCCATCGAGGTCGACCCGCGCCTCGCGCACAACACCAAGGCGACGGTCGCCGAGGCCAAGCAGCTCGCCTGGCTGGTGGACCGCCCCAACACGCTCATCAAGATCCCGGCGACCGAGGCCGGCATCCCGGCGATCGCCGAGGTCATCGGCCTGGGCATCAGCGTCAACGTCACGCTGATCTTCTCGCTGGAGCGCTACCGCCTGGTCATGGACGCCTTCCTGACCGGCCTGGAGAAGGCCAAGGAGCGCGGCCTGGACCTCTCGCAGATCCACTCCGTGGCGTCCTTCTTCGTGTCCCGCGTGGACACCGAGATCGACAAGCGCCTCGACGCGCTCGGCACCGACGAGGCCAAGGCCGCCCGCGGCAAGGCCGCCGTCGCCAACGCCCGTCTCGCCTACCAGGCGTACGAGGAGGTCTTCTCGACGGACCGCTGGAGCGCCCTGGAGAAGGCCGGCGCCAACAAGCAGCGTCCGCTGTGGGCCTCGACCGGTGTGAAGGACAAGGCGTACAGCGACACCATGTACGTCACCGACCTGGTCGCGCCCAACACGGTGAACACCATGCCGGAGGCCACGCTGCTGGCCACCGAGGACCACGGCGAGATCACCGGGAACACCGTCGCCGGCACCTATGAGCAGGCCCGCGCCGACCTCGACGCCGTCGAGAAGCTCGGGATCGGCTACGACGAGGTGGTCCAGCTGCTGGAGAAGGAGGGCGTCGACAAGTTCGAGGACTCCTGGAACGACCTGCTGAAGTCGACCGAGGCCGAGCTCAAGCGCCTCGCTCCCTCGGAGGGCTAAAAATTGTCAAGCAGCAATCCGCTGCGTGACCCCGCAGACCGACGGCTCCCGCGCATCGCGGGGCCGTCGGGTCTGGTCATCTTCGGCGTCACCGGTGATCTGTCCCGCAAGAAGCTCATGCCCGCCGTGTACGACCTCGCCAACCGTGGTCTGCTGCCGCCGGGCTTCTCGCTCGTCGGTTTCGCCCGCCGCGACTGGGAGCACGAGGACTTCGCCCAGGTCGTGCACGACGCCGTCAAGGAGCACTCCCGTACGCCGTTCCGCGAGGAGGTCTGGCAGCAGCTCATCCAGGGGATGCGCTTCGTCCAGGGCACCTTCGACGACGACGACGCCTTCGAGCGGCTGCGCGCCACCATCGAGGACCTGGACAAGGCGCAGGGCACGGGAGGCAACTTCGCCTTCTACCTGTCGGTGCCGCCGAAGTCCTTCCCGGTCGTCATCCAGCAGCTGAAGAAGCACCAGCTGGCCGACCAGACGGACGGCTCCTGGCGCCGCGCGGTGATCGAGAAGCCTTTCGGCCACGACCTGAGGTCGGCCGAGGAGCTCAACGCGATCGTCCACGAGGTCTTCGGCTCCGACCAGGTCTTCCGCATCGACCACTACCTGGGCAAGGAGACCGTCCAGAACATCCTGGCGCTGCGCTTCGCCAACACGATGTTCGAGCCGATCTGGAACCGGTCGTACGTGGACCACGTGCAGATCACCATGGCCGAGGACATCGGCATCGGCGGCCGGGCCGGCTACTACGACGGCATCGGTGCCGCCCGCGACGTCATCCAGAACCACCTGCTCCAGCTGCTCGCGCTGACCGCGATGGAGGAGCCCGCCTCCTTCGACGCCGACGCGCTGGCCGCCGAGAAGACCAAGGTGCTCGGAGCGGTCCGCCTCCCCAGGGACCTGGGCCGGGACACGGTGCGCGGCCAGTACGCGGCCGGGTGGCAGGGCGGCGCGAAGGCCGTCGGCTACCTGGAGGAGGAGGGCATCGACGCGAAGTCGAAGACCGACACCTACGCCGCGATCAAGGTCGGCATCGACAACCGCCGCTGGGCGGGCGTCCCCTTCTACCTGCGCACCGGCAAGCGGCTGGGCCGCCGGGTCACCGAGATCGCGGTGGTCTTCCAGCGGGCCCCGCACTCCCCCTTCGACACCACGGCCACCGAGGAACTCGGGTCGAACGCGATCGTCATCCGCGTCCAGCCCGACGAGGGCGTCACCGTCCGCTTCGGCTCCAAGGTGCCGGGCACCTCGATGGAGATCCGGGACGTCTCCATGGACTTCGCGTACGGCGAGTCCTTCACGGAGTCCAGCCCCGAGGCGTACGAGCGCCTCATCCTCGACGTGCTGCTCGGCGACGCGAACCTCTTCCCGCGCACCGAGGAGGTCGAGCTGTCCTGGAAGATCCTCGACCCGATCGAGCAGTACTGGGACCAGCACGGCACCCCGGCGCAGTACCCGGCCGGCACCTGGGGCCCCGTCGAGGCGGACGAAATGCTCGAGCGAGACGGACGGAGCTGGCGCCGGCCATGAAGACAGACCTCACGGACACCACGGCCAGCAAGATCAACAAGGCGCTGGTGCTGGGGCGCCGGGCCATCGGCACGCCCGCCATCGGCATGGTGCTCACGCTGGTCATCGTCACCGACGAGGAGAACGCCTACGACGCGCTGAAGGCCGCGAGCGACGCCGCGCACGAGCACCCCTCGCGCACGCTGGTGGTCATCAAGCGGGTCTCGCGTTCACCCCGGGACCGCACGAAGTCCCGGCTGGACGCCGAGGTGCGGCTGGGCGCCGACGCGGGTACCGGCGAGACGATCGTGCTGCGCCTGTACGGCGACGTCGTCGACCACGCCCAGTCGGTGGTCCTGCCGCTGCTGCTGCCGGACGCGCCGGTCGTGGTGTGGTGGCCGGTGAACGCGCCGCTGGACCCGGCCGGGGACCCGCTGGGCGCGCTGGCCCAGCGCCGGGTCACCGACACCTACGCCTGCGAGGAGCCGGTACGGGAGCTGGCCGCCCGGGCCGACGCCTACACGCCGGGGGACACCGACCTGTCCTGGACCCGCATCACGCCGTGGCGCTCGATGCTGGCGGCGGCCCTGGACCAGGTCGACTGCAAGGTGCAGTCGGTCGAGGTGGAGGGCGAGGAGGACAACCCGAGCTGCGAACTGCTGGCGATGTGGCTGGCCGACCGGCTGGACGTCCCGGTCGAGCGCACCGCGTCCGCCGGGCCCGGTCTGACCGCGGTCCGCATGGACACCGACTGCGGTCCGGTCGTCCTGGACCGGGCCGACGGCTCGCTGGCCAACCTGTCCATCCAGGGTCAGCCGGCCCGTGCGGTGGCGCTCAAGCGCCGCGAGACGGCCGAGTTGATCGCGGAGGAGCTGCGGCGCCTCGACCCGGACGACACGTACGCCTCGGCGCTGCGTTTCGGGGTGGACCGGCTGAGCGCGCCGCGCAAAGGGGACTCGGGCGGTGACGGGGGCGGGGCCGTCGCGGTCGCCGCTCCCGTCGAAACGGTCGCGAAGGCCCGGGCGAAGGACGCGGCGCAGGAGAAGGCACCGGTGAAGAAGGCGGCGGCGAAGTGAGCACTCCCCAGCTGGTCGTGCACCGCGACAAGGAGCTGATGGCCGAGGCCGCGGCGGCGCGGCTGCTCACGAGGATCGTGGACGCGCAGGCCTCCCGGGGCAGCGCCTCCGTGGTCCTCACCGGCGGCCGCAACGGCAACGGCCTGCTGGCCGCGCTCGCGGGCTCCCCGGCCCGGGACGCCGTCGACTGGGGCCGCCTGGACCTGTGGTGGGGCGACGAGCGCTTCCTGCCGGAGGGCGACCCGGAGCGCAACATCACCCAGGCCCGGGAGGCCCTGCTGGACTCGGTGCCGCTGGACCCGGAGCGGGTGCACGCGATGCCGGCGTCCGACGGTCCGTACGGCTCGGACGTGGAGGCGGCGGCGGCCGCGTACGCGAGGGAGCTGGCCGAGGCATCGGTCCCCGAGAACCACGCGGCGGTCCCGTCCTTCGACGTCCTCCTCCTGGGCGTCGGCCCGGACACGCACGTGGCGTCGCTCTTCCCGGAGCACCCGGGCGTCCGGGAGACCGAGCGCACGGTGGTCGGCGTCCACGGCTCCCCCAAGCCGCCGCCCACCCGCGTCTCGCTGACCCTGCCGGCCATCCGCACGGCCCGTGAGGTGTGGCTGCTGGCGGCGGGCGAGGACAAGGCGAACGCGGTCGCGATGGCCCTCTCGGGGGCGGGCGAGATCCAGGCCCCGGCGGCCGGCGCGCGGGGCCGCTCCCGCACCCTGTGGCTGCTGGACACGGCGGCGGCCTCCCGGCTGCCGCGGTCGCTGTACCCGCCGGCGTCGGCGTAGCCGGCCCGGATACGGGACGGGGGCGGCGGGGCCACCGGCCCCGCCGCCCCCGTCCCGTCCCGCACCTCGCTCACTTCACCGACCCCGCCATGACCCCCTGCACGAAGTGCCGCTGGAAGGCGAAGAACACCACCACCGGCACCACCAGCGACAGGAACGCCCCCGGCGCCAGCACGTCGATGTTGCTGCCGAACTGCCGTATCTGCGACTGGAGTTCCACCGTCAGCGGCTGCGCCGAACTGTCCGCGAAGAGCAGCGCCACCAGCATGTCGTTCCACACCCACAGGAACTGGAAGATGGCGAGGCTGGCGATGGCCGGCTTCCCCACCGGCAGCACCAGCCGCGTGAAGATCCGCCACTCGTTGCCGCCGTCCATGCGGGCGGCCTCCAGCATCTCCTTGGGCATCTCGGCGAAGTAGTTCCGCAGCAGGAACACCGCGAACGGCAGCCCGTACGCCACGTGGAACAGCACCACGCCCGGGATGGTCCCGAAGAGCCCGAGCTGCCCGAAGAGCTTGGCGACCGGCAGCAGCCCGATCTGCACGGGTACCACCAGCAGCGCCACGACCCCCAGGAAGATCGCCTCACGCCCCGGGAAGTCCAGCCACGCGAAGGCGTACCCGGCGAGCGCCCCGACGACCACGACCAGCACGGTCGTCGGCACCGAGATCAGCACCGTGTTCCAGAAGGCCTGGGTGATGCCCGAGTTGCCGAGCAGGGCCGAGTAGTTGTCGAGGGACAGCTGCCCGGGACTCGCGAGCGCCGTCCACCAGCCGCCCTCCGCCGTGTCCTCGGCGGAGCGCAGCGAGGAGAGGAAGAGACCGGCGAGCGGAGTCATCCAGACCAGGCCGACGAGGACCAGGAAGGCCTGGACGATCCCGTTGCCCAGATACCGCCGCACGGCGTTCATCGCTGACTCCTCATCGCTGACTCCTCTTGAAGCGGCGGACGTTGAAGACCATGGCCGGGACGACGAGCAGCAGGAGCAGCACACCGAGCGCGCTGCCGAGGCCCTGGTTGTTGCCGCCGCCGAACGACACCAGCCACATCTGCGTCGCCAGTACCGTCGCGTCCTCCTGCACGGGCCCGGGCGCGATGATGTAGACGAGGTCGAAGACCTTCATCACGTTGATCACGAGGGTGATGAAGACGACCGTCAGCACCGGTGCCAGCAGCGGTACGGTGATCCGCCGGAAGATCTGCCACTCGTTCGCGCCGTCCATCCGCGCCGCCTCCAGCGCGTCGCGCGGCAGCGAGGACAGCCCGGCGCCGATCAGCACCATCGCGAAGCCGGTCCAGATCCACAGGTACGCCCCGATGATCGCGGGCGTGACCAGCGCAGGCCCGAGCCAGGAGACGCCCTCGTAGGGCGGGGCGAAGTTCGAGGCGGGGAGCCGCACGGCGTACGAGCCCGGCTCCAGCGAGTCGAAGCGGAAGGAGCCGTCGTCCCCGGTGGTCGCGGTCGCCACCGTACGGCCGTCGCGCACCGCCTCGACCGTCATCCCGGGCAGCCCGCTCTCGCGGCGGTCCACCCGGCCCTGCTCCCCTCCCCCGCCGGGCGTGAAGTCCAGGTACACGACGCCGCTCACCTCACCGGCCGGCGTCTCGCGCCCCGCCGCCCCGTATGCGGGCTGCGCGCCGGAGGGCAGGTCGTCGGGCAGCACCCCGACCAGCCCGAGCGCCACGGTGTCGCCGGGGGACACGCCCGCACTGGTCCGGTACGCGCCGTCCGCCGCCTTGACCAGGCCGCCGTCCTGCCCCTCGCGCGCCCGCGCCGTCGGGTAGGAGGACGTGCCGGCGAAGGCGTCGTGGACCCCGGTGACGGCGGCGTTGAGGACGCCCTTGTCCGGATCGTGGTCGTAGGCGAGCCGGAAGATGATGCCCGCGGCGAGGAAGGAGACCGCCATCGGCATGAAGAGCAGCAGCTTGAAGGCGGTGGCCCAGCGGACCTTCTCGACCAGCACGGCCAGGATCAGGCCGAGGCCGGTCAGCAGGGTGGGGGCGACGACGACCCAGAGGGCCGTGTTGCGGACGGCCTTGAGGGTGGCCGGGTCGCGGAACATCTCGGTGTAGTTGTCGCCGCCCACGAAGCGGCTGCCCGAGGCGTCGAAGAAGCTGCGCCCGACGGAGAACAGCACGGGGTAGACGACGAGCGCGCCCAGCAGGAGCAGCGCGGGGAGGACGAAGAGCAGGGCGACGGCCGCCCGGCGCCGTCGGGGGCGCCGTTGGGGCGCCGGACCGGGGGCGGTGGGCGGGCTCGCCTCTTTCACCAGGGTGGAGGTCATGTCCGGTCAGCCCTTGTAGGCCTTGGCCGCCGCGGCCTCCAGCTTCGCCGCGGTCGCCTTCGGGTCGGAGGGGTCACGCAGGAAGTCCTGGAGGAGCTTCCACTCGCCGGTGCCCTTGGTGCCGCCGAAGGCCGCCGGTGCCTGGTCGGACATGTCGAAGCGGACCGCGTCCCCGGCGCCCACGAGGGACTCGGCGGTGGCGCGGCTGACGTCGTCGCCGTACGAGGCGGGGTCGAGGTCCTTGTTCGGGGAGAGGAAGCCGCCCGCCTCGGCCCACACGGCCGCGGCCTCCGGTGTGGCGAGGTACTCCACGAGCGCCATGCCGGCCTTCGCGTTCTTGCCGTCCTTCAGGACGACGGCCGCGTCGCCGCCGCTGACCACCGGCGCCTTGCCGCCGCCGACCGCGGGGAACGGGAAGAAGTTCGCGTCCTTGCCGATCTTCCTGCCGAACTGGTCCTTGGCGACCCCCGCGACGAAGTCGCCCTCGTAGACCATGCCGGCCTCGGGCTTCGGGCCGAAGACCTTCTCCACGGAGCCGGGGAAGTCGGTGTTCAGGGCGCCCTTGCGGCCGCCCTGGATCAGTTGCTTGTCCTTGAAGAGCTTGCCGAGGGTGGTGAGCGCCTCGACCACGCTCGGGTCGGTCCACTTGAGTTCGTGGGCGGCGAGGGCGTCGTACTTCTCGGGTCCGGCCTGGGAGAGGTAGACGTTCTCGAACCAGTCGGTGAGCGTCCAGCCGTCCTGCCCGGCGACCGAGAAGGCGGCGAGCCCGGAGTCGGAGACGGTCCGCCCGGCCTCCAGCATCTCGTCGTACGTCGTCGGCGGCTCGACCCCGGCCTGGGTGAGGGCCTCGGGGCTGTACCAGACGGTCGACTTGTGGGCGGCCTTGAAGTAGAGGCCGTAGAGGCTGCCGTCGACGGTGCCGTAGGTCTTCCAGACGTCCGCGAAGTGGGTGTCCACGGACTTCCGGGCCGTCGGGGACAGCGGCTCCAGCCAGCCCTGGCCGGCGAACTGCTTGAGCACGCCGACCTGCGGGACCATCACGACGTCGGGGGCGTTGCCGCCCTCGATCTTGCTGCCGACGACGGTGGAGACGTTGTCGCCGGTGGAGACGAAGGAGGTCTTGGCGCCGGTCTTCTCGGTGAAGGCGTCCAGCACCTTCTGGAAGTTCTCCTGCTCGGTGCCGGACCAGACACCGGCGACGGTGACCGTCTGGCCGCCGAGCGCCTTGTCACCGCCGCCGGCCGTGACGGGGCCGGAGCCTCCGCAGGCGGTCACGGCCAGGGCGAGGGTGAGGGTCGTGCAGCCGGTGAGCAGGGTGGTACGTCGTCGCATCATCGTCGATGTCCCTTCGAGGGGTGGGCGAAGCACGGGTCAGAGGTCGGCGATCCACCAGGCGGCGGTGGCGCCGGGCAGTACGCCGGGCGGGCAGGGGCCGCCGCTGGAGAGCAGCGGGGCGCCGGGGACGGGCGCGGGCGTGGGGGCGGTGCCGAAGTTGACGGCACAGACCAGGCCGTCGCCGCGGACGAAGGCCAGGACGCCGGGCGGGGTGTCCAGCCAGCGCAGGGTGCCCTCGCCCAACTGGGGCAGCTCGGAGCGGAGTTGCAGCCCGTCGCGGTACAGGTGCCAGAAGGAGCGGGTGTCGGCGAGGGCGCGGTCGGTGGCGTACTCGGCGAAGTACTCCGGCTGGGGCAGCCAGGGCTTGGCGCCCCCGTCGCCGGCGGTGAAGCCGAACGGGGACGCCTGTCCCGACCAGGGCAGCGGCACCCGGCAGCCGTCGCGGATGCGGGCGCGGCTGCCGGTGCGGTGGAAGATCGGGTCGGTGAGCACGTCGTCGGGCAGGTCGACGACCTCGGGCAGTCCCAGTTCCTCGCCCTGATAGATGTACGCGGCGCCGGGCAGCGCCAGCATCAGCAGGGCCGCGGCGCGGGCGCGGGCGGCGCCGAGGCCGCTGCCGCCGGTGGCGGGTTCGCCGTAGCGGGTGACGGTGCGGACCTGGTCGTGGTTGTTGAGGACCCAGGTGACCGTGGAGCCGGTGCCGGCGATGTCCTGCATGGCCTCGGAGATGACCTTGCGGAAGGCGTCCGGGTCCCAGGGGGCGCCGAGGAGGTCGAAGAAGAAGGCCTGGTGGAGCTCGTCGGGGCGGACGTAGCGCGCGTGTTCGCGGGCGCTGGGGACCGACACCTCGCCGACCAGGAGGCGTTCGCGGCCGTCGCGGTCGGCGTACTCCTCGCAGACCGCGCGCCAGTGCCGCCACACCTCGTGCACCTCGGGCTGGTTCCAGGCGAGCGGGTTGACCGAGTCGCGGGTGCGGGCGTCGGCCTCCGGGTCCGGGGAGTCGGGCAGCTCCGGGTGTTTGAAGAGGCCGGCGGCGACGTCGATGCGGAAGCCGTCGACACCCCGGTCCAGCCAGAAGCGGAGTATCCGGTCGAACTCGGCGGCGACCCGCGGCTCGCGCCAGTTCCAGTCCGGCTGCTCGGGCGTGAACATGTGCAGGTACCACTGGCCGGGCCGGCCGTCGGCCTCGGTCACCCGGGTCCAGGCCGGTCCGCCGAACATGGCGTGCCAGTTGTTGGGCGGCTCGGCGCCGTCCGGGCCCCGGCCGTCGGCGAAGTGGAAGCGGGCGCGGGCCGGGCTGCCGGGCGGGGAGGCCAGCGCCTCGCGGAACCAGGGGTGCTCGCTGGAGCAGTGGTTGGGGACGATGTCCAGCAGCACCCGGATGCCGAGGCGTCGGGCCGCCGTGACCAGCGCGTCGAACTCGTCGAGGTCGCCGAAGAGCGGGTCGACGCCGCGGTAGTCGGCGACGTCGTAGCCGTGGTCGTGCTGCGGCGAGGGGTAGAAGGGGCTCAGCCAGATCCCGTCCACGCCGAGTTTGCGCAGGTAGGGCAGACCGGCCCGGACGCCGGCGAGGTCGCCGACGCCGTCGCCGGTGCTGTCGAGGAAGCTGCGGACGTAGACCTGGTAGATCACCGCGTCACGCCACCACTGGTGCCTGTTCACCCCGAGAACCCGTCTGTTGGGAGCAGCCGTTATGCATGCATGTTAGGTAGCGGTGTCGCGGGGATGTCAACGGAGAGAACAGGCACTCCGGAGCGAACGGGGTTTCATATCCGTACTTTTCGCCGCACTACAGGCACAGATGAGACGTCTGCGTTACCTAACATGTAACTAGATGACGGAGTCAGCGGTGTGAGAGTGCGGCCAGCTCGCGGGCCAGCCTCCGCACGGCGGCCTCGGGCGTCTGCCGCCCGGCCATCGCGTCGTGCACGACCGCCTGCACGGCCAGGCTGACCTGGTCGTAGCGCGGGCTCTTGGGGCGCGGTGCCGCGGCCAGCACGCTCTCGCGCAGGGTCGGCAGGTAGGGGAACGCGGCGACGAGTTCCGGGTCCTCGTAGAGGTCGGCCCGCACCGGTGGCAGCGCGCCGCGGGTGAGGACCTGGCGCTGCACGCGCTCGCTGGTGAGGTACGCGAGGAGGCGCGCGGCCGAGTCGGGATGCCGGGCATGGGTGCCGACGGCCAGGTTGGATCCGCCGAGGACGCTGGTGCCGGGGCCGTCCGGCCCGGGAAGGGGCACCGCGCCGACCTTCCCGGCGACCTTCGAGCCGGCGGCGGACGCGCCGACGTAGGCGTAGGGCCAGTTGCGCAGGAAGAGCAGTCGGCCGTCCTGGAAGGCCTGCTTGGACTCCTCCTCCTTGTAGGCCAGCGCGTCCCTCGGGATCCAGCCCTCGCGCACGCCGCGCGCCAGGAAACCGACGCCCTCGCGGGCCGCCGCCGAGTCCACGGTGACCCGTTCGCCTTCGTCGCCGAGGATGCTCCCGCCCGCCGAGTAGACGGCCTCGGCCGCGTTGACCGTGAGGCCCTCGTAGGGCAGGAACTGGCCCGCGTACCCGTCGAGTCCGTGCCTGGGGGCGATCGTCTCGGCGTACCGCTCCAGCTCGTCCCAGGTGCGCGGCGGCGGGAGGCCCTCGGCGGCCAGGACGTCCTTGCGGTACAGCAGGAGACCCGCGTTGGTGACGTACGGGACGGCGTACAGCCGCCCGTCGTAGGTCGCCGTGTCGACGACCGGCGGCAGCAGGGCGCCGAGCGGGAACCGCTCGCGCGGCAGCGGACGTATCCAGCCGGCGGCCGCGAACTCGGTGGTCCAGTTGACGTCGATGTTGAGGACGTCGAATCGGTGCCGGCCGCCGTCGCGCAGGTCGGTGGCCATCTGCGCGCGGGTCTCGTCCGCGGAGTCGGGCAGTTCGACGAGGGTGACCTTCTCGGCGGGATGCGCGCGGTTCCAGCCCGCCAGCAGCGGACCCAGGTACCCGGTGAGGTCACCGGCCGTGGCCAGGGTGAGCGGACCGCGCCCGCCCGTCACACCCCCGTCGGCGCGGGCGCCGGAGGCGGCGTATCCGGTCAGGATCACGACGAGGACGAGGAGGCCCCTACCGGCGGCGTGGATCCACCGCATAGGTTCCTCCCTGTACGACCTCGCTCACCGGCCGGTACGTGCGCACCCCGCGGGCCGGCACCGGGCGCCCTCGCCCGGACCAGAGGCCATGTATACCTGTTAGGTATGCGCGATACTAGGGCCTGGAGCACATCCGGGGACATGACCAGAGGCGGGAGGACGGCTGAGTGCGCCTGCACCTCCTGGCTCTCCTGGCCCGCGGTCCCGCCCACGGCTACGAGCTGAAGCAGGACCTTGAGCAACTGCTGGGCTCCGCGTACCCTCAGCCGAACGTCGGCCAGATCTACGTCACCCTCGGCCGCCTCGAGAAGACGGGACTGATCGAGGGCGAGGCCATCGAGCAGTCGAGCCGGCCCAACAAGAAGGTCTACCACCTCACCGACGCCGGGCGCGACGAGCTGCGGGCCTGGTACGAGGAGACGGCGGACGAGCCGCGGGTGCGGGACGACTTCTTCATGAAGCTCGCCCTCGCCCCGCAGACCGGGCTCGCCGACCAGGTCGCCCTCATCAACAGACAGCGGCGGCAGTACCTGAACACCATGCGGCAGCTGTCGAAGCTGGCCGCCGCCGAAGACCGCGACAACCGCGTCGCCCACCTCCTCATCGAGGGCGCGATGCTGCACCTGCAGGCCGACCTCGACTGGCTGGAGAGGTGCCAGGAAGAGCTGGAGGAGCTGGAGTGAGCGCTGGGGCCGACTCCGCGGCGGGCACGGGCCCGGCTCCGGTGCTGCGCGCCGAGGGCCTGGTCAGGACGCACCACGGCGAGGGCGCCCCGGCGCATGCCGTGCGCGGCGTCGACCTGTGTGTGCGGCGGGGCGAGTTCGTGGCGATCACCGGCCCGTCCGGCGCCGGGAAGTCGACGCTGCTGCACCTGCTCGGCGGGCTCCAGCGGCCGGACGCCGGCAGTCTCTGGCTGGACGGCGCGTGCACGGACGCGTACAGCGAGGCGCGCTGGGCCGTCGAGCGCAGGAAGCGCATCGGCATCGTCTTCCAGTTCTTCAACCTGGTCTCCGACCTGTCCGTCGCCGACAACGTCGAGCTGCCCGCCCTGCTCGCCGGACTCTCGCCGAAACGGGCGCGCGCCGAGCGTGCGGAGCTGCTGGCCGAGCTGGGCCTGACGGGCAAGGAGCGCAGCATGCCCGGGGAGCTGTCCGGCGGTGAGCAGCAGCGGGTGGCGCTCGCCCGGGCCCTGGTCAACCATCCACCGCTGCTGCTGGCCGACGAGCCCGCGGGCAGCCTGGACAGCAAGGGCACCCGCGAGGTGATGCGGCTGCTCACCCGCTTCCACCAGCGCGGCCAGACGATCCTGCTGGTCACCCACGACGCCCGGCTCGCGAGCGCCGCCGACCGGGTGATCAGCTTCTTCGACGGGCGCATAGCCGACGACGCCGCACTGGACGCCGGCACCCCGCCGCGCCGCCGGCCCGGCACCTCCGCCGTGCTGGAACTCGGGGACCGACCCCGATGACCGGCATACGGACGTACGACCACCGCGCGCACCGCGCCCCGGAGCGCTGAGGCCGGTGCGAGCCACCCTGCGCTGGGCCCACTCCGATCTGCGCACCCATCGGGGCGAGGCGCTCTTCCTCATCCTGGCCACCGCGGGCGTGGTCGCCTCGCTGCTGCTGGCCACCGCCCTGTTCGGGTACGCGACCAACCCCTGGCAGCGCGTCTTCACCCAGTCCCGCGGGGCCCACGTCTGGCTGCACACCGACGCCTCGGCCGACCCGGCCGAGCTGGCCGGTCTGGACGGCGTGGGCTCCGTCGCCGGTCCCTACCCCACCGCCCCCGCCACCGTCTCCGTACGCGGCACCCGCGCCTCTGTGGAGCTGCGCGGCACCGCCGGGGAGCCCTCCGTGGGGCGCCCGCTGCTCACCGCCGGGCACTGGCTCGACCCGGCGGATCCCGACGGGGTAGTCCTGGAGAGCCGGCTCGCCCGCGCCCTGCTGGCCCAGCCCGGTGACACCCTCGCCCTGCCGGGCACGGCACGGACCCTGACGGTGCTCGGCATCGCGGACAGCCCCGAACGCCGCTACCGCCCGGGCGAGCGGCCGGGCCTGGTATGGGCGCCGCCGGCCGCGGTGAGCGGTCCGGGCGGTCAGGTGACCGGCCTGCGGCTGACCGATCCCGCCGACACGGACTACGTCGTGCAGCGCGCGGTGACCGTGCTCGGCGCCGGCGCCATCGGCCAGGTCTCCACCTGGCAGCAGGCCCGCGCCGAGGCGCAGGGCGACAACCGGCTGCTCGGCCAGGTCCTCGGCCTGTTCGGACTGGGGGCGCTGCTCGCCGCCGGGCTGGCGGTGCACGGGGCGATCGGCACCCGGATCCGCGGTCATCTGCGGGACATCTCCGTGCTGAAGGCGATCGGCTTCACACCGGGGCAGGTCGTCCGGGTCTTCCTGCTCCAGCACCTCGCCTACGCGCTGCTCGGCGCGGTGGCCGGCGCCGCGCTCACCCAGGCCCTCGGCAACCGTGTGCCCGGGCGGCTCGGGGACGCGGTCGGTGTCTGGCAGGGGCTGCCCGGCCACACCGTCGCGCTGTTCGCCGTACCGGCGGGCGCGGTGCTGTTCATCGCCGCCACCACCGGCCTCGCGGCCTGGCGGGCGGGGCGGGTGCCACCGGTACCGGTGCCTCGTCCGGCGGCCGCGCGAGGCGGAGGGCTGTCCGCCGCGGGCCGGCGGGCGCTGGGGCTTCGGGTGCCGGGGCTTCGGGGGCCGGGGCTTCAAGGGCTCCGGGGGCCGGGGCTTCGGGAGCGGGGGCCCCGGGAGCGAGGGCTTCGGGGGCACGGTTCGGGCGTCGCGGAGCTTGGCGGAGCGGCCGACGGAGCGCGCGGTGAGGAGCGTGCCGCAGGGCGGTCCGGCGGGCGGGAGCTGGAGATCCGTGTGCCACCCGCGCTCGTCCTGGGCTGGCACAAGGCGTTCACGCGCCGTCCGCGCTCACTCGCCACGGTCGCCCGGCTCACGCTGCCGCTGCTGCTGATCGTGGTGGCGATGAGCGCCTGGACCACCATCGACCGCTTCCAGAGCCGGCCCGAGCAGATCGGTCTGCCCGCCGCCCTCAGCGTGCGTGCCGACGCCGGTCCCGGTGACCGGGGCACCCGCGCCCTGCTGGAGCGCGACCCCCAGGTCGCCGCCGCCTACCCGGGCGTGGAGGTGGCCGCGCTGGTGCCGGGGCAGACCGCGACCATCGCGCTGCGCGGTCTCGGCACCCAGGAGGACCCGTACCCCTACGCCCTGGCCGAGGGGCGCCGCGCGCACGGGGCGGACGAGGCGGTGGCCGGGCAGGGTCTGCTCGACCTGCTGGACGTACGGGTCGGCGACTGGGTCCGGATGACCGTCGGCGACCGGCCGCAGATCCTGCACATCGTGGGCCGCAGCATCGAGACGGAGAACGCGGGCCGGGTCATCTCCACGTCCCTGGACACCCTGCGGGAGAACGATCCGCGGTTGAGTCCGACCCTCTACCAGCTGCGTCTGCACGCCGGCGCCGACCCGGACGAGGTCGCCGGGCGGCTCGCCGGGGCCGGGCAGGGCCGGCTCGACGTGCATCCTGTGGCGAACCCGGCCGACGGGCTCTCCCCCTTGCGCGGGGTCGTCCTCGGGCTGATCGCCGTGCTCGCCCTGATCGGGCTGGTCGAGCTGCTCACCGCGATCGGAGGCACCGTCCGCGAGAGCGAACGGGACCTGCTCGCGCTCAAGGCGATCGGCCTGTCGCCCCGCCAGATCACCGGCATCACCGTCACGGCCACCGCCTGCACCGCCCTGGCGGCGGTGCTGCTCGCCCTCGCGCTGGGGCTGCCGCTCGCGCACTGGCTGATCGACGCGCAGGGCGCCTCCAGCGGGATCGGCGCGGGCATCGCCCGGGCGCCCTCCCCCGGTCTCCTCGCGCTGCTGGGTACGGGCGCGGTGCTCGGGGCCGCCGCCCTGGCCTCGCTGCCGGCGTCCCGGGCGGCCCGGCGGCGCCTCGCCGACACGCTGGGCGCGGTGGCCTGACGGAACCGCCGGGCCACCGCGGTCCGGCTCATCCCCGTCCGCGCAGCTCCCGGTAGGCGGCGACCAGCGCCGTGGTGGAGGCGTCCAGACCGGGGACCTCGGCGCCTTCCGTCAGGGCGGGCTCGACGCGCTTGGCCAGCACCTTGCCCAGCTCGACGCCCCACTGGTCGAAGGAGTCGATGCCCCAGACCGCCCCCTGGACGAACACCTTGTGCTCGTAGAGGGCGACGAGCTGGCCGAGGACCGAGGGGGTCAGCTCCCGGGCGAGGATCGTGGTCGTCGGGTGGTCGCCCCGGAAGGTCTTGTGCGGGACCAGTTCCTCCGGCACGCCCTCGGCCCGCACCTCGTCCGGCGTCTTGCCGAAGGCGAGTGCCTGGGTCTGCGCGAAGAAGTTGGCCATCAGCAGGTCGTGCTGGTCCTTCAGCTCGTCGCTCAGTTCGGCCACCGGCTCGGCGAACCCGATGAAGTCCGCCGGGATCAGCTTGGTGCCCTGGTGGATCAACTGGTAGTAGGCGTGCTGCCCGTTGGTGCCCGGCGTGCCCCACACGACCGGTCCGGTCTCCCACTCCACCTCGCGCCCGTCCCGGCCGACGTACTTGCCGTTGGACTCCATGTCCAGCTGCTGGAGGTAGGCCGTGAACTTCGACAGGTAGTGCGAGTACGGCAGGACCGCGTGCGACTGGGCGCCCATGAAGTTGCCGTACCAGATGCCCAACAGGCCCATCAGCAACGGCACGTTGGACTCGGCCGGAGCGGTGCGGAAGTGCTCGTCGACGAGGTGGAAACCGTCGAGCATCTCCCGGAAGCGGTCCGGGCCGATGGCGATCATCAGGGAGAGCCCGATCGCCGAGTCGTACGAGTAGCGGCCGCCGACCCAGTCCCAGAACTCGAACATGTTGGCCGTGTCGATGCCGAACGCGGCGACCTTCTCCGCGTTCGTCGACAGTGCGACGAAGTGCCGGGCGACCGCCTTCTCGTCGCCCAGCTCCTTCAGCAGCCAGGCCCGGGCGGAGGTCGCGTTGGTGACCGTCTCGATGGTGGTGAAGGTCTTGGAGGCGATGACGAACAGCGTCTCGGCCGGGTCCAGGTCCCGCGTCGCCTCGTGCAGGTCGGCGCCGTCGACGTTGGAGACGAACCGGACCGTCAACGCGCGGTCGGTGAAGGCGCGCAGGACCTCGTAGGCCATGGCGGGGCCCAGGTCGGAGCCACCGATGCCGACGTTGACGATGTTCCGGATGCGCTTGCCGGTGTGGCCCGTCCACGCGCCGGAGCGGACCCGCTCGGCGAAGTCCGCCATCTTGTCCAGGACGGCGTGCACCTTCGGTACGACGTTCTCACCGTCGACCTCGATCACCGCCTCCCGCGGGGCCCGCAGCGCGGTGTGCAGCACCGCCCGGTCCTCGGTGGTGTTGATCCGCTCGCCACGGAACATGGCGTCCCGCAGGCCGAAGACGTCGGTCGCCGCGGCCAGTTCCCGCAGCAGCCGCAGGGTCTCGTCGGTCACGAGGTGCTTGGAGTGGTCGACGTACAGGTCGCCCACCCGGAGCGTGTGGTCGGTGCCCCGCCCGGGGTCGGCGGCGAACAACTCGCGCAGCCGGACCTCGCCGAGTTCGTCGCGGTGCTTGGCCAGCGCGTTCCATTCAGGCCTCTGGTTGAGCCTGGTACGGCCGTCTGCGTTCATGTTCGGACTTCAGCCTTCTTCCCTGGGTGTCCCAGCTGTCCCGCTGTTCCAACCTAATGGATCAACGGTGAAGAAGACTGAACCGGACCGAAGTGACCGCGGGAGAAAGGCGCGAAGTCGTCGGGCTAGATCTCGCCGCGGAGTTTGGCGAGCGCCTCGGCGAGAATCGCCTCCCCGTCCGCGTCGCTGCGCCGCTCGCGCACATAGGCGAGGTGGGTCTTGTAGGGCTCGGTGCGGGGCGGGTCCGGGGGGTTGTCCCGGTCCTGTCCGGCGGGGAATCCGCAGCGCGGGCAGTCCCAGGTGTCGGGGACCTGCGCGTCGCTCGCGAAGCTCGGCTGCGTCTCGTGTCCGTTGGAGCACCAGAAGGAGATGCGCAGACGCGGCGCGGACTCGCCGCGCTCGGCCTCGCCCATCGGCCCCGCCCCGACCCGGCTTCCCCGGATCGCGTTGCCACTTGCCACGGTCGTAACTCCCTGCGTGATGGTGCCGCGAAGCGAGTCGGCGTTTCGCCTCGCTGCGAGCGCCTCAGTCTACGTAAGGCCCAACGCGCGTCCAGTGATTCGAGTGACAAGCCCAAGCGCACACAGACGCAAGCCCCATGATAGGCGGCGCCGTGAAGCGCGTACCGAACATGGGGCTTTACGTGCGGAAGTGCGTGATGGGTCAGCTGTTCGCCTTCATCAGCAGGCCGAGCACCATGATGCACGCGAACCACAGGAGACCGACCACCACGGTGATCCGGTCGAGGTTGCGCTCGGCGACCGAGGAGCCGCCGACGGACGACTGCATGCCGCCACCGAACATGTCGGAGAGGCCGCCGCCCTTTCCCTTGTGCATCAGCACCAGCAGCATCAGCAGCAGGCTGAAGACGATCAGGGCGATCGAGAACCCCATAACCACGGCTGGACCAACTTCCTCGGCTTCGGATGAACGACGGGGGCACGATGACGCAGGCCACCATGCCCCCGCAAGGGTACGACGTATCGCCGCTACCGCCTACTCACCGGTCGATCCGCCGGGCCACCGGCCGACCGACCGGGCGGTCTACTGGTCGCGGAAGCGGACGATCCTGACGAACTCGTCCGAGTCCAGCGAGGCACCGCCGACCAGGGCGCCGTCGATGTCGGCCTGCGCCATGATCTCGGCGACGTTGCCGCCCTTGACGGAGCCGCCGTACTGGATGCGGACCTTGTCGGCCAGCTCCTGCGAGTACAGCTCGGCGACCTTGCCGCGGACGGCCGCGCAGACCTCCTGGGCGTCCTCGGCGCCGCAGACCTTGCCGGTGCCGATGGCCCACACCGGCTCGTAGGCGATCACGATCGTCTCGGCCTGCTCGGCGGTGAGGTCCTTCAGGCCGCCCTCGACCTGGGCGAGGGTGTGGGCGACGTGGTTGCCCGCCTCGCGGACGTCCAGCTCCTCGCCGACGCACAGGATCGGGGTAAGGCCGTGCTTGTAGGCGGCCTTGACCTTGGCGTTGACCAGCTCGTCGGTCTCGGCGTGGTACTGCCGGCGCTCGGAGTGGCCGATCGCGACGTAGGTGCAGCGGAGCTTGGCCAGCATCGGGCCGGAGATCTCGCCGGTGTAGGCGCCGCCGTCGTGGGCGGAGACGTCCTGGGCGCCGTACTTGATCTTCAGCTTGTCGTGCTCGACCAGGGTCTGCACCGAGCGCAGGTCGGTGAAGGGGACGAGGACGGCGACCTCGACGGCGTCGTAGTCCTTGTCCGCGAGGGCGAAGGCGAGCTTCTGGACGTGGGCGATGGCCTCGAGGTGGTTGAGGTTCATCTTCCAGTTGCCCGCCATCAGCGGCGTGCGGGTGCTCATTGAGGTCAGTCCTCCAGTGCGGCGAGGCCGGGGAGCGTCTTGCCCTCGAGGTATTCGAGGGAGGCGCCGCCGCCGGTCGAGATGTGGCCGAATGCGTTCTCGTCGAAGCCGAGCGTACGGACGGCCGCGGCGGAGTCGCCGCCGCCGACCACGGTGAAGCCC
This sequence comes from Streptomyces sp. NPDC047853, assembly GCF_043204535.1. Lineage (NCBI taxonomy): Bacteria > Bacillati > Actinomycetota > Actinomycetes > Kitasatosporales > Streptomycetaceae > Streptomyces > Streptomyces sp. NPDC047853. The sequence continues at coordinate 292,335 of NZ_JBIDCI010000010.1, read as the reverse complement.
GGGGCGTCGACGAGGGCCTGGGCGACCGCTTTGGTGCCCTCGGCGTAGTCGGGGTGCTCGAAGACGCCCATGGGGCCGTTCCAGAAGACGGTGGCGGCGTCGGCGAGCTTCGAGGCGTACAGCTTGCGGGTCTCGGGACCGATGTCCAGACCCTCCTGGTCGGCCGGGATGGCGTCCGCGGCGACGGTGGCGGGGTGCGCCGGGGCCTTCGTCTTCAGGTCCGGGAACTCGGTCGCGACCAGGACGTCGACGGGGAGGACCAGCTCGACGCCGTTCTTCTCGGCGCGCTCGATGTACTCCTTGACGACCGGGACCTGGTCCTCCTGAAGGAGGGAGATGCCGACCTCGTGGCCCTGGGCCTTGAGGAAGGTGTACGCCATGCCGCCGCCGATGAGGAGCCGGTCGGCCTTGCCGAGCAGCTGGTCGATGACGGCGAGCTTGTCGGAGACCTTCGCGCCGCCGAGGGCGACCACGTACGGCCGCCGCACGTCGTCGGTGAGCTTCTTCAGGACGCCGACCTCGGTGGCGATGAGGTACCCGGCGTAGTGCGGCAGCCGCTTCGGCAGGTCGAAGACGGAGGCGTGCCCCCGGTGCACCGCGCCGAAGCCGTCGCCGACGTACACGTCCGCGAGGCCGGCCAGCCGGTCGGCGAAGGCGGCGCGCTCGGCGTCGTCCTTGCTGGTCTCACCGGCGTTGAAGCGCAGGTTCTCGATGACGGCCACCTGGCCGTCGGAGAGGCCGGACACCGTGGACTCGGCGGACTCGCCGACCGTGTCCTCGGCGAAGGCGACGTCGGCGCCGAGGATCTCACCGAGGCGGGCGGCGGCCGGGGCGAGGGAGAAGACCGGGTCCGGGGCGCCCTTGGGGCGGCCCAGGTGCGAGGCGACGATCACGCGCGCGCCCGCGTCGGCCAGGGCCTTGACGGTGGGCACCACGGCGCGGATGCGGCCGTCGTCGGTGATCGTGGTGCCGTCCAGCGGCACGTTCAGGTCGGCGCGGACGAAGACGCGCTTGCCCGCGACGCCTCCGGAGAGCAGTTCGTCGATCGTCTTCAAGAGTGCTCCTGGGTTCTCGGATCGCTCGTGATCCTACGAGGGCGGGTCGCTGCGGACGCGACGCAGGGCCCGGACAGCGCATCCTTGCGCTGCCCGAGCCCTGCCGTCACATCGAGGTGCCTGCTGAGTCCGGCTGGATCAGAGCTGGTTGCCGACGAAGACCGTGAGGTCGACGAGGCGGTTGGAGTAGCCCCACTCGTTGTCGTACCAGCCGATGACCTTCACGTTCTTGCCGTCCTGGACCATGGTCAGGGACGAGTCGAAGGTGCAGGACGCCGGGGCGTTGACGATGTCCGAGGAGACGATCGGGTCCTCGGTGTACTCCAGGATGCCCTTGAGCTCGCCCTCGGCGGCCTTCTGGAAGGCGGCGTTGACCTCTTCCTTGGTGACCTCGCGGCCGAGCTCCAGGACGAGGTCGGTGACCGAGCCGGTCGGGACCGGGACGCGCATGGCGATGCCGTCCAGCTTGCCCTTGAGCTGCGGGAGGACCAGCGCGGTGGCCTTGGCGGCACCCGTGGTGGTCGGGATGATGTTCTCCGCGGCGGCACGGGCGCGGCGCAGGTCCTTGTGCGGGAAGTCCAGGATCCGCTGGTCGTTCGTGTACGCGTGCACCGTCGTCATCAGGCCCTTGACGATGCCGAAGTTCTCGTCGAGGACCTTGGCCATCGGCGCCACACAGTTGGTGGTGCAGGAGGCGTTGGAGATGACGTGGTGGTTCGCCGGGTCGTACTTGTCCTGGTTGACGCCCATCACGATGGTGACGTCCTCGTCCTTGGCCGGGGCCGAGATGAGGACCTTCTTCGCGCCGCCCGCGATGTGCTTCTCGGCGTCGGCCTTCTTCGTGAAGATGCCGGTCGACTCGATGACGATGTCGACACCCAGGTCACCCCACGGGATGTCCGCGGGGTTGCGCTCGGCGAGGACCTTCACGGTCTTGTCACCGACGGTGATGGTGTCCTCGGTGTGCGAGACCTCGTACGGGAGGCGCCCGAGAATCGTGTCGTACTTGAGCAGGTGGGCGGTGGTCGCGGTGTCACCCAGGTCGTTGACAGCCACGATCTCGATGTCTGCACCCTGCTCCAGCAGCGCGCGGAAGTAGTTACGACCGATGCGGCCAAAGCCGTTGATGCCTACGCGGATCGTCACGAACCGATCTCCTCGTTGGTACGCCGGCCCGATGTGCCGGCGAGCTGTATTTGGGATGTCCCCGACCACCACCGACCCTACCTCTCCGGGGCCTCGGGGGTGACATCGAGACGCCCCATACCCGGCAGGGCGGTCCGTACCCGCCAGTAGGGGTACGGACCGCCCTGGGGCGTGGGGACCGATCACCCGATTTCGCTACACCGTGTCAGTCCCCAGCGAACCGGGATTCACTCGTCCAGGGCACGCAGCGCCTGGCGGAGCAGGGCCGCCCGGGCGGCCGGCTCCGTGAGGTGCTCCAGGCCGAAGCCCAGCAGCACGGTGTCGTCCGTGGTGACCGCGCCGTACGTCTGGAACAGGGTCCCGGTGCGGGCCCAGTCCTTCAGGACGGCGGGGCTGCCGGCGGGCGGCCCGGCCACCCGCCAGGCGCCGAGGGAGGTCTCGAAGCCCTCGGTCCCGGCCGTGGAGCCGACGACGAGGGAGGCCTCGTCGGCGAGGACGCCGCGGCCGCCGCTGCCGGGGTCGGTGACGTAGGCGATCGACAGCTCGACGGACTTCCCGGCGTAGGCGCTCAGGTCGAACTCGACCTGCCGCCAGCCACCGGACGATCCGGTGAGGCTGTTCCACTGCCCGGTGGTGCCGGCCGCGGTGCAGCCGTCGTCGGACAGCGTCAGGTAGTGCTCGAGCCAGGGGTGCTCGCTCACGTAGAACCCGGCCGAGCACTCCGCCGGCACGGTCGTGCCGGTGGCGCCGCCGGTCTCGGGCAGCGTGGTCCAGTCGTCGGCGCCGGTGGTGTGCGCCTCGACCAGGGCGTGGTCGTAGCCGCGCTCGGTGTCCCACAGCAGCTGGGTGCGGAGCGTGGGGCGCTCGGAGGCGGTGACACCGGTGAGGTCGACGGTGCGGGTGAGGCGCTTGTAGGCGTCGTCCGTGTGGACGGCCGCCGCCATCCATTCGCCCGCGTACGGCCCGTACGGGTTGACCGTCCCGGCGAACTTCCCGGCCCCCGCGCTCGCGAACTGGGGGTAGGTGTCGGCGGGCAGCTGCTCCGAGGTCACGCTGTACGTCCCGGCCGCGTCGAGCGGGTTGCCGGGGGCCCCGCCGAGCGTGCCGGTGGTGCCGCCGAGCTTGCCGGAGCCGGTGAATCCGGTGGCTCCGGGGGTCGAGGTGCGGGTGTAGGCGCCCAGGTAGTACTGGCTGAAGTCGTCGGACAGGGTGCCGCCGCCGAGGTCGACGCTGCCGCCGGCCCGCTCCCCCGCCTCGATCAGCCGGCCGCCCTCGTTGAGGAAGGCGCGCAGCTGGAGCTGGGTGGCGTTGCCGGGCACCGCGGCGCCGGTGTGGTGGACGACGGTGTCGAAGTGGGCGAGGACGCCGAGCGCGTCGGGCGCGCCCTGGGCGGCGACGTCCCAGACGGCCGCCCGCCTGCCGTTGGCCTTGAGTGCGTCCACGTAGGTCTGCGTCTGCGTGGCCTTCGCGCCCTCCTCGGCGACGACGAGGACGTCCGCGCGGGGGCGCTCGGCGATCGTGTAGGTGAAGTGCTCGCTCTCGGTCCGCCTGCCGCTCCGGGTCTCGCCGGCGAACCAGACCTCGACCTTGTCGCCGCGGTCGCCGTCCTTGACCTTGGCGCGGTACTCGTCGAAGTAGAGGTTGTCCTCGCCGCCGTACCGCTCGCCTCCCCGCCACGGCTTGAGGGCCATGTCGTGGACGCGTCCGCCGTTGACGCGGTACTTCAGCTCCTTGTCGCGCACGGACTTGCGGACGACGACCGAGACCTCCTGGTCGGCGCCGCGCGAGTAGGACGTGGTGAAGGGGGCCGGGGTGAAGTCGGCGGCCTCCAGGCCGACCGCGGAGGACGGCCGGTCGGGGTGCGCGGCGCTCTCGGCGACGGAGAGGGCGAAGGGGATGTTCTTCGCGAACTCCTGCTGGATCAGTTCCTCGTCGTCGGGGAAGTTGAAGCCCGACTGGCAGTCGCCCGCGTTCCACTCGTCGTCGGGGTCCTGCTCGGAGATGGTCTGGCAGGTGGACATCTCGGGGGTGAACATCGCCGTGCCGTTGACGTTGGCCGCGTGGCCGTCCGCCTCGCCGTTGGTGGTGTACAGCTCCGAGGAGACCTGCGGGTGGTAGCCGGGGATCGCGGAGTTGTCCGGCGTGCCGGCGAGCGCCTTGTAGAGGACGTCGTCCGGGGTGTTCGTGGCCACCTGCCAGCCGACCCCGTAGAGGAGGAGTTCGGCGGCGGAGTGGTAGTTGATGCCGTAGGTGAAGCCGATCCGCTTCTGGAAGGCGTCCAGGGCCTGGGTCTCGGGCTCGGAGTTCGGGCCGTCACCGCGGTAGGTCTGGCTGGTGGGGTTCGGGGACGAGCCCTCGTCGTCGTAGCCCCACTTGTAGGCGAAGTTGCGGTTGAGGTCGACGCCGTCGCCGGTGCCGATGGTGCCGTCGCCGTTGTTGTCGCGCAGGTTCTTGCGCCACAGGCGGTTGTCGGTGTCCTCGAACGTGTAGTCGTAGCCGTCGGGGTTGGCCGACAGCAGGAACCACATCTCGGTCGAGTCGACGAGCTTCTTGATCCGGCGGTCCTGGTCGTACTTGTCCAGGTAGTGGTGCATCAGCCGGCGGGTCATCTCCGGGGTGATCCACTCACGGGCGTGCTGGTTGGACATGTAGAGGACGGAGGGCTTGGAGCCGTCCTTCGACTTCTTCGCGTTCTTGGTGGGCTTGAGGGCCAGGATGTCCTGGCCCTTCACGGTCTTGCCGATGGAGACGACCTTGGTGAGGCCGGGGTTCTCCTGCGCGGTCCGCAGGATCTCCTCCCGCAGGCCGCCGCTGCCGCTGTACGGGCGGAAGACGCCGTCGGCGGCTGCCTCGACGCGCCTCTCGGCCCGGGCGGAGAGGGCGTGCTCGGCGAGGCCGACACCCTGCTTCTCCAGCTTCTCGGCCTGCCCGTCGGTCAGGTAGACCTCGACGGTGGCCGTCCCCTGGTCGGGGACCCGCTCGCTGAGTTCGTGGCCGTCCTGTCCGGCGGCCAGCAGCAGCGGCACCTGTTCCTGCGTGACCTCGGCGCGGAAGACCTTCACCTCCTCCGCGTCCGGGGTCGCCGGGTCCGCGGGTTGTGCCTGGGCGATGGGTGCGAAGCTCGCTCCGCCGATCAGGAGCGCGCCGACGGCGAGGATCGATCTCGCTCTTCGTCTCATGAACCCCCCTAGCTGAAGCCTGTCCGACAGGCTTGAGTCCGCCACAGCAGCGAACAGATGCCAGGCTCATGACAGCTCATGATCGAGTCAAGAGGGCGGCAAGGACACGCCGAAGCCGGTACCGGTCACCCAAGTGGGCTCCGGCACCGGCTTGTTGGCCGCCCGGCGGACGGTCGGCGTGTGTGCGTGTGCGCGCGTGGAGGTTCGCGAGCGGTCGCCATGGTGGCCGCGCGCCTCTCGGACGTCAGTCCCGGCGGGGCGGCCACCCGGGTCACCTACTCGTCGGTGGGTCGGGGCGCTGGGGTCAGCCGACGAGGTTGTCCGCCAGCTCCTCCTCGCCGAGGTTGGCGTCCGTTCCGGGGATGCCCAGGTCCGAGGCCCGCTTGTCGGCCATCGCCAGCAGACGGCGGATGCGGCCGGCGACGGCGTCCTTGGTCAGCGGCGGGTCGGCGAGGGCGCCCAGCTCCTCCAAGGAGGCCTGCTTGTGCTCCATTCGGAGCCGGCCCGCGGCGGCGAGGTGCTCGGGCACGTCGTCGGCGAGGATCTCCAGGGCGCGCTGCACCCGGGCGCCGGCAGCGACGGCGGCACGCGCCGAGCGGCGCAGGTTGGCGTCGTCGAAGTTGGCGAGGCGGTTGGCCGTGGCGCGGACCTCGCGCCGCAGCCGCCGCTCCTCCCAGGCCAGCACCGAGTCGTGGGCACCGAGCCGGGTGAGCAGGGCACCGATCGCGTCGCCGTCGCGGACGACCACCCGGTCCACGCCGCGCACCTCGCGGGCCTTGGCGGGGATCGACAGCCGGCGGGCGGCGCCGACCAGGGCGAGTGCCGCCTCGGGTCCCGGGCAGGTCACCTCCAGGGAGGAGGACCGGCCGGGCTCCGTCAGCGAGCCGTGCGCCAGGAAGGCACCGCGCCAGGCGGCCTCGGCGTCGCACGTGGCCCCCGACACCACCTGCGGCGGCAGGCCCCTGATCGGCCGTCCCCGGCCGTCCACCAAGCCGGTCTGACGGGCCAGCTGGTCACCGCCCGCAACCACCCGAACGACGTAACGCGAGCCCCGGCGCAGTCCGCCCGGTGCCATCACGATCAGCTCCGAGCTGTGCCCGAAGATCTCCAGGATGTCCTGCTTGAGCCGGCGGGCCGCTCTCGCGGTGTCCAGCTCGGCCTCGATCACGATGCGCCCGCTCACCAGGTGAAGGCCGCCGGCGAACCGCAGAACGGCGGAGACCTCCGCCTTCCTGCAGCAGGTACGGGTGACGGGGAGCCGGGAGATCTCATCCTTCACCGCTGCCGTCATCGCCATGGGCCGATCCTTCCATGCATCCGAAAAATACGGTCGTACGCGGCGGCCAGCAGCTCCGGGTCGTGCCTCGGGGTCCCGTCGGTCCGGGCGACCGGAGCCAGTTCGACCGCGGCGCCGAACCGTTTCGCGGCGTCGGTGAGCGAGTCACGGTCGGGCACGGCGGCCTCGTCGGCCAGCACCACGTCCAGGGCGAGTTTAGGGGCGTGTCGTCCCAAAACCTCCAAATGACGCTGCGGAGAGAAGCCCTCGGTTTCTCCGGGCTGGGGCGCGAGGTTCAGGGAGAGCACCCGGCGCGCCTTGGTCTGGGCGAGCGCGTCGAGCAGATCGGGCACGAGGAGGTGCGGGATGACCGAGGAGAACCAGGAGCCCGGGCCGAGCACCACCCAGTCGGCGTCCAGGACGGCGTCGACCGCCTCGGGGACGGCCGGCGGGTCGTTCGGCACCAGGTGGACGGACTGCACCTCGCCGGGCGTGAGCGCCACGGTCGCCTGTCCGCGCACGGTGTCCACCTCGTCGGGCCGCTCCGGGTCGTGCCCCCGGACCAGGGCCTGGAGTTCCAGCGGCACCGCCGACATGGGCAGCACCCGCCCGTGCGCGCCGAGCAGCTTGCCGACCAGGTCCAGCGCCTGGACGTGGTCGCCGAGCTGCTCCCACAGGGCGACGATCAGCAGATTGCCGACCGCGTGCTCGTGCAGGTCGCCCTGGGACTGGAAGCGGTGCTGGATGACGCGGGCCCAGGTCTGGCCCCAGTCGTCGTCGCCGCACAGCGCGGCCAGCGCCTTGCGCAGGTCGCCGGGCGGCAGGACGCCCAGCTCGTCGCGGAGGCGCCCGCTGGAGCCCCCGTCGTCGGCCACGGTGACGACGGCCGTGAGGTCGCCGGTGATCCGGCGCAGTGCGGCGAGCGAGGCGGACAGGCCCATGCCGCCGCCGAGGGCGACGACCTTGGGCTGGGCGCCCCGGCGGCGCGGCTTGCCACCGCGTGCCTGTTCGGGCCGGGCGGCGCGGGTCTCGGCGGGCCGGCCGCCGCGTCCCTCGGGCACCACCCGGCGCAGCCTGCTCAGCCGCGGAGTACGTCCTGTCATTCCCGTCCCATGTCCCGGTGGACGACCACCGTCTCCACGCCCTCCGCGGCGAGCCGGGCGGCGAGCTTCTCCGACATGGCCACGGACCGGTGCTTGCCGCCGGTACAGCCGACGGCGACGGTCACATAGCGCTTGCCCTCCCGACGGTAACCCGCGGCGATCATCTGGAGCAGCTCGGTGTAGCGGTCGAGGAACTCCTTGGCCCCGGGCTGGTTCAGGACATAGGAGGACACCTCCTCGTTCAGGCCGGTGAACGGGCGCAGCTCGGGGACCCAGTGCGGATTGGGCAGGAAGCGCATGTCCACGACCAGGTCGGCGTCGACCGGGAGACCGTACTTGAAGCCGAAGGACATGACGGTGGCCCGCAGCTCGGGCTCCTCGTCGCCGGCGAACTGGGCGTCCATCTTGGCGCGCAGCTCGTGCACGTTCAGGCTGGAGGTGTCGATCACCAGGTCGGCGTCGCCGCGCAGCTCGCGCAGCAGCTCCCGCTCGGCGGCGATGCCGTCGACGATGCGGCCGTCGCCCTGGAGGGGATGCGGACGGCGCACCGACTCGAAACGGCGCACCAGGGCCTCGTCGGACGACTCCAGGAAGACGATCCTGCGGGTGACAGCGCGCGCGTCCAGGTCCGCGAGGGACTCGCGGAGATTGTCGAAGAAGCGCCGGCCGCGGACGTCGACGACGACCGCGATCCGCGCCACGTTGCCCTGCGAGCGGGCGCCGAGCTCCACCATCGTGGGGATCAGCGCGGGCGGGAGGTTGTCGACGACGAACCAGCCGAGGTCCTCCAGACACTTGGCGGCCGTCGAGCGGCCGGCCCCGGACATGCCGGAGATGATCACCAGCTCGGGGATGGCCGCCTCGTGCGCCCCGGCTGCTTCCTTGCCCGTACTCACCTGTGCTCCGTCGTCCTGGCCCGGTACGGCACCGGGCGTCTGCGGGCCCGGATCCTCACCGGTCGTGCGGTGGGCCTGTTCTCGTCCCGCTGTGGGCTGTGCCTCGTACTCGGTCATCTCTCCTGCCCCCGTCGTTCGTCCGGGGTGCCCGCGGTCACGGGCTCCCCAGGGGCATCCGCGGTCGTCTCGGGTGCCCCGTCCTCGTCATCAATGATCTCTCCCGTCGCGGTGTTCACGGCGGGAGCGGCCGGGGTGGCCGCGGCCAGGGCCACGGCGACGGTCTCGGCCGTCTTGCGGCCTATGCCGGGCACCTCGCAGATCTGGTCGATCGTCGCCGACCGCAGCTTCTTGACCGAACCGAAGTGCTTGATCAACGCCTGCTTGCGGGTCTCCCCGAGGCCCGGCACGTCGTCCAGCGGACTGGAGCGGAAGCGCTTGGCGCGCTTGGCGCGCTGGTAGGTGATCGCGAAACGGTGGGCCTCGTCGCGGACGCGCTGCAGGAGGTACAGCCCCTCACTGGTGCGGGGCAGGACGACCGGGTCGTCCTCACGGGGCAGCCACACCTCCTCCAGTCGCTTGGCGAGGCCGCAGACGGCGATGTCGTCGATGCCCAGCTCGTCCAGGGCCCGCTGCGCCGCCGCGACCTGCGGCCGGCCACCGTCGACGACGATGAGCTGGGGCGGGTAGGCGAAACGCTTGGGGCGGCCGTCCTCGTCCTTCAGGGCCGGGCCGTCCGTCGGCGGCGCGTCGCCGCCCGCTTCCCCTCCGTCGGTGCCGCTCTCGTCCGCCCATTCGCCGGTCCTCTCCTTGTCGGCGAGGTAGCGGCGGAAGCGGCGGGTGACGACCTCGTGCATGGAGCGGACGTCGTCCTGCCCGTTGCCGTGCCACAGCTGCGTGTCTCCGGCCCGCCCCTTGATCTGGAAGCGCCGGTACTCGCTCTTGCGGGCCAGACCGTCCTCGAAGACGACCATGGAGGCCACCACGTCGTCTCCCTGGAGGTGCGAGATGTCGTAGCACTCGATGCGCAGCGGGGCGCTGTCCAGGTCCAGGGCCTCGGCGATCTCCTCCAGCGCGCGCGAGCGGGTCGTCAGGTCGGAGGCGCGCTTGGTCTTGTGCAGGACGAGCGCCTGCTGGGCGTTGCGCTGGACGGTCTCCATGAGCGCCTTCTTGTCGCCGCGCTGCGGGATGCGCAGGGACACGCCGGACCCGCGGCGGTCGGTCAGCCACTGCTGGACCGGCTCCACCGGGTCGGGCAGCGCGGGGACCAGGACCTCCTTGGGGACGGCGTCCCCGGTCTCCTCGCCGTACAGCTGCTGGAGGGCGTGCTCGACGAGGGCGCCGGTGGTGATCTCCTCCACCTTGTCCGTGACCCAGCCGCGCTGGCCGCGCACGCGTCCGCCGCGCACGTGGAAGATCTGGACGGCCGCCTCCAGCTCGTCCTCGGCGACCGCGATCAGGTCGGCGTCGGTGGCGTCGGCCAGCACGACCGCGCTCTTCTCCATCGCCTTCTTCAGGGCCCCGATGTCGTCCCGCAGGCGCGCCGCCCGCTCGTACTCCATCTCCTCGGCCGCGTCGGCCATCTGCCGCTCCAGGCGGCGCAGGTAGGTGCCCGTGCGGCCGGCCATGAAGTCGCAGAACTCGTCGGCCAGGTCCCAGTGGTCGTCCGGGGAGATCCGCTCGACGCACGGCGCCGAGCACTTGCCGATGTAGCCGAGGAGGCAGGGGCGGCCGGTACGCGCGGCGTTCTTGAAGACCCCCGCGGAGCAGGTGCGCACCGGGAAGACGCGCAACAGGAGGTCGACCGTGTCGCGGATCGCCCAGGCGTGCCCGTACGGGCCGAAGTAGCGCACGCCCTTCTTCTTGTGGCCGCGCATCACCTGCACGCGCGGGAACTCCTCGTTCATGGTCACCGCGAGGTACGGGTAGCTCTTGTCGTCGCGGTACTTCACGTTGAACCGGGGGTCGTACTCCTTGATCCAGGAGTACTCCAGCTGCAGCGCCTCGACCTCCGTGGACACGACCGTCCATTCCACGGACGCGGCGGTGGTGACCATGGTGCGGGTGCGGGGGTGGAGGTTCGCCAGGTCCTGGAAGTAGCTCGCCAGGCGCTGGCGCAGGCTCTTCGCCTTTCCGACGTAGATCACCCGGCGGTGCTCGTCACGGAACCTGTACACCCCCGGGGTGTCCGGGATCTCTCCCGGTTTGGGGCGGTAGCTGGAGGGGTCGGCCATGACTCACACCCTACTGGCGGGGGCCGACACTCCGGCGGGGCTGTGGGCGACGGCGCGAGGCCCTGTGGACGACGGCGCGGGGCTCTGTGGACGGACGGGAGGGAGCTGTGCGCACGACCGGCCACGGGGTCGGGGTAGGACGGTCCGAGGCCGGGAGGGAAAACGGTCCGGGCCCGGGGGAAGACGGTCCGGGGCCGGTCGGTCACACCGTGTGCCCCCGGGGAGCCGGGCCGGTGCGTTCTCGGCCAGGAGCGCGTCGGGGTGGGGCGTCAGGTGTTGTCGGGACTAGGTCAACACGCTTCAATGCGGGGGGACTCGGGGCCTCGATGCGCGGCGTGCGGATGTGAAGACCTCTGCGCCGCGACCGGGGGGCGGCTCCGGTCGATCCGCGCCGAACGGTCTGACCAGCCGTCGTGAACTTCACAGGAAGGCCCCCGCATGCCGCACGCCACCCAGCCCTTGGACGTCGCCACCGCGGACCTGGACTCGGTCCTGCGCGGTGGCCCCTTCCACGTGGCCCTGCGCGCCGCGATCGCCGCTCGCGGTCTGCCCCTGCAGCGCGTGCAGCACCATCTGTCGCGCCGCGGAGTGAAGGTGGGCGTCACGAGCCTGAGCTACTGGCAGCAGGGTGCCCGACGCCCGCAGCGCCCGGAGTCGCTGCGGGCCGTGCGGGCACTGGAGGAGATACTCCAGCTGCCCGAGGAGTCGCTGATACGTCTGCTCGCCGAGACGGACGAGGACACCCTCGCGCGGCGGCCCGCGGCCCGCTCCTACCGGGCCCACCTGGAGGCCTCCTGCGTCCTGGACGGGCTGCTGGCCGAGCTGGACCACCTGCGGTCGGACGGCGGCGTGCACAGCCTCGGGCACCACGAGCGCATCCGGGTGGGGTCGCGGCGCGAGCTCGCCGGCCGCGAGTCGCACCACATCGTCCGCGCCCACCGCGACGGTGTCGACCGCTTCGTCGCCGTCCACCACGGTGACCCGGGGTGCGCCCCCGCCCGGATGACCGTCCACGCGCTGGAGAACTGCCGCACGGGACGTGTCCGCACCCACCACGACACCGGTGTGCTCGTGACGGAGCTGCTCTTCGACACGCGTCTGCGGGCCGGGGACACCTACCTCTTCCGCTACGGGGTCGAGGACGGCACGGCGGGAGTGTCGCGCGAGTACGTCCGGGGGTTCGGCTCGGTCGGCGGGCAGTACGCGTTGCAGGTGCGGTTCGACGCCGCGGCTCTGCCGGCCCGCTGCCACCGGTTCACGCAGCACTCGCCGGCGGCTCCGCGCGGCGGCCGACAGGAACTGCGCCTCAGCGGCCCCCACCACTCCGTGCACCTCGTGGAACCGCGGGTGCGGTCGGAGCTGCTGGGGATCGAGTGGGAGTGGGACTGAGGGGACGGCGCACGCGTGGGCAGCGGGGCGGGCGAAACAGGTCATGCGGGGCCGGCCAGGCAAAGCAGGTCACGCGGGGCGGGTCACGCGGGGCGGGTCGGGATCTCCCGAGGGACCTGGTCGGTCAGGTTCCCGGGCTCACGACGATCCGGCCCTGTTTCACCTCGACCGGCAGCTCGATGAGCGCGACCGTCGCCGGGGCGTGCAGCACCTCGCCGGACCGGGCGTCGAACTCACTGCCGTGGCAGGGACAGACGAGTTTCGCCCCCTCCAGCTTCTTGATGGGGCACCCCGCGTGCGTGCAGACCGTGCTGAACGCCCTCAGGGCGCCGTCCCCGCCCCGGCTGACGACCACGTTCTCGTCCCGGTAGAGCTTGGCTTCGCCCTCGGCAACCGCCCCCTCCGCACCGAGGTCGACGGGCGCGGTCGGCCTGGCGGGCGCCGCACCGTCGTCGCCCGGCGAGCAGGCGGCGAGACCGAGACCGGCGACGGGCGTGGCGGCCGCCGAGCGCAGGACGGTACGGCGGCTCGGGGCGGGACGGCCGGGCATGGGAGGTCTCCACTGGTCGGGGGATGTGCAGGCCGACGATATCCGGCGCCGGTCTTCCGCCCGCCGGGTGGGTCGTCGGGGCCTACGCGGGACGGAAAGGTCGCGTAAACGCTTGCGTAATCGTTTACGTGCCCGTGCCCGATGGGATACGGTCCCCAGCAGCGCGCCGGGAGAACACGTCGGGAGGGACCGGGCTGAGCACGGCCGGGAGGGACCGGGCTGAGCACGGCCGGGAGGAGCACGGAGAGGATCCGCCGATGGCGACCATGACCGATGTCGCACGGAGCGCGGGGGTCTCCGTGGCGACCGTCTCGCACGTGCTCAACGACACGCGTCCGGTGCGGCCGCACACCCGCCAGGCGGTCCTGGACGCCATCGAGGAGCTCGGCTACACGCCCAACACCCTCGCCCGCTCCCTGGTCACCTCCCGCACCCGCTCGATCGGGCTCGCCGTGTCGGCGATCAGCAACCCGTACTTCACGGAGATCCTCCAGGGCGTCGAGGCCGCCGCGCTGGAGCACGGTTACAGCCTCCTCATCGCCGATCCGCACGACGACCCGGCGCACGAGCGCAAGGTCGCGCAGCTGCTGCACGAGCGGCGCGTGGACGGCATGATCGTCGCGCCCTCCGCCGACCCGCGCGATCTCCTCTCCTACCTGGGCCGCCACCGCGTGCCCGGCGTGTTCCTCGACCGGATCGTCGGCATCCCCGAGGGCACCGGCGCGGCGCTCTTCGACCAGGTCTGCGCGGAGAGTGCCGAGCCCACGACCCGGTTGGTCACCCATCTCGCGGGGCTCGGCCACCGTCGGATCGGCCTGGTCGCGGGTCGACCGGGGCTCAGCACGACGCGCGAGCGGATCACCGGGTACCGGCACGGCCTCGCCGCCGCCGGGCTGCCCTACGACGAACGGCTCCTGGTCCACGGCGACTCCGAGGCGGCCGGCGGCGAACGGGCGGCGGCGGCCCTGCTGTCCCTGGCGGTGCCGCCCACCGCCCTGGTCACCGCCAACAACGCGATGACCATCGGCGCGCTGCGTGCCCTGCGGGAGCGTGGCCTGGCCGTCCCCGGTGACCTCGCCCTGTGCTGTTTCGACGACTTCGCCTGGGCGGACCTCTTCTCCCCCCGGCTGACCGCCGTGGCGCAGCCCAGCCGGGAGATCGGTGCGCGGGCCGTCCGGTTGCTGCTGGAGCGCCTCGCCGCACCGGAGCGGCCCGCGCGGACCGTCCGGCTGCCCTGCGCCTTCGTGCACCGCACCTCGTGCGGGTGTCCCGAGCGGTCCACACCCACCGAGCAGTCCGAACCCACCGAGCAGTCCCCCACCGGGGCCCACGAGAGGAACTCGCAGTGATCGTCGTCGCCGGTGAGGCACTGATCGACCTGGTACCGCAGGGCACGGGCGCCCTCGCCGCGCTACGGCCGGCGCTCGGCGGCGGCCCGTACAACACGGCCGTCGCGCTGGGCCGCCTCGGCTCCCCCACCGCCTTCTGCTCCCGCGTGTCGGACGACGCCTTCGGCGAGGCGCTGCTGGACCGGCTGCGCGCGACCGGCGTGGACGTCTCGCCGGTACAGCGCGGCCCCGAGCCGACGACACTCGCCGTGGCCTCGGTGGACCCGGACGGTTCCGCCGCGTACTCGTTCTACGTGGAGGGGTCGGCCGACCGGCTGTTCACCAAGCCCGGCGCGCTGCCGGACGGTACTCGCGCGGTGTCGTTCGGCACCTGTTCGCTGGTACTGGAGCCCGGGGCGAGCGCGTACGAGGAGCTGATGCGCGAGACGGCCGAGCGGGGCGTCTTCACCGCGCTGGACCCGAACATCCGGGCCGGCCTGATCCCTGACCCGGACGCTTACCGGGCCCGGTTCCGGAGCTGGCTGCCGTGGCTGTCCCTGCTGAAGCTGTCCGCCGAGGACGCCGAGTGGCTCGGTGGCACCCCGCGGGAGTGGCTGGCCGCGGGCCCGGCAGCCGTCGTGGTGACCCGGGGCGGGGCGGGGCTGACGGCGTTCACCCGCGACGGGGGTGAGCACGCGGTGCCGGGCCGGCGGGTCGATGTGGTGGACACGATCGGCGCGGGCGACACGGTGAACGCGGCGCTGCTGCACGGCCTCGCGGCGCGGGACGCCCTCGACGACGGCGCCTTGGCCGCCTTGGGGGCGGACGACTGGGCCGAGCTGCTGGGCTTCGCCGCCCGGGCCGCCGCGGTCACCTGCTCCCGCGCGGGCGCCGAGCCTCCGTACGCCCACGAAGTGGCACGGTGACGGCGGGGGCGGGGCGGGTCGGGGCCGGTCGCGTGGACGAGGTCGGGTCCGGGGCCGGTCGCGTGGACGAGGTCGGGTCCGGGGCGGGTCGCGTGGACGAGGTCGGGTCCGGGGCGGGCCCCCTGTGCGAGGTCGGTTCCGTGTCCGGTCGCCTGGGCGGTCTCGGTTTCGGGTCCGGTCGGGTGGACGTGCGATCCGGACGAGAGGCCCGGTTCAGCCCGCCGGTCGTACGGCCCGCAGGGCGCCGGGGCGGCGGCCGTTGAGCCGGTCCAGGGCGGCGGCCGTGGCGTCGTCCGCGGGCAGGTGTACGACGATTCGCTGGCCCTCCTCGGGCAGCGCGAGCGTCTCGTGCAGCAACCGCAGCGGCCCGGCCTCCGGGTGCTCGACGTACTGTGTCCCGGCCCGCCGAGGTGCCACGCCCAGGTCGGCGAACCGGTCGGTGAAGGGCGCCCCCACCGTCACGGTCAGCTCGTCGGCCAGTTCGGTGACGTACGGGTCCCGCAGCGGGGCCTCGTGCCGGAGCTGGGCGACCAGGTCGTCGGCCATGCGGTCCCAGTCCGGGTAGGCGGCGCGGGCGCGCTCGTCGGTGAACAGGTGCCGGAGCAGGTTGGGGCGTTCCACGTCGAGCAGCCCGATCGGGCCGACCAGCCGCGCGTAGCCGCCGGTGTGGGCGAGCACGTCGCCGATCCAGTTGAGGACCACGGCGGGGGTGGGCTCCAGACGGTCCAGAACCGCCCGCACGGTGGGGCGCGCGGTCCGGCCGAGCGAGGGGGCCGCGGCACACAGCAGCGGGTCGCCTCCGTCGGCCTCCTTGGTCAGCCGGCGCAGCAGCATCCGGTCCCGCAGGGACAACTGCAGGGCGTCGGCGAGGGCGCCCAGCACCTGGGCGGACGGGTTGCGGTCCCGTCCTTGTTCCAGCCGCGTGAGGTACTCGACACTGACGCCGGCCAGCGTGGCCAGTTCGGCGCGGCGCAGGCCGGGGGTACGGCGGCGGGGGCCGGCCGGCAGCCCCACCTCGACCGGGGTGACGGACTCGCGCCAGGTCCGCAGGAACGTGCCCAACTCGTTGTCGCTCACGTCTGGAACGTACCAAGGGGGGTGGCCCCGAGGGTGGCCCTGCGACTACCACGCTCGGGCCGGTCTCCCTGCGAGGGCGCGGCGCGCCCAGGGTGGAGGGCATGACGAATGACACGACCGCCACCGCCCGTACCGTCACCGCTCCCCTGCCCCTCGTCGCCGGTCAGTGGGCCCTGGACCCGCTCCACTCCGCCGTGAACTTCACCATCCGCCACCTCGGCATCGCCAAGGTGCGGGGGCGTTTCACCGGTGTGCGGGCCGAACTGTTCGTCGGCGAGCGGGTCGAGGACGTCCGGGTGTCCGCGACGATCGACCTGGCCACCATCGACACCGGGAACACCGACCGGGACGCGCACGTGCGCGCCTCCGACCTGCTCGACGTGGAGAAGCGGCCGACGATGACCTTCCGCTCGTCCCGGGTGTCGGGCGAGGGCGAGGACTGGGCCATGGAGGGCGAGCTGACCATCGGCGACGTGACGCGTCCGGTGACGTTCGCCGTGGAGTTCGGCGGGCTGGGAGCCCTGCCCGGCGGCGACGGACGGCACGCCGGGTTCGAGGCGACGGGTGAGATCCGGCGCAGCGAGTTCGGCCTGGACTTCGCTCCGGGACTGCTCGGCGAGGTGGTGAAGATCCAGCTCGACATGCAGTTCGTGGAGCCGGTGGGCGCCTGAGCGGGAGGCTGCGCGAACGCGCCGGGCCCCGCGGAATCGTCCGTGGGACCCGGCGCGTCGCTGTGCCGGAGGGCCGGGCGCACTTCGCGCACCCGGATCGGCCCGGGGTCAGGCCTTGCTCGTCCGCGTCGTCTTCTTCGCGGCGGGCTTGCCGGCCTGGGTCGTGGCCTTCTTGGCTGTCTTGGTGGCGGTCTTCTTCGCCGCCGTGCCCGTCACTGCCTTGGTGGCGGTCTTCTTCGCCGCCGTGCCCGTGACCGCCTTGGTGGTGGTCTTCTTCGCGGTGGCCTTCGCGGCCACCGTCCTCGCCGCCGCCTTGCGCGGGGTCTTCACGGGGGCGTCGCTGATCCGGTCGGCGTCGAGGATGTCCCGCAGGAACTTGCCGGTGTGGCTGGCGGGGACGCCCGCGACCTGCTCGGGCGTCCCTTCGGCGACCACCAGGCCACCACCGGCGCCGCCCTCGGGACCCATGTCGACGACCCAGTCCGCGGTCTTGATCACGTCGAGGTTGTGCTCGATGACGATGACCGTGTTGCCCTTGTCGACCAGGCCGGACAGGACGGTCAGCAGCTTGCTGATGTCCTCGAAGTGCAGGCCCGTGGTCGGCTCGTCCAGGACGTAGACCGTGCGCCCGGTGGAACGGCGCTGCAGCTCGCTGGCGAGCTTGACGCGCTGCGCCTCGCCGCCGGACAGGGTGGTCGCGGACTGGCCGAGCCGGACGTACCCGAGCCCGACGTCCTTGAGCGTCTTCATGTGCCGGGAGATCGCGGGAACCGCCTCGAAGAAGTCGGTCGCCTCCTCGATCGGCATGTTCAGGATGTCGGCGATGGACTTGCCCTTGTAGTGGACCTCCAGGGTCTCCCGGTTGTACCGGGCGCCGTGGCAGACCTCGCACGGGACGTAGACGTCCGGGAGGAAGTTCATCTCGATCTTGATCGTGCCGTCGCCCGCGCAGTTCTCGCAGCGGCCGCCCTTGACGTTGAACGAGAACCGGCCCGGCAGGTAGCCGCGGACCTTGGCCTCGGTCGTCTCGGCGAACAGCTTGCGGACGTGGTCGAAGACTCCGGTGTACGTCGCCGGGTTGGACCGCGGGGTGCGGCCGATGGGCGACTGGTCGACGTGGACGACCTTGTCGACGAGGTCGTCGCCGTCCACGCGCGTGTGCCGGCCGGGGACGCTCCGTGCCCCGTTCAGCTCGCGGGCCAGGTGCGTGTACAGGATGTCGTTGACCAGGGTCGACTTGCCGGAGCCGGAGACACCGGTGACCGCCGTGAACACGCCGAGCGGGAAGGAGACGTCGATGTCCTGGAGGTTGTTCTCCCGGGCGCCGTGCACGGTCAGACGCCGGGACGGGTCGAGAGGGCGCCGGATCTCGGGCAGCGGGATGGCCTTCCTGCCGGACAGGTAGGCGCCGGTCTGCGACTCGGTGTTGTCGAGCAGCTCCTTGACGGAGCCGCTGTGCACCACCTTGCCGCCGTGCTCACCGGCCCCGGGGCCGATGTCGACGATCCAGTCGGCGACCTTGATGGTGTCCTCGTCGTGCTCGACGACGATGAGCGTGTTGCCCATGTCGCGCAGCCGGACGAGGGTCTCGATCAGCCGGTGGTTGTCGCGCTGGTGCAGGCCGATGGACGGCTCGTCGAGGACGTAGAGCACGCCGACGAGGCCGGAGCCGATCTGGGTGGCCAGGCGGATGCGCTGGGCCTCGCCGCCGGAGAGGGTGCCCGCCGCCCGGTTCAGCGAGAGGTAGTCCAGGCCGACGTCGACCAGGAAGCGCAGCCGTTCGTTGACCTCCTTCAGCACGCGCTCGGCGATCTTCTTGTCGCGGGCGCTGAGCTTCAGCTCGCCCAGGAAGTCCGCGCAGTCGCTGATGGACATCGCCGAGACCTCGGCGATCGACTTGCCCATGACGGTGACGGCGAGGACGAGGGGCTTCAGCCGCGTGCCCTCACAGGTGGGGCAGGGCACCTCGCGCATGTAGCCCTCGAAGCGCTCGCGGCTGGCGTCGCTCTCGGCCTCGCTGTGCCGGCGCTTGACGAAGGGGATCGCGCCCTCGAAGGCCGTGGTGTAGCGGCGCTCGCGGCCGTACCGGTTGCGGTAGCGGACCTCGACCTGGGTCTTGTGGCCGTTGAGCAGGGCCTTGCGGGCGCGCAGCGGGAGACCCGCGAAGGGGATGTCCGTCCGGAAGCCCAGCGCGTCCGCGAGGGCGCCGATGAGGCGGCCGAAGTAGTCCTTGGTGTGCCCGTGCGACCAAGGGTGGATGGCGCCCTCGTCGAGCGACTTGTCCTCGTCCGGGACGATCAGCTCGGCGTCGACCTCCATGCGCGTACCGATGCCGGAGCAATCGGGGCAGGCGCCGAAGGGCGAGTTGAAGGAGAAGGAGCGGGGCTCCAGCTCCTCGAAGGACAGGTCGTCGTACGGGCAGTACAGGTGCTCGGAGTACATGCGCTCGCGCTCGGGGTCGTCCTCGGGGAGGTCGACGAAGTCGAGCACGACCATGCCGCCGGACAGGCCGAGGGCGGTCTCCACGGAGTCCGTGAGGCGGCGCTTGGCGGAGTCCTTCACGGTGAGGCGGTCGACGACCACCTCGATGGTGTGCTTCTCCTGCTTCTTGAGCGTCGGCGGGCTGGAGAGCTGGACGGTCTCGCCGTCCACCCGCGCGCGGGAGTAGCCCTTGGTCTGGAGGTCGGCGAAGAGGTCGACGAACTCGCCCTTGCGCTCGCGCACCAGCGGCGACAGCACCTGGAAGCGGCTGCCCTCGGGCAGCTCCAGGACCCTGTCGACGATGGCCTGCGGCGACTGGCGTGTGATCGGCCGGCTGCACTGCGGGCAGTGCGGCTTGCCGATGCGGGCGAAGAGCAGGCGCAGGTAGTCGTAGACCTCGGTGATGGTGCCGACCGTGGAGCGCGGGTTCCGGGAGGTCGACTTCTGGTCGATGGAGACCGCCGGGGAGAGGCCCTCGATGAAGTCGACGTCGGGCTTGTCCATCTGGCCGAGGAACTGCCGGGCGTAGGAGGAGAGCGACTCCACGTAGCGCCGCTGGCCCTCGGCGAAGATGGTGTCGAAGGCCAGGGAGGACTTGCCCGACCCGGACAGGCCCGTGAAGACGATGAGCGAGTCGCGAGGCAGGTCGAGCGAGACGTTCTTCAGGTTGTGCTCGCGCGCGCCACGGACGATGAGACGGTCGGCCACGCCGGTCCGCACCTTTCTTGAGAGAAGTGACAGGGGCGGGGCCCCCGTCTTTCCCAGACTAGGGGGAGCCACTGACAACGCCGGTCGATTCACCAGTCGTCAACAAACCCCGACTGTCCAGCATGCCCGACGCCGCATCCGACCATATAGCACGTGCATTCGATTAGCGGGCGTCGTCCGTCACCTTCACCCGAAGGTGTGGCGCGGTCTAGGGTCAGCACCATGATTGATCACGCGCATGACCTGGCGTCTGTACGTGACGCTACCGAGCGGCTGCTCACCGCGGTCGGGAAACTGGACAACGCGTCCGTGACGGAGTCGTCACGGCTGCCGGGCTGGACCCGCGGCCACGTCCTCGCCCACCTCGCCCGGAACGCGGACGCCCTGGTCAACGTCTTCGAAGGACGCCCCATGTACGCCTCGGCCGAGGCGCGGGACGCCGACATCGAGCGCGACGCCCCGCGCCCCCTCGACGTGCAGCTCGCCGACGTACGCGAGAGCGGAGCCCGCTTCCAGGCGGCAGCGGCCGTGCCCGCCGACTGGTCGCGCACCGTGGCACTGCGCAACGGGGTCACCGACTCGGCGTCCCGAATCCCGTTCCGGCGGTGGATCGAGGTGGAGCTGCACCACGTGGACCTGGGCATCGGGTACGAGCTGGAGGATCTCCCGGCGGAGTTCACCGAGCGGGAGACCGCGTTCCTCGCCGACCGGTTCGCCGGGCACCCGGACGTTCCGCCCACCCGGCTCACGGACGGCACGCGCGCGTGGAGCACGGGTCGCGAGGCGGACGCTCCGGAGGTGGCCGTCACCGGGCGCCCGGCCGATCTGCTCGGCTGGCTGGCGGGACGTCGCGAGGGGACCGCGCTGACGGTCGCAGGGGGCCCGCTGCCGTCGCTGCCTCCCCTGTAGCTCCCGGGAGGCGGTCTTCGGACCGCCTCCCGGCGCTAGGCTGGCGGTCATGACGTACAGCGGAGAGGTGAGGGTCGGCGGACCCGCCGACGTGCACGAGCTCAAGGACCTGATGATCACCAAGGTCGCGGTCGGCCCGATGAACAACAACGCCTATCTGCTGCGCTGCCGGGCCACCGACGAGCAACTGCTGATCGACGCCGCCAACGACGCGCACACCCTGCTGGGGACGATCGGTGCCGACGGCATCGCGTCCGTCGTCACCACGCACCGGCACGGGGACCACTGGCAGGCGCTGGCCGAGGTCGTCGCGGCCACCGGCGCCCGCACCCACGCCGGCCGTCACGACGCCGAGGGCATTCCCGTGCCGACCGACGTCCTGGTCGACGACGGGGACACGATCCGGGTAGGGCAGGTGCAGCTCACCGCGCGCCACCTGGTCGGGCACACGCCGGGATCCATCGCCCTGGTGTACGACGACCCGCACGGGCATCCCCATGTGTTCACGGGGGACTGCCTCTTCCCGGGCGGTGTGGGCAACACCCACAAGGACGCGAAGGCGTTCGCGAGCCTGATCCACGACGTGGAGACCAAGATCTTCGACGCGCTCCCGGACGAGACCTGGGTCTACCCCGGACACGGCAAGGACACCTCCCTCGGCGCGGAACGGCCCCAGCTGCCGGAATGGCACGCACGAGGCTGGTGAGCCCCGCGCGTTGCGCATCCCCCGCCCGTGGGGGTGCGCGCCGCCGGGCCCCGACTCCGGGCGGTGGCCCGGCGTCTCAGGTCCGGGCCCGCCCCTCCCCGGCCAGCGCCGCGATCCGCTCCACGCCGAACACGTAACCCTGGACGCCGCACCCCGCGATCACCCCGTCGGCGCGCTGGGAGACGTAGGAGTGGTGCCGGAACGACTCGCGCTGGTGGATGTTCGAGATGTGGACCTCCACCACCGGCAGGCCGTCACAGGTGTTGAGCGCATCCAGGATGGCGACGGACGTGTGCGAGAAGGCGGCGGGGTTGATCACGATCCCGCAGTGGTTCGTCCGGGCCTCGTGGATCCAGTCGACCAGTTCGCCCTCGTGGTTGGACTGCCGAAAGTCCACCGTCCCGCCGTGCACCGCCGCCGCCTTCGCGCACAGGGCCTCCACGTCGGCGAGGGTGTCGGAACCGTAGATCTCCGGCTGACGCTGGCCCAGCAGGTTCAGGTTGGGGCCGTTGAGGATCATGATCGGGGCGTTGGCCAGGGTGCGGGGCACGGTTCCTCCGGTCCGTTCGGGGTGCGGCAGCCCTTGCGCGGCCGCCGCTCGGTCCCCGGTCTATCACGGTGCACCGGCGACCCGGCCGCCCGTACCCTCCCCGCACGACGCCGATCGCGTACCCGCCCGAGCCCTCGTCCGGCGACCGCGTCGCGGTGACATCCCGTGCTCCGGGCTGCCGAACCGCCACCCGCCCCCGCCGCTTCCTCCTCGTCCCGGGCCTACGCGCGCCTAGGGGTTGATCGCCAGCTCCAGATACGCCGCGAACAGCACCAGGTGGACGCCTCCCTGCAAGGGCGTCGCACGGCCCGGCACGACGGTCAGCGAGGCCACCACGACGGTCAGGGCGAGCAGCACCATGTGGGTGGCCCCCAGGCCCAGCACCAGCGGCCCGGACAGCCACACGGACGCGAGGGCGACCGCCGGGATGGTCAGGCCGATGCTGGCCATCGCCGAGCCGAGGGCCAGGTTCAGACTGGTCTGCACCCGGTCGCGGCGTGCGGACCGCACCGCGGCGATGGTCTCGGGGAGCAGCACCAGCAGGGCGATGATGACGCCGACGACGGCGTGGTGCAGTCCCGCGGCCGCCACGCCCTCCTCGATGGTCGGCGAGACCCCTTTCGCCAGGCCGACGACGCCGATCAGGGCGAGGCCCAGCAACCCCAGGCTGAGCAGGGCCGTCCGGGCGGACGGGGCACCGGCGTGCTCCTCGAAGGTGATCACCTCGCCCTGCCGCGTGATCGGCAGGAAGTAGTCACGGTGCCGCACCGTGAGGGTCGCGATGAACAGGCCGTAGAGGATCAACGAGGAGATCGCGGCGAACGTCAGCTGCACCGTGGAGAACTCCGGTCCGGGCGCGCTGGTGGTGAAGGTCGGCAGCACCAGGCTGAGTGTGGCCAGGGTCGCGACCGTCGCGAGGGCGGCGCCGGTGCCCTCCGGGTTGAACACCGCGATGCCGTGGCGCAGTGAGGCGACCAGGAGGCTGAGGCCGACCACGCCGTTGCAGGTGATCATGACGGCCGCGAAGACCGTGTCCCTGGCCAGGGTCGCGCCCTTCTCACCGCCGTCCGCCATGAGGGTCACGATCAGCGCGACCTCGATGACCGTGACGGCGACCGCGAGGACCAGGGACCCGAAGGGCTCTCCCACGCGGTGCGCGACCACCTCCGCGTGGTGCACGGCGGCCAGCACGGCCACCGCGAGCACCACCGTCAGAAGGGCGACGAGCCCGCCGGGCAGATCCCGGCCCCAGGTGAAGGCCAGCAGCACGACCGCGGCCACGGGCACGACGGTCGTCCACTGTGCGAGCAGCTCCCGGGGACTGGTGACCATGCGGCGATCGTCGCAGAGGGCTACTGCCCTCGCACTCGCTGTCACGCGGAGCACGGGGCGCGCCCGCTCGCCCGTCGCACGGCCTCAGCCGCCGACGCGCTCCCTGGACGGTCGCCGTCCTCGGCCCACGCGAAAGCGGCGAACGGCTCCTCGCCGCCCGCCGCTCCCGGTGGTGCTCGCTACGCCCGGTCAGGGACGTGCGTGGTCATGCCTCGATGCTGTCCTTCGGAGCCTCGTCGCTCCCGGCGGCCGCGGCCTCCGCCTCGGCCTGCTTCTTGGAGGCGCGGAGGCTGGTGATCGTGGTGACGACCAGGACGGAGCAGATCACGCCGAGCGAGACCGGAATGCTGATCTCGGGGACGTGGACCCCGGACTCGTGCAGGGCGTGCAGGACCAGCTTGACGCCGATGAAGCCCAGGATGACCGACAGACCGTAGGAGAGGTGCACCAGCTTCCTCAGCAGGCCGCCGAGGAGGAAGTACAGCTGTCGCAGACCCATCAGGGCGAACGCGTTGGCCGTGAACACGATGTACGGGTCCTGGGTCAGGCCGAAGATCGCCGGGATGGAGTCGAGGGCGAAGAGCACGTCGGTGGTGCCGATCGCGAGCATCACGACCAGCATCGGGGTCATGACCCGCTTGCCGTTCTGCTCGATCCACAGCTTGGTGCCGTGGTAGCGGTCGGCGACACCGAAGCGGCGCTCGGCCGCCTTGAGCAGCTTGTTCTCCTCGAACTCCTCGTCCTCCTCGTCGGCACGGGCCTCCTGGATGAGCTTCCAGGCCGTGTAGATGAGGAAGGCGCCGAAGATGTAGAAGACCCAGGCGAAGTTGGCGATGATCGCGGCACCCGCCGCGATGAAGATCGCCCGGAGGACCAGGGCGATGAGGACACCGATGAGGAGCACTCGCTGCTGGTACTGCGAGGGCACCGCGAACTTCGCCATGATCAGGATGAAGACGAAGAGGTTGTCCACACTCAGGGACTTCTCGGTGATGAAGCCCGCGAAGAACTCGCCGGCGGGCTGGCCGCCGCCGAAAACGAACAGGCCGACACCGAAGAGGCCCGCCAAGGCGATCCAGACAGCCGTCCAGATCCCGGCTTCCTTGATCGATACGTCGTGCGGCTTGCGGCCGATGAAGAAGTCGGCCCCGATCAGGACGGCGAGGCCCACGACAGTCAGGACCCACAGGGTCATGGAAACTTCCACTACTACGCCTCCGGCAGTACGTCACACGGCAGATGTCAGCGTCGTCGCTGCCGGAGGTCTCTTCCACCCGGGTCCGGGACGCTCGACGCGTTCGGAACCCACGGGCCGACGCCCCGGGATCTGGCCTGATCCGTATTGACGGGTACGCCGCACAGACAGGGAGTACTCCCCTCCGTACGGACGACAGTACCCCATTCCCCAAGGGAAGGTAAAGAGATTTGCAAATTACGCTCAAGAGACCAGGTGGGAGGTGGTCACCGGTTCCACGAACGGCGGGCGGCGGCGACCTGTGAGAGCACCTGCCGGAGCACCTGACTGCCGGTCGGCACGAGCGGGGGCTCGTACGTCCACGCATGCCCCACCCAGGGGTCGGCGAGGTGGTCGTCGGCCACCGGCGTCAGCCGGAGCAGCGAGCGCCACAGCGGGTCGAGCAGCGGTCCGTACCCGGACGAGTCCTCGCGGTCGGCGACCATCATCAGGTGGACCCCGACGGCGGGCCCCTCGTCCGCGAGGTAACGCAGCTGGGTCACCGCCCGGTCGTCGAAGCCGTGCGGGAAGTCGTTGACGATCAGGAGCTGCTGGGAGGTGTCGAGCCCGGGCGGGAGTGCGTCGGGGGCGCCGCCGCGCAGCGCCATCTGCACCAGGTCGACGCGCTGGGTGAGGCGCGCGAGCACGTCCGCCGTGCCGGCGGCCCCCAGGGCGGGCGGGGTGGCGAGCACCCCGCTCTGCGTCAGGGGTGCCAGTGCCTGCGTCCCCGATCCGGCCGGATCGATGACGTGCACGGTGAACTCGCCCGCCGGGTACACGGCGAGCAGCCGCGCCGCGTGGGCGACCGCCGTCTCCAGACCCAGGCGCCGCATCTCGTGGGAGTCGGCGAACGAACCGTCGAACGAGGCGCTGCGCCCGCTGTCGATCCACAGCCCGCGCTCCAGCGGCAGCCGGACCAGCATCGGGATGCGTATGCGCTCGGCCTCGGGCAGGCGGAGGTCGCCCAGCCGCAGGGCCATGGGGATCTCCATCGGTACGCGGTAGGCGTGCCATGCGGGGCTGTCCCAGCTCGCGTAGGCCGTCGGCAGGGCGGGCTCGACGACCTCCGCCTCGGCGGCGAGCTGAGCCACGTCCCGGTCGAGGGCCTCTTGGGCCTGGGACACGAGCTGACCGTGCCGCGCGCGGGCCGCCTCCCGGGCGGCGTCTCCCTGACCTCCGATGCGGCTGCGCGGGTCGGACAGGACCTGGTCGAGCTCCTTCTCCATCCGGGAGTCGGCGAAGTCCACCGCGCTGCGGTACGCGGCCGTGGAGCGGGCCAGGTCCTCGAACATGCCCCACACCTGGTTGTAGAGCCGCTCCTCCATGGACCATCCCGTGGCGTCGCCCGCCACGGGCGGCGCGGGCTGCCCCGGTGCGGCCGGGGGCGCGGTCGGCGGCGGTGGGGGTGGAGCGGCGTTCTGCCGGTGGGGGTGGCTGTAGTCGACGGGGCCGCCACCCGCGGGCGTGGGCGGCCGGGAGGCCGTGGCGGAGTCCCCCGGTCCGCCGGGGTACGGCTGCTGCATCCCCTGCTGCGGCGGGACCCCGGCTGCCCGCGGGCCGGGGGTGCGCTCGGAGTCGTACGGAGAGGCCGGTGGTACGGGGCCCGGGGCGCCCTGGGGTGCGGCGGCGCCGTGGTCCGGGCCCTGCGCCGGTGCGGCGGTCTGCCGGGAACGGTCGCCGTCGGCGGTACGCGCCGGGGGCGCCGGCACGGAACGGGACAGGCCGCCGGCCACCGCCTCCTGGATGCTTCCGGCGAGCTGGTGGGCCTGGGGCAGGTGCTGGTCGGCGAGAAGCTCGGCGAGGCCTCCCGCGTAACCCTGGCCGACGGCCCGCACCTTCCAGGCGCCCTGCCGCCGGTAGAGCTCCACCGCGACGACGGCGGACTCCGCCTCCAGACCGGTGAGGGTGTAACTGGCGACCTCGCCGCCGTCGAGATCCGTGATGGCGACGAAGGGGGCGGCGACGGCTCCGAAACGGGCCGGACCGGTCCCGGCGGCGGACAGGGCGAGCAGCACGCTGATCCGGTGGACGGCGTCCGGCACGGCGCCCAGGTCCACCGCGAGACGGTGATCGGCGGCCGCCTGCCGGGAGACCTCGAGGCCGGGCAGGGTGGGCGCGCCCGGGTGGGCCACCCACTCCGCACCGCGGACCCTGCCGTTCTCGTCGCCGAGCGTGGCGCCGGCCACGACCGGCGTGCCGGCCGAGACCCGGATCTCCAGCCTGGCCCGGGGAAGCGGGTGGTTCTGTCCCCGCGTCAGCTCGGCCGTCATCGCCTGTCCCCCTGTGTCACTCGTGCGTCACTCGTGATGTCGTCCGGCGTCCGCCCGCCCCGCCTGCCGGGCCCGCCGGTCCGTGCCGGCTGCTAGAGAACCGGCAGGACGGCCGGCATCAGGTCCTGGAAGGTGCGGCCGTTGGCCGGGGAACCGATGGCGGTCATCGCCCAGCCCTGGCCCGCCCGGTGCACCTTGGCCATGATCTGGGCCGTGTAGGCGCCGCCGCCGGCCAGCGTGTAGCGGGCGAGCTCCTGGCCGTTGGTCTCGTCGACCAGGCGACAGAAGGCGTTCTGCACTTCCTGGAAGGTCTGGCCCGTGAAGCTGTTCACGGTGAAGACGATCTGGTCGATGTGGACCGGGACGCGCTGCAGGTCGACGAGGATCGCCTCGTCGTCCCCGCCCTGGCCGACGCCTCCGACGAGGTTGTCCCCGGTGTGCCGCACGGAGCCGTCGTCGCTCACCAGGTGGCGGAAGAAGACGACGTCGACGGGCTGCTTGTCGGCGAACAGGATGGCGGAGGCGTCCAGGTCGATCTCCCTGGTGCGCGAGCCGAACAGGCCGCGCCGGGGAGCCGCCTGCCAGCCGAGACCCATGCGCACCGACGTCAGGCTGCCGCCGTCGTTCTTCTGCAGACTGATGGCCTGACCCTTGGTCATATTGACGGTCACGCGCTGATCCCCTCTCGGACTGTCCCCTGTTGCCGCGGCGCCCGCGGTTGGCCAGAAGCCTACGCAGGGGCACTGACAGTGCCCCACCCGGGAACGCACTTTGTGTCGGTCTTGCAACACAGTGCGTGTCGGGCGGGCCGTCAGGCCAGACCGGCCTCCTTCATCTGACGCAGTTCCTTCTTCATCTCGGAGACCTCGTCGCGCAGTCGGGCCGCGATCTCGAACTGGAGGTCCGCGGCGGCCGCCCGCATACGGGTCGTGAGGTCCTCGATCTGCCCGGCGAGCTCCGCCGCGGGGCGGTCGGTCACCGCCGTCTCCTTGCTCCTGCCCTTGCCCTTGGCCTTCGTAGCGGCCGCCGCGTGGCCGCCGAGGGCGGGGACGGGTGCCTTGGCGCCCTTGCCGTCCTTCGACTGGCGGTAGCCCGAGCCGAGCAGTTGCTCGGTGTCGATGTCCTCCCGGGCGATCTGCGCGACGATGTCGTTGATCTTCTTGCGGAGCGGCTGCGGGTCGATGCCGTTCGCCTTGTTGAACGCGATCTGCTTCTCGCGGCGGCGATTGGTCTCGTCGATCGCCCTCTCCATCGCCGGCGTGATCTTGTCGGCGTACATGTGGACCTGGCCGGACACGTTGCGCGCCGCGCGGCCGATGGTCTGGATCAGGGACGTGCCGGAGCGCAGGAAGCCCTCCTTGTCGGCGTCGAGGATCGCCACCAGGGAGACCTCGGGCAGGTCGAGGCCCTCGCGCAGGAGGTTGATGCCGACCAGGACGTCGTACTCACCGGCGCGCAGCTCGCGCAGGAGTTCCACGCGGCGCAGCGTGTCGACGTCACTGTGCAGATAGCGGACCTGGATGCCGAGTTCCAGGAAGTAGTCGGTGAGGTCCTCGGCCATCTTCTTGGTGAGCGTGGTGACCAGGACGCGTTCGTCCTTCTCGGTCCGCTGGCGGATCTCGTGCACGAGGTCGTCGATCTGGCCCTCGGTGGGCTTGACGACGACCTGCGGGTCGACGAGGCCGGTGGGCCGGATGATCTGTTCGACGGCGCCGTCCGAACGGGAGAGCTCGTAGGTGCCCGGGGTGGCCGACAGGTAGACGGTCTGCCCGACGCGCCCCTGGAACTCCTCCCACTTCAGCGGCCGGTTGTCGAGGGCGGAGGGCAGCCGGAAGCCGTGGTCGACCAGGGTCCGCTTCCGGGAGGCGTCGCCCTCGTACATGGCGCCGATCTGCGGGACGGTGACGTGCGACTCGTCGATGACGAGCAGGAAGTCGTCCGGGAAGTAGTCCAGCAGGGTGTTCGGCGGGGAGCCGGGCAGGCGGCCGTCGAAGTGCATCGAGTAGTTCTCGACGCCGGAGCAGGAGCCGATCTGGCGGAGCATCTCGATGTCGTACGTGGTGCGCATGCGCAGGCGCTGGGCCTCCAGGAGCTTGCCCTGCTGCTCCAGCTCGGTCAGTCGCTCCGTGAGCTCCTTCTCGATGTCGTTGACGGCCCGCTCCAGGCGCTCGGGGCCTGCGACGTAGTGGGAGGCCGGGAAGACGTACAGGTGCTGGTCGTCGCTGATGATCTCGCCGGTGACCGGGTGGAGCGTGGAGAGGGCCTCGATCTCGTCGCCGAACATCTCGATACGGACGGCGAGCTCCTCGTAGACCGGGAAGATCTCGATGGTGTCGCCGCGCACCCGGAAGGTGCCCCGGGTGAAGGCCATGTCGTTGCGCGTGTACTGGATGTCCACGAAGCGGCGCAGCAGCTCGTCCCGGTCGTGCTCCTCGCCGACCCGGAGCGGGACCATGCGGTCCACGTACTCCTGCGGGGTGCCCAGACCGTAGATGCAGGAGACGGAGGCGACCACGACGACGTCACGGCGGGTGAGCAGCGAGTTGGTCGCGGAGTGGCGCAGCCGCTCGACCTCCTCGTTGATCGAGGAGTCCTTCTCGATGTAGGTGTCCGACTGCGGGACGTAGGCCTCGGGCTGGTAGTAGTCGTAGTACGAGACGAAGTACTCGACGGCGTTGTTCGGCAGGAGCTCGCGGAACTCGTTCGCCAGCTGGGCGGCCAGCGTCTTGTTCGGCGCCATCACCAGGGTCGGGCGCTGGAGCTTCTCGATCATCCACGCGGTGGTGGCGGACTTTCCGGTACCGGTGGCGCCGAGCAGGACGACGTCCTTCTCGCCGGCCTGGACACGCCGGGCCAGCTCGGCGATGGCCGCCGGCTGGTCGCCGTTCGGCTGGTAGGGGCTGACGACCTCGAAGGGCGCCACCGTGCGTTCGATGTGAGAGACGGGCCGCATGGGTTCCACCGTACGACCCCGCACTGACAACGGGTCGGGATCAGCGGTTCTGCGGGGTGCGGGAGCGTCGGTGGACGAGGGTGCGGCGGGTGTGGTGCGGGGTGTGGTGGGCCGCGGGGTGACGGGTCCTGTGCGGCGGCTCGGTGTGGGCGGGGACGCCCGGTTTCCGGTCCAGCGGGACGTCGGCGGGCTGCCCCGTGACCATCAGCGGGTCGAACATCACCACGACGCCGGCGAGCAGGAGGAAGGCGAGGGGCCCGATCAGCATGGGGGCCAGCAGTTCGGCGGGCGATCCGCCGGAGGCCGGATCGGTCGTGCCGTGGACGTGGACCTCCAGGGCGGCCATGCCGGTGTAGTGCATGCCGGTGACGGCCAGCCCCATGACCAGGCTGGCCCCCACGCTCCACAGGAACCCCCGGACCTGTCCGGCCGCCCACAGGGCGGCCGTGGCGGCGGCCATGGCTATGGCGACGGACACGGCGACGGTGAAGGTGTTGTACGTCAGCTGCCCGTCCAGGCGCATGCCGGCCATTCCCAGGTAGTGCATCGAGGCGATGCCCAGGCCCGTGATGGTGCCGCCGGTGAACAGGGCCGTCCCGCGCGCCCCCCGGTATCCGACGATGAAGATCCCGATGCCCACCATGACGATGGCGACGGCCAGGCTGGCGAAGGTCATCAGCCAGTCGTAGCGGATCGGCGTGCGGTCGATCGTGAACCCCATCATCGCGATGAAGTGCATCGTCCAGATGCCGGAGCCGATCGCCGCCGAGCCGAGCGCGAGCCACCCGGGGCGCCAGGACCGGGTGACCCTCATGGACCTCGTGGTGCAGCGCAGCCCGAGGGCACCGCCGAGGCAGGCCATGAGGTAGGCCACCAGCGGTGTGACGAGTCCGTAGTTGAATCCGTCGACCGTGCCTTGCATGTGCGGCTGCCCTTCCGCCTTCTTACGCCCCGGGGTCGTGCCCCGGATGTCCTGATGTGCGCCCCTCCCGGGACCGCGCGAACGATCAGGGTCGAGTGCAGAGAGTATGACTCCCACCGGAATGGTCGAACGATTCTCCGGCAAAGAAACACGGGCCCGCCCCACTTGTGCGGTCCCGGTGAGCGGAGTTGAGCGACTCCATTCAGCCTGTGGCCATTCTGCACCCCTCTCCCGTTGACGCTCCGGTGTCACAGTGATGCTGTCCGTGATCGCTCGACGCGAGGAGTACGCATGCACGCGCGCGCAGTTGCCGTCACGACCACCGCGCTCCTGGGGGTCGCCCTGATCGCCCCCCTCTCTCACGCCCGAGCCGCCCACAGTGATGACGCCGACGGGCCCTCGGTGATCGCCCACAGGGGCGCCTCCGGGTATGCGCCGGAGAACACCCTGGCCGCCGTCGACAAGGCGGCCGAGCTGGGCATCCGCTGGGTGGAGAACGACGTCCAGCGCACCAGGGACGGCGCGCTCGTCGTCCTCCACGACAACAGCCTGCGGCGCACGACCGACGTGGAGGAGGTGTTCCCCGACCGGGCCCCCTGGAACGTGAGGGACTTCACCGCCGCCGAGATCGCGCGACTGGACGCCGGCAGCTGGTTCGGCCCCGAGTACGCGGGGGCGCGGGTGCCGACCCTGCAGCAGTTCGTGGACCGCCTGGAGCACCACCACCAGAAACTGCTGCTGGAGCTGAAGAGCCCGGACCTGTACCCGGGCATCGAGCAGCAGACACTCAAGGTGCTCGCCAACGAGGGCTGGCTCGACCGGCACCACGTGGCCGGGCGCCTGGTCGTGCAGAGCTTCGACGCCGACAGCATCCGCACCGTCCACGACCTCAAGCCCACCGTGAAGACCGGGTTCCTCGGCACACCTCCTGTGTCGGACCTGCCCGAGTACGCGGAGTTCACCGACCAGATCAACCCGTCCTACGGCTCGCTGTCCATGAGCTACGTCTCGTCCGTCCACGCGTTCACGGGGCCGCACGGCCGGCCGATGGAGGTCCTCACCTGGACGGTCGACGCCGCGGACACCGCCCGGCTGGTCGCGGGGTACGGCGTCGACGGCATCATCACGAACAGGCCCGACGTGGTGCGGGAGGCCGTGGGCGAGGCGGAGGCCTCCGTCCTCCGGTGATCCCGCCCGGCCCGGGGCCGCGGGGCGTCCTCGTCCCCGAGGCTCCGGGCGCTGTCAGTGGCCGGCCGTACGGTGGGCGCATGGAGAGCCATGGGCAGTACGCGCAGCAGGTCGTGTGGACCGTCGTCGACACCGGCATCGGCCCGCTGCTGCTGGCCGCCACCCCCGAAGGTCTGGTCAACGTCGCGTTCCACGCCACCGGGACCACGCGTGAGCGGGCGCTCGAACGGCTCGCGGCGCGCCTGGGCGCGGACCCCGTCGAGGCGCCCGGTTCCCCACTGCTGGCCGAGGCGATACGGCAGATGACGGCGTATCTCGCGGGCACGCGACGTGACTTCGACCTGCCGCTGGACTGGTCGTTGATCTCGGGCTTCAACCGGGAGGTGCTGCGCGAGCTGGCCTCCGGCGTGCCCTACGGCTCGGTCGTCGGCTACGGCGATCTGGCGAGCCGGGTGGGGCAGCCGGCTGCGGCCCAGGCGGTGGGCATGGCCATGGGAGCCAATCCGCTGCCGGTCGTGGTGCCGTGTCACCGGGTCGTCGAGAGCGGCGGCCGCATCGGCGGGTTCGGGGGCGGTGTGGACACCAAGCGGCAGCTTCTCGCCCTGGAGGGCGTGCTGCCCGAGCCGCTGTTCTGAGCTCCGCCCGCAAGGGGCGTCGGGTTACTCGTAGTGCCGTGCCTCGATGATGTTGCCGTCCGGGTCCCCGAAGTAGAAGCTGCGCCGGGCCGGGCCGCGCGCGCCGTAGGAGTCGTAGGAGAGTTCCGAGACCGGAACCGCCTGCTCCTCCAGGCGGGCGCGCAGTGCCTCGAAGTCGTGGGGTGACAATGCCAGGCAGATGTGGTTGACGGGATGGCCCGCGCTGCTGTCGGCACCGGGGACCATCCTCATGCGATCCGCCAGTGAGTGCGGCGCCAGATCGAGGATGGTCTCGTCGTTGAGGCGCACGGAGGGGAAGCTCACGGTCCCCGCGGCGTACTCGGTGACGCGCAGCGGCTGCGTACCGAGGGTCTTCTCGTAGAAGCCGGCCGCGGCGATCGGGTCGCGCACCCAGAGGACGACATGGTCGAGACGTGTCGTGTGGTCCGTCATGGTGTCCAGGCTGGTGCTCCTGCGTGAGGGCCGCAAGGGCCCGCCCGGGGAGCGCGAAGGGTTTGGCCCGGTCCCCGGCCCGCCAGGGATGAGAGGAAACCGACGGACAGGAGGCGGACCCGTGGTGCTGGTGGTGTCGGAGGAGGTACGGGCGGCGATCGACGCGCGTCGTCCCGTGGTGGCCCTGGAGTCCACGATCATCGCGCACGGGCTGCCGCGCCCGCGCAATCTGCTGGTGGCACGGGAGCTGGAGGAGGCGGTACGCCGGGAGGGCGCCATACCGGCGACCATCGCCGTGCTGGACGGACGGCCGCACGTGGGCCTCGACAAGGAGCAGCTGGAGCGCGTCGCGAACGAGGACGGCATCCGCAAGCTCGGCCACCGTGATCTGCCCCTGGCGGTGGCGACCGGCGCGAGCGGGGCGACCACCGTGTCGGCGACCGCCCTGCTGGCCGCGCTGGCGGGCGTGCGGGTCTTCGCGACCGGTGGGCTCGGCGGTGTTCACCGCCAGTGGACGGCGACGCAGGACGAGTCGGCAGACCTGGGTCTGCTGGCCCGTACCCGGATCACGGTGGTCTGCGCGGGCGTGAAGTCCATTCTGGACGTACCGGCGACCCTGCAGCGGCTGGAGACGCTGGGGGTCGCGGTGGCCGGGTACGGCACCGACCGCTTCCCCGGCTTCTACCTGGCCGACTCGGGGCATCCGGTGGACTGGACGCTGGACGACCCGGAGCAGGTGGCGGCGGTCATGCGGGCACAGGACACGCTCGGCGGGCCGCGGTCCGCGCTCGTGGTCGCCAACCCCGTCCCCGAGGAGGCGCAGCTCGACCCCGTGCTGCACGCGCGGGTGCTGGCCGAAGCGCTGGACGCGTGCGAGCGGGAGGGGGTCACGGGCCAGGCGGTGACCCCCTTCCTCCTCGACCACCTGGTACGGCACACGGACGGCGCCTCGCTGAACGCCAACCTGGCGGCGGTACGCGGAAACGTACGCCTGGCGGCACGCATCGCGGCGGCGTGGGCGCGAGCATGACCGCGGGGCACGGCGGCGCTCTGCTGGTCGTCGGCGACGTCGTCACCGACATCGTCGCCCGGCACCGGGGGCCGCTGGCCGTCGGCACGGACACGGCCGCCTCGATCCACCGGCTGCCCGGTGGCGCGGGTGCCAATGTGGCGTGCTGGGCCGCGTACGGAGGCTGCGGGGACGTACGGCTGCTGGGGCGGGTGGGCACCGACGCGGCGGTCTGGCACGAGCGGGAACTGGTGGCCCGGGGGGTGCGGCCCCTCCTCGTCGTCGACGCGGCGGCGCCGACGAGTACGGTGATCTGTCTCGTCGACCTGGGCGCCGCGGCCGAGCGGACGTTCCTCACGGACAGCGGGGCGTCGCTGCGGATCGGCCCTGACGACTGGTCGGACGCGCTGCTCGACGACGTGACCCGGCTGCACCTGTCGGGTTACCTCCTGTTCTCCGAGTCGGGCCGCGCCCTGGTGTCGGTCGCCCTGACCGCGGCACGCGCGCGGGGGGTGCCGGTCAGCCTCGATCCGGCGTCGGCGGGGTTCCTCTCCACGCTGGGCGTCGACCGCTTCCTCGGCCTGGTCGAGGGCGTGGAGGTGCTGCTGCCGAGCCGCGACGAGGCGTGCCTGCTCACCGGGGTCTCGGGCGCGGCCGACGCGGCGGCGAAGCTCAGCCGGCACGTGCCTTCGGTGATCGTCAAGCAGGGCGCGGAGGGGGCCTTGGTCGCCCGGTCCGGCGTCGTGTGTGCGCGCGTCCCCGCCGCGCCCGCGTCGCCGCGGGACAGTACCGGCGCCGGCGACGCGTTCACCGGCGCCTTCCTCGCGGCCCTGATCGCCGGTGCGGGGGCCGAGGAGGCTGCCGCCGCGGGGTGCCGGGCGGGTGCCGAGGCGATCGCACGGGTGGGCGCCAGACCTCCGCGGTCGTCGGAGTGACGGCCTGCGCGCCAGGAGCCGGGGACACGGAGACGGCTGTGGGCCGTCGGCACCTCCTCGCCCGTGGGCACGGTGCCGGTCGGCCGGACGGCTCCGCGCCCGGAACCGGCCGGTCCGCGGTGCTTCCCTCCACGTCGGCCGGGGACGGGGGGCGGTGGGCCCGGGGCCGTGTCCGCCTACGCCTTGCGTCCCCACGCCGAGATCATCGGGGCCGTCGCGAGGTCCATGGTGCCGGAGGCGACGTTCGCGAGGTGACGGTCGATGTCCTCGTGCGTGGCCACCCCGGCGCCGACCAGTTGGTCGCGGACCTGACGGATCGTCGCCGATTCGAGGGCGGCGCACGCGGGCGAGGTGACCGGGAAGTAGGCGTCGGCCTCCACACGGCGCAACCCGGCCTCCCGGAGCAGGCGGGGGAGGCGTCGGCCGTAGGAGAGGTCGGCGCCGCGTCGGGTCAGCAGGTGGCGGAAGCCGTGCCGCAGCCGGTTGGCCAGCTGCTGCTCGGGGCCGTACTCGTCGGGGCAGATCAGGGGCTGCAGAGCGGGGTCGGCGTCCTCGATCAGGAGCCGGCCGCCGGGACGAAGGGCCGCGATCATGGACCGCAACGCGTGTTCCCGGTCCGGGACGTGCACGAGGACGAGCCGGGCGTGCACCAGGTCGAAGCCCTCCCCCGGCGGCTCCTCCGCGCCCACGTCGTGGACGCGCACCTCGACCGGCGGCCGGCCGGCCGGAGCGACCCTCGAGGTGTCGATGTCGGTCGCGAGGACCCGGCCGGTCGGTCCCACCTTCTTGGCCAGCCAGGACACCACCGAGGTGCCGCCGGCTCCGGCTTCCCAGCACCGCCAGCCGGGACCGACGCCGAGCGCCTGGAGATGCCGGAACGTCGTCGGGTCGAAGAGGGTGGCGAAGGCGTCGAAGCGCTCCGCCGCCTCGGCCTGCCGGTTGTCGAGAAGGTATCCGTCGGCTCGCGTCATGCGCCGATCATCCCAGTTGTCCGGTCTGCCGGAAGCGGTCGACGCTCCGACGCGGCGTCCCTCCGGGCCGGCAGCGGGCCCGCCCGGGCCGGGGCCGGGCCGGGCTCGGGCCAGCCGGGCCGGGGCCGGCCCCGGCGCGGTGCGAACCGCCTGTCCACAGCCGGGAACAAAGCGGAATGCTCCCCTTCCACAGGCGCGTCCGCCGCTCCCGCCGGCCTGGCAAACTGGCGCATCAAGGCGCGGGAAGGCATGGCGCGAGCGGACCGACGCGAGGGGGACGCGGATGACGATGGCAGGGAATCTACGGAAGGTCACGGGGCTGGGGAGGGTCGGTGGTCTGCGCAAGGTGGCGCGGCTGGCGCGGCGTCGCCCGCGTGTGGACCTGAGCCATCCCGCCCGCTCCCCGCTGGGTTCCTCGGTGGTGAACTGCGTGACGTACCGGGACGGTGTCCGCACCCCCGAGGGCGGTGACCCGGTCGAGGCCGTGACGCGCATGCGCAAGCGGGGGGCCGGATTCGTCTGGCTGGGGCTGCACGAGCCGACGGACCAGGAGTTCGCGGGCGTCGCGGAGCTCTTCGACCTGCATCCGCTGGCGGTCGAGGATGCCATCGAGGCTCATCAACGCCCCAAGGTGGAGCGGTACGGGGAGACGCTCTTCGCCGTGTTCAAGACGGTCTGCTACGTGGAGCACGAGGAACTCACGGCCACCAGCGAGGTGGTGAGCACCGGCGAGATCATGGTCTTCGTCGGCCAGGACTTCGTGATCACCGTGCGGCACGGGATGCACGGCTCCCTCGGGCCCCTGCGGGAAGGGCTGGAGGCCGATCCCGCACAGCTCGCCAAGGGCCCGTCCACGGTGCTGCACGCGATCGCGGACCATGTGGTGGACGACTTCCTCAGTGTCATCGAGGCGTTCCAGGCGGACGTCGACCATGTCGAGACGGAGGTGTTCGCGGAGCACGGCGCCCGGGTCGATCCGGGCCGGATCTACCAGCTCAAGCGCGAACTCCTCGAACTGAGGCGGGCCGTGGTGCCGCTCGGCCGGCCGCTGGAGGAGCTGGCCGTACGCCCCTCCCGCGTGGTCCGTCCGGAGATACAGGCCTACTTCCGAGACGTCGCCGACCATCTGCTGCGAGCCACCGAGCAGATCGCGGCCTTCGACGAACTGCTCAACTCCATCCTCCAGGCGCACCTCGCCCGCGTGACGGTCGCGCAGAACGAGGACATGCGGAAGATCACCGCCTGGGCCGCGATCATCGCGGTACCCACCATGGTGTGCGGTGTGTACGGCATGAACTTCGACCACATGCCGGAACTGCACTGGCGGTACGGCTACGGTCTGGTCATCGGTGTGATAGCCGCCGCCTGCCTGGCACTCCACCGGGGCTTCCGGCGCAGCGGCTGGCTCTGAGGTCGGTGGGGCCCGCTCAGACCGAGAAGCCCACGATCCTCCGCGGCACGACACGGATGATGACGCGCGTCTCCTCCTCCTTCTCCGCGGGCGGATCGATGCCGAGGTACTTGTGAGAGAGCTCGCGCGGAAGCCACTTCTCGCCGTCGGGGACGATCTCGGCGGTGCCGCGGATCTCCACGGAGGTGTACGGGTCGGCGAGGTCGTAGACGGACAGGCTGATCCGTGGGTCCCGGCGGAGGTTGCGCACCTTCTGGCGTGCGTCCACGGAGGAGAAGAGCACGGTGTCCCCCTCGCGTTTGATCCACACCACGGAGTTCTGCGGGGCGCCGTCGGGACCGAGCGTGGCGACGGAGGCGAAGTTCCTGCCGTCCAGCAGGGCACGGACCGGTTCGTCGAAGGAGAGCGTGGAGGTACGGGCAGCGGTGGCATCGGCGGCAGCGCCGGAGGAGATCGTCATGGCGACAGCGTAGTTGTATGCGCGCGCATATAAAAGGAGTTGGAGTGCACGGAGTGCAGGGCTGTGCCGGCCGGGCGCGTCAGCCGCTCCAGGCGGGATGGCGTGGATCGTCGGCGCGCACCAAGACGTCGGCGGTGCCGGAGGGATCGGTCTCCTCCTCGTAGCGCTCGAAGGCGGGCAGGGTCCACTGCTCGGCCTCGGGGGTGCGACGGCGCAGGGCGCCGGGACCGAGGACCACGTGGACGCTCAGGTCGAGGGGGAACCAGTGGTGCAGCAGGAAGGGCCCGTGCAGCAGCAGCGCCCCGCCGGGCGGCAGGGTGGCATAGGGGCTGCGGGTGGCACGGTCGGTGACCGGGTCCCACAGGTCGGGCAGGACGCGCCCGTCACCGCCGGGCCCGAGCGGGTCGAAGACCTCGCGCCAGAGGGCACCGGTGTCGTGCCAGCCGCTGTAGTAGGACTCGACGTCCTGACGTCCGTGCTCCAGGCGCAGCGAGGCGGGGCGCAGGAAGCCCTGCGTGCCGACGACGAGGGCGGGGCGGCCGCGGACGCGCAGCGCCTCGGAGACCCGCTCGGCGAGGTCGCCGGGGCGGGCGGCCGGCGCGCCGTCGAAGGCGACACGC
The DNA here is from genome assembly GCF_043204535.1 of Streptomyces sp. NPDC047853. Taxonomy (NCBI): domain Bacteria; kingdom Bacillati; phylum Actinomycetota; class Actinomycetes; order Kitasatosporales; family Streptomycetaceae; genus Streptomyces; species Streptomyces sp. NPDC047853. The sequence continues at coordinate 253,761 of NZ_JBIDCI010000010.1, read as the reverse complement.
GGCCAGGCGGATCCGTCGGCGGGCGCGAGGTCGAGCACGCGCTCGGCGAGCAGGTCGCCGAGCCTGTCCCAGGTGATCGCTTCCAGTCGCACCCGCCCATGATGCGTCAGCCGCCGGTCCCCCCGCCTGGACGCCCGCGCATGCGCACGCGCCGCTCGGCCATGGCCGGCGCCGCCCGGGCGGAGATTGACTGGGGTGATCGACGGCCGGCGGTGCCGGACGGACAACGACTCGACGGGTGGGAGCTGACAGGACATGACCGAGGGACCGTACTTCGTGCTGACGGTGCTGGGTGCGCTCGGGACCGGTATGACGGCCGGCGCCTTCTACGCCTTCTCCGCCTTCGTGATGCGGGGGCTCGCCGCGCTGCCGCCCGCACAGGGAGTCGCCGCGATGAACGCGGTCAACAGGGCGGCGGTGCGCCCGGCCTTCATGCTGCTGTTCCTGGGGACGGCGGGGCTGGCCGCGGTGATCGCCGTGGTGACGTTCGTGCTGTGGCCGGAGGGAGCCGCGGTGGAGCTGCTGCTGGGCAGCACGCTGTATCTGGCCGGGTCGTTCGGGGTCACGGCGGCCGCCAACGTGCCGCGCAACACGGCGCTGCTCCGGCTGGATCCCGGCACCGCGGAGGCGGCCGGCCAGTGGCCCGTGTACGTGCGTGAGTGGACGGCGTGGAATCACGTCCGCACGGGCGCCTCAGCGGCGGCGGCGGTGGCGTACGTGCTGGCCCTCACCTGAGCACGCGGCCGGGATCCACGAAGCCGGCGGCGCCGGCACGAGGCAACCGGGCCGCGCGGACCGGAACACCGACCGCGAAAGGGGTGTGCGCCGCGACCGGACCCCGGCCACGGCACAGGACGGCACGCGTCCCACCGGTCGTGACACCGACGCGAGGTGAGCGGGGTGCGCCGGGCGGGGTGCGCCGTGACGGAGGGGCTCGGGCGGCCTGCGGCCGGGGGCGGCGGGACGTATCGTGGGGCGGAAGGACGCCGCACGACGGCGCGCACGGCCAGCCAACCGGTGAGCAAGGAACGACGGCCATGGCCGATCCCAAGGGTTTTCTGACCACACCCCGCGAGGAGTGGCCCCGCAGGCCGGCCGAGGAGCGGGTCCGGGACTGGGACGAGGTGTACGTCCCCGGTGCGCTGCTGCCGATCGTCGGTGCCCAGGCCGACCGCTGCATGGACTGCGGCGTTCCGTTCTGCCACGAGGCCTGCCCGCTCGGGAACCTGATCCCGGAGTGGAACGACCTGGTCGCCCGGTCGGACTGGCGGGCGGCGAGCGAGCGGCTGCACGCCACGAACAACTTCCCCGAGTTCACCGGCCGGTTGTGCCCCGCACCGTGCGAATCGGGTTGTGTGCTCGCCATCAACCAGCCGGCCGTCACCATCAAGAACGTCGAGTGCGCGATCGCCGACAGGGCCTGGGCGGAGGGCCTCACCCCGCCGTGCCCACCGGACCGGTTGTCCGGGAGGACGGTGGCGGTGATCGGGTCGGGACCCGCCGGACTGGCGGCGGCGCAGCAGCTGACCCGCGCCGGACACACCGTCGCCGTCTACGAGCGGGACGACCGGATCGGCGGGCTGCTGCGCTACGGCATCCCCGGATTCAAGATGGAGAAGCACCATCTGGAGCGGCGTATCGACCAGATGCGGACCGAGGGCACCAGGTTCCGCGCGTCGACGACGGTCGGACGGGACGTGGCCGCCGACGAGCTGCGGACCCGGTACGACGCCTTGGTGATCGCCGTCGGGGCGACCGCCTGGCGCGAACTGCCCGTGCCCGGCCGGGAGCTGGACGGCATCCACCAGGCGATGGAGTACCTGCCGCTGGCCAATCGGGTGTGCGAGGGCGACCTGGAGCGCTCCCCGCTGTCCGCCGCCGGGAAGCACGTGGTCATCGTGGGCGGTGGTGACACGGGCGCGGACTGCCTCGGCACGGCGGTCCGGGAAGGAGCCGCGTCCGTGACGCAGCTCGACATCTACGAGCAACCGGGTGCGGCGCGGGACGAGGAGACCGAGCCCTGGCCGACGCATCCGAGGCTGTACCGGCTGTCGGCCGCGCACGAGGAGGCGCGTGACCTGCGGTCCGCACCGGCGGCGGACGCGGACGCCAGGCTGTTCGCGGCGTCCACACTCCGCTTCGCCGGCGACGCGGAGGGTCGTGTGCGCTCACTGCGGCTGGTCGGAGTGGACGCCGGGCGCCGTCCGCTGGCCGGTACCGAGCGATCGCTCCCCGCCGACCTCGTCCTCCTCGCCCTCGGCTTCTCGGGACCCGGGCGAAAGGACGGGCTCGTGGACGGGCTGGGGTTGGCGCTGGAGTCCCGCGGCACGATCGCCCGGGACCGGGACTTCGCGACGAACGTGCCGGGCGTCTTCGCCGCCGGGGACGCGGCTCGCGGGCAGTCGCTCGTCGTGTGGGCGATCGCGGAGGGACGGGCGGTGGCGGCGGCCGTCGACCGGCACCTGTCGGGCGGCGCCACCCGGCTTCCGTCACCGGTCGGTCCGTACGACCGGCCGATGACGGCCTGAGCGCGCCCGCCGCCCGGGCGGTCCATCGGTTGTCCCTCGTTCCTCCTGATGTCAGGTGGTCGATCAGGTGCCAAGCAGTTTAAAAAAGAAGCATCAACAGAGTGCGCGTCTCAGGACAGCAGGAAGTCCGCCTCTCCCGCCTTCGCTCCCTCGATGAAGGCCGTCATCTCGGCGGACGTGTAGATCAGCGCGGGACCGTCGGGATCGGTGGACTGCCGGACCGCGATGCGGCCGTCGGAGAGCTTCATCGCTTCCAGGCAGTTGCCGCCGTTGCCGCCGCTCCACGGCTTGTGCCAGCCCTCGCTGCCCAGATCACGGGCGGGCATGCCGTTGTAGATCCGCTCGCCGCGGGTCCGTGGCGAGCGCTGGGGCTCGATGCGATTCATTCACAGCTCCTTGCGGAGATCCCGGAGGATCTCCTTCGTGCGATGTGCCGTGGCGGCCTGCGCCGCCATGCGGTCCATGACCTCAAGGTGGGTCGCCACCTCGGGGCGCGCGTCGAGGTAGACGGCGCCGGTCATGTACTCGCTGTAGACCATGTCCGGGAGTTCCGGCACGGCGAATCGGAACAGCACGAAGGGCCCGTAGGTGCCCGGGTGCGGCCCGTTGGAGAACGGGGCGACCTGCAAGGTCACATTGGGCAGCTTCGTGGCCTCGAGCAGCTTGTCGATCTGGGCACGCATCACCTCCGGGCCCCCCACGGGGCGACGCAGCGCGGTCTCGTCCATCACGACCCACAGCCTGGGCGCGTCGTCGCGGGTGAGCAGTTCCTGGCGTCGCATGCGCAGGTCGACATGGCGCTCGATGTCGTCGGGCCGGGTCTGCCCGATGGCTCCCGAGCGGAGCACTCCGCGCGCGTAGTCCTCGGTCTGCAGCAGTCCGGGGACGAAGTGGGGCTCGTAGGAGCGGATCAGGGCGGCCGCGCCCTCCAGGCTCACGTACATGGAGAACCAGCCCGGCAGGATGTCGTGGAAGCGCTGCCACCACCCGGGCTTGTTGGCGTCCTCGGCCAGCCGGACGAAGGCGTCGGCCTCCTCGTCGCCGATGCCATAGGCCTTCAGCAGGAGCTGGAGGTACGGGATCTTGAGGGCGACCTCGGCCATCTCCATGCGGCGGACGGTGGCCGGGGCGACCCGCAGGATGCGGGCGGCCTCCTCACGCTTGAGACCGGCGCGTTCCCGCAGGTCCAGCAGGCGTCGGCCGAGAACGACCTGGCCGACCGTAGGCGCTGACCGCGGCTCGCTCACCGCCCACCTCCTGAAGAGTCCCGAAAAAATCCACGTGCGGACAGCCCGGCGGCGCCATTCGAAGACCCTTTCGAAGGTCTGGGCAGACCTTCGCTGATCTGAAGTGGCGCCGCTCGACGTGCTGTTGCGAGCAGTGTGCCACGGCCGTCCAGACCGTCACACAGCACTCTGCATTTTTCAGAGTGACACTTGCCAAGTGTTCACGGCGGGGCGATAGTGGCAAGCGTGATTCCGTCCGCGCCCTTAGGAACAGACGCCACCGCGGGCTCCCTGGGCCTCGGTGCCGCCATGGGAGCCGGCCCCTCGGGAACCGCCGCCGCCCCGCGCCGGTTCCGCTTCGAGCTGGCCGCACATCCGGGCTCTCCCGCGCAGGCCAGACGCCTGACGCGCGCTCGGCTGAACGGCTGGTCGGTGTGCGAGGACACCTGCGACACCGCGGCCCTGGTGGTCTCCGAGCTGGTGACCAACGCGATCGTGCACACCGCGAGCAGACACATAGTGTGCGAGCTGCACGACGGCGCCGACCTGGTCCGCATAGCCGTGCGCGACGAGGGCTGCGCCCCGGGCCGGCCCCGCCCCTCGGCCGATCAGCAGCCGGAGGACGAGCACGGCAGGGGGCTGCTCCTCGTCGACGCCCTGTGCGATGCCTGGGGCGCCCACGAGCACGGCCCCGGCCTGCTGGTCTGGGCCGAGCTGCCGCGCAAGGCCGACGGGCCGCGCGACCCGTCGGAGCCCCACAACGACCTGGGCTGGGGCGCCCGCCCGAAGCCCGGCCCCGCCGACGGCACGGGCGACGACGGCGAGGCGGAGGGACGCCGGCAAGAGGCGCGCCGCGGAACGGGGACCGAATGGCTATGAGGGCTGCGTCCGGTATCCGACCCATCGGTCTGGACACACTGGTCCGCCTCCAGCGCGGACTGCACGCCCCCGGGACACCCCGGCGGCTGCCCGTGCCGGACGGCATGACGGCCCCGCTCGGCTGCGACGCGGTGGCGGTGCCCGCCCGCCTCGGCCCCCTGGTGCTCCCCAGGCTGCCACGCGTGGGCTGCGTCTACGCCGACGCCGCGCACTGGTGGTGGATCGTCCCGTCCGACTCCGACTACGCCCTGGAGTGGCCCGCGCCCGCTCGGTACGCCACCGGCGCGGTCGTCCCCGACGTCCCGAGCGTCCCCGGCCTCATCCACCGCCCGGACGGCACCGTCCCCTACACCCCGCCCATCCCGCTCTACCTCGCGCTGTGCCGGCTGACGAACACGACGCCGACGTGGTCGCGTCCGGTGACCGCGTAGGGAGCCACGGCGGCCTCCCGTACCACCCCGCACCACCGCGCCCGCCCCCATCACCACACCTGCGCACGACACTCCCACCGGCAACGCCCCTCCCGCACCACACCCTCCGCCGCACGGCGCCACCGCACCGCCACGCCCTCCCGCGCCACCGCGCCTCATCGCACCTCCGCGCTTCCCGGCCTCATCCCGCGCGCCCCTTTCCGGCATCCTCCGGCCGCGTGTGCGCCCGCGCGCCCCGGCCTCCCCGGCTCGCGCCCTGCCCGCAGGCACCCCGCCCGGCGATAGTGGCCGTCCGTCCACAATCGGGGGAGGCCGACGGTGCGCAGGAAGGGCGGCACGGAACCAGCCGGGGTGTCGGATTCGGAGCGGCTGCTCTTCGGCGGCCCGCTCCGCTACGACATGGGCTGGAGCCAGCACGCCGACGCCTTCATGGAGCTGGGCTTCCGGGCGATGCTGACCCGGCTGCCGTCCCTGCTGGCCTCCAGCCTTCGGCTCGCCCGGCAGGCCGACCCGCAGGCGGCGCGGACGGTGCTGGCAGCCGAGGTCGGCCGGGGACTGGCGCAGGCGGTCAGTCTGCTCGCCGTCAACAGCGTGCTGGCCGGTCTGCTGACCGCCGGCCCGATCGAGGAACGGCTGCGCGAGACCGTCCCGGCCCTGATCACCGTGGCCGCGGCGATGCTCGTCGCGGCGCTGTTGAGGGCGGCGTCGACGTACGCGACGGGGCGGCTGGAGCCCAAGGTGGAGCGGGTGGCCACCGAGCGTTACCTGGAGCGGGCGGCGGCCGTGGAACTGTCCGCCATCGAGGACCACGCCTTCCACAAGCTCCTGGACACCGCCCAGTACGGCGCCGCCTCAGCGCGGCGCATGATCTCGATCGGCACCCGCGTGGTGAACGCGATGATCTCGCTCGTCGCGGCGGCCGGCGTACTGACCGTGCTGCATCCGGCGCTGCTGCCGCTCATGGTGACGATGACCCTGCCGAGCGCCTGGAGCGCGCTGACCCTCGCCCGCCGCCGGTACCAGTCCTTCCACGCCTGGGTCCAGCACGAGCGGGCGGGACGGCTCCTGGCCAGACTGCTCATCGAACCGGCCGCGGCCCCCGAGATAAGGGTGCACGGAGTGGGGCCCTTCCTGCTGCGGCACTTCCGCGCGATGTCGGAGACCGCCGAGGCGGAGCAGGCCCGGCTGGCCCGCCTCGCGGCCCGTACCGGGCTGATCGCGGCGGCTTGGACGGGGCTGGCGACGGCGGCCACCTACGTCACACTCGGCGGGCTGCTGCTGGGCGGTGCGATGGCCCTGTCGGTGGCGGGTACGGCCGTGATCGCCGTCCGCACCGGCTCGCAGAGCCTGGGCACCCTGGTCGTGGAGGTCAACGCGCTCCATGAGGAGGCCCTGTTCGTCGGTGACCTGGAACGGCTGCACAGGGAGGCCGCCGCCCGCGCCATTCCGATGGGCGGTGCCGCGCTGCCCGAGGACCCGAAGGAGATCCGCTTCGAGAACGTCACGTTCCGCTACCCGGGGGACGCGACCCGCCCGGCGCTCGACGACGTGACCCTGTCGCTGCCGCTGGGCCGGATCGTGGCCCTCGTCGGTGAGAACGGCTCGGGCAAGACGACGCTGGTCAAGCTGCTCGCCGGGCTGTACACGCCGGACGGGGGCCGGATCACCTGGGACGGCGTCGACGCGGCGACGGCCGACCGGCACGGGCTCGCCGAACGCATCGCCATGGTGGCGCAGGACTTCAAACGCTGGCCGTTCACCGCGCGGGTGAACGTCGCCGTGGGCCGCTCCTCGATGCCGCTCGGTGAGGAACGCCTGGCCGAGGCGGTGGCCGAGGCCGGGGCCCAGGACGTGGTCGCGGACCTGCCACGCGGACTGGACACCTTGCTGGCCCGGGACTTCAGCGGCGGGCACGAGCTGTCCGGCGGCCAGTGGCAGCGCGTCGGGATCGCCCGCGCCGCGTACCGGCGGGGGCGCATCCTCATCGTGGACGAGCCGACGGCGGCCCTGGACGCCCGGGCCGAGCTGGAGGTCTTCGAGAAGATCCGCGCCCTGGCCGGCCGCGGGCAGACGGTGGTCCTGATCACCCACCGCCTGGCGTCCGTGCGCCATGCCGACCTGGTGCACGTCCTCGACCAGGGCCGGCTCGTGGAGTCCGGGACGCCGGACGAGCTGCTGGCCACCGGCGGGGTCTACGCGGAGCTGTACTCGTTGCAGGCCGAGCAGTTCACCAAGGCGCCGGTGCACGCACCGGAGGCGGGCTGACGGCTCGGGGGCGGGCTAGTCAGGGGACCGGCCGCACAGGGGACCGGCCGCGCAGGGGACCGGGCGCGTCAGGCGGCCGCGTCACCGGCGGCGTGTCCGCCGCGGACGATGACCAGGAACATGTCCGTGGCGAGATCCATGACGACCTCGGCGGGCAGGCCCTCCAGACGTCGCGCGTTCGCGAACTCCTCGGCCGGCCAGGATCCACGCGGTCCGCCGGCGGGAAAGCGTTCGAGCACCGTTCGCCCGTTCACCCCGCACCTCCATGTAGCGCTGTACTCGTAGAGTTAAACGCCAACCATGGAGCCAAAGGCTCGTGCGGTGATGGTACTGAGACATAGTTGACACTCGTTCACCGCAAAGTGTGACCCACGCCTCAGCCGTTCGGCCGTGTTCGCCACTCTGTGTGTCAGGCCTCGTACTCGTCGTGGTAGCGGACTCCCTCGGTTTCCACAGGCGCACCGAGCGCCGACGCGCGCCCCTCGGGTTTCTCCCAGGGCTCCCGCCGGCCGAGCGCGGTCAGGTCGAGGAGGCTGGTGGTCGAGCCGAGTCCGTCGAGGCCACGCCCGTAGGTCGAGTAGGTGTGGAAGACCCGGTCGCGGTCCCGCAGGAAGCAGCTGAGTCCGGGGCGCTCGACGAGTTGGCCCTCACGTTCCAGGGTCACCTCGAAGTCGGTGTTGAAGTCGCTGACGTACGACGAGTACCAGGGCAGGGTCCAGCCCATCCGCGCCTTGAAGGGAAGGATCTTCGGGTACGGCGCCCGGGAGACCGCCGCGAACGACGTACCGCGGGCCCTCAGGTGCGCGAGGTGCCCTGTCTGGTCCAGGAACGCGGAGCAGCCGCGGCAGCCGGCGTCCCACTCCGGAGCGAACATGAAGTGGTGGACGACGAGCTGGTCGCGTCCCTCGAAGAGGTCGAGCAGGGTGGCCTTGCCGTCACCGCCCTCGAACACGTACTCCTTGTCGACCTCCACCATCGGCAGCCCGCGCCGCTCGGCGTTGAGCGCGTCCCGCGCACGGGTGACCGCCTTCTCCTTGTCCAGTAAGGCCTCGCGCGCCGCGCGCCACTCCGCGCGGGTGACGATCTCGGGCAGGGACATGGCTGCGGCTCCTCCGGTGCGACGATCGGTCGAAGGGTGGTGACCGCCGGAACGAGCGGAACTCATCGCGGCTCGGTGGATTTCTTTTCCGAGCCGCCCTGCGGATGCGGGTCGGCGGCGCGGACCAGGTGTCGTACGCCTGAATGATCAGGTGTCGTACGCCTGGATGCGCCGGCCGTGCCCCCGGTCGGTCAGGGCGGGCAGCCGCTCCCCCAACTCCCGCACCACCGCGCGGACGTCGAGGGTGAGCAGTTCGCGGTCCCGCATGAGGACGCGCCCGTCGACGATCGTCGTGCGCACGTCGGCGGAGCGCGCGCTGTGCACGAGGGTGGCGGCGAGGTCGTGCACGGGCTGGGTGTGCGGGCCGGTGAGGTCGACGAGGACGAGGTCGGCCCGGAGGTCGGGCGCGATCCGCCCGACGACGTCCCCCAGCCCGACCGCGTGGGCGCTCTGCACGGTGGCGTGGTGCAGGGCCTGACGGGCGGAGAGCCAGCGGGGGTCGCCCTCGGTCGCCTTCTGGATCAGGGACGTGAGGGCCATCGACTCCCATACGTCGAGCGAGTTGTTGGAGGCGGCGCCGTCGGTGGCGAGGCCGACCGGGACGCCGATGTCGCGCAGGGCGCGGACGGGGGTGGTGGTGGGCCAGGCGAACTTGAGGTAGCCGCGGGGCGCGGTCGCCACGGCCGTACGCCCACCCGCGCGCGCGAGGAGCGGCAGATCGCCCTCGACGATGCCGGTGCCATGTGCGAGGAGCACGTCGGTGTCGAGGATCCCGGTGCGTTCCAGGATCTCGATCGGCGTGACGCCGTGCCGGGCGAGGCTGGTGTCGGTCTGGTCGCGGTTCTCCGCGGCGTGCAGGTGCACGGGCAGGCCGTGGTCGCGGGCGAGTCCGGCGGTGGCGGCGAGGTCGGCGTCGGTCACGGTGTAGGGGGCGTGCGGCGCGAGGGCGGTCGTGATGCGGCCGTCGGCGGTGTCCCGGTGCCGCAGCGCGAACTCGAGGGACCGTTCCCGCCCCTCGGGCCCCTGCGAGGAGAAGTAGGCCTGGCCCAGGAGGGCCCGCATCCCGCACTCGGCGACCACGGCGGCGACGGTGTCCATGGCGAAGTAGTGGTCCGCGAAGGAGGTGACGCCCGCGCGGATCATCTCGGCGCAGGCCAGTCGGGCCCCCAGCTCGACGTCGCGTTCGGTGAGGTTGGACTCGACGGGCCAGACGACGTCGTTGAACCATTCCTCGGTGGGCAGGTCCTCCGCCAGCCCGCGCAGGGCGACCATCGGCGCGTGCGTGTGGCAGTTGATCAGCCCGGGGAGGGCGACCTGGCCGCGCGCGTCGATACGGTCGGCCGCGGGAAGGTCCGCCACGGCGGCGGCCGTCGTCACGGAGTCGACGAGACCGTCCCGCACGACGACGGCCGCGTCCTGCGCGAAACCGATCCGTTCGCGATCGTCGTGCACGAGGACGGTGCAGCCGGTGATGACCAGGTCGGCGGGTCCGAGGCCCTCGGTGGGCTGCTCGTGGCTGTCGATGGACCGGGCACGGGAGCCGGTGGGCTGCTCACGGCGGCCAGGGAGCTTCTCACGGGGGCCAGGGGGCTTCTCACGGGAGGAGGGGGTCATCACGCCAACGTACGGCCCGGGCGGTGAGGTGGAAGCCGTCCGACGGGATGCTCACCCGGCCGGACGCGGTGCGGGCTCGTGCAGTGCCACGGGCCCGCGGCGCGCGGCGAGTTCGCTTCTCAGCTCGGCGAGCCGTGCGGTGTGGCGGGGCGTGAGCCGACCGGTGTCGTCGAGGTGCACGGCGCACGCGGTGGTGGTGTCGACGAGCCGTTCGAGGACCGCGGCGACCTCGTCCGTGCCCTCGGAGTGCCGCGCGAGGGCGGGCAGTTCGGCGGCGGTCAGCGCGATCGCGTTACGGGCTTCGGCCAGCGTGCGGTAGGCCTCGCGGCGCAGCGTCCACCGGGTGCCGCGGTCGCCGGACTCGCTCAGTACGTGGGCGAGGTAGGCGTGCGCGGCGGCGTCGGCGGCCTCGATGCGGGTACGGACGCCGCCGCCCCGTTGCCCCGGCATCGGCAGGTGCCCGACGACCAGCACGATCGCGCAGGCCAGCAGGGTCTCCCCGATACGGTTGACCGAGGCCTGGGGTTCACCGGCCACCATGATCAGGGCCAGGACGAGGACGGTGACCACGGTCGTCTGCGCGGCGAAGTGCCGTGCGGCGACCGGTATCAGGGCGCCGCAGACGGCAACGAGGGCCACGAGCCCTTCCGGGCGGGGCAGCACGGCGGCGAGCCCGGCGAAGAGCAGCGCCCCGAGGACCGTCCCGGCCGCCCGGCACAGCACCCGGGACGCCAGCGGTCCGAGGTCGGGCTTCACGAGGAAGACGGCGGTGGCGGGCAGCCAGTACCAGTGCTGGTGGGCCCCGTGCCAGGGCCCGTGGTGCAGGGCCTGGGCGACGGCGGCACTGGCCCCGAAGCAGAGCCCGGCGCGCAGCCCGTACTCGCGTCCGCCGGCGCCGAGCGCGGTGCGCAGCAGGGAGACGGCCGACCGCCTGCGGGTGTGCAGGTCGCGGCCCCGGCCCCGGTCGAAGGCCTCGGCGGCGTGCAGGAGGGCGTCGTCCAGGGCGCGCAGGGCGGGCTCGGTGCGGCTGGGCGCGGGCAGCGGACCGGCCGGGGTGTTGCCGCGGACGGCGGCGGCGAGCCGCCGGGGGCCCTCACCGGTCCGCGGCGGGAGGGACCGCTCGGCCCACGCGAGGGCGGTCGCCGCCTCCCCCAGCGGCAACGCGGCGGCGTACTGGGCGTGCAGCCGCCGTTCGTCCGCGGACGAGGCATGGCGTCGCAGCCGGGGCCCGGTGAGCGCGTCCTGCGCCTGGTCGAGGGCGGCGGTGAGCGCGGCCCTGCGGGCGACGGCGTGCTCGGTGCCCGCGGCGTCCAGGAGCGCCGCGACGGCATCGTAGACGGCGGCGACCGCGGCCCGCTCCCCGTCGAAGCGGAAGGCAAGGCGGGACTCCCCGCCGAGGGAACCGGGTGTGGGCAGCGCCAGCCGCAGCACGAGCAGCCACCCGGCGCCGGTGAGAAAGGCCGGCGCACTCTGCCAGGCGGGGCCGGGCAGCGGCATCCCGGCCCCTACGGCGGTGGTGACCAGCAACTGCGTGCCAGCCCCGGAAGCCACGGTTCCGACGGCACTGAACCCGCCCGCGACCAGTCCGAGGCCGGTCAGCACCAGCGTCAGCGGTACGGCGTCGAGGTGGTCACCGGAGTACGTCCCCACGAGCAGCCCGACCGCTCCGGCGAGCGCGGGGACGCCGATCCGCCGTACGGAGGTACGGCGGCTGCCCGGCCGGTCGTTGATGCCGGCGAGCATGGCGGCGATGGCGGCGACGACCCCCAGGTGCGCCCGGTCGGCGAGTATCGCGACCAGCAGCAGCGGCCCTCCGGCCAGCGCGCCGCGGACCACCGCGCTCCAGGGCACCGGGCCGCGTTGGGCGCTCAGGGCGTGGGCGAGCCACGGCGGAAGCGGGAGGGCGACGGGGCGGGCACGGCGGAGGGTGCGGAACACGGGGGGCGGGGCTCCTGTCGTCGGTCGAGGGCGGGGGTGAGCCTTCGAGCGACGGTGGCCGGGCCGGGTGGTGCACGGTCAAGCGTACGGCCGGTTCTCCAAGGGCCGGAAACGGACGGGTTTCGGTGATGTGAAGTCGGCCGGGCGGGCTGGGCCGGGCCGGGACCAGGCCGTCGGGCCTGACGGGCCAGACCGGGCCGAGCCGTCGGGCTCCTGGGAGCCGGGTGCGACTCCGGCCCCACTACCGTCGTGGTCAGCCCGCGTCCACTGCCTCGCTCAACATCAGCTCGGCCTCGGTCACCGATCGTGACAGGGACCGCGGATCCGGCCGCAGCGTCGCCAGCAGCCCGTTCATCGTGCCCAGCCCTGCCCGTTCGACGAGCCCCTTCTCGTTGGTGACCCACTCCCCCCGTGCCGCCATCACCGCGTGCGCCGTCTGCGTCGTGGCGAGGGCGATCGCGCCGGCCACCTGGGTGAGGGCGCCCTTGGGGGCGTGGCCGGCTCCGGCGTAGGCGAGGGTGGCCGTGGCCGCGCCGTACCAGCGCTCCGGGGCCGTGGCGCGGAGGGCCTCCGGGTACGAAGGGCGGGGCAGTTCGCCGCGCAGCACCCTGTTGATCGCCAGCTCGGCGACGACCAGGTACGTCGGGATGCCCGCCAGGTGGAACATGAGCGGCTCGACATCGAAGCGCCCCGCCTGCGCCTCCGCCACCTGGTGCTCGACCACGTCGAGGTCGCGGTAGTGCAGGTCCACCCGGCGTTCGTCGACGGTCAGCCACGCTCCCCCGTTGAAGACGCCGCCGCCCCAGCCGCCGACCTCGGAGACCTCTCCGGGCCAGCCGAGAGCACGGACGTCGGCCGGGTCGAAGGCGCCGCGGTAGTAGACCGCCAGGTCCCAGTCGCTGTCCGGCCGGTGCGTGCCCTGGGCGCGGGAGCCGCCGAGGGTGACGGCCCGGACGGTGGGCAGGGCGGCTAGTCGGTCGGCGGTGGTGTCGAGGAAGGTCCGGTCCGCGAGGAAGGGCACTGCCGTGGGCTCCTGACGGGAGGGTGCGGTCGGGTGGACGCCGAAGCGTACGCGCGGTCGGTACGCGGCACGAGTGGATTGTCAGTGGCACGCGTTATCAAGGGAAGCGTCACTGAGCGTAGCGGCGGGGGAGGTCGTGTCGTGATGGCATCGTGGAAGCGCGACGAAGGAAGCCCTGGCCGGCAGGGCAGGCGGGACGACGGCGGCCTCGGGCCGACAGAGAAAGAGAAGGAGAGCGGGGAACGGGCCCGAGAGCCCGGCGGCGGCGAGCCCGGGCCGGGGCGCGGTCACGTGTCGGCGGCGGGGTTGCGGGCCAGGGGGTGGACTGCGGAGATGGTGCGCCGGCTGCTCGGCGAGCCCGATCTGCTGCGCAGCCACCCGTACCTCCGCTCGGCGCCGCCGACACGCCTGTACGCCGTGGACCGGGTGGAGGCCGTGGAGCGTGGCGCCGCCTTCCGGGCCGCCGCTGCGGCCGTGACGCGCAGGTCCACCGCGGGGCGGGTGGCGGGCCGCATTCCGGGTGCGCGAGTTGCGGGCACGGCTCAGCGCGCGAGCGGGGGGAGAGCGAGCCGGATATTCGAGTGCGGAGGCAGTCGGGAGAGCGGACGATCGGGAGGCCGATCGCCCACCGCCCCAGGAGTCCCCGTGATCCAGCGCGTCACCGTGCCCGGCCTGTTCCCGCCGCCCACCTACGCTCATGCCTCGGTCGTCGAGGCCGGGACGAGGCTCGCCTTCCTGGCCGGGTCCGTTCCGCTCGACGGGGAGGGCCGGCTGGTCGGCGAGGGCGACCCGGTCCGTCAGGCGGAGCAGGTGATCGCGAACCTCACCGAGCAGGTGCGCGCCGTCGGGAGCGGGTTGGGCCACGTCCTGTCGACCGAGGTGTACGTCGTGAGCGCCGAGCCCGGCGTCCTGGCCGCCGTCTGGGAGGTCGTCGAGGCGTCGGGGCTCAGTGCGGGCCCGCATTCCTCGACTCTGCTCGGGGTGAGCTGCCTCGGATATCCCGGGCAGTTGGTGGAGATCACGGCGACGGCGGTGGTACCGGACGACGCGCCCGCCGACGCGCCGACCGCCGCCGCGCCGACCGCCGCCGCGCCGAGCTCCGACGTGTCGACCACCGCCGTGACGAACGCCGACGTGACGAACGTCGACGTGACGAGGCGGGAGCATCCGTGAGCGGGGAAGCGGACGGACAGGCGGTCGTCCTTCGGAAGGCGACGGCCGCCGATGCCCGCGGCGCGGCCGACGTCTGGTTGCGTTCCTTCGCCGCCGCGCTGCCCACGGTCGTCAGACCGCGGTCCGACGACGAGGTGCGGGAGTACTTCCACCATGTGGTGGTGCCCCTGCGTGAGACCTGGGTGGCGGAGACGGCGCGCGAAGAGGTCGTCGGCGTGATGGTGCTGGAGGGCGAGGAGCTGTCGCAGTTGTACCTCGCCCCGGAATGGCGTGGGCGCGGGATCGGGGACCGGTTCGTCGCGCTGGCCAAGGAACGCGCGCCGGGACGGCTCTCCCTGTGGACCTTCCAGGCCAACGCGCCCGCCCACCGCTTCTACGAGCGGCACGGCTTCACCGCCGTGGAGTGGACGGACGGCGCAGACAACGAGGAGCGGGAGCCGGACGTGCGGTACCTGTGGCAGCCCTAGGCGGCGACTCGGCCAGGGAGGCGGTACGGCAGCGTCCGTCCTTCCGCCGACCTCCGATCCCCGACCTCCGACCGGGGCGCGTCGGGATCGGGCACCGGCCTCAGGTGAAGGCGGCGTCAGGTGTCCCGCGCCCCGTGTCCGTGCGCGCGTACCTGTCCGTCGCCGCCACCAGTGCCTGGTCGCCGAGGGCACCGGCATCGTGCCCGGCCTCGTCCACGACCACCAGTTCGCTGTCCGGCCAGGCGTGGTGGAGCTGCCAGACGACACCGAGGAGGTTGCCGAAGTCGAGGCTGCCCTGCACGAGGGTGCCGGGGATGCCTTTCAGCAGGTGGGCGTCCCGGAGAACCACGCCCTTGTCGTTGCCGTCGCCGAGGAAGTGGTCGTTGCCCCAGTAGTGGGTGACGGTGCGCGCGAAGCCGAAGCGGAACTCCGGGTCCTCGAACCGGGCGACCGAGCCCGGCGGCGCGGGGATCGTCGCCGTCTCCCAGTCGGTCCAGGCGCGCGCGGCCCGCTCCCGGACGGCGACGTCCGGCGACTCCAGCAGGCGGTTGTACGCGGCGGCCGGATCGTCGTCGCGTTCGTTCTCGGGCAGCTCGGCCAGGAATCGTTCGTGGGCCTCGGGAAAGATCTTCCCCAACCCGCGGGTCAGGAGGGCGACTTCGGCACCGGAGCCGGTGGCGACCCCGGTCAGCACCAGCTCGGACACCACTCCCGGGTGTGTCTGCGCGTACCGCAGCCCCAATACCGATCCCCACGACACCCCCCACACGAGCCACCGCTCGATGCCGAGGTGGGCGCGGAGCCGCTCGAGGTCCGCCATGACGTGTGCGGTCGTGTTGACGCTCATGTCGGTGTGGTGGTCGCTCGCCGGGGGGACCGAGCGTCCGGCGCCGCGCTGGTCGAGAAGCACGATCCGGTACGCGGCGGGGTCGAAGTAACGCCGGAGGTTCGGACCGGCGCTGGACCCCGGCCCTCCGTGGAGGACCAGCGCGGGCTTGCCCCGTGGGTTCCCGCAGGTCTCCCAGTGGACGCGGTTGCCGTCACCGACGTCGAGCATGCCGTGGTCGTACGGTTCGATCTCGGGATAGAGGGCCATCGGTGCACCGTAGCGCCGTAGCGCCGTTGCGCCTGGCCGCTCAGTTCTTTTCGGCCCGTGCTCCGTGTGCCGGAGCTCACGCCGTGGGCAGCCCTGCCGTGTCGGCCGCCGTACGCAGCACGTCCCGGAGCATCTCGGGGGTGAGGCGGCCGGTGAACGTGTTGCGCTGGCTGACGTGGAAGCAGCCGAAGAGGTCCAGGCCGGGACCGTCGGAGGCATCCAGCCTGACGTGGCGACCGTGCCCGAAGGCGGGGCGAGGGCGGGGCACGGTCCAGCCCGACTCGGCGAACGCCGGGAGTGCGGCCTGCCAGCCGAAGGCGCCGAGCACGACCACGGCCCGCAGTGTGGGCCTCAGCAGCCCCAGTTCCCGGGTCAGCCAGGGGCGGCAGGTGTCGCGTTCGGCGGGGGTGGGCTTGTTCGCGGGCGGGGCGCAGTGCACCGGCGAGGTGACGCGCACGCCGAGGAGTTCCAGACCGTCGTCCGCACGGACGGCGGTGGGCTGCGAGGCGAGTCCCACGTCGTACAGCGCCTGGTACAGCACGTCCCCGGAGCGGTCCCCGGTGAACATCCGGCCGGTGCGATTGCCTCCGTGGGCCGCGGGGGCGAGCCCGACGATCAGCAGACGCGCGTCGGGCGGACCGAAGCCCGGCACGGGTCGCCCCCAGTAGGTCCAGTCGGCGAAGGCCGCCCGCTTGGTCCGGGCCACCTCCTCCCGCCAGTCGACGAGCCGAGGACAGGCCCGGCATTCCTCGATCCGCCGGTCGAGTACGGAGAGGCCGCTGCTGTTCATGCCTCCACCGTAGAACGCCGCCCGCCCGCCGTCGGAAGTCCGCTGCGGACAAGGCCACCGGGCCTGCGGCCGCAGGGGCACCCCGGCAGTGCCGGTCCGCCGTAAATGGAGGTCTCCCTCGTCCGGCCGGACGGCTAAGGTCGAACCATGGCTTGCGAGCATGACGAGGGCAGGAACGGCGGGACGGCCGACCCACGGGACGCCGACACGACGAAGGCCAGGACGACGGCCGACGGCAGCATCGCGGCGACGAAGACCCGGAACCCGGCCGACGGCGACATCGCGGGGAAGGCCGGGACCGCGGCCGACGGCGGGGCCGCCGGACAGCAGTCCGAGGCGGCCGGCGGCCGTGGCACCGGGCAGCCCGGCCCGGGCGACACGGCCACCGGCGGCTCCCAGCCCCCGGACCCCAAGACCGCTGCCGCGATCGCCGCCGCCGAGGCCGCCGGGCCGAAGAACGGTGAGACCGTCCGTGTGGACAGCTGGATCTGGGCCGTGCGTCTCATCAAGACCCGCTCCCTCGGCGCGACCGCATGCCGGGGCGGCCATGTCCGGGTGAACGGCGAGCGGGTGAAGCCCGCGTACTCCCTGCGCGTCGGCGACGAGGTACGCCTGCGGCAGGAGGGCAGGGAACGCGTCGTCGTCGTGAAGCGACTGATCCGCAAGCGCGTCGGCGCCCCGGTCGCCGCCCAGTGCTACGTCGACAACTCCCCGCCGCCCCCGCCCCGCGAGGCCGTCGCCCCCGCCGGCATCCGCGACCGCGGCGCCGGCCGCCCCACCAAACGCGATCGCCGCGAACTGGAACGGCTGCGAGGGCTCGAAAGCCTCAGCCGCGCCCGGAGGGATGCCGAGACCAGGCCCTGAGAGCGCGCCCTGCTCGCGGGCCCTGCCGCAGGCGTCATCCGCGGCGATGTCTGCGCCAGGGCGCCCGTCCGGTTCAGACGCGCCGGGGCCGCACCCGAAGAAGACGGAGAAGCTCCTCGTTGCTTCCGCGCCGGGCCCAGGCGATGACCAGGAGCGGCACCATGAGGATGACGGGGGTGGCGGCGTTCTCCCCGTCGAAGTAGGTGAGCTGGACGACGAACGCGCCGACCATCAGAGCACTGAGGGCCGTCGCGGCCACCGACTGCAGCACCGGGACCAACAAGGCGACCGCACCGGCCAGTTCGAGCGCGCCGATGGCGAACATGCCCGCGTTGCCCCAGCCCATCTCGGTGAAGCTGTCGGCCGCCGAGGAGTGCGCGATCAGCTTGGGCAGGGCACTCGCCATGGCGAAGAACACCGCGAGGAGCACCTGCACCACGCGCAGGACGGTCCGGGCGCCCCGCCCGCGGTCGCTGGCGGCGGGCGTCGCCGAGGCCGCGGAGGCACCAGGGCTTGAAGGGGCGGTGGGAGCGGCGGAGACGGTGGGGGCGACGGGCTGGGACATGTGGGTCTCCTGGGGAGGGGTCCGGAACGCTGTCGGGGAGGTGGACCGCCCGTCGGCCCGGAACTCATCGCCGGCCCCTTCAGGAAAGGGGCAGCGCCCTCACCCACGTCCCGTCCTCGGTCAGCTGCCGGTCCACCCGGAGCCCCGCCTCCCCCAGAGCCCGCTCGAACTGGTCCCCGGTCATGGGCCGGGCCCGGAAGGTCTGCGTCCAGACGGCGTCCGGGAACTCGTACTCCGCGCGCACCGAGTGGACTCCGTCGCCGACCGGCTCCGACGACACGATCCGCACGGTGAATCCGCTGGGGTCGACCCGCTCGCGCGGCAGGTCCGTGTGGTAGTCCGCCCCCTCTCTCTGGATCAGGACGCAGCCGCCCTCCGCGACATGGCGGACGCAGGTGCGCAGCAGTCCTCGCCGCACCTCGACATCCCCGGCGTGCACGAGGAACGACGCCAGCAGGACCACGTCGAAGCGCTCTCCCAGGTCGAGGTCCTCGATGGGGCTGCATATCGTGCGTGTCCCGCGCACGTGCTCCAGCATCTCGGCGGACTCGTCCACCGCGGTCACCGTGAACCCCCGGTCCAGCAGCGGGTGGGTCATGCGTCCCACGCCGCTGCCCAGCTCAAGGATGTGCGCCCCCTCGGGCACGGCGGCAGCGATGACGTCCGGCTCGGCTCCGGCGGGCAGCCGTGAATAGAGCTCGACCGCGCAGCCGTCCGGGGTGATGGCCCCGGGTCCCGTCCCCTGGTGTCCCTCTCGCATTTTCAGCTCCATGTCCGATCCAACGGACCGCCTCCGCACGCCCGTTCCCCTCACGAGTCGGTTCACCCGTCCGAGTGAACGTCCGGCCGCGCCCGAACCGCGGGCACCAGCGCCCGCGCCTGCCGGCGGAGGGGGACCGAGCGTCGGCGGAGCCGGACCGGTCGTCGGCGGAGCCGCCGTAGGTCAGAACGGGAGCCAGCCGTGCCTGACGTACCAGTGGCCGCCCGCCCGCAGATGGTCCCCGACCGCCCGCTCCACCGAGGTGCGCCGCGGCAGGTCGTCGACCGGCAGGGAGGGGTTCCCGAAGACGAAGCGCACGGGTTCCTCGTCGGCGGGCTCGGCGTCCGGCAGAGCCACCCGGAAGCGCTCCTGGAAGCGCAGGATGTTGGAGTCCGCGTCCAGGTGGTCCTTCAGCTGCGGGTCGAGGAGCCAGGAGTGGCACGTCGCGGCCCGGTACGGCTCCTCGGGGAAGTGCCGGCGGAAGAACCGCTGGGCGAGCGCGAGCGAGCGGTCGCAGGCGGCCGGTGTCAGTGGCCCGCGGAAGTCGGGGACGTGAAGGGCCAGACAGGGCTCGCCCGGCACCGCGTCCAGGCCGGCCGCCCTCAGCACCGGCGCCGTGCGCTCCCCGACCGTGGTCCTCTGGAACTGCAACCGCCCCAGCTGGTAGAGCTCGCCCCGGAAGTGGTGCACCAGCCACTGCGGGGCGCGTACCCCGCCGCTGCCGTACCTCCTGCGGTGGCTCGCCATGTTCCGTCCCAGGTCGGCGAGGGTGTGCCGGGCGACCTCCGCCGGCACGCCGCGCTCCCCGTGGTAGGCGCGGGTCCAGGGCAGCGCGGCGACGAAGACGTAGGCGGCGAAGTACCCGCCCAGCGCCTCCGGGGCCTCGGCCAGCCGCTCCCCGAACCGCCGCGCGCCCTCCGCGTCGCCCGTCACGACCCCGACGTCCCGTACCAGCTCCTCGACGCACTCCTCCAGCAGCCGTCCCGCCCCGGCATCGCGGGTGACCAGAGCGCGCCGTCCCACGAGCACGTTGATGTCCTCGTGCGGAACCGCCAGGTCGAGCAGCGCCTCGGGCAGGCCGTCGACATCCGGCAGCACGGGTCGGTCGGGTGTCCCGGATGACGCGGGTCGGTCCGGTAGCACAGCGCGTTTCCCCCTCGTCGGTCTCCCGCAGTACCTTTTCCACAGGAGCGATGATCGATGCGCACCGGGAGTGAACCGGCCACCGCGCGCAGTGCCCTGCGGGCGCGCTTCTGGCTGAGCCTGTGGGGGCTGACCTGGACCGTCTTCGGGACGGCCGCCTTCGCGATCGTCGGACGGCCCGGGTGGGCGCTCGCGTGCGGGGTGCTCTTTCTCGTCGCCGCGGTCGATCTCGCGGTGATCGTCCGGCACATCCGGCAGGGCCCGCACTACCAGCCGGGTCCTGACATCCCGCCGTACCGCCCGCCGAAGGGCTGACCCGGACCCGCCGCTCGCGTCGCGTCGGATCGGGTCAGGTCAGGTCAGGTCAGGTCAGGTCAGGTCGGCGAGGCTCCGGGAGGGCGCCCGGCCCCGTCACGAGTCGAACCGCGCCTGCTCCAGGTACTCCGGGTTCGGATCCAGCGCCGCCGCCAGCCGGAAATGGCGTCGGGCCTGGTCGGGGCATCCCCGGCGCTCGTAGGTGCGGGCGAGGGCGAAGTGCGCGAAGGCGTTGTCCGGCTCACGCTCGAGGACGATGGTGAACTCCAGCTCGGCCGGTCTCAGTTGCGCCGCCGCGAAGAAGGCACGCGCACGCAGCAACCGCGCGGCCGTGTTCTCCGGGTGCACGCCGATGACCCCGTCGAGCAGCTTGACCGCGCCCTGCGGGTCCCGGGCCGCGAGCAGTTGCTCGGCGGCACGGAAGTCGATGACATCCGTCTCCGGAGTACGTCCGGTCGAACCGCTGGTCTCGGGCACGGCAGCATCCTTCCCTCTCTTCACGGGATCAACGCCCGCGCGGGGACCGCTATTCCAGGAGCGGCAGGAGCTACAGGGAGCGAAAGGAGCTGCAGGAGCGATAGGGACGGCCGGGGCGGCTGGGACGTGCTCCGTGCGCGCCCGGGCGCTCAGCTCGACGCGTGCGCCGCGCGGGCCAGCTCGGCCCACACCTCACTCACGCGGGCGCGCAGCTCCTCCAGCGGTACGTCGTTGTCGATGACCACGTCCGCGATGTCCCGGCGCTGCTCGCGCGTCGCCTGCGCGGCCATGCGCGCGCGTGCGTCCTGCTCGGTCATGCCCCGCAGCCGGACCAGCCGGTCGAGCTGGGTGGCCGGGTCGGCGTCGACGACGATCACGACGTCGTACAGCGGCGCCAGGCCGTTCTCCGTGAGCAGGGGGACGTCGTGGACGACGACGGCGTCCTCGGTTGCCGCCTCTTCCAGGGCGCGTGAGCGGTCGCCGACCAGGGGGTGCACGATCGCGTTCAGCGCGGCCAGCTTCGCCGGGTCGGCGAACACGATCGAGCCGAGCTTCGGCCGGTCCAGGCTGCCGCCCTCGGTGAGGACGTCCTGGCCGAACGCCTCGACGACCGCGGCCAGCCCCGGGGTCCCCGGCGCCACGACCTCGCGCGCGATCCGGTCCGCGTCGATCAGTACGGCGCCGTGTTCGACGAGCAGCCGCGACACCTCGCTCTTGCCGGCGCCGATCCCGCCGGTCAGGCCCACCTTCAGCATGTGCGGAAGCTTAGGGCCTGCCGACGGCGGCCGTTCCGACAGGGCGGCCGGTGCGACAGGGCGGCCGGTGCGGTGCCCGGCCGGCGTCAGCCCTCGCCCTCCCGCTCCGCCAGGAAGCGTTCGAACTCGCGGCCGATCTCGTCCGCCGAAGGGATGTCGACGGGCTCGGCGAGCATGTTGCCCCGGGTCTCGGCGCCTGCGACGGCGTCGTACTGGTGCTCCAGGCCCTGGACGAGCGCGGTCAGTTCCTCGTCGCCCTCCTGGACCTGCCGGTCGATCTCCGTCTGCGTGCGGTGTGCCTCCGTCCGCAGGGAGTGCGCGATGCCCGGCAGGACCAGTCCCGTCGCCGCCGTGATGGCCTCCAGGACGGTCAGGGCGGCGTCCGGGTAGGGCGAGCGGGCGATGTAGTGCGGGACGTGCGCGGCGACGCCCAGGACCTCGTGGCCGGCCTGCATGAGCCGGTACTCCACGAGCGCCTCGGCGCTGCCGGGGACCTGGGCCTCCTCGAACGGACTGGGGTGGCCCGGCACGAGGTCGGTGCGGTTGCCGTGCGGGGTGACGCCGACCGGGCGGGTGTGCGGCACGCCCATCGGGATGCCGTGGAAGTTGACCGAGAGGCGGACGCCGAGGCGCTCGACGATCTGCCCGACGGCGGCGGCGAAGCGCTCCCACTCGACGTCCGGCTCGGGGCCGGACAGCAGCAGGAAGGGCGCGCCGGTCGCGTCCTGCACGACCCGCACCTCGATGGCGGGCTCCTCGTAGTCCGTCCAGGTGTCCCGCTTGAAGGTCAGCAGCGGGCGACGCGCCCGGTAGTCCACGAGCCGGTCGTGGTCGAAGCGGGCGACGAGCTGGTGGGGCAACGAGTCGAGCACCTGGTCGACGATCTGGTCGCCGGTCTCGCCCGCGTCGATGTATCCGTCGAAGTGGTAGAGCATGACCAGTCCGGCCGACTCCTGGGCGAGTGCCATGTCGACGACGGCCAAGCCCTTCGGCTCCCATGCGTACAAACCCTGCGGATCAAGCACAGTGTCCGCTCCCCTCCTCGTGTCCGTACCTCACAACGTCCGCGCGCGGGCGGGCATTCCCGGCAGGGAGCAGCGCCAGGATCTTGGCGGCGGCAGAGGGCCGGACCGGCGTCGCGGCATGGCACGGCCGAGGGGCCGCACCTCAAAGGTGCGGCCCCTCGGTCGACTACTGGGCCTCAGCGGCCCGCGATCAGCTCTGGCCGCCGGCCAGCTTCTCGCGCAGCGCGGCCAGCGCCTCGTCCGACGCGAGGGCGCCGGAGTTGTCGCCACCCTCGGAGGAGTACGAGCCGCCGCCGCCACCGCTGGAGGCGGCCGGAGCCGCACCCGGGGTGTCGACACCCTCGGCAGCGGCCTTCTCGTCCGCCTCGCGGGACTTGATGACCTGCGCCTGGTGCTGCTCGAAGCGCTGCTGCGCCTCGGCGTACTGGGTCTCCCACGCCTCGCGCTGAGTCTCGTAGCCCTCGAGCCAGTCGTTGGTCTCGGGGTCGAAGCCCTCGGGGTAGATGTAGTTGCCCTGGTCGTCGTAGGACGCGGCCATGCCGTACAGGGTCGGGTCGAACTCGACCGCCGACGGGTCGGCACCGAAGGACTCGTTGGCCTGCTTCAGCGAGAGGCTGATGCGACGGCGCTCGAGGTCGATGTCGATGACCTTGACGAAGATCTCGTCGTTGACCTGGACGACCTGCTCCGGGATCTCCACGTGGCGCTCGGCCAGCTCGGAGATGTGGACCAGACCCTCGATGCCCTCGTCCACGCGGACGAACGCACCGAACGGCACCAGCTTCGTGACCTTGCCGGGCACGACCTGGCCGATCTGGTGGGTGCGGGCGAACTGCTGCCACGGGTCTTCCTGGGTCGCCTTCAGCGACAGGGAGACGCGCTCGCGGTCCATGTCCACGTCGAGGACCTCGACGGTGACTTCCTGGCCGACCTCGACAACCTCGGAGGGGTGGTCGATGTGCTTCCAGGAGAGCTCGGAGACGTGGACCAGACCGTCGACGCCACCCAGGTCCACGAAGGCACCGAAGTTGACGATCGAGGAGACGACGCCGGAACGGACCTGACCCTTCTGGAGGGTGGTGAGGAACGTCTGGCGGACCTCGGACTGGGTCTGCTCCAGCCAGGCACGGCGGGACAGGACCACGTTGTTGCGGTTCTTGTCCAGCTCGATGATCTTGGCCTCGAGCTCCTTGCCCACGTAGGGCTGGAGGTCGCGGACGCGGCGCATCTCGACCAGGGAGGCCGGGAGGAAGCCACGGAGGCCGATGTCGAGGATGAGACCACCCTTGACGACCTCGATGACGGTACCGGTGACGATCCCGTCCTCTTCCTTGATCTTCTCGATGGTGCCCCAGGCCCGCTCGTACTGGGCGCGCTTCTTCGAGAGGATCAGGCGGCCTTCCTTGTCCTCCTTCTGGAGAACAAGGGCCTCGATCTCGTCACCGACGGCGACGACCTCGTTGGGGTCGACGTCGTGCTTGATCGAGAGCTCGCGGCTCGGGATCACACCTTCGGTCTTGTAACCGATGTCGAGCAGGACCTCGTCCCGGTCGACCTTCACGATGACGCCGTCGACGATGTCGCCGTCGTTGAAGTACTTGATCGTCTCGTCGATCGCGGCGAGGAAGGCTTCCTCGTTACCGATGTCGTTGACCGCTACCTGCGGGGTGGTGGCGGTGGTCTCGGTGCTGCTCGTCATGTGGGAAAGGGCTCCGGTACGGACATTGAAGTCGTAGGTACTGCTTACGCCGGGAGCCCGTTTCGCTCTGATGAAGCCGGACAGCCAAGGAAGCGTCACCGAAACCAGGGGTGACACCTCATGAACCGAGGGGACATACAACAGATGCGAGCGCGACCTGCTACGTCTGAGGTGCGCAGGCCCGCAGCGCAACTTGTAGCATACGGGGGCAGCCGGGCAGGGTCAATGCGCGAAGCCGCACACCCGGGGCGGATCCCCGCATACCCGGCACAAAAGCTGCCTCCGGGGCCACCCACACCCCTGATTGTCCCTCGCGCGACACGCGGGGCGGGCGGCACGGAAGAGCCCGCAGACTAGTACGAGGGAGCCGGTCATCCAAGAGCCCGTAACGTCCGAGGCCGAAACGGCGGAGCCCGAGGCCACCCGGCGTGCCGCCGGTGTCACGGAGAGCGCCCGCGCCAACCGTGGGTGGTGGGACCGCAATGCGGACGAGTACCAGACCGATCACGGCGCCTTCCTCGGGGACGACCGCTTCGTGTGGTGCCCCGAGGGCCTGGACGAGGTGGAGGCCGAGCTCCTCGGCCCGCCCGAGGAGCTGAAGGGCAAGGACGTCCTGGAGATCGGCGCCGGCGCCGCCCAGTGCTCACGCTGGCTGACCGCGCAGGGGGCCCGGCCCGTGGCCCTGGACCTCTCCCACCGCCAGCTCCAGCACGCGCTGCGCATCGGCTCGTCCTTCCCCCTGGTCTGCGCCGACGCGGCCGTGCTGCCCTTCGCGGACGGCTCGTTCGACCTGGCGTGCTCGGCGTACGGGGCGCTGCCCTTCGTAGCGGATCCCCGGCTGGTGCTGAGGGAGGTGCGGCGGGTGCTGCGTCCCGGGGGCCGTTTCGTCTTCTCGGTCACGCACCCGCTGCGCTGGGCGTTCCCGGACGAACCCGGCCCCGAGGGGCTCACGGTGTCCGCCTCCTACTTCGACCGCACGCCCTACGTCGAGCAGGACGACGACGGCCGCGCGGTGTACGTCGAGCACCAC
Source organism: Streptomyces sp. NPDC047853 (assembly GCF_043204535.1). NCBI lineage: Bacteria > Bacillati > Actinomycetota > Actinomycetes > Kitasatosporales > Streptomycetaceae > Streptomyces > Streptomyces sp. NPDC047853. Next base: position 228,601 of record NZ_JBIDCI010000010.1, on the reverse strand, counting down.
AGGACGCTCGGCGACCGTGTCCGGGACGTCGTGACGTCGGGATTCCGGCTGGTGGACCTGGTCGAGCCGGAGTGGCCGGACTGGAACACCTCCGAGTGGGGCGGCTGGTCACCGCTGCGCGGGCACCTGATCCCGGGGACGGCCGTCTTCGTGTGCGAGCGGGACTAGTCCGCGTCCGCTGTTCACCGCGCGCGTGGGGTGTGGTTCCGCGTTCAACGCGCGTGGGGGTGTGGTTGTGCCGCCGTACGACACTGGGGGTGTGATCCGTTACGACGCCCTGGACGCCCTGCCCGTACGCGGTGCCCTGCCCGCGCTGCACGACGCCCTGGAGGGGCACGGCACCGCGGTGCTGGTCGCGCCGCCCGGTACCGGCAAGACGACGCTGGTGCCGCTGGCGCTGGCAGGCCTGCTCGGCGAGGGCCCCGCGCGGCGCGTGGTGGTGGCCGAGCCCCGGCGGATCGCGGCACGGGCGGCGGCCCGGCGGATGGCCTGGCTGCTGGGCGAGAAGCCCGGCGCGAGCATCGGGTACAGCGTGCGCGGTGAGCGGGTCGTCGGGCGGCACACGCGCGTGGAGGTCGTGACGACCGGTGTCCTGTTGCAGCGGCTGCAACGCGATCAGGAGCTGGCCGGCGTGGACGTGGTGGTGCTCGACGAGTGCCACGAGCGGCATCTGGACGCGGACACGACGGCGGCGTTCCTGTGGGACGTGCGGCAGGCGCTCCGCCCCGAGCTGCGTCTGGTGGCCGCTTCGGCGACGACCGACGCGGCGGGCTGGGCCCGGCTGCTGGGCGGCGCGCCGGTCGTCGAGGCGGAGGGCGTGTCCCATCCCGTGGAGGTGGTGTGGGCGCCGCCGGCGCGGCCGGTACGGCCGCCGCACGGGATGCGGGTGGATCCGGCCCTGCTCACGCACGTGGCGTCGGTGACGCGGCGGGCGCTGGCCGAGCGGGACGGGGACGTGCTGTGCTTCCTGCCCGGCGTCGGGGAGATCGCCCGGGTGGCCGGGCAGCTGGGAGGCCTCGGTGACGTCGACGTGCTCCAGGTGCACGGGCGTGCGCCCGCGTCGGTGCAGGACGCGGTCCTGGCGCCCGGGGCGAGGCGCCGGGTGGTGCTGGCGACCTCGGTGGCCGAGTCGTCGCTGACGGTCCCGGGGGTGCGGGTGGTCGTGGACGCGGGGCTGGCGCGGGAGCCGCGGGTGGATCACGGACGCGGGCTGAGCGCCCTCACGACGGTGCGCGCCTCCCGCGCGGCGGCCCGGCAGCGGGCCGGACGGGCCGGACGTGAGGCGCCGGGCGCGGTGTACCGCTGCTGGGCGGAGGCGGAGGACGCCCGTCTGCCGCGCTTCCCGGCACCGGAGATCAAGGTGGCCGACCTGACGGCGTTCGCGCTCCAGGCGGCCTGCTGGGGCGATCCGGACGCCTCCGGGCTGGCGCTGCTCGATCCGCCGCCGGGCGGGGCGATGGCGGCGGCGCGGGAGGTGCTCGCCTCCATCGGGGCCGTGGACCGCGCGGGGCGGGCGACCGCACGCGGTCTGCGACTGGTCCGGCTGGGGCTCCACCCCCGGTTGGGGCGGGCCCTGCTCGATGCCGGGGGCGCGGGGGCGGCCGGTTCCGGGGCGTCCGACGCCGTGGCCGAGGTGGTGGCCCTGCTCAGCGAGGAGCCGCCGCGGGAGTACGGGGACGATCTGACGGCCGCGCTGCGGGCCGCCCGGCGTGGCGGGGACGGCTACGGGGCGCGGTGGCGGGCCGAGGCACGGCGGCTGCGTACGGCGGTGGAGGGGGCCGGCGGGCGGGCGCGGGACGTCGCGGACGACGCGCTCGCCGGGCTGGTCGCCGCGCTGGCCTTTCCCGAGCGGGTGGCGAGGAAGGACGGCGGCTCGTACCTGATGGTCTCCGGGACCCGGGCCGAGCTGCCGGAGGCGTCGGCGTTGCGCGGGGCGCCGTGGATCGCCGTCGCCGTGGCCGACCGGCCGGTGGGCAAGGGGCACGCGCGCGTGCAGCTCGGCGCGGCCGTGGACGAGACGACGGCCCGGCTGGCCGCGGGGGCCCTGCTGGAGGAGCGGGACGAGGTGCACTGGGGCGACGGCGACGTCGTGGCCCGGCGGGTCGAGCGGCTGGGAGCCGTGGAACTCACCGTCCGCCCCCTCGGCGACGCCGGCTCCGGCCTCGTACGGGACGCGCTGCTGGAGGGGCTGCGGCAGGAGGGGCTCGGGCTGCTGCGCTGGTCGGCCGACGCGCAGGTGCTCCGCGAGCGGCTCGCCTTCCTGCGGCGGCGGGTCGGCGCGCCCTGGCCGGACGTCTGTGACGAGGCACTGTACGCGCGCGTGGACGAGTGGCTGGAGCCGGAGCTGGGCCGGGCCCGGCGCCGCGCCGACCTGGCCCGCATCGACGCGGGGCAGGCGCTGGCACGGCTGCTGCCCTGGTCCTCGGGTGACGCGGCGCGGCTGGACGAGCTGGCCCCGGAGCGGATCGTGGTCCCCAGCGGGTCCCGGGTCCGGATCGACTACTCCGATCCCGGCCGGCCGGTCCTCGCGGTGAAGCTCCAGGAGATGTTCGGGCTCCAGCGTTCGCCGGAGGTGGCCGGGGTGCCGCTCCTCGTCCACCTCCTCTCCCCTGCCGGGCGGCCGGCGGCGGTCACGGCCGACCTGGCGTCCTTCTGGAAGGACGGTTACCGGGGCGTACGCGCGGAGCTGCGTGGCCGGTATCCGAAGCATCCGTGGCCCGAGGACCCGGCCACGGCCGAGCCGACGCGGCACACGAAGAGCCGCCTCGCGAAGTGAGCACCGAGGAACCGCCTGGCGGTGCGAGCCCCGAAGAGTCGCCCGCGCGGTGAACGTGGTGCGCCCCCACCGCCGTGACGGTGGGGGCGCCCTCGGTCCGTGCCTGTCGGACCCGTGGCTACGCCTCCGGCGCGGTCGACGGCTCCGTGGAGGGGGTGGGCGTGGTCCCGGGCGCCTCGGTGGACGGGTCCGGCGACGGTTCCGGCGCGGCCTCGGCCACCTTCAGCTGGACGTTGAGCGTGGCGCCGCCCGCGGTGGTGAGGCGGAGCATGAAGGTGCCGGTGGTGTCGTCCGCGTACAGCTTCGGCAGCTTCAGCAGGCCCTTGGCGTCGGTCTTCAGGCCGGTCAGGGTGCGGACGGTCCTGCCGTCGGCGTCCTTGAAGTAGGGGCCCTGGTCGCTCTCGGTGGGGTCGAGCACCGACTTGACGAGGGTGGCGGTGACGGCGACCTTGTCCGCGGCGGCGCCCTTGTGCGTGGCCTTCACCTCGACCTGGTCGGCGAACTCGCCGCCCGGCGTGCAGGTCAGCGCCGTGTCGCCGGTACGGGCGAGGGCGTCGGCGACGCGCTCGGTGACGGTGGCCCGGTAGTCGAGGCCGGCGACGGTCCGGCCGATGACGGTGGCACGGACGGTGAACGCGCCGGTCTTCTCCCCGGCCACCAGCGCGGGCGCGACGGCCACCCCGGAGGCGTTGGTGGTGACGGCGGCGACCTTCTCCCCGCCGGTGAAGGCGGCGTCGGTGTCGCCGAGGACGGTGAAGCGGATGCGCACCTTGCCGACGGACTGGCCGGCCTTGGTCTCGGCGCGGGCGCTGATCTTCTGGGCGAAGGTGTCGCCCGCGATCGCGGTGAGCCCCGTGGTGCCGGCGTTCTCCAGGTGGTGCACCGTGTCCGTGGGGGTCTCGGTCGTGGGCGGGGGCGGCGTCGGCTTCGGCGGCTTCGGCGGCGTGGGCGGCTTGGGGCTCGGCGAGCCGGGCGCGGTCTCGGGGGGCGTGTTCGGCCTGGTGGAGCCGGGCGCCGGCGTACCGGGGGCCTTGGGGCCGGTGGTGGCGCCGGAGCCGCCGGTGGACGGGCTGGGGCCGGGGTCGTCGCTGCGTCCCACGGGCAGGGTGCCGGTGCCGTCGGGGATCACGTGGGTCCCCTTGCGGTAGTGCTCCAGCCAGGACAGGACCGTGTGGAGGTAGTCCTGCGAGTTGTTGTAGCTGAGGATCGCGCGGTTGAGGTCGGCCTGGACGGACAGGTCCCAGCCGTTGCGGCACAGGTAGTGGCCGGCGGAGAGCGCGGCGTCGTAGATATTGTTGGGGTCGTCCTTGCCGTCGGCGTTGCCGTCGCGTCCCGCCCACGCCCACGTGGAGGGGATGAACTGCATGGGGCCGACGGCGTTGTCGTACCTGCTGTTGCCGTCGTGGACGCCGTTGTCGGTGTCCTTGATGAGCGCGAAGCCGTTGCCGTCGAGCTGCGGGCCGATGATCTTGCCGAGGGTGTTGCCCTGCGCGTCGACCTTGCCGCCGCGTGCCTGTCCCGACTCCACCTTGCCGATGGCGGCCAGCAGTTGCCAGGGCAGGTTGCAGCCCGGTTTGGCCCGGCGCAGTTCCGACTCGGCCTTCTTGTAGGCGTCGAGCACGGTGGCGGGAATGCCCGCCTCGGCCGGGCCGCGGGAGACGGGGGTGCCGATGGTGGGTGCGGGGCTCGGGCTGTTGAGCGGCGGAAGGTCCGTGTAGTACGGCGAGTTGCCGGTGGCGCTCTCCTGCGAGGAGGCGTCGGGCGTCGGCACCTTGTCGGCCGTGGTCTGTCTGCCGTGTGCGTCGGCCGTCACGTCGGGAGCCTGGGACGCGGACAGGGCCGCGACCACGACCGCCGCCACGGTGGTGGTGACCGCCGCCTTGCGGAGCCTCCTGTCGAAATGCGCCGCCATAGAGTGAACCCCTCCCGTGGACGCCCTCGCGTCGCTCTCCGTCGGTCTTCGGCCGTCGCGCCGGCCCGTCCTGCCCGTCCTACCCGCCCTGTTGTGACGATCGGTACGCGTCGATGGTTGCACCGCAACCTTCCACGTGCGGTGTCCGTCTGTTCGACCAGTACGGTGCCGCAGGCGACCCTACGACAACTTGCTTTGCACGGGCACCCATTCGTGCCCGATATTCACCAGTTGGCCATACGAGGAGTTCTGTTGCCCTTCACCCTCAGTCATGCGGTCGCCGTACTGCCCGCGGTGAGGAGCGACGGGACCGGCCGGGGCCGGCTGGTACCGGCCGTACTCGTGGCGGGATCTTTTTCGCCCGACATCACCTACTACGCGGCGAGTTTCGTGTCCGGGGCGATGGGGTTCGGGGACGTCACGCACTCCTTCCCGGGTGTCCTCACCGTCGACGTGGTCTTCGCCTGGGTCCTGGTGGGGGTGTGGCTGCTGCTCCGTGAACCGCTGGTGGCCCTGTTGCCGCGGGCCCGGCAGGGCCGTGCCGCCGCCCTGTCGCGCTGCGGGACGCCACGCGCGCGCGTGGACGCGCCCCTCGTCCTGCGGTGGTACGTGTCGGCCGTGCTGGGGGCGCTGACGCACGTGGTGTGGGACGCGTTCACGCATCTCGACCGCTGGGGGACGCGGGTGTTCCCGGTGCTCGGGCGGGAGATCGCGGGCTCGCCGCTCTACTGGTACCTCCAGTACGGCGGTTCCGCCGTGGCCGCCGTCGTCATCGCCGTGTTCCTGGTGCGGGCGCTGCGCCGGGCGCCCCGGGCCGAACCGCTGGGCGTCCCGGTCCTCTCGGCCGGGGACCGGTGGTGGGCCGCGGCGGTGCTCGGCGGGTGCGCCGTGGTCGGCGCGGTGCAGCGGGCGGTCCGCTGGTGGGCCTACTGGGGAGACGTGGCGAAACCCTGGGAGCTGATCCCGACGGTGTGCTTCGGAGCGGGCGCGGGGCTCGCCCCCGGGCTGCTGCTCTACGCCGTGGGGGTCAGGGTGTGGCGTCCGGCCCCGGTTCCCACCAGGCCGGGAGGCGCCGGTAGGGAGCCGGACCGCCGGGTCGCGCGCTGAGGCTGTCGGCGCCCGCGACGAACACGGTGAAGCTGCGGGCGGGCCGGGTCCGCGGCAGCAGGGTGAGGGCGAGCGCCAGGTAGCCGCGGGCGATGTCGGCCCACAGGTGCCGGACGAGCGGGCCGGCCGGGGGCGCGGGGGTCGCGTCGCGGCCGACGTGGTAGGTGAGCCTGCGGCGGAGGTCCGTCGCGGTACGGCGCAGGGCCGTCGCGAGGCCGGTGGGGGTGCGGCCGGTACTTGCGCCCGGCGCGAAGACGGGGACCGGGAGGAGTGGCACGCGGGCGGGTCGGTCGGTGCTTGCCCGTGCCGGTGTCGTCCGGTGGTGGAGCATGCGTATACCCATGCCCGCATCCTTACGGGAGACGGGGGCGGGGGGCGCTTTCGCGGGGGCCACCTGAGTGACGGCTCCTCGCGGAGCGGGGGCACGGGCGGGGACGGGCAGGTGTACGGACGGGGGCGGGTGGACCGGGCGGCACGGGACCGGAACCGGGCCGAGCCGCCCTGCGCCGTGCGGGCCGGTCCGAGATCGGACCGGCCCCGGACGCGGGCACAGCCACCCGATCGCCCACTCCGGGCCGACCGATCCCGTGGGACACCGCTTGCCGCAGCGCACGGGCCGGCCCGCACCCGCCGAGCACCGAGCAAGAACCGCCAGCCGCCCAGCCGCCCAGCCGCCCAGCCGCCCAGCCGCCCAGCCGCCGGAGGCTAGTGCGCTGCCGATTCCCAGTCCGGGCCCGAGCCGACCGAGACGCCCAGGGGGACACTCAGCCGCACCGCGTTCGCCATCTCGCGGCGGACCAGCTCCTCCGCCGCGGCGCGCTCGCCGGGAGCGATCTCCAGGACGATTTCGTCGTGGACCTGGAGCAGCATCCGGGAGGCGAGGCCGGCCTCGCGCAGCGCCTTGTCCACGTTGAGCATGGCGATCTTGACGATGTCGGCCGCCGTGCCCTGGATCGGGGCGTTCAGGGCCATCCGCTCGGCCGCCTCGCGGCGCTGGCGGTTGTCGCTGTTGAGGTCGGGCAGGTAGCGGCGGCGGCCGAAGAGCGTCGCCGTGTACCCCGTCGCCCGCGCCTCGTCGACGACCCGGCGCAGATAGTCCCGCACACCGCCGAACCGCTCGAAGTAGGCGTCCATCAGGCCGCGGGCCTCGGCCGCCTCGATGTTGAGCTGCTGGGAGAGGCCGAAGGCCGACAGACCGTACGCCAGGCCGTAGGACATGGCCTTGATCTTGCGGCGCATCTCCGCGTCCACCGCGGACTGCTCCACCGAGAAGACCTGCGCGGCGGCGGTGGTGTGCAGGTCCTCGCCGGAGGTGAACGCCTCGGTGAGGCCCTCGTCCTCGGAGAGGTGGGCCATCACCCGCAGCTCGATCTGGCTGTAGTCGGCCGTCATCAGCGACTCGAAGCCCTCGCCGACGACGAACCCGCGCCGGATCGCGCGGCCCTCGTCGGTACGGACCGGGATGTTCTGGAGGTTCGGGTCCGTGGACGAGAGGCGGCCGGTGGCGGCGACGGTCTGGTTGAACGTGGTGTGGATGCGGCCGTCGGCGGCGATCGTCTTGATCAGGCCTTCCACCGTGACGCGCAGCTTGGCCTGCTCCCGGTGGCGGAGCATGATCACCGGCAGTTCGTTGTCCGTCTGGGCCGCCAGCCAGGCCAGGGCGTCGGCGTCCGTGGTGTAGCCGGTCTTGGTCTTCTTGGTCTTCGGCAGGTTCAGCTCGCCGAAGAGGACTTCCTGGAGCTGCTTGGGCGAGCCGAGGTTGAACTCCCGGCCGGCCGCCGCGTGCGCCTCCTTCACCGCCTGCTGCACGGCGCCCGCGAACATCTGCTCCATCGCCTGGAGGTGCTCGCGGTCGGCCGCGATGCCGTGCCGCTCCATACGGGCCAGCAGCGCGGATGTGGGCAGCTCCATGTCGCGCAGCAGGTCCGCGGCGCCGACGTCCGCAAGGCGGCCCTCGAAGGCCTCGCCCAGGTCGAGGATGGCGCGGGCCTGCACCATGAGCGCCTCGGCCTCGGCACCGTCGTCCGCGCCGAAGGCCAGCTGGCCGTCGGCCGCGGCGGCGGGGGCCAGCTCGCGGTGCAGGTACTCCAGGGACAGCGCGTCCAGGTCGAAGGAGCGTCGGCCCGGCTTGACCAGGTACGCGGCGAGCGCGGTGTCCATGCCGACGCCGGCGACGGTCCAGCCGTGCTCGGCGAAGACACGCATGGCGCCCTTGGCGTTGTGCAGGACCTTCGGTCGGTCGGCGTCGGACAGCCAGGCCGTGAACGCCGTCTCGTCGGCCTCGTCCAGCTCGGTCGGGTCGAACCAGGCGGCCGGCCCGCCGGCCGCGGCGAGCGCCACCTCGGCGACCGAGCCGGTGCCCAGCGCCCAGGTGTCGACCGTCGCGACACCGAGGGTCCCCGTGCCGTGCTCGGCGAGCCAGCCGGCCACCTCGCCCGTGCCCAGCACCGTGCCGTCCAGCTCCACGCCGTCGGCGACGACCGGGGCGGCCTCGGCCTCCTCGGCGCCGGGGTCGACGGCGTTGAGCCGCTCCCGCAGCGACGGGTTGCGGATCTCCAGGGTGTCCAGGATCATCGCGACGCCCTTGCGGTCGTACGCCGTGCGCTCCAGGTCGGTGACCGTCTTCGGCAGCTCGACGCGGCGCTCCAGCTCGGTGAGGCGGCGGTTGAGCTTGACCGACTCCAGGTGGTCGCGCAGGTTCTGCCCGGCCTTGCCCTTGACCTCGTCGACGCGCTCGACCAGCTCGGCGAAGGACCCGAACTGGTTGATCCACTTCGCGGCCGTCTTCTCGCCGACGCCCGGGATGCCGGGAAGGTTGTCGGACGGGTCGCCGCGCAGCGCCGCGAAGTCGGGGTACTGGGCGGGCGTCAGGCCGTACTTCTCGAAGACCTTCTCCGGCGTGAAGCGGGTCAGCTCGGAGACGCCCTTCGTCGGGTAGAGGACGGTGGTGCGGTCGCTGACCAGCTGGAAGGAGTCCCGGTCGCCGGTGACGATCAGCACGTCGAAGCCCTCGGCCTCGGCCTGGGTGGCGAGCGTGGCGATGACGTCGTCGGCCTCGAAGCCCTCGACGGCGAAGCGCTGCACGTGCATGGCGTCGAGCAGCTCGCCGATCAGCTCGACCTGGCCCCGGAACTCGTCCGGGGTCTTGGAGCGGTTCGCCTTGTACTCGGTGAACTCCTCCGAGCGCCAGGTCTTGCGGGAGACGTCGAACGCCACCGCGAAGTGCGTGGGAGCCTCGTCACGCAGCGTGTTGGCCAGCATGGACGCGAAGCCGTAGATCGCGTTGGTCGGCTGGCCCGTCGCGGTCGTGAAGTTCTCCGCGGGCAGCGCGAAGAACGCGCGGTACGCCAGTGAGTGCCCGTCCATGAGCATCAGGCGCGGACGGCCGCCGGAGGTGTTGTCGGTCTTCTTCGCTGCTGTCTCTGCCACGTCCCCGATCCTGCCACGGACCACCGACACTCGGCCCCGCGCTCGCCGGTGGCACGGACCCGGCGCCGCCCCACGGCGACCCCGCGCCCCGGCCCGCCCGGCCTGCCTGGCTGTCGGTGGGCCGTGCGAGGATCGGAGACGTACCTCACACGTGTACGCGAAGGAGCGCGCGATGGCCACCAAGCCGCCCAAGGGTGATCCGGTTCAGGACGCGCCGCGGATCACGGAGCCGCAGCACGCGGCGGCGGGCATCCCGGCCATCGGCCACACCCTGCGCATGGCACAGCGGCAGATGGGCGTGAAGCGGACCGCGCTGACGCTGCTGAGCGTCAACCAGAAGGACGGCTTCGACTGCCCGGGCTGCGCCTGGCCGGAGCCGGACCACCGGCACAAGGCGGAGTTCTGCGAGAACGGCGCCAAGGCCGTGGCGGAGGAGGCCACCCTGCGCCGGGTCACCCCGGAGTTCTTCGCCGCGCACTCCGTCGCCGACCTCGCCACCCGCAGCGGCTACTGGCTGGGGCAGCAGGGGCGGCTCACCCACCCCGTGTACCTGCCGGAGGGCGGCGAGCACTACGAACCGGTCACCTGGGAGCGGGCGTTCGACATCGTGGCCGAGGAGATCGCCGCGCTGGACTCGCCCGACGAGGCGGTCTTCTACACGTCCGGGCGCACCAGCAACGAGGCGGCGTTCCTCTACCAGCTCTTCGCGCGGGAGCTCGGCACCAACAACCTGCCGGACTGCTCCAACATGTGCCACGAGTCGTCCGGCTCGGCCCTGTCGGAGACCATCGGCATCGGCAAGGGCAGCGTCCTCCTCGACGACCTGTACCAGGCCGATCTGATCGTCGTGGCCGGTCAGAACCCGGGCACCAACCACCCGCGCATGCTCTCCGCCCTGGAGCGGGCCAAGGCGAACGGCGCGAAGATCATCAGTGTCAATCCGCTGCCCGAGGCCGGCCTGGAGCGCTTCAAGAACCCCCAGACCCCCAGGGGACTCACCGCGGGCGCCGCGCTCACCGACCTGTTCCTGCAGATCCGCATCGGCGGCGACCAGGCCCTGTTCCGGCTCCTCAACAAGCTGATCCTCGACACCGAGGGCGCCGTCGACGAGGCGTTCGTCGAGGAACACACCCACGGCTTCGAGCAGTTCGCCGAGGCCGCCCGCGCCGCCGACTGGGACGAGACCCTCGCGGCGACCGGCCTCACGCGCGCGGAGATCGAGGAAGCGCTGCGCATGGTGCTCGCGTCGAAGCGCACCATCGTGTGCTGGGCGATGGGCCTGACCCAGCACAAGCACTCCGTGCCGACCATCCGCGAGGTCGTGAACTTCCTCCTCCTGCGCGGCAACATCGGCCGTCCGGGCGCGGGCGTCTGCCCGGTGCGCGGTCACTCCAACGTGCAGGGCGACCGCACGATGGGCATCTTCGAGCGCCCGGCGCCCGCGTTCCTGGACGCCCTGGAGAAGGAGTTCGGCTTCGCACCGCCGCGCGCCCACGGTTACGACGTCGTACGGGCCATCCGCGCGCTGCGCGACGGGGAGGCGAAGGTCTTCTTCGCCATGGGCGGCAACTTCGTCTCCGCCTCCCCCGACACGGAGGTCACCGAGGCGGCCATGCGGCGCGCCCGTCTCACCGTGCACGTGTCGACGAAGCTGAACCGCTCGCACGCCGTCACGGGTGCGCGCGCCCTGGTCCTGCCGACCCTCGGCCGCACCGAACGCGACCTCCAGGGCGGCGGCGAGCAGTTCGTCACCGTCGAGGACTCCATGGGCATGGTGCACGCCTCCCGCGGTCGGCTGGAGCCCGCGAGCAGGCACCTGCTGTCCGAGCCGGCGATCGTGTGCCGGCTGGCGCGCCGCGTGCTGGGCGGGAGCAGTGCCACGCCCTGGGAGGAGTTCGAGAAGGACTACGCGACCATCCGGGACCGCATCGGGCGCGTGATCCCCGGCTTCGAGGACTTCAACGCGCGCGTGGCCGACCCCGCGGGCTTCGCCCTCCCGCACGCCCCGCGCGACGAGCGCCGCTTCCCGACGGCCACCGGCAAGGCCAACTTCACGGCCGCACCGGTCGAGTACCCCGAGCTGCCCGAGGGCCGGCTGCTGCTCCAGACGCTGCGTTCGCACGACCAGTACAACACCACGATCTACGGCCTGGACGACCGCTACCGGGGGATCAGGAACGGCCGACGGGTCGTCCTGGTCAACCCGGAGGACGCCGGCCGGCTGGAGCTCCGGGACGGCGCGTACGTCGACCTGGTCGGCGAGTGGAAGGACGGGGTGGAGCGGCGCGCCCCCGGCTTCCGGGTCGTGCACTACCCGACGGCACGGGGCTGTGCGGCGGCGTACTACCCGGAGACCAACGTCCTGGTGCCGCTGGACGCCACCGCGGACACCAGCAACACCCCGGCCAGCAAGTCCGTGATCGTCCGTCTGGAACAATCGGCAACCGACTGAGCGTTTGCTCAGTCGTGCCGGCGGCCCTCGACGGCCGGGCGGCGGACCTTACAGACGGAGCGACGAAACGGAGCCGGGCATGGGCGAGCAGCAGCAGGTGCAGTTCCCGCAGGAGGTCATCGACGAGTACGCCGCGCTCGGCGTCGACCTGCCCGCCCTCTTCTCCGCCGGGCACCTCGGCACGCGCATGGGCGTCCAGATCCTGGAGGCGTCGGCGGACCGGGTCGTCGGCACCATGCCGGTGGAGGGCAACACCCAGCCGTACGGGCTGCTGCACGGCGGCGCTTCGGCGGTGCTGGCCGAGACCCTCGGCTCGGTCGGCTCGATGCTGCACGGCGGCAGCTCCAAGATCGCCGTCGGCGTCGACCTGAACTGCACCCACCACCGCGGGGCCCGCTCCGGCCTCGTCACCGGCGTGGCCACGCCGGTGCACCGGGGCCGGTCGACGGCGACGTACGAGATCGTGATCAGCGACGAGCAGGACCGACGGGTGTGCACCGCCCGCCTGACGTGCATGCTGCGGGACCTGAAGCCGGGCGACGGCGAGCGGGCCGGCACGGCGGGCTGAGCGGACGTCCGGGCGGCGCGGGGGCGGCCACGGCATTGCTCCGGGGCCGCCGCGCGCCCTAACTTCGGAGCATGGGACGGGGAGGGGCCTCCCGGACGGGGCCGACTCGGCGTTTCCGGTTCGCACCCGGGCTGCTCACGCTCGCCCTGACCCTGCCGCTCTTCGCCGCTGCGGCCGGCTGCGCGGGCCCCGGTGAGGAGACGGGCGCTACCGGCGTCCCCGCTCCGGCGTCCGCGTCCCGGACCGGGCGACCGCCGCTCACCGGTGCGCAGTTGTGCACGAGCGCCGTCGGCTACTGGGCACGCGAGATGCTGGCCGGCGCGACCCCGTACGGGGACTACCAGTCGATGGGTCTGTCCGACCGGCAGTACGACATCCTGCGGGAGGTCGTGGACGCCGCGCGGGCCACGAAGCGGGCCCAAGGACCGCGAGCGGCACACGAACTGATCGGCCGTCAGGTAAATCGGGAATGCGCCCGCCACTACCGCGACGGTGGCCCGACCGAGGGCCCGTGGCGGTGAGCGGCACCGGCCCCGTCGAGCCGGGCGAGGGCACCCACGACCGGACCGCCCCGGACGCCCTCCGTTCGACCCCCCGCCGGCGCGGGCGGCCGGCCCGGTACTACGGCCGCCACCGCCGGGCGGTCCTCGCGACCACGGCGGCCGTCACGGTCCTGACCGGGGGCGGCTACCTGTACACCACCCGCCCGCAGCCGCCACCCGCCCCTCCGCCCCCGCACCCCTCCCAGGTGGTCGACGTCGACTACCTGGACGCGGTGCCCGGCCCGCGCGACGCCTTCCGTTTCGCGGTGCGGCTGAGCGTGCGGTCCGGCCCACCCGTCACCGTGACGCGGCTCGACCAGCCCTACGACGGCATCGCGATGACGGCGTCGCCCGCCGCGCCTTTCCGTACAAAGGCGCATTCCGCCCGCAAGATCATCGTCACGCTGCGCGTGACGGATTGCGCAAAAGCACCGCGGAACCTCGCGCTCCCTTTTCTGCTTGTAACGCTGCGTAATACGCGCGCAATACAAGCCCACAGCTACATCCTGGGGACGCACTATGCACGGGACCTCTCCCACGCCCTGCAAGTCGCCTGCAGCAACGATTCCGGGTAATTAGCAAAACGCCCCAGACACCTGAACTTCGGCGGCCGGTCCTGCGGGTTCTCAGCATGCGGACAGGGCGAATCGGCCTGAATTCCGCCCTTCTTCCCAGCCAGTACCGCTCTGCATTACCCCGTGTCATAACAAGAGCGTCACAGCATGTGTCAGACCCTCCTCCACGTTCCCCACACACGCTTAGAGTCACGGCCAGTCACCGCGCCATCCGATTGTCACTTCGGCCCAGCGCTCGACTCGGCCGCCTCCACGGGGATGCGGCTGTGCCAGGGAAAGGACTGATCGTGCGTCAACGTTCGCTCATCGCCATCACCGCCGCTCTGGCGGCGGGAGCGCTCACCCTCACCGCCTGCGGCTCGCGCGACGACGACGGCGGCTCGGACTCCGGCAACGGCGGCGGCGGTGGCACCACCGTCGTCATTGGCGTCGACGCCCCGCTGACCGGCGACCTGTCCGCGCTGGGCCTCGGCATCAAGAACTCGGTGGACCTCGCCGCCAAGACGGCCAACAAGGACAACTACGTCGACGGCGTCGAGTTCGAGATACAGGCCCTCGACGACCAGGGCCAGCCCTCCGTCGGCCAGCAGAACGCCACCAAGCTCGTCGCCAACGACGACGTGCTCGGCGTGGTCGGCCCGCTGAACTCCTCGGTCGGCGAGTCCATGCAGAAGGTCTTCGACACCGCGAAGCTGGTCGAGGTCTCCCCCGCCAACACCAACCCCGCCCTCACCCAGGGCGTGGACTGGCAGAAGGAGAAGGTCCGGCCGTACAAGTCGTACTTCCGCACCGCGACCACGGACGCCATCCAGGGCCCGTTCGCCGCGCAGTACGTCTTCAACGACTCGAAGAAGAAGAAGGTCTTCGTCATCGACGACAAGAAGACCTACGGCGCCGGTCTGGCCGCCACCTTCACCGACGAGTTCAAGAAGCTCGGCGGCAAGGTCGTCGGCACCGAGCACATCAACCCGGACACCAAGGACTTCAACGCGGTCGCCACCAAGGTCAAGAACTCGGGCGCCGACGTCGTCTACTACGGCGGCGAGTACCCGCAGGCCGGCCCGCTCAGCAAGCAGATCAAGGCCGCCGGCGCGAAGATCCCGGTGGTCGGCGGTGACGGCATTTACAGCGCCGACTTCATCAAGCTCGCCGGCGCCAGCGGCACCGGCGACCTCGCCACCTCCGTCGGCGCCCCGGTCGAGGAACTCCCCTCCGCCAAGGAGTTCGTCGCCAACTACAAGGCCGGGGGCTACAAGGAGGCCTACGAGGCGTACGGCGGCTACTCCTACGACTCCGCCTGGGCGATCATCGAGGCCGTGAAGAAGGTCGTCGAGGACAACGACGGCAAGCTTCCGGACGACGCCCGCGCCAAGGTCGTGGACGCCATGCAGAACGTCTCCTTCGACGGTGTGACCGGCAAGGTCTCCTTCGACGAGTTCGGTGACGCGACCAACAAGCAGCTCACCGTGTACGCCGTCGAGAACGGTGCCTGGAAGTCGGTGAAGTCCGGCACCTACACCGGCTGACCCACCGCACGCACCACTGATCACGTGATCACGAGCCGCGGGGGGGGGGGGGGGGCCCGGCCCCCCCCCCGCCCCCCCCCCCCCCCCCCCCCCGGGGTTCGCCCCCACCGCCCGGGGCAATCGGGGGTAGAACATCAGCCGCCCCAGGGGGACGGCCCCCGACAGGGGTACCCGTTAG
>NZ_JBIDCI010000010.1:0-213526 GCF_043204535.1 Streptomyces sp. NPDC047853 | reverse complement strand
TCGTTAAGGGGGCGTGGAAGTGGGTGACGTCCGGCACCCCCCCCGGGTGACCCACCGCACGCACCCCTGATCACGTGATCACGCGCCGCGGGGGGCGCTGTTCCACCGGCGCCCCGCGCGGACTCGCATCCGGCCACATCCGTCGATAGTTCCGAAAGTCTCGGAGGACATGCGGTGAACGAACTGCCGCAGCAGCTGGTCAACGGCCTGCTACTGGGATCCATGTACGGGCTGGTCGCCATCGGCTACACAATGGTCTACGGCATTGTCCAGCTCATCAACTTCGCCCACGGCGAGATCTTCATGACCGGCGCCTTCGGCGCGCTCACGGTCTACCTCTACATCCTGCCCGACGGCACCTCCATGCTGATCGCCCTTCCGCTCATGCTCATAGGCGCCATGATGGTCTCCGTCACCGTGGCGGTCGGGGCGGAACGGTTCGCCTACCGTCCCCTGCGCGGCGCACCACGCCTCGCGCCCCTCATCACCGCCATCGGCCTCTCCCTCGCCCTCCAGCAGGCGGTGTGGGCCTGGTACCCCGGCGCCAAGTCGAAGATCAGCTTCCCGCAGATCGAAGGCGGGCCGTTCCACATCGGCAGCGTCACCATCCAGACCGGCGACATCTTCCTGCTCATCGCCGCCCCGGTCAGCATGGCGATCCTCGCCTTCTTCGTGATGCGCACCCGCACCGGCCGCGGCATGCAGGCCACCGCGCAGGACCCGGACACCGCCAAGCTGATGGGTGTCAACACCGACCGCATCATCGTGGTCGCCTTCGCCCTCGGTGCCCTCTTCGCCGCCGTCGGCGCCGTCGCCAACGGTCTGAAGTACGGCGACATCGACTTCCGGATGGGCTTCATCCTCGGTCTCAAGGCCTTCACCGCGGCGGTCCTCGGCGGTATCGGCAACATCTACGGCGCCATGATCGGCGGCGTCGTCCTCGGTGTCGCCGAGACCCTGGCCACCGCCTTCATCGCCGACGTGCCCGGTCTGGAGAAGCTCGGCAGCCAGTCCTGGGCCGACGTCTGGGCCTTCATCCTCCTCATCCTCGTACTCCTGTTCAGGCCACAGGGCCTGCTCGGCGAACGCGTTGCGGACAGGGCGTGACACCGATGACCACACAGACCACAGCACCGAAGGCCGCCGGCACCACCGCCGCGGGCAACACCTCCGGCCTCATCGGGATCCCCGCCCACATCGGCCGCGCCCTCGCCACCGGCGGCGGCGTCCTCACCGTCATCTCCACGTTCCTCGCCTGGACCTGGACCTCCGAGTTCCCCGGCGACCTCACCGTCTACGGCTACCCCGGCGGCCTCCAGGTCCTGGTCCTGATCGCCGGCGCCCTCACCACCCTCCTCGGCCTCGCCTCCTACGGAGTCAAGGGCCTGGGCTGGCTGGCGCCCTCCGGAGCGGACGCGGCGCTCAAGTTCGCCGCCCTCGCCGCCTTCGCGACCACCTGGTACACGATCATCGCGATCAGCGCCCAGCTCGGCGGCCTGGTCAACCTGGAGCCCGGCGGCTACGTCGCGGCCGGCGCCACCCTGCTCGCCCTCCTCGGCGCCCTCGCCCTGCCCTTCGAGCACCCGGAGCCGGACCCGTTCGACCCGGACGACACCGGCTGGGAGCAGTTCAAGCACACCGCCTCGCACAACTGGCAGACCGTCCGGGCGGCCTTCGCCACCGGGACACCGCGCCCCGTACGGGCCCTGCCGTCCTACGTCGAGATCCTGATCATCGTCGCGATGCTCTCGATCGCCCTGCTCGTCTTCACCTACGGCATCGGCACCGAGTACGACGAACTCTTCGTCGGCTTCCTCATCACCGCCGGCCTCGGCTTCGCCGCCCTCCACAAGGCCGGCCTGATCGCCCACGCCACCGAGATCACCTCCCGGCACCAGAACATCACCGTCTGCGGCGCCTTCATCGCCGCGGCCTGCTTCCCCTTCACCCAGTCCGACGACCAGTACGCCACCCTCGGCGTCTACATCCTCATCTTCGCCACGGTCGCCCTCGGACTGAACATCGTCGTCGGCCTCGCCGGCCTGCTCGACCTCGGCTACGTCGCCTTCCTCGGCGTCGGCGCCTACGCGGCCGCCCTGGTCTCCGGCTCCCCCAGCTCGCCGTTCGACGTCCACTTCCCCTTCTGGGCCGCGGTCATCGTCGGCGCCATCGCCTCGCTCGTCTTCGGCGTCCTGATCGGCGCCCCCACCCTGCGACTGCGCGGCGACTACCTCGCCATCGTGACCCTCGGCTTCGGCGAGATCTTCCGCATCACCGCCAACAACCTCGACGGCACCTCGGGGCCGGACCTCACCAACGGCTCCAACGGCGTCTCCTCCATCCCCGACCTCAAGATCCTAGGTCTGGACCTCGGCGTACAGCACGACATCGGCGGCTTCACCATCGGCCGCTTCGCCAACTACTTCTTCCTGATGCTGATCATCACCGCGGTCGTCGTCCTCGTCTTCCGACGCAGCGGCGACTCCCGCATCGGCCGCGCCTGGGTCGCCATCCGCGAGGACGAGACCGCCGCGCTCGCCATGGGCATCAACGGCTTCCGCGTCAAGCTCATCGCCTTCGCCGTCGGCGCCACCCTCGCCGGCCTCGCCGGCACCGTGCAGGCCCACGTCACCTACACCGTCACCCCCGAGCAGTACCTCTTCGCCGGCACCACGCCACCCAACTCGGCCTTCCTGCTCGCGGCGGTCGTCCTCGGCGGCATGGGCACCATCGCAGGCCCGCTCATCGGCGCCTCCCTGCTCTTCCTGATCCCCAACAAGCTCCAGTTCCTCGGCGACTACCAGCTCTTCGCCTTCGGACTCGCGCTCGTCCTGCTCATGCGCTTCCGTCCCGAAGGCCTCATCGCCAACCGACGCCGCAAACTGGAATTCCACGAAGAGGCCGAAGCGCCCACCACCCTGAGCAAGACAGGGGCCTGACCACATGACCACCGACACCACCACCAAGGACACCGCCCCGGGCGCCCCCACCCCCGGCACCACGGTCCTCGACGCGCGCGGCGTCACCATGCGCTTCGGAGGCCTCACCGCGGTCAACAACGTCGACCTCACCGTCAACAGCGGCGAGATCGTCGGCCTCATCGGCCCCAACGGCGCCGGCAAGACCACCTTCTTCAACTGCCTCACCGGCCTCTACATACCGACCGAGGGCGAAGTCCGCTACAAGGGCACCGTCCTGCCCGCCAAATCCTTCAAGGTCACGGCCGCGGGCATCGCCCGCACCTTCCAGAACATCCGCCTGTTCGCCAACATGACGGTCCTGGAGAACGTCCTCGTCGGCCGCCACACACGCACCAAGGAAGGCTTCTGGTCGGCCGTCCTGCGCGGCCCCGGCTTCCACAAGGCCGAGGCCACCTCCCGCGAACGCGCCATGGAACTGCTCGAGTTCGTCGGCCTGGCCGCCAAGGCCGACCACCTCTCGCGCAACCTCCCCTACGGCGAGCAGCGCAAACTGGAGATCGCCCGCGCCCTCGCCAGCGAACCCGGCCTGCTGCTCCTGGACGAGCCGACCGCCGGCATGAACCCGCAGGAGACACGGGCCACCGAGGAACTCGTCTTCGCCATCCGCGACAAGGGCATCGCCGTCCTCGTCATCGAGCACGACATGCGCTTCATCTTCAACCTCTGCGACCGCGTCGCCGTCCTCGTACAGGGCCAGAAACTCGTCGAGGGCGACAGCGCCACCGTGCAGGGCGACGAACGCGTGGTCGCCGCCTACCTCGGCGAGCCCCTCGACAACGACCCCGGCGCCGCGGAGGCCGCCGAGGTCGAGGCCGCGGAGGCCGCCCAGGCCGACACCACCAAGAACACCGCGGCCGGCAAGGAGAACGACCGATGACCGCACTGCTCGAGGTCGAGGACCTCCGCGTCGCCTACGGCAAGATCGAGGCCGTCAAGGGCATCTCCTTCAAGGTCGACGCCGGCGAGGTGGTCACCCTCATCGGCACCAACGGCGCCGGCAAGACCACCACCCTGCGCACCCTCTCCGGCCTCCTCAAGCCGGTCGGCGGCCAGATCAAGTTCGGCGGCAAGTCCCTCAAGAAGGTGCCCGCCCACCAGATCGTCTCCCTGGGACTCGCCCACTCCCCCGAGGGGCGGCACATCTTCCCGCGCATGACGATCGAGGACAACCTCCGCCTCGGCGCCTTCCTCCGCAGTGACAAGCAGGGCATCGAGAAGGACATCCAGCGCGCCTACGACCTCTTCCCGATCCTCGGGGAGCGCCGGAAGCAGGCCGCGGGCACCCTCTCCGGCGGCGAGCAGCAGATGCTCGCCATGGGCCGCGCCCTGATGTCCCAGCCGAAGCTGCTCATGCTGGACGAGCCGTCCATGGGCCTCTCGCCGATCATGATGCAGAAGATCATGGCGACGATCGCCGAGCTGAAGTCCCAGGGCACCACGATCCTGCTCGTCGAGCAGAACGCCCAGGCGGCCCTGTCCCTGGCCGACCACGGCCACGTCATGGAGGTCGGCAACATCGTCCTGTCCGGCAGCGGCCAGGACCTCCTCCACGACGAGTCGGTCCGCAAGGCCTACCTCGGCGAGGACTGACCCCGCGCCGGTACGACCGAGGCCCGCACCCCCGGACAGGGGCGCGGGCCTCGGTCGTACCGTGCTCAGCCCTTGGACGCCTTCTTCTCCTCGGCGTCCTGGATGACCGCCTCGGCCACCTGCTGCATCGACATCCGCCGGTCCATCGAGGTCTTCTGGATCCACCGGAACGCGGCCGGCTCGGTCAGGCCGTACTCCGTCTGGAGCACCGACTTGGCACGGTCGACCAGCTTGCGGGTCTCCAGGCGCTGGCTGAGGTCGGCGACCTCCTTCTCCAGCTCCTTCAGCTCCGTGAACCGCGAGACCGCCATCTCGATCGCCGGGACGACGTCGCTCTTGCTGAACGGCTTGACCAGGTACGCCATGGCCCCCGCGTCCCGGGCCCGCTCCACCAGGTCGCGCTGCGAGAACGCGGTCAGCATCAGCACCGGCGCGATGCTCTCCTCGGCGATCTTCTCGGCCGCGGAGATGCCGTCGAGCTTGGGCATCTTCACGTCCAGGATCACCAGGTCGGGGCGGTGCTCACGGGCCAGCTCCACGGCCTGCTCCCCGTCACCGGCCTCACCGACGACGGAGTACCCCTCCTCCTCCAGCATCTCTTTGAGGTCCAGCCGGATGAGCGCCTCGTCCTCGGCGATGACGACTCGGGTCGTCAGCGGAGGCACGTGCGACTTGTCGTCGTCGTTCACGTCGGCGGGCTGGGGCGACTCGGGGGCGGTCACGTGGGCGCTCCTTGTTCCGGGGCGGGCGGTACTGCTGACAAGAGCCTACCTAGCTGCGACGGATCGAAGTGAACCGGTACACTTCCCAGCGGTCACCAATCTTGCCCGGTTGGAGGAACTGGTCAGACTCGCGGCACTCAAAATGCCGTGCCCTTTGGGCATGTGGGTTCGAATCCCACACCGGGCACTTTTCGAGCGGAGGCTCACGTTCTCGTGAACCTCCGCTCTTCCCTGTCCGTGATCACGGACAGGGGCGCAAAGTGACCTCATGGAACAGCACAGCCCTTCGATTCGCGCTTTTGCTGTCACCCTCATGAGGCAGGGCGTCCCCAATCGCGAGGTGTCCGAGCTGCTCCACGTCCCGCGAGGCACCGTCGGCTGGTGGCGCAGCGAGGACCGCAGGGCACGCGGCGAGACGTACGAGTCGCCGACCGACTGCCCGCTGTGCACGGACCGCGTGTTCGACGAGACCGCGTACGCCTATCTGCTCGGCCTCTATCTCGGCGACGGCCATATCGTCTCCAAGCCCGGCCAGCACCATCTGTCGATCTTCTGCAACGCCACCCAGGTCGGTCTGATCGCCACGGCGGAAGAGGCCATGCGCAGGGTCATGCCCCTGCCCTGTGTGAGTCGGCGCCGCAAACCCGGGTGCGTCGAGGTCAAGTCCTACACCAAGCACTGGTGCTGCATGTTCCCCCAGCACGGCCCCGGCAAGAAGCACGAGCGCAAAATCGCCCTGGAGTCCTGGCAACAGGCGATCGTCGGTGCCCATCCCTGGGAGTTCGTCCGTGGGCTGATTCACTCTGACGGCTGTCGCGTCACCAACTGGACGACCCGTGTCGTCGATGGCGAACGCAAGCGTTACGAGTATCCCCGGTACGTCTTCACCAACGTCTCGGCCGACATCCGCCGCCTGTACACGGACACCCTCGACGCACTCGGCGTCGAGTGGACGCACTGCACGCGCCACGGCAACGCCTACAACATCTCCGTGGCCCGCAAAGCCTCCGTAGCCCTCATGGACGCCCACGTAGGCCCCAAGTACTGATGCCCGGGTCTGCCTACCTGGGGCTGTCGTCCTCCCCGATGTGGTGGACCCGGACCAGGTTGGTCGAGCCCGACACCCCGGGCGGGGAGCCGGCCGTGATGACCACGACGTCGCCCTTCGCGCAGCGGCCGTAGCGGGTGAGGAGTTCGTCCACCTGGTCGACCATCGCGTCGGTGGAGTCCACGTGCGGGCCGATGAAGGTCTCGACGCCCCAGGTAAGGCTCAGCTGGGAGCGCGTGGCCGGTTCGGGGGTGAAGGCGAGCAGCGGGATGGGTGAGCGGTAGCGGGAGAGGCGGCGGACGGTGTCGCCGGACTGGGTGAAGGCGACGAGGAACTTCGCGCCGAGGAAGTCGCCGATCTCCGCCGCCGCGCGGGCGACCGCGCCGCCCTGGGTGCGGGGCTTGTTGCGGTCGGTGAGCGGGGGCAGGCCCTTGGCGAGGATGTCCTCCTCCGCCGCCTCGACGATCCGGGCCATCGTGCGGACCGTGTCGATGGGGTGTTTGCCGACGCTGGTCTCGCCGGAGAGCATCACCGCGTCGGTGCCGTCGATGACGGCGTTGGCGACGTCGGAGGCCTCGGCGCGGGTCGGGCGGGCGTTGTCGATCATCGAGTCGAGCATCTGGGTGGCGACGATGACGGGTTTGGCGTTGCGCTTGGCGAGCTTGATGGCGCGCTTCTGGACGATCGGGACCTGCTCCAGGGGCATTTCGACGCCGAGGTCGCCCCGGGCGACCATGATGCCGTCGAAGGCGGCGACGATGTCCTCGATGTTCTCGACGGCCTGCGGCTTCTCGACCTTGGCGATGACGGGGAGGCGGCGGCCCTCCTCGTCCATGATGCGGTGGACGTCGAGGACGTCGCGTCCGCTGCGGACGAAGGAGAGGGCGATGACGTCGAATCCGTTGCGCAGGGCCCAGCGGAGGTCGTCCTCGTCCTTCTTGGAGAGGGCGGGGACGGAGACGGCGACGCCGGGGAGGTTGAGGCCCTTGTGGTCGGAGACCACGCCGCCCTCGACGACGGTGGTCCGGATCGTGGGGCCGTCGACGCCGGTGACCTCCAGGCAGACCTTGCCGTCGTCGACGAGGACGCGTTCGCCGGGGGTGACGTCGGCGGCGAGGCCTGCGTAGGTGGTGCCGCAGCCGTGGCGGTCGCCTTGGGCGCCTTCTTCGACGGTGAGGGTGAAGGTGTCGTCGCGTTCAAGGAGTACGGGGCCTTCGGCGAAGGTGCCGAGCCGGATCTTCGGGCCTTGAAGGTCGGCGAGGGTGCCGACGCTGCGGCCGGTCTCGTCGGAGGCCTTTCGGACGCGGTGGTAGCGCTCTTCGTGTTCGGCGTGGGTGCCGTGGCTGAAATTGAAGCGGGCGATGTCCATTCCGGCGTCGACCAGGTCTTTGATCTGGTCGTAGGAGTCGGTGGCGGGCCCCAGGGTGCAGACGATCTTTGCTCGGCGCATGGGTCGAGCCTATGACTTACCGGCCGGTAGCGAATTGGCCGCGCATGACTGTCCAACCACGGCCGGGTGAAGGGTTATTGACAAGTGTTGAATTGTGCACCGGGATGCTCCGATGAGCATTCCGGGCGGTCTTTCTTTCCCTTTTCGGGCATGTGAGCGATCACCTGTTGACACGCGGTGTGATCAGGAAGGAATCTACGCGCGTTGTTGTGACGCGTCGTCGCCGAGGAGAGCCAGCCATGCCGTTGAACCGCCGGAAGTTCCTGAGCAGGTCCGCCGTGACGGGGGCGGGGGTGGCACTGGCCGGTGCGGCGGCGGCTCCGGCGGCCGGGGCGGCCACCGGGCGCGGGGGCCGCGGGAAGCCCAAGCGGTACGCGCTGACCGTGCTCGGCACCACCGACCTGCACGGGCACGTCTTCAACTGGGACTACTTCAAGGACGCCGAGTACACGGACGCGGCGGGCAACGCCCAGGGGCTGGCTCGCGTGTCCACCCTGGTGGACCGGGTCCGCGAGGAGAAGGGCCGCCGCAACACGCTGCTGCTGGACGCGGGTGACACCATCCAGGGCACCCCGCTGACGTACTACTACGCGAAGGTGGACCCGATCACCGCCGAGGGCGGTCCGGTGCACCCGATGGCGCAGGCGATGAACGCGATCGGGTACGACGCGGTGGCGCTCGGCAACCACGAGTTCAACTACGGCATCGAGACGCTGCGCACGTTCGAGGAGCAGTGCGACTTCCCGCTGCTGGGCGCCAACGCGGTGGACGCGAAGACGCTGAAGCCGGCGTTCCCGCCGTACTTCATGAAGACGTTCCGGGTGAAGGGCGCGCCGCCGGTGAAGGTGGCGGTGCTGGGGCTGACCAATCCGGGCATCGCGATCTGGGACAAGGCGTACGTGCAGGGGAAGCTGGCCTTCCCGGGGCTGGAGGAGCAGGCCGCCAAGTGGGTGCCGAAGCTGCGCTCGATGGGTGCGGACGTGGTGGTGGTGTCGGCGCACTCGGGGTCGTCGGGCACGTCCTCCTACGGTGACCAGTTGCCGTACGTGGAGAACGCGGCGGCGAACGTGGCCCGGCAGGTGCCGGGTATCGACGCGATCCTCGTCGGGCACGCGCATGTGGAGATCCCGGAGCTGAAGGTCGTCAACGAGAAGACCGGGAGGACGGTCGTCCTGTCGGAGCCGCTGTGTTACGCGGAGCGGCTCACCCTGTTCGATTTCGAGCTGGTCTTCGAGCGTGGCCGGTGGCAGGTGGAGTCGGTCCGGGCGTCGCTGCGCGACGCGAGGACGGTCGAGGACGACCCGCGGATCACCGAGCTGCTCGGCCGGCAGCACGCGGAGGTCGTGGCGTACGTCAACCAGGTGGTCGGCACCGCGACCGAGACGTTGACGACGGTCGAGGCGCGGTACCGGGACGCCCCGATCATCGACCTGATCACGAAGGTGCAGGAGGACGTGGTCCGGGAGGCGCTGGCCGGTACGGAGTTCGCCTCGCTGCCGGTTCTCGCGCAGGCGTCGCCGTTCTCGCGGACCTCGGAGATTCCCGCGGGGAACGTGACGATCCGGGACCTGTCGAGTCTGTACGTGTACGACAACACGCTGGTCGCGAAGTTGATGACGGGTGCGCAGGTGCGGGCGTACCTGGAGTACTCGGCGGAGTACTACGTGCGGACGGCGGCCGGGGCGCCGGTGGAGGTGGACGGGCTGACCAACGCGAACGGCCGTCCGGACTACAACTACGACTACGTGTCGGGGCTGACGTACGAGATCGACATCGCGCAGGCGCCGGGGTCGCGTATCCGGAATCTGGCGCACGGTGGTGTGCCGTTGGACGATGCTCAGCAGTTCGTGCTGGCGGTGAACAACTACCGGGCCAACGGCGGGGGTGCCTTCCCGCATGTGGCGGCGGCCAGGGAGCTGTGGTCGGAGTCGACGGAGATCCGGACGCGGATCGCCGAGTGGGTGACGGCGAGGGGCGTGCTGGATCCGAAGGACTTCGCGTCCGTGGACTGGTCGTTGACGCGGGACGGCGTGCCGGTGTTCTGAGCGCGGTGCGGTGCGGCCTCAGACTCCTTCGACCAGCGGGGTCAGTGTCCGGCGGTCGCGTGCGGAGGGGATCTGGGGCTGTCCGCGTTCGAGGCCGAAGGTGGTGAAGGCGGTGCGGGTGGGGAGCGGGTAGGGCTCCTGTCCGGTGAGGTCGTTGAGGATGGTGGCGCTGCGCCAGGCGGCGAGGCCGAGGTCGGGGGCGCCGACGCCGTGGGTGTGGGTCTCGGCGTTCTGGACGTAGACGCGGCCGGTGACGGAGGGGTCGAGGACGAGGCGGAAGCGTTCGTCGACGCGGGGGCGTTCGTGGCTGTCGCGGCGCATGTAGGGGTCGAGGCCGGCGAGGACGTGGCCGAGGGGGCGTTCGCGGTAGCCGGTGGCGAGGACGACGGCGTCGGTGGTGAGGCGGGAGCGGGTTTTCTGCTGTTCGTGTTCGAGGTGCAGTTCGACCTGGGTGGTGGCGATGCGGCCGGCGGTGCGGACGTGGACGCCGGGGGTGAGGACGGTGTCGGGCCAGCCGCCGTCGAGGGTGCGGCGGTAGAGCTCGTCGTGGATGGCGGCGGTGGTGTCGGCGTCGATGCCCTTGTGGAGTTGCCATTGTCCGGCGACGAGGCGGTCGCGGACCGGTTCGGTGAGGGCGTGGAAGTAGCGGGTGTAGTCGGGGGTGAAGTGTTCCAGGCCGAGCTTGGAGTACTCCATGGGGGCGAAGGCCTCGCTGCGGCCGAGCCAGTGCAGTTTCTCGCGGCCTGCGGGGCGGTGGCGGAGCAGGTCGAGGAAGATCTCGGCGCCGGACTGGCCGGTGCCGATGACGGTGACGTGTCCGGCGGCGAGGAGGGTGTCGCGGTGGTCGAGGTAGTCGGCGGCGTGGACGACGGGGACGCCGGGGGCGTCGACGAGGGGTTTGAGGGGGTCGGGGACGTGGGGTTCGGTGCCGACGCCGAGGACGACGTTGCGGGTGTGGGTGCGGCCGAGGGCTTCGGCCTCTCCGTCGGCGTCGAGTTGGGTGTAGTCGACTTCGAAGAGGTCGCGTTCGGGGTTCCAGCGGACGGCGTCGACCTGGTGGTGGAAGCGGAGGGAGGGGAGGGCTTCGGCGACCCAGCGGCAGTAGGCGTCGTACTCGGCGCGCTGGATGTGGAAGCGTTCGGCGAAGTAGAAGGGGAAGAGGCGGTCGCGGGCCCTGAGGTGGTTGAGGAAGGTCCAGGGGCTGGCCGGGTCGACGAGGGTGACCAGGTCGGCGAGGAAGGGCACTTGGACGCGTGCGCCGTCGATGAGCAGGCCGGGGTGCCAGTGGAAGGCGGGGCGCTGGTCGTAGAAGACGGTGTGGAGGCCGGTGAGGGGGTCGGCGAGGGCGGCGAGGGAGAGGTTGAAGGGGCCGATGCCGATGCCGACGAGGTCGCGGGGGGCGTCGGGCGTGGGGTCGGGGGTGGTGTTCACCGGGGGGTGGGTCCTTCCAGGGCTGTTTCCACGAGGGTCAGGAGGGTGGCCAGGTCGGCGGGCCGGGTGTGGGGGTTGAGGAGGGTGGCCTTGAGCCAGAGCCGGCCGTCGGTGCGGGCCCGGCCGAGGACGGCGGCGCCGGTGGTGAGGAGGGTGCGGCGGACGGTGGCCACGGTGTCGTCGGTGGCGTGCGCGGGCCGGAAGAGGACCGTGCTGATGGTGGGCGGGGCGTGCAGTTCGAACCCGGGGTGGTCGTGGACGAGGGCGGCGAACTCCTCGGCGAGCGTGCAGACGGTGTCGACGAGGGCGCCGAGGCCGGTGCGGCCCAGGGTCTTGAGGGTGACGGCGATCTTGAGGATGTCGGGGCGCCGGCTGGTGCGGGGCGAGCGGCCGAGGAGGTCGGGGAGGCCGGCGGCGGTGTCGTCGTCCGGGTTGAGGTAGTCGGCGCGGTGGTGAAGCGCGGCGAGGTCGTCGCCGTCCTTGACCGTGAGGAGGCCGGCGGCGATGGGCTGCCAGCCGAGTTTGTGCAGGTCGAGGGTGACGGTGTGGGCGGCGTCGAGTCCGGCGAGGCGGGGTCGGTGCCGGTCGCTGAAGAGGAGGCCCGCGCCGTAGGCGGCGTCGACGTGGAGGCGGGCGCCGTGGGCGGTGCAGCGGTCGGCGATCTCGGGGAGCGGGTCGATGAGGCCGGCGTCGGTGGTGCCGGCGGTGGCGACGACGAGGTGGGGTCCGGGGATGCGGGTGAGTGCCTCGTCGAGGGAGGCGGGGTCGAGGGTGCCGGCGGGGGCGGGGACGGTGACGGGTTCGGGCAGGCCCAGCAGCCAGGCGGCGCGGGGCACCGAGTGGTGGACGCCGGGGCCGTGGAGCAGTCGCACGTTCGGGCCGTGTGCTTCGCGGGCGAGGAGGACGGCGAGTTGGTTGGACTCGGTGCCGCCGGTGGTGACGAGGGCGTCGGTGGCGCCGGTCTCGTGGGCCAGGGTGCGGGTGACGAGGGTTTCCAGTGCGGAGGCGGCCGGTGCCTGGTCCCAGGAGTCGAGGGAGGGGTTGAGGACGCTCGCGGCGAGGTCGGCGGCCGCGGCGACGGCGAGGGGTGCGCCGTGCAGGTGGGCGGCGCACAGGGGGTGGGCGGGGTCGGCGGCGCCGGCGGCGAGGGCGGTGACCAGGGTGCGGAGGGCCTCGGGGTCCCCCTGGTCGGGCAGGAGGGTGCCGGCTGCCTGCGCGACGCGGGTGGCGACGGCTTCGGGGCCGCCCGCGGGGAGGGGGCCGCCGCGGGCCGCGGCGCCGGTGCGCAGGGCGTCGAGCACGGTGTCGAGCAGGGGCCGCAGACGGTCGGGGCCGTGCGGGCCCGAGGCGAGGGGCGGCATGCCCATGGGCTGTCCTCCGGGCGTGAGGGGAGTTCCAGCGTGCACGGGGTTGCGTGGATACGCCCGGACAGCCCAACGATCGCAACCCGAAAGGGGTATGTGTGCGGCCGGTCTCCCGTGGGGGGCCGGCCGCACGGCGGCTCAGTGTGTCCGTGCCTCCCGTACCCGCAGGGCGCGGGCGAGGTCGTCGAGTTGGTCGGCGAGCTTGCGGCGCAGGGCGGGGGTCGGTTCGGCGTCGTCGAGGCAGGCCTGGCCGAGGCGCAGGTTGTCGGTGTCGACGGCGTGGACGGGGAAGGCCCAGCGGCCGGCGGCCTCGGCGATGGCGGGGCCGCGGCGGGCGGCGACGGCGACCGCGTCGGCGTAGTAGCGCGGTACGAAGTCCTGGACGAGGTCGGCCTGTTCGGGTTGCCAGAAGCCCTGGGCGGTGGCGGTGAAGAGGTAGTTGGAGAGGTCGTCGGAGGCGAACATGGCCTCCCAGGCGCGGTTCTTGGCCTCGGGGTCGGGCAGGGCGGCGCGGCAGCGGGCGGCGCCCTCCTGGCCGGTGGCGCTGGGGTCGCGGGCGAGTTCGGCGGCGATGGCGGTCTCGTCGGTGGCGCCGAGGACGGCGAGGCGGGTGAGGATGCGCCAGCGCAGTTCGGGGTCGAGTTCGGGGCCGCCGGGGACGGTGCCGTCGGCGAGCCAGGCGGCGATGGTGTCGGGGTGGGCGGCGGTGGCGATGCGGTGGCGTACGGCGATGAGGCGCAGGCCGGGGTGGTCGCCGTCCTCGGTGCGGCGGATGAGGTCGCGGCAGAGGTCGGTGAGGGTGGCCAGGGCGGCGGGCCGCTGTTCGGGGGTGGCGTAGCGGTCGGCGACCTGGGCGGAGGCGAAGGCGAGGACGCCGTCGACGAGGGCGAGGTCGGTCTCGTGGGGGAGATGGGTGCGGGCGATGTCCAGGTAGGCGCCGGTGGTGAGGTCGCCGTCGCGGACGGCGTCGCGCAGCGCGTTCCAGACGACGGCCCGGGTCAGCGGGTCGGGGAGGCCGGAGAGCCGGGCGTGCAGGGTCCGGAAGGAGTCGGCGTCGAAGCGGATCTTGGCGTAGCTCAGGTCGCCGTCGTTGAGGACGACCAGGGCGGGGAGTTTGCCGATGGGCCTCGGTTCGTCCTGGGGGATGTCGAGGTCGAGGCGTTCGCGCAGGGTGAGCCGGCCCTCGTCGGTGAGGTCCTGGTCGTAGAGGCCGACGGCGATGCGGTGGGGGCGGGTGCCCGCGTGGTCGACGGTGAGGGCGCGGCTGCCGTTCTCGCCGGTGATGCGCGGGGTGAGGGTGTCGACGCCGGTGGTGCGCAGCCAGGCGTCGGCCCAGGCGTGGACGTCGCGGTCGGTGGCGGCGGCGAGGGAGTCGATGAAGTCGGCGAGGGTGGCGTTGGCGAACTTGTGCCGTTCGAAGTGGGTGTTGATGCCGGCCAGGAAGTCCTTCTCGCCGAGCCAGGTGACGAGTTGCCGCAGGGCGGAGGCGCCCTTGGCGTAGGAGATGCCGTCGAAGTTGAGGAGGGCGGAGGCGGTGTCCTCGACGTTCTCGGGGGCGACGGGGTGGGTGGTGGGGCGTTGGTCGGCGTCGTAGCCCCAGGGTTTGCGGGTGACGCCGAAGTCGGTCCAGGTCCGGGTGAAGCGGGTGGCCTCGGCGGTGGTCTGGTAGCCCATGTACTCGGCGAAGGACTCGTTCAGCCAGATGTCGTCCCACCAGCGGAGGGTGACGAGGTCGCCGAACCACATGTGGGCCATCTCGTGGGCGATGACCATGGCGCGGGTCTGCCGCTCGGTGTCGGTGACGGCGGAGCGGAAGACGAACTCGTCGCGGAAGGTGACCAGGCCGGGGTTCTCCATGGCGCCGGCGTTGAACTCGGGGACGAACGCCTGGTCGTAGGAGTCGAAGGGGTAGGGCTCGGTGAACTTCTCGTGGTAGCGGTCGAAGCAGCCGCGGGTGATCTCGAAGAGTTCGTCGGCGTCGGCGTCCAGGTGGCGGGCGAGGGAGCGGCGGCAGTGGATGGCGAAGGGCAGGCCGCGGTGCTCGGTGCGCTGGGAGTGCCAGGGGCCGGCGGCGACGGCCACGAGGTAGGTGGAGATGAGGGGGGTCGCGGCGGCCTTCCAGTGGCCGTCCCCGGTGTGTTCGGTGATGCCGTTGGCGAGGACGGTCCAGTCCTGGGGCGCGGTGACGGTGAGGTCGAAGACGGCCTTCAGGTCGGGCTGGTCGAAGGCGGCGAAGACGCGCTGGACGTCGTCCATGAACAGCTGCGTGTAGACGTAGGTCTCGCCGTCGCTGGGGTCGGTGAAGCGGTGCATGCCCTCGCCGGTGCGCGAGTAGCGCATGGCGGCCTCGACGCGCAGTTCGTGCTCGCCGGGGGTGAGGTTCTTCAGCGCGAGCCGGTTGTCGGTCAGGGCGGCGGGGTCGAGGGGGTGTCCGTCCAGGGTGACGGTGCGCAGCTCGGCGGGCTTGACCTCGACGAAGGTGTCCGTGGTGCCCGTCTCGCCGCGGACGGTGAAACGGATGGCGGTGCGGGAGTCGAAGGTCTCGTCCCCACGGGTCAGATCGAGGTCGATCGTGTAGTGGTGGACGTCGAGGAGCCGGGCACGGGTCTGCGCTTCGTCGCGCGTCAGTACGGACATGACGCCATGCTGCCTGATGGGGTGGGCAGGGCACAGAGGCGGATCGCTACGCGGAGTATGTCCGGTCCGTTCCGGCCCGGTGCGCTCCCCGGCGTGCGCCCCCTGGTGGGGGCGCGGGGGCTCGCGGGGTTCAGTCGGAGGAGGCGGGGGTCGTGCCGTTGCCGTTGTCCTCCGCGATGCGCTCGTGGTGGTGGATCACCTCGGCGATGATGAAGTTCAGGAACTTCTCGGCGAACGCCGGGTCCAGCTTGGCGCTTTCGGCGAGGGCGCGCAGGCGGGCGATCTGCTTGGCCTCCCGGGCCGGGTCGGCGGGCGGGAGCTGGTGCCGGGCCTTGAGGTGGCCGACCTGCTGGGTGCACTTGAAGCGCTCGGCGAGCATGTGGACGACGGCCGCGTCGATGTTGTCGATGCTGTCCCGCAGCCGGGCCAGCTCCTCGCGGACGGCGGGGTCGACGGCACCGGTACCGGTGTTGCTGGTGGTCATGGGCGCCCACCCTACGTGCGGACGCGGGGCGGTCGCAGTCCGTCTCAGGGCCCGAGAACCTCGCGGGGGCCGTGGGGGGGGGCGGGGCCTGGGCGCGGTCCGGCCGGCGACGGGCCGGTCCCGTCCTTCCACTGCAGGAGGGGCGCCACGGCTGCCGGGGCGGGGGCGTCCCTCGTACAGTGGGAGGAGGGTTCAGGCGTCTTGGGGGTGGGCGTGGCGAACGGCGGACCGGTGGAGCACGGTTTCCCGCACCTGGAGACGGTGCGGGCCGCCGTCACGGCGCTGTACAGGCGGTTGTCGTACGACACCGTGCGGACGTTCTCGGCCAGCGTGGCCCCGGCCGACGTGGCGTTCTGCGACACGGACGACCTGTATCTGGGGGCGCAGCGGGTGGCTCGCGAGCTGGTGCGCCACTACCGGCTGCCCGACGCCCGGATGATCGTCTCCTTCCGGGAGATGACGCACGCGGCGAGCGTGGAGCTGGCGGCGGGGCCGGAGTACTTCGTCGAGCTGAACGACCGCTTCCGTACGCATCGCCGGGACATCGGGGCGGCCCTCGCGCACGAGGTGATGCACGTGTACCTGCACCGCCTCGACCTGTCCTTCCCCGGCACCCGGGACAACGAGATCCTCACCGACACGGCGGCGGCGTACCTGGGCGCGGGCTGGCTGCTGCTGGACGCCTTCCGCCAGGACGCGGCGTCCTCGCAGAAGCTGGGGTATCTGACGCCGGAGGAGTTCGGCTATGTCCTGGCCAAGCGGGCGCTGGTCTTCGGGGAGGACCCGTCGGTGTGGTTCACCAGTCCGCAGGCCTACACGGCGTACGGGGAGGGCAGGGCCCGGGCCCGTCGGGACGGGCAGCGGCCGCCGTTGACGGCGGCGGGCTGGGCGGGCCGCCGCCGGTACGCGCGGGACCGCCGCCACGCGCAGGATCAGGATCCGCACGCCGTCGCCGGGGCGGAGGAGGGGCCGTACGCGTTCACGGCGGGCGGGAGCGGTCCGCTGCGGGTGTCGTTCCCCTGTCCGACGTGTCACCAGCGGATCAGGGTGCCGGTGCGGGGGCGGGTGCGGGCGCGGTGCGGGCTGTGCCGGACGGTACTGGAATGCGACACCTAGAACGGGTGAACGGTGCTTCAATGCCCGCATGACGGAGACGATCAACGAGCCCTGGGGGCTCAGTGTGTTCGGTGCGGGCAGTGTGCGGGTCGAGCCGCAGCTGGTACGGGTGAAGCTGGCGGTGGACGTGCTGGAGCCCGCGCCCGACCGGGCCTTCGAGGGGGCCGGCACGGCCGTGGCCCGGCTGCGTGAGGTGCTGCGCCGGCACGGGATACCGGACACCTCGGTCTCGGGCTCCCGCCTCAGGCTCAGCTCGGAGTACAACGGCTACGGCGGCGAGCGGACGTTCCTCGGGTACCGCTGCCAGGCCTCCTACTCGGTCCAGACCGAGGCCCTGGACGGGCTCCAGCAGCTCATCGTGGACGCGGTGGACGCGGGCGCGCACCGGATCGACGAGGTCGAGTTCGACGTGCACGACAAGCCGGCGATGCGCGACGAGGCCCGTCGCAGGGCCGTGGCCGCCGCTCGCCGCAAGGCCGAGGTGTACACGGAGGCGGCGGGGGTGCGGCTGGGCCCGGTGGTGCACATCCAGGACGTGGACGCCGAGTCGTTCCGCCAGTACCGGGGCCATGGGGGCGGGGGCGGCAGCTCGGCCGGTGATCTGGCGCCGGGGATGGTGGAGGTGTCGGCGGGCGTGGTGCTGGGGTTCTCCCTGACGCACTGAACCCACGAGGGCCCGCGGGGGCCCACTGGCCCCCGCTGACGCCGTCTCAGGCCGGCCGCACGATGCCCTGCGCGCGTGCGGCCGCGAGCCAGGCGGGGAACTCGCCCACCAGACGGTCGTACAGCTCGGCGTCGGTCACCTTCCGCGGGTCGCGGCCCGCGTGGAAGAACCCGGCGTTGTCGACGACCCGCCGCTCCGGCACCGCCAGGTCGTCGAGTCTGCGCAGGTAGTCGAACTGGCGGCTGTCCGGGTCGCCGAAGCCGACGAACTGCCAGAACAGCGGCAACGGCGCCGCCTTGCACAGGTACCGTTCCGCGGCGAGCTTGTTGATCGGTCCGCCGTCGGTCTGGAAGACGACCAGGGCGGGGTGGCGGGCGCCGCTGTCGAGGTAGTGGTCGATGACGGCGTCCATGGCCAGGTGGTAGCTGGTCTTCCCCATGTGTCCGAGGCCGGCCACGATCCGGTCGATGCGTCCGCGGTGGTCGGCGAGGTCGATCCGGGAGACGGCGTCGACGTCCGTGGAGAAGAAGACCACCGGCACGGTGCCGTCGTCGTCGAGGTGCGCGGACAGCCCGAGCACGCGGTCGGCGAGGCCCTGCACGCTGCCGTCCCGGTAGTACGGCTTCATGGAGCCGGAGTAGTCCACGACCAGGTAGACCGCGGCCCGGGCCCCCTCCAGCCCGTGCTTGGTCAGGGACACCCCGGCGGTCTTGTACAGGTCGACCAGCGCGGGCGCCGTCTCCTGGACCTTGGTGAGACTGATCGCGGCCATGCGGACTCCCCCGTCACCCGATGCGTACGGCACTCGGCTGCCGAGGCTACGGCACGGTGCACCCCGCCTCTCAGCTCGTCCACCGGCGTTCGCTATTTTGTTCGCCGCCGTCCCCACCGGCTCACCGTCCGTTTCGTCCCGAGGAGCCGGCGTGGATCCCGAGTCCACCGTCACCACCTGTTACCGCCATCCCGCGGTGGAGTGCCACGTCCGGTGCACCCGCTGCGAGCGTCACATCTGCCCGGACTGCATGCGCGAGGCGCCCGTGGGCCACCAGTGCCCCGAGTGCGTGCGGGAGGGGGCGCGGTCGGCCCGGCAGGCCCGGACGATCGTCGGCGGGCGGATCTCGACGACGCCCGTGGTGACGTACGTGCTGTTCGCGCTGAACGTCCTCGTGTACCTGGCGGAGGCGGTGCGGCCGGAGCTGGTGGACCGCTTCTCCATGGTCGGTGCGCGGCTCGTCGATCCGGACGGCGGCCGCTACGTCTACGAGGGCGTGTACCTCGGGGACTTCCGCACCGAGGGGATCGTGGCCGGCGAGTGGGAGCGGATGCTCACCAGCGCCTTCCTCCACATCTCGCCCTTCGAGGGGGTGTTCGGGATCCTGCACCTCACGATGAACATGGTCGTGCTGTGGCAGTTGGGGCGGGTCGTGGAGCCGATGCTGGGCCGGGCGCGGTTCGCCGTCCTGTACCTGCTGTCGGCGCTCGGCGGTTCCGTCCTGCAGCTGGTGTCCGCCGACCCCGGGCAGTCCGCGGTCGGCGCGTCGGGCGCGGTCTTCGGCTTGGCGGCGGCGTACTACGTCCTGCACCGCCGGGTGGGTGCGGACATGGGCGCGGTCAACCGTTTCATGGCCTTCCTGCTGCTGTGGCTGGTGGTGTCCGCCGGGTTCACCTCCTGGCAGGGCCACCTCGGCGGCCTCCTGGCGGGCGGCGCGCTGGCCTTCGCGTACGCGTACGCGCCCCCGGGACGGCGGCGGACGGCGGTGCAGGCCGGTGCGTGCGCGGGGCTGCTGGTGCTGCTGGCGGTGACGGCGGCGATCAAGGTGTCGGAGATGACAGGCGGAGGTATTCCCCTATGAAACGTGCCGGTGTGCTGCTCCTGGCGGCCGTCCCCGTGGTCGCCACGGGGGTGTACTTCGTCATGCCGTCGGACTCGGCGGACGCCCCGGTGACGCCGCCCGTGTCCAGCACCCAGTCGTCCCGCGAGGACGCCAAGAGCCGGGCGGAGGAGGAGCGGGCGGCGGACGACGCGCTCATCGCCGGTCTGCCGCCGGGGCTCGCGGCTCCCGCGAAGAAGGAGCTGGCGCAGCAACTGGTGTCCAGCGCCGAGAACTCGACCACGAAGTGGCGCACGTCCTACGGCACCATCGAGGACCTCGGCGACGGGTGCGGCTACACGGCGGGCATCATCGGCTTCTGCTCCGCCACGCACGACCTGCTCATGCTGGTGGAGCGCTACACGAAGGACCACCCGGGCAACGGTCTGGCGGCCTATCTGCCGGCTCTGCGCGAGGTGGACGGCACCGACTCCCACGAGGGCCTGGACCCCGGCTTCCCGGCCGCCTGGCGGGCGGAGGCGGAGCTTCCCGCGTTCCGCGAGGCGCAGGAGCGGGAGCGGGACCGCGTGTACTTCGAGCCGGCGGTGCGCCTGGCCAAGCTGGACGGGCTCGGCACGCTCGGCCAGTTCGTCTACTTCGACGCGATGGTCTTCCACGGGCCCGACACGGACGCGGAGGGCTTCTACGGGCTGCGGGAGCAGACTCTGCGGAAGGCGAAGACGCCGGGCCAGGGGGGCGAGGAGAAGGCCTATCTGAAGGCGTTCCTGGACGTCCGCGCGCAGGCCATGCGGGCCAAGCGACCCGGGATCGACACCTCGCGCGTCGACACGGCGCAGCGCCGGTTCCTGGCGGCGGGGAACCTGGGGCTGGACACGCCGCTGGTGTGGGAGATGTACGGGGACACGTACCGGCTGCCGTAGGCGGGGCCCGGAGCATGCGACGGCGCCTGCCCCTTTGTCCGGTCGGGGACAGGGCAGGCGCCATCAGTGTTCCGCACGCCTTTGTGCGGGACGTTCTTCGGTTGTTCCGTCCGTCAGACCGCGAGAGCGCGGTCGGTCGGGCGGATCGGGGCCGGCAGTTCGCTGGCTCCGGTCAGGAAGCTGTCGGCGCCGCGGGCGGCCGAGCGGCCCTCCGCGATCGCCCAGACGATGAGCGACTGGCCGCGGCCGGCGTCACCGGCGACGAACACACCCGGCACGTTGGTCTGGAAGTCGGCGTCCCGGGCGATGTTACCGCGTTCGTCGAGTTCCAGGCCGAACTGGTCCACCAGCCCGTTCTCCCGGTCGGTGCCGGTGAAGCCCATGGCGAGGGTGACCAGCTGGGCCGGGATCTTGCGCTCGGTGCCCGGCTTCGGGGTGAGCTTGCCGTCGATGAACTCGACCTCGCTCATGTGCAGCCACTGGACGTTGCCGTCCTCGTCGCCCTCGAAGTGGGTGGTGGAGACGGCGTAGACCCGCTCGCCGCCCTCCTCGTGGGCGGAGGTGACCTTGTAGAGCATCGGGAAGGTCGGCCACGGCTGGCGCACCGCGTCCCGCTCCTCGCCCGGCCGGGGCATGATCTCCAGCTGGGTGACGGAGGCCGCGCCCTGGCGGTGGGCGGTGCCCACGCAGTCGGCGCCGGTGTCGCCGCCGCCGATGACGACGACGTGCTTGCCCTCGGCCGTGATCGGAGGCGCCACGTAGTCGCCCTCCTGCACCTTGTTGGCCAGGGGCAGGTACTCCATCGCCTGGTGGATGCCCTGGAGCTCGCGGCCGGGGACCGGCAGGTCGCGGGCGGTGGTGGCGCCGGCGGCGATGACGACGGCGTCGTAGCGCTTCTTCAGGTCGCCGGCCTTGAGATCGCGGCCGATCTCGACGCCGGTGCGGAAGCGGGTGCCCTCCGCGCGCATCTGCTCGATGCGGCGGTTGATGTGCCGCTTCTCCATCTTGAACTCGGGGATGCCGTAGCGCAGCAGGCCGCCGATGCGGTCCGCGCGCTCGTAGACGGCGACCGTGTGGCCGGCCCGGGTGAGCTGCTGGGCGGCGGCGAGGCCGGCCGGGCCGGAGCCGATGACGGCGACGGTCTTGCCGGACAGGCGCTCGGGGATCTGCGGGGCCACGTCCCCGGTCTCCCACGCCTTGTCGATGATCGAGACCTCGACGTTCTTGATGGTGACCGCCGGCTGGTTGATGCCGAGCACGCACGCCGACTCGCACGGCGCCGGGCACAGGCGGCCGGTGAACTCCGGGAAGTTGTTGGTGGCGTGCAGGCGCTCCTGCGCGGCCGACCAGTCCTCGCGGTAGGCGTAGTCGTTCCACTCGGGGATCAGGTTCCCGAGCGGGCAGCCGTTGTGGCAGAACGGGATGCCGCAGTCCATGCAGCGGCTGGCCTGCTTGCTGATGATCGGCAGCAGGGAGCCGGGGACGTAGACCTCGTTCCAGTCCTTGACGCGCTCCGGGACGGGACGGGTCCTGGCGACCTCGCGCCCGTGGTTGAGAAAGCCCTTGGGATCAGCCATTGGTCGCCGCCTCCATCATCTTCTCGGTGATCTCGGTCTCGGAGAGACCGGCTCGCTCGGCGGCGTCCTTGGCGGCGAGCACTGCCTTGTACGTGCTGGGGATGATCTTGCCGAAGCGCTCGACGGCGGTTGTCCAGTCGGCGAGCAGCTTCTCGGCGACGGTGGAGCCCGTCTCCTCCTGGTGCCGGCGCACGACGTCGTGCAGCCACTGCTTGTCGGCGTCGTCGAGCGCCTCGATCGCGCCCACGTTGCCGACGTTGACGTTGTCCCGGTCGAGGTCGATGACGTACGCGACGCCCCCGGACATGCCGGCCGCGAAGTTGCGCCCGGTCTCGCCGAGGACGACGGCGTGGCCGCCGGTCATGTACTCGCAGCCGTGGTCGCCGACGCCCTCGGAGACGACCAGCGCGCCGGAGTTGCGGACGCAGAAGCGCTCGCCGACCTTGCCGCGCAGGAACATCTCGCCGCCGGTGGCGCCGTAGCCGATGGTGTTGCCGGCGATGGTGGAGTACTCGGCGAGGTGGTCGGCGCCCCGGTCCGGGCGGACGACGATCCGGCCGCCGGAGAGGCCCTTGCCGACGTAGTCGTTGGCGTCGCCCTCCAGGCGCAGCGTGACGCCGCGCGGGACGAAGGCGCCGAAGGACTGGCCGGCGGAGCCGGTGAAGGTGATGTCGACGGTGTCGTCGGGCAGGCCCGCGCCGCCGAACTTCTTCGTCACCTCGTGGCCGAGCATGGTGCCGACCGTGCGGTTGATGTTGCGGATCGGGACCTGGGCGCGCACCGGCGCGGCGTCGGTGGCGCTGGAGGCCGCCAGCGCGTCGGAGGCGAGCTTGATCAGCTGGTTGTCGAGCGCCTTCTCCAGGCCGTGGTCCTGGACGACGGCCTGGTGGCGCACGGCGCCCTCGGGCAGCGCGGGGACGTGGAAGAGCGGCTCCAGGTCGAGGCCCTGGGCCTTCCAGTGGTCGACGGCGCGGGTGACGTCGAGGGTCTCGGCGTGGCCGACGGCCTCCTCGATGGAGCGGTAGCCCAGCTCGGCGAGGATCTCGCGGACCTCTTCGGCGATGAAGCGGAAGAAGTTGACGATGTACTCGGCCTTGCCGGAGAAGCGCTCACGCAGCACCGGGTTCTGGGTGGCGATGCCGACCGGGCAGGTGTCCAGGTGGCAGACGCGCATCATGACGCAGCCGGAGACGACGAGCGGCGCGGTCGCGAAGCCGAACTCCTCGGCGCCGAGCAGCGCGGCGATGACGACGTCCCGGCCGGTCTTGAGCTGGCCGTCGGTCTGGACGACGATGCGGTCGCGCAGGCCGTTGAGCAGCAGGGTCTGCTGGGTCTCGGCGAGGCCCAGCTCCCAGGGGCCGCCGGCGTGCTTGAGCGAGGTGAGCGGCGAGGCGCCCGTGCCGCCGTCGTGGCCGGAGATGAGGACGACGTCCGCGTGGGCCTTGGAGACGCCCGCCGCGACCGTGCCCACGCCGACCTCGGAGACCAGCTTCACGTGGATGCGGGCCTGCGGGTTGGCGTTCTTGAGGTCGTGGATCAGCTGGGCCAGGTCCTCGATGGAGTAGATGTCGTGGTGCGGGGGCGGGGAGATCAGGCCGACACCGGGGGTGGAGTGCCGGGTCTTGGCGACCCAGGGGTAGACCTTGTGGCCGGGCAGCTGACCGCCCTCGCCGGGCTTGGCGCCCTGGGCCATCTTGATCTGGATGTCGTCCGCGTTGACCAGGTACTCGGAGGTGACGCCGAAGCGGCCGGAGGCGACCTGCTTGATGGACGAGCGCCGCGCCGGGTCGTACAGGCGCTCCGGGTCCTCGCCGCCCTCACCGGTGTTGGACTTGCCGCCCAGCTGGTTCATGGCGATGGCGAGGGTCTCGTGCGCCTCCTGGGAGATGGAGCCGTACGACATGGCGCCGGTGGAGAAGCGCTTGACGATCTCGGAGACGGGCTCGACCTCGTCGAGGGGGATCGGCTGCCGGTCGCTCTTGAAGCCGAACAGGCCGCGCAGCGTCATCAGGCGCTCGGACTGCTCGTTCACACGCTCGGTGTACTTCTTGAAGATGTCGTACGTGCCGGAGCGCGTGGAGTGCTGGAGGCGGAAGACGGTCTCCGGGTCGAACAGGTGCGGTTCGCCCTCGCGGCGCCACTGGTACTCGCCACCGATGTCCAGGGCCCGGTGCGCCGGCGCGATGCCGCTGGCCGGGTAGGCCTTGGCGTGGCGGGCGGCGACCTCCTTGGCGATGACGTCGATGCCGACGCCGCCGATCTTGGTGGCGGTGCCGTTGAAGTACGTGGCGACGAACTCCTCGTCGAGGCCGACGGCCTCGAAGACCTGGGCGCCGCGGTAGGAGGCGACGGTGGAGATGCCCATCTTGGACATGACCTTGAGGACGCCCTTGCCGAGGGCGTAGATCAGGTTCCGGATGGCCTGCTCGGGCTCGCCGTCGGTCGCCTGGAGGAAGGTGCCCGCGCGGACCAGGTCCTCGACGGACTCCATGGCCAGGTACGGGTTGACGGCCGCGGCGCCGTAGCCGATGAGCAGGGCGACGTGGTGGACCTCGCGGACGTCGCCGGCCTCGATCAGCAGGCCCACCTCGGTGCGCTGCTTGGTGCGGATGAGGTGGTGGTGGACGGCCGAGGTGAGCAGCAGCGACGGGATCGGGGCGTGCTCGGCGTCCGAGTGGCGGTCGGACAGGACGATCAGCCGGGCGCCGTTCTCGATGGCGGCGTCGGTCTCGGCGCAGATCTCCT
The DNA here is from genome assembly GCF_043204535.1 of Streptomyces sp. NPDC047853. NCBI lineage: Bacteria > Bacillati > Actinomycetota > Actinomycetes > Kitasatosporales > Streptomycetaceae > Streptomyces > Streptomyces sp. NPDC047853. The sequence goes on along the minus strand of NZ_JBIDCI010000010.1, from coordinate 188,920 downwards.
CTATGCGCGCGGCGAGGGCGTCGCCGCCGCCGTGCACCCGGTAGAGACCGGAGAGGGTCGCGGCCTTGAAGCCGGGCATGTCGCCGTCGGCGTTGATGTGGATGAGCTTGGCCAGCTCGTCGTTGTCGATGACCGGGAAGGGCAGCAGGACGCTGCGGCAGGAGGCGGCCGTCGGCTCCAGCAGGTTGCCCTGCGGGCCGAGCGAGGAGCGCAGGGAGGTGACCAGTTCCTCGCGGATCGCGTCCAGCGGCGGGTTGGTGACCTGGGCGAAGAGCTGGGTGAAGTAGTCGAAGAGCAGCCGCGGGCGGTCGGACAGCGCCGCGATCGGCGAGTCGGTGCCCATGGAGCCGATCGGCTCGGCGCCGGCCTTGGCCATCGGCGCGAGGATGACGCGCAGCTCCTCCTCGGTGTACCCGAAGGTCTGCTGGCGGCGGGTGACCGAGGCGTGGGTGTGCACGATGTGCTCGCGCTCGGGCAGGTCGGACAGCTCGATCTCGCCGGCCTCGATCCACTCGGCGTACGGCTTCTCCGCCGCGAGCTGGGCCTTGATCTCGTCGTCCTCGATGATGCGGTGCTCGGCGGTGTCCACGAGGAACATGCGGCCGGGCTGCAGGCGGCCCTTGCGGACGACCTTGGCCGGGTCGATGTCCAGGACGCCGACCTCGGAGCCGAGGACGACGAGGCCCTCGTCGGTCACCCAGTAGCGGCCGGGGCGCAGACCGTTGCGGTCGAGCACGGCGCCGACCTGGGTGCCGTCGGTGAAGGTGACGCAGGCGGGGCCGTCCCAGGGCTCCATCATCGTGGAGTGGAACTGGTAGAAGGCGCGCCGGGCCGGGTCCATGGAGTCGTGGTTCTCCCACGCCTCCGGGATCATCATCAGCACCGAGTGCGGCAGCGAACGCCCGCCGAGGTGCAGCAGCTCCAGCACCTCGTCGAAGGAGGCGGAGTCGGAGGCGTCCGGCGTACAGACCGGGAAGATCCGCTCCAGGTCCGAGGACGAGCCGAACAGGTCCGAGGCGAGCTGGGACTCACGGGCGCGCATCCAGTTGCGGTTGCCCTTGACCGTGTTGATCTCGCCGTTGTGCGCGACGAAGCGGTACGGGTGGGCGAGCGGCCAGCTCGGGAAGGTGTTGGTGGAGAAGCGGGAGTGCACGAGCGCGATCGCGGAGGCGAAGCGGCGGTCGGACAGGTCCGGGAAGAACGGCTCCAGCTGGCCGGTGGTCAGCATGCCCTTGTAGACGATGGTCCGCGCGGACAGCGACGGGAAGTAGACGCCGACCTCGCGCTCGGCGCGCTTGCGCAGCGCGAAGGCGCGGCGGTCGAGGGCGATGCCCTGGGAGGCGCCGTCCGCCACGAAGATCTGGCGGAAGACCGGCATGGTCGAACGCGCGGTGGCGCCCAGCATCTGCGGGGCGACCGGGACCTCGCGCCAGCCGAGGACGGTGAGGCCCTCCTCGGCCGCGATCGTCTCGATCGTCGAGACGGCGTCCTCGGTGCCGTCCCCCGGCAGGAAGGCGATACCGACGGCGTACGCCCCGGCCTCGGGCAGCTCGAATTCGGCCACCTCGCGGAAGAAGGCGTCCGGCACCTGGGAGAGGATGCCCGCGCCGTCGCCCGAGTCGGGCTCGGAGCCGGTGGCACCGCGGTGCTCCAGGTTGCGCAGCACGGTGAGCGCCTGGTCGACCAGGGTGTGCGAAGCCTCGCCGGTGAGAGTGGCGACGAAACCGACGCCGCAGGCGTCGTGCTCGTTGCGGGGGTCGTACATACCCTGCGCAGCAGGGCGAGCATCCATGAAGGACCAGTTCTGGCCATTCGCGGAGTGCTGGGACGGCTGGCGCGGCGTACGCATCGGCTCTCCCGTCGTCGTCATCTGGCATGTGCAAGTGCCGAGGGACGACGTTGGCCCTCTGCGTGAGATCAAAATTTCGTGCAGGTTACATGATGGAGTGATTCTCGGGAAGCGGGATAATCCGTTCCAACATGCGGACAGCGGGGGTGGCGGCGGGGGTACCGCGACCGGCGGTGTGATCCAGGGGGACCGGGGCGGACAGATCGATGTCCGTCGGTCCGAGGGGGTGAGGAGAGCTCCGTCGCTCGCTTCGCGGGTGCGCGGCAGGCCTCATTGCTCACAGCGCTTACGGCTCATGCCCGGGGATCACGCGCTCGAAACCAGCGAGTAACGGTTATTTATGCGGGCTCCTGCATAGGTTCAAGCCGGGCTATCCTACGGCCGTTCCGAAGAAACTGCCCAGGGCGTACGTCACACCGGCCGCCGCGCCGCCGAGCGCGAGCTGCCGCAGCCCGCTGTACCACCAGCTGCGCGCCGTCACCTTGGCGACCACCGCACCGCACAGGAACAGTCCGACCAGCGCGAGCACGACCGCCGGCCACAGCGCGGTGGCGCCGAGCAGGAAGGGCAGCACGGGGAGCAGGGCGCCCAGCGCGAAGGAGCCGAACGAGGACACGGCCGCGACCAGCGGCGAGGGCAGATCGCCGGGGTCGATGCCCAGTTCCTCGCGGGCGTGTATCTCCAGCGCCTGCTCGGGGTCGCGGGACAGCTGCCGGGCCACCTCGCGGGCGAGCCGCGGCTCCACGCCGCGGGCCTCGTAGAGCGCGGCCAGCTCGGCCTCCTCGTCCGCCGGGTGCTTCTTCAGCTCGCGGCGCTCCACGTCCAGCTCGGCCTCGACCAGCTCGCGCTGCGAGGCGACGGAGGTGTACTCGCCGGCGGCCATGGAGAAGGCGCCGGCGGCCAGACCGGCCAGGCCGCTCAGCACGACGGTCTGCTGGCCGACGGCGCCGCCCGCTACGCCGGTCATCAGGGCGAGGTTGGAGACCAGGCCGTCCATCGCGCCGAAGACGGCGGGGCGCAGCCAGCCGCCGTTCACGTCGCGGTGGGTGTGGTTGTCGCGGTGCGCCTCGTGCAGCGGCGCCTCGGTTTCGATGATTGCCATACGGGCCCCCCGGAAGGCTAGTTTGGATCGGTTCTACTTTTTAACAACACCCAAGCTACGCCGATCATTTCCGCCTCGCCAGCAAGGAAAGGCTGCACTTACCTGCGGTTTTACCCTTTCCCGCTCATCCGTGATCTTGAGTGCACAGATGTCGTCCGGGTGACGCTGGGGCCCGCGAGGCTGCGGGGCGCACCGCACCGGGGACACATCCGCAAAGGGAGAGGAGAGGCCGTGGCATCCACCGCCCGCATTCCCCCGGCCCTCGTGCCCGGGGACGCCGTCGGACTCCGTGACCGGGCTCGGGGCGCGCTGCTCGGGCTGGCCGTCGGGGACGCCCTCGGGGCGCCGGCCGAGAACATGAAGCCCTCCGAGATCCGCGCCCGCTGGGGCCGCATCACGGGGTACGTGGCCACGGTGCCGGCCGGCACCGACGACACCGAGTACGCGATCTTCTCGGGACTGCTGCTGGCCCGGTACGGCTCCGCGCTCACCCCGGCCCATGTCGAGACGGCCTGGCACGAGTGGATCGCGGACCGGGAGGAGGGCCCGTTCCGGGGCGCCGGTTTCAGCGAACGCGGCACCCTGGAGAACCTGCGCCGGGGGCTGGCCGCGCCCATCTCCGCCCAGCACCGGCACGCCTGGAGCGACGGGCTGGCCATGCGGGCCGCGCCCTACGGCGTCTTCGCGGCGGGCCGTCCCGCCGAGGCGGCCCGGCTGGTGGCGATCGACGGTTCGGTCAGCCACGACGGCGAGGGCATCTACGGCGGCCAGGCGGTGGCGGCCGGGGTCGCCGCGGCGATGGCGGGAGCGCCGCCCGTCGCGGTCGTGGCCTCCGCGCTGGCCGTCGTGCCGGACGACTCCTGGACGGCCCGGTGTCTGCGCCGCGCCATGACGGCGGCCCACCGCGGCGAACGCGCCGTCCGCTCGGCGGTGGTCATCGGCGGCTACCCCTGGACCGACCTGGCCCCCGAGGCGGTCGCGCTCGCCTTCGGCGCGTACGCGGCGGCCGACGGGGACTTCACGGACGCCGTGCTGACGGCCGTCAACATGGGCCGCGACGCGGACACGACGGCGGCGGTGGCAGGCGCCCTGGCCGGTGCGACGCGGGGCTGCGCCGCCATTCCGGCCGAGTGGGCGTCGGCCATCGGCCCGGCCCGCGGAAGCTGTCTGCCGGCGATGGCCGGACACCATGTGCTGGACGTGGCGGACCTGCTGACGCGGGCCGCGGAGGAGCCCGAGGGCGTCACCCGCGGCGAGGACGCTCGGGTGGGCGGCGCCCCTAGCCCGGGCGACGGGCCCCGCCCGAGAACCACCGACGACACGGCACCGACGTCGACACCGACGCCGACGCCGACCAGCAGATGTGCCCCGACACCGGTGGTCGGTCCGTCCCCGACGCCGACCGTCGACGACGCGGTCGTGGGGGTGTGGCCGTGACCAGGTCGCGCTCGGCCGGTGAGGAGAGCGCCACCACCGCCTACGTCGTCCTGCCCGGTGGTCCGGAGGAGCCCGCGCCCCCCGGAAGCGGACAGCGCCCCGCGGCCGAACCCACCGGCACCGGCACCCCCACTCCCACCGGCACCGGCACCGGCACCGGCACCCCCACTCCCACCGCCACCCGCACCCGCATCACCCGCACTCCCACCCCCGCCGACCGCCCCACCGAACCGGCGCCCGCCCCCCACAGCGTCGGGCACCGCCCGGAGCCCGGGACCACCACCCCGCCCCGGCCCGCGACGCGACGCGACCGTATCGAGGGCCTCCTCCTGGGCCTCGCCGCGGGAGACGCCGCCGGCTGGCCCGCCGCCCGGCACCGGGCCGCCCGGATGCCCGAGTGGACCCGTCGCCTCACCCGCGAACTGGACACCTTCGCGGAGCAGAACGCGACCACCACCCTCCCCGTCCCCATCGCCCTGAACCAGCCCCCGGAACCGCTGCGCCTCGGCCCGTCCGACGACGCCGAGTGGGCGGCGTTCGCGGCGGAGGCGGTGCTGCGGGCCGGGGACGACACCGCGCTCGGGGACCTGAGCCGGGAACGCCGGATGCGGGCGGCGATCGACCTGACCTGGAACGCCGTGGCCAGCGAGGTGGCGGCGGCCACGGAACGCGCCCCGGAGGCCGAGTCGGCGGTGCTGCCGCTGCGGGCCCGCATCTCGGTACGGGCGGGCCTCGGCAACCTCGCCACCGGCCTGCGCCCGCCCGCCACCGGCCACGACAACCCGCACTACTTCGACGACGCCGCCTGCGTCCGCGCCTGCGTCCTCGCCGTCGCCCACCCCGGCGCCCCCCGCGCGGCTGCCGACCTGGCCGAGTTCGACGCCCGCTACACCCAGGACGGCGACGGCGTGCACGGCGCCCGGGCCATGGCGGCGGCCCTGGCGTGCGCCCTCGACGGCGCCGACGTACGCACCTGCGTCACGGCCGCGCTGGCCGAACTCCCCGTGGAGACGGAGATCGGCCGCAACGCCCGCCAGGCACTGGCGCTGGCGGCGGACGCCGAGAGCACCTTCGCCCTCGTGCCGCTGCTGGAGCACCAGATCGTCGACCACGTCTACAGCTACGGCATCGCCGCCGCCGAGACCGTCCCGGTCGCCCTCGCCCTGGCCACCGCCGCCCGCGGCCGCCTCGCGGAGGCCGTACCGGCGGCCGCCTGCCTGTCCCGGGTCGCGGACTCCGCCCCGGCGCTGGCCGGCGCCCTCACCGGCGCGCTGGACGGCGGCACGGCGATCCCCGCGTCCTGGCGCGACACCTGCCGCACCCTCCCCGGCTGCGTGCTGCCCCGCCTCACCGGCACCGACCTGGTCGAACTCGCCGGACTCCTGCACGCGACGCAACCGCCCCGACCGGAAGGACGAGACACGGCATGAGAACACCCGGCCCCACGACACCCGGTACGGCGGACGGCGCCACGGCGGCGACCCTGGAGGAGCGCGTCACCGGCGCCCTGGTCGGCGCGGCCGTCGGCGACGCGCTCGGCGGCCCGGTCGAGGGCTACTCCCCCGAGCAGATCCTCGAACGTCACGGCGGCCGCGTCCACGGCATCGTCGGCCCGTGGAACGGCGACGCCTGGCGCACCGCCCGCCCCATCGCCCCCTACCACAAGGGCGACGGCCACGTCACCGACGACACCTTGATGACCCACGCCCTGGTACGGGTGTACGACACGGTCCGCGACCACCTGGACGCCTACGCGGTCGCCGAGCACCTGGTCCCGGACCTGATGACGCGCCCGCGCTGGATCCCGGAACTGGAGGCGGAGGCACTCCCGCTCCAGCGGGTCTTCCTGGCGGAGAAGTGGCTGGCGGCCAGGATCCACTACGGCCACGTGGACCCGCGCGAGGCCGGCACCGGCAACATCGTCAACTGTGGTGCCGCCATGTACATCGCCCCGGTCGGCCTGGTCAACGCCGCCCACCCGGCCGGCGCCTACGCCGAGGCGCTGGACGTGGCGGGCGCGCACCAGTCGTCGTACGGCCGTGAGGCGGCCGGTGTCCTCGCGGCGGCGGTGGCGGCGGCCTGCACGCCCGGGGCGACGCCGGACTCGGTGGTGGCGGCCTGTCTGTCCCTGGCGAAGGACGGCACCCGGACGGCGATCGAGGCGGTCTGCGAGGTGGCCGCCCGGTACACGGACTTCGAGTCGGCGCTCGGGCCGCTGCGGGAGGCGGTCGCCCCCTACGACACGGTGGGCCCCGACTACCGGGCGCCCTCGCTGGCCGCGCGGCGCCCGTCCCGCCTGCACGCGATCGAGGAGCTGCCGGTGGCGCTCGGCATGCTGGTCGTCGCGGGCGGCGACTACCGGCACGCGGTCCTCGGTGCCGTCAACTACGGCCGGGACTGCGACTCCATCGCCACGATGGCGGGCGCGTTGGCCGGGGCGCTGGGCGCACCGGTCCCCGAGGACTGGGCGAAGGCCGTCGCGGAGGCGAGCCGTCTGGACCTGTGGCAGCCGGCGGCGACGCTCACCGCGGTGGCCCGGGAGGTCTTCGAGCGGGACGTGGCCCGACGCCGCGCCCACGAGCGGGCGTTCACCGCGATCGGGGGCGCGGGATGCTCCGACTGACCTGGGTCCAGTCCGAGGACCTGGTCGGCCACGAGCTGCGCCAGGCGGCGCAGGACGGCCGCGACGCCTCCGCGGTCGCCGCCCGCTGGCGGGCGGCGGGCGGCCACGAGGCACCCGCCCGGGCCGGCGCGTCCGAGCGTCCGGCGTCCCGCCGCCTCCGGCTGCTCGCGGAGGAGTTGCTGGACGACCTGGCCCACCTGTCGAGCCCGTCGGCGGACACGGAGCCGACGGACCTGGAGCGCATCCGGGACCTGTGCCCCGACTGGCCCACGCCCCGCCCCTCGGCCGTGTCCCCCGCCCGGCTGGAAGCCGCCTGGCTCGGCCGGGCGGCCGGCTGCCTCCTCGGCAAACCCGTCGAGAAGCTCCCCCTGACAGGCATCCGCCTCCTGGGCCGCGCCGCCGGGAACTGGCCCCCGACCGGCTACTTCACCGCCCGCGGCCTCCCCGCGGACCTCACCGCCGCCCACCCGTGGAACCGCCGCTCCGCGACCACCTCGCTCGTCGAGAACATCGACGGCATGCCCGAGGACGACGACCTCAACTACCCGCTCCTCAACCTGCTGCTCCTGCGACGCCACGGCAGGGGCTTCACCACCGCCGACACGGCCCGCCTCTGGCTCGACGAACTCCCCGCCGGCCGCACCTTCACCGCCGAACGCGTCGCCTACCGCAACCTCCTCGACGGCCTGGAGCCCCCGCACACGGCCCGCCACCGCAACCCCTTCCGCGAGTGGATCGGCGCCCTGATCCGCGCCGACGTGCACGGCTGGACCAACCCCGGCGACCCGGGCGCCGCCGCCGAGCAGGCACACCGCGACGCGACCCTCACCCACACCGCCAACGGCGTCTACGCGGCGATGTTCGCGGCGGCCGTCATCGCCACCGCCGCCACCGGCACCCACGACGTCCACGCCTGTCTCCGCGCCGGCCTCACGGTCATCCCGCCGGGCTCCCGCCTCGCCGGCGCCGTCCGCCACGCCGTCCGCCTCGCCGAGAGCCACGCCGACTTCGACACGGTGGTGGACGCACTCCACGCCCGGCACTCCCCCGTCTACCACTGGGTCCACGCCGTCCCCAACACCGCCCTGCTCGCCGCCGCCCTCACCCACGCGGACGGCGACTTCACCGGTGCGGTCTCCCGTGCCGTGTCGGGCGGCTGGGACACCGACTCCAACGGCGCCACCGCCGGCAGTGTCGCCGGACTCCTCGCCGGTGCCCCCGCCGCCCTGCCCGAGCACTGGACGGCCCCGCTGAAGAACCGCCTGGCCACCTCGGTCGGCGACTTCGACGGCACCGGCTTCGACGCCCTCGCCCACCTCACCCACAGGGAGGCCACCCGCCCATGACCGTGTCCCCGCCCGCCGCCGCCCCCGCCCTCGTCCACGCCCCGCTGACCGGCTTGCGCGTCCTCGACCTCGCCACCCTCTTCGCGGGCCCGCTGGCCGCCACCATGCTCGGCGACTTCGGGGCCGAGGTCGTCAAGGTCGAACACCCCGACCGGCCCGACCCCTCCCGGGGCCACGGCCCGTCCAAGGACGGCATCGGCCTGTGGTGGAAGGTGCTGGGCCGCAACAAGCGCACCATGACCCTGGACCTGTCGAAGCCCGCCGGCCGCACCACCCTGCTCCGGCTCGCCGCGACCGCGGACGTCGTCATCGAGAACTTCCGCCCGGGCACCCTGGAGAAGTGGGACCTGGGCTGGGAGGAGCTGTCCGCGGTCAACCCGCGGCTGGTCCTGACCCGGGTCACCGGCTTCGGCCAGTTCGGCCCCTACGCGCGCCGGCCCGGCTTCGGCACGCTCGCGGAGGCCATGAGCGGGTTCGCCGCGATGACGGGCGAGCCGGACGCGCCGCCGACGCTGCCGCCGTTCGGGCTGGCCGACTCGATCGCCGCGCTGGCCACGGCGTACGCCGTGATGACCGCGCTCGCCGCACGCGAGCGGACCGGCGAGGGCCAGGTCGTCGACATGGCGATCATCGAGCCCATCCTGACCGTGCTGGGCCCGCAGCCCACCTGGTACGACCAGCTCGGCCACGTCCAGCCCCGCACCGGCAACCGCTCCCAGAACAACGCCCCGCGCAACACCTACCGCACCGCCGACGGCTCCTGGGTCGCCGTCTCCACCTCGGCCCAGTCGGTCGCCGAGCGCGTGATGCGCCTGGTGGGCCGCCCGGAGCTGATCGACGAGCCCTGGTTCGGGTCCGGCGCCGAGCGCGCCCGGCACACCGACGTGCTGGACGCGGCGGTCGGCGACTGGATCGCCCGGCACGGGCGCGCCGACGTGCTCGCCGCCTTCGAGAAGGCCGAGGCCGCCATCGCCCCGGTCCAGGACGTGCGGGACGTGATGGCCGACCCGCAGTACCAGGCCCTCGACACCGTCACCACCGTGCACGATCCGGAGCTGGGCCCGCTGCGCATGCAGAACGTCCTCTTCCGCCTGTCCGCCACCCCCGGGGCGATCCGCTGGGCGGGCCGCCCGCACGGTGCCGACACCGAGGAGGTGCTGACCGAGCTGGGACTGTCCCTGGCCGATGTGAAAGAGCTGCGTGAGGAGGGCATCGTATGACGGCACCCCCGCTGACCTGGCTGTACGCCCCCGGGGACCGCCCGCGCGTGGTCGCCAAGGCGCTGGCCGCCGGTGCCGACGTGGTCGTGGTCGACCTGGAGGACGCGGTCGCCCCCGACCGCAAGCGCTACGCCCGCGAGGCCACCGCCGAGCTGCTCGGCGAGCCGCAGCCGGTGCCCGTCCACGTCCGCGTCAACGCCCTGGACGGACCGCTCGCCGCGGCGGACCTCGCGGCGCTCGCCCAGTTGCCGGGGCTGTCCGGGCTGCGGCTGCCGAAGGTGACGTCGCCCGAGCAGATCACCGCCGTCGCCGCGGCCACCGGCGGGCCGCCCCTGTACGCCCTCCTGGAGACGGCCCTCGGTGTGGAACGGGCCTACCCGATCGCCGCCGCCCACCCGGCGCTGCGCGGCATCGCCCTGGGCGAGGCGGACCTGCGCGCCGACCTCGGCGTGCGCGGCGACACCGGGCTGGACTGGTCGCGCGCCCGGGTCGTCGTGGCCGCGCGCGCGGCGGGGCTGGCGCCGCCGTCGCAGACCGTGCATCCCGACACCCGGGACCTGGAGGGCCTGGCGGCGTCCTGCGCCCACGGCCGCGCCCTGGGTTTCCTCGGCCGGGCCGCGATCCACCCCCGTCAGCTGCCGATCATCGAGCGGGCGTACCTGCCCACCGACCGGGAGCTGGAGGAGGCCGAGACGATCGTGAAGGCGGCCACCGCGCAGCCGGGCGCGCTGGCGCTGCCGGACGGCCGGTTCGTCGACGCGGCCGTGGTGGCGACGGCCCAGCGCACGTTGTCGCTGGCCCGGCGCCCGGTCCTGTCCTGACACACGCCGAGGGCGCCCGGACCGAATCCGGGCGCCCTCGGCGACGTGCGGCGGCGGGACGTCAGCCCTTCTTGGCCGAGTCGGCCCCGTCCTTCACGTGCTTCTCGTGCTTCTCATCCTGCTCGTCCTGCTCGTCCGTTGCGCTGCTGCCGGAGGTGGCGGGGTCCGCGTCGGCGGCGTCGACGTCCTTGGCATCAGCGTCGGCGTCCGCGTGATCCTTCGCGTCGCCCTCGGCGTCACCGTCGGCGGACTCCGCACCCGGCTCGACGACGGCCTCCCGGCCCGGCCGCTTCCGCGCGGAGAGCACCATGTAGACCACCGCGAGCAGGAAGACGAGGAGCGCGGTCCAGTTGTTCAGGCGCAGGCCCAGGATGTGGTGGGCGTCGTCGACGCGCATGTACTCGATCCAGAACCGGCCCGCGCAGTACGCGGCGACGTACAGCGCGAACGCCCGCCCGTGGCCCAGCCTGAACCGGCGGTCGGCCCAGATGACGAGCAGGGCCACGCCGATGCACCACAGCGACTCGTACAGGAACGTCGGGTGGTAGGTGCCCGGCACCCGCCCGTCCGCCGACGAGGTGATCTCCACGGCCCACGGCAGGTCGGTCGCCTTGCCGTACAGCTCCTGGTTGAACCAGTTGCCCCAGCGGCCGATGGCCTGCGCGAGGGCGATGCCCGGGGCGACGGCGTCGGCGTACGCGGGCAGCGGGATGCCCCGGCGCCGGGCACCGATCCAGGCACCCAGCGCGCCGAACGCGATCGCGCCCCAGATGCCGAGGCCGCCCTCCCAGATCTTGAAGGCGTCGACCCAGTCACGGCCCTCGCTGAAGTACAGCTGGTAGTCCGTGATCACGTGGTAGAGCCGGCCGCCGATCAGGCCGAAGGGGACGGCCCAGACCGCGATGTCGGCCACCGTTCCGGGCCGCCCGCCCCGGGCGATCCAGCGCTTGTTGCCGAGCCAGACGGCGACGAAGACACCGATGATGATGCAGAACGCGTAGCCGCGCAGCGGGATGGGACCGAGGTTCAGCACCCCGCGCGACGGGCTGGGAATGAAGGCAAGTTCCATGGCAGGGTCGACGCTACCGTGTCGGACGGCGCCCGCGCCGGGCAGCCCGGCTACGGGTCCGTAACACCGGCCGCTACCGGTTGGCGTCCTGCACCAGTTGCTTCAGCTTCGCCGGTGTCATGGACCTGTCCTGGTAGATGTTCTTGCCGTCGAGCAGGACCGTCGGTGTGCCGCTGAAGCCGCCGGTGCGGAAGGCCTCGTTGGACTTCTCCACCCAGCTGTTGTGCTTGCCGCCCTCGACGCACTCCTGGAAGGGCGCGGAGTCGAGGCCGTCGACCTTGCCCGCCAGGTCGATCAGCGTGTTCTCGTCGGCGAAGGCGTCGTCGGTCTCCGGCGGCTGGTTGGTGAACAGCACGTCGTGGTACGGCGTGAACTTCCCGGCGTCCTGGGCGCAGGCCGCGGCGTTGGCCGCCTTGCGGGAGCCGGTGCCGCCCATGTTGCCGTCGATGATGGTCGCCAGGTGGTACTCGACCTTGAGCTGCCCGGCTTCGGTCAGCTCGTGGACGGTGTCGCGGTACGCCAGCTCGAAGGCCTTGCAGGCGGGGCAGCGGAAGTCCTCCCAGATGACGAGGGTCGACTTGGCGCTCTCCTTGCCGACCGGGATCGCGAGGCCGTCCTTGCCCTGCGCGCCCGAGGGCGCCACGACCGGGCCCGCCGACTCGCTGCCGTCGTCCTTGCCCGCGTTCGCGGCGACCACGCCGATCACCGCCGCGAGGCCGAGGACGCAGACCACGCTCGCGCCGATGATCAGCGCGCGGCGGCGCTTGTCCTTGGACTTCTGCTTCTCGCGCTCGTCCGCCAGCTTCTCCCGGGCGGTGCGCTTTCCCTGTCGGTTCTTCTCGCTCACACCCCGCAGAACGAACCGGGGAGGCGCAGCGCGCCTCCCCGGCCCCAGGTCCACCCGTACGAGGGACCCGTACGACTTACCCGGCGTCACACCTGTCGGCGCACACCCTTCGCCAGGTCGGCGGCGAGCGCGCGCACGCCCTCCAGGCCGGCCGCGTCGTCGGGGGCGTCGAGCATCCGCTTGACGAACGCCGAGCCGACGATCACTCCGTCGGCGAAGCCGGCCACCTCGGCGGCCTGCGCCGCGTTGGAGACGCCGAGGCCGACGCAGACGGGGATGTCGGTGGTGGCGCGGGTGCGCCGGACCAGGTCCTCGGCCTGCGCGCCGACCGACTCGCGGGTGCCGGTGACGCCCATCAGGGAGGCGGCGTAGACGAAGCCGCTGCCGGCCGCGGTGATCTCGGCGAGCCGGGCGTCCTTGCTGCTGGGCGCGACCACGAAGACGGTGGCGAGCCCGTGCTTCTCCGCGTGCTCCCTCCACAGCCCCGACTCCTGCACCGGCAGGTCGGGCAGGATGCACCCGGCGCCGCCCGCCTCGGCGAGTTCCGCGGTGAAGCGCTCCACGCCGTAGCGGTCGATCGGGTTCCAGTACGTCATGACGAGGATCGGCTTGCCGGTGGCCGCGTGGGCCTCCCGGACCGTGCGCATCACGTCGGCGATGCGCACGCCGCCGCGCAGGGCGATGTCGTCGGCGGTCTGGATGACCGGGCCGTCCAGGACCGGGTCGCTGTGCGGCAGGCCGACCTCGACGACGTCGGCGCCGCCGTCGAGCGCGGCCTTGACCGCCGCGATGCCGCCGTCCACGGTCGGGAATCCGGCGGGGAGGTAGGCGATGAGGGCGGAGCGGCCCTCGGCCTTCGCCGCGGCGAGGGTGTCGTCCAGCAGTCGTACGTTCCCGCTCACTTGGCGTCCCCCTCGATCTCGGCGGTGCTGCCGGCCTCGTCGGCGGCGACCTCTGCGTCGGTGTCGTACAGCCCGAAGTAGCGGGCGGCGGTGTCCATGTCCTTGTCGCCGCGGCCGGACAGGTTGACGACGATCAGCCCGTCCGGGCCCAGCTCCCGGCCGACCTCGATGGCGCCGGCCAGCGCGTGGGCGCTCTCGATGGCCGGGATGATGCCCTCGGTGCGCGACAGCAGGCGCAGCGCCTGCATGGCGGCGTCGTCGGTGACCGCGCGGTACTCGCCGCGGCCGGAGTCCTTGAGGTAGGCGTGCTCGGGTCCGATGCCGGGGTAGTCCAGGCCGGCCGAGATGGAGTACGGCTCGGTGATCTGGCCCTCGTCGTCCTGGAGGACGTAGGAGCGGGAGCCGTGCAGGATGCCGGGCTCGCCGGCGGACAGGGTGGCCGCGTGCTCGCCGGTCTCGATGCCGTGTCCGGCGGGCTCGCAGCCGACGAGGCGGACGTCCGCGTCGGGGATGAAGGCGTGGAAGAGGCCGATGGCGTTGGAGCCGCCGCCGACGCAGGCGATCGCCGCGTCGGGGAGGCGTCCGGCCTGTTCCAGGAGCTGGCGGCGGGCCTCGACGCCGATCACGCGGTGGAAGTCGCGCACCATCGCCGGGAAGGGGTGGGGTCCGGCGACGGTGCCGAACAGGTAGTGGGTGCGGTCGACGTTGGCGACCCAGTCGCGGAACGCCTCGTTGATGGCGTCCTTGAGGGTGCGGCTGCCGGACTTCACGGCGACGACCTCGGCGCCGAGCATGCGCATCCGGGCCACGTTGAGGGCCTGGCGCTGCGTGTCGATCTCGCCCATGTAGATGGTGCAGTCGAGGCCGAAGAGGGCGCATGCGGTGGCCGTCGCCACGCCGTGCTGGCCGGCGCCGGTCTCGGCGATCACCCGGGTCTTGCCCATGCGCTTGGTCAGCAGGGCCTGGCCGAGCACGTTGTTGATCTTGTGCGAGCCGGTGTGGTTCAGGTCCTCGCGCTTGAGGAAGATCCGGGCGCCACCCGCTTGTGCGGCGAACCGGGGGACCTCGGTGAGGGACGAGGGGCGGCCGGTGTAGTGGACGAGGAGGTCGTCCAGCTCCCGGGCGAACTCGGGGTCCGACTTGGCCTTGTCGTACTCGACGGCCACCTCGTCGACGGCGGCGACGAGGGCCTCGGGGATGAACTTGCCGCCGAACGCGCCGAAGTAGCCCTCGGCGGTGGGGACGTGACCCTCCGGGTCGGGGATGAAGAAGTTGCTGGGCATGCGTGAACCTCACGGTGAGTGTCTGATCGGGCAGATTCGCCGTGGGGGCGGGGGGATCAGGCCGCTGTGGGCCGTCCGTCGTCGCTCTGGCACTTCCCCGCGCCCCGCACGGGGCGCTCGAGCCATCGCATGCCGTTGACCTGTCCGGGTTCGTCCCCGATGACGTACCGCACCCGGCGCCCGTGCACCCGGCGGGCGGGCGCGCGGCAGCCACGGGGCCGGCAGCCGCGCGCGAGGCGGGCGTACGGGTCCCGGGAGACCGGAGCGAGGAAGAGCGTCATCGGGGGTCAGCCTACCGGGGTGTCAGCCCCGGCCGTGCCGCAGTGCCGGGTGCTCGCCCGCCGCCACCAGGTCGGAGACCGCGGTCTTCGGGTCCCGGCCGGTGACCAGCGACTCGCCGACCAGGACGGCGTCGGCGCCCTCGTTGGCGTAGGCGATGAGGTCGTGCGGTCCGCGGACGCCGGACTCGGCGACCCGGACGATGTGCGCCGGGATCTCCGGGGCGACCCGCTCGAAGGTGCCGCGGTCGACCTCCAGCGTCTTCAGGTTGCGCGCGTTGACCCCGATGATCTTGGCGCCGGCGTCCACCGCGCGCTCCACCTCGTCCTCGTCGTGCACCTCGACGAGCGGGGTGAGGCCGATGGACTCGGCGCGCTCGATCAGCGACTCCAGCGCCGGCTGGTCGAGGGCCGCGACGATCAGCAGCACGAGGTCGGCGCCGTACGCACGGGCCTCCCACAGCTGGTACGAGGTGACGATGAAGTCCTTGCGCAGCACGGGGATGTCGACGCGCGCGCGGACCGCCTCCAGGTCGGCGAGCGAGCCGCCGAAGCGCCGGCCCTCGGTGAGGACGGAGATGACGGCCGCGCCACCCGCCTCGTAGTCGGCGGCGAGCCCGGCGGGGTCGGCGATGGCCGCCAGCGCGCCCTTGGACGGGCTGGAGCGCTTGACCTCGCAGATCACCTTCACGCCGTCGCCGCGCAGGGCGGACACGCCGTCCTTGGCGGGGCGGGCCTTGGCCGCGCGCTCCTTGAGCTCGTCGAGGCCGACGCGCGCCTGCCGCTCCGCGAGGTCGGCACGGACTCCGTCGATGATCTCGTCGAGCACACTCACGCGAGCGGCCCCCTTTCAGACGGCGAAACCTGTGGTCACTGTGATGGTATCCGGAGCGGGGCGCCGGTCCCGCATCCGGTGGACGCCGGTCCCATTACCTGGACGTTCGTTCCATGATCAAGGGACGAGCCAGCCACCGAACGGCAGGTTCCGGACAACCGTGAAGGCCAGCAGCAACGCCCCCAGCGTCCACAGGTGGACCGGTCCGAGGTCGAGGCGCACGGGGCGGCCGCGCACCACGCGGACCACCCAGACGGTCCACAGCACGGCGAACCCCAGATAGCCGAGGACGGCCGGCGCGTTGGCCTGCAGCGCGGCCGGCCAGTCTCCGTGGACGAAGGCGTGGGCGCTGCGCAGGCCGCCGCAGCCGGGGCAGTAGACGCCCGTGAAGCGCAGCAGGGGGCAGACGGGGTAGTGGCCGGGCTCGTGGGGATCCACGCTTCCCACGTAGGCGAAGGCTCCGGCGACGGCGGCCAGCACGCCGGCGGGGACGGCCAGGCGGGCCACGGAGGGCCGGGGCGCGGCCGAGGGCGGACGGGCGACCGGGGGCGCGGCCGCTGTCGGGGGCACGGGCGCGTCCCGCGTCACGGTCGGGCTCTGCGTCGGCTTCCCGGTCTCGGCGTCCACGCTCCGCATTGTGCCTCCGCCGGCCCGTACCCGCACGCGAGGGGCGGCCCCGGCACCCTCGTGCCGGTCCGCCCCTCGGGGAGTACCGCTGCGGTCGTGCGGTCAGCCCTTGGCGCCGGCCGGCTCGCGCTCGCCGGCGACCTGGTGCACGGGGTGGTTGTGCTTCGGCTGGCCGAGGCCCATCATGCGCATGATGCCGCCCACGACACCGCCGAGGAGCACGACCACCATGCCGGCCCAGAAGCCCACCGGCTGGGCCGCCACCATGAACACGCCCGCGACGCAGAAACCGATGAAGGCGATGATGACACCCGTCCAGGCGGCCGGGGTGTGACCGTGGCTGCTGCCCGACATTGCTTGCTCCTCGTTGCTGTGTGCCAAGTCTGAGCAGGACGCTCGTGCCCATTGTCCCGCACGGGCGCGCGCGACGTGAGCGGGGGTGCTCCTCACGCGCGCGTGGCGGACGCCGCTCGCCCGGGGTGCCGGTGCCGCTCGACGGATGCCCGGGCACCGTGGAGTGCGGATGCCGGGGTCAGGCGCCGGTCGGGTCCTCGCCGCGGTCGAGGGCCTTCCACAGGTCCTCGGGCCGGTCCGGGTCGACGGGCTGCGGCGTGCGGCGCGGTCGCGGCGTGCCGTCCCGCTCGTAGCGGCCGGACATCGCGGGCCACAGGCGGCCGTAGCGCAGGGCGAGCAGCCCGGCCAGCAGGAGCAGGGCGCCGCCCACGGCCGCGACGTACGGCCAGGCCGTGTGGGAGAGGGCGTCCACGGTGGCCGAGGTGTCGCCGGCCGCCTTCGCCGCCTGGTCGTCCAGGGCGGCGTTGTCGGAGGCGCCGGCCAGGGCCGCGGCCATGGTGCCCGCGCCGCTCAGCGCGAGCAGCGCGGCGACGGCGAACCGGCCGGCCCGGCGCACGGCGAAGACGGCGACGAGCGCGGCGAGGCCCACTATGGCGAGCGCCGCGGGCACGCCCGTGACGTCGCTGCCCTTGGCGGACAGCGGGAACGCGCCGCCGGCCACCGTCGCGGTGCCCTGCGCCCACTCCTGCCGGGTGGCGAGCAGGGCGACGGCCGCGCCGAGCGCGCCGCACAGCAGGGCGACGGCGAGGCTCCGGCGGCCGGCCCGGGAGGGGCCTGCGGCTGGGGTACGGGGGTGAGGAACGGCTGTCACGTACTCCACTATCACCCGAACACCGGGCGAACCGTCACCCGGGGTTCGGATTGGCGGACGTGATAATCGCCCCACCGCCCCGAACCGTTGGCCTTCCGACGGTGTCAGCGCGCCAGCCGGTTGGCCGTGTGCACCGCGCGCAGCACCGCCGCCGCCTTGTTGCGGCACTCGGTGTCCTCGGCGACCGGGTCGGAGTCGGCGACGACGCCGGCGCCCGCCTGGACGTAGGCGGTGCCGTCGCGCAGCAGCGCCGTGCGGATGGCGATGGCGGTGTCGGAGTCGCCCGCGAAGTCGAGGTAGCCGACGCAGCCGCCGTACAGCCCGCGGCGGGAGGGTTCGAGTTCGTCGATGATCTGCAGGGCGCGCGGCTTGGGCGCCCCGGAGAGGGTGCCCGCCGGGAAGCACGCGGTGAGGACGTCGAAGGCGGTGCGGCCCGGGGCGACGCGGCCGGTGACGGTCGAGACGATGTGCATGACGTGCGAGTACCGCTCGACGGACATGAAGTCGACGACCTCCACCGAGCCGGGCTCGCAGACCCGCCCCAGGTCGTTGCGGCCGAGGTCGACCAGCATGAGGTGCTCGGCGCGCTCCTTGGGGTCGGCGAGCAGTTCGTCGGCGAGCGCCTGGTCCTCCTGCGGGGTGGCGCCCCGGTGGCGGGTCCCGGCGATGGGGTGGACCATGGCCCGCCCGTCCTCGACCTTGACCAGCGCCTCGGGGGACGACCCGACGACGTCGAAGCCGTCGAGGCGCAGCAGGTACATGTACGGGGACGGGTTGGTGGCCCGCAGCACCCGGTACACGTCCAGGGCGCTCGCGGTGCACGGCGTCTCGAAGCGCTGGGAGGGGACGACCTGGAAGGCCTCGCCCGCGCGGATGCGCTCCTTGATGTCCTCGACGGCGTCCTGGAAGTCGGGGCCGCCCCACAGCGCGGTGTACTCGGGCAGCTCGGAGGGCGGCAGCGCGGCCGGGGGCTGGGCCACCGCGCGCGTGAGGTCGGCCTCCATGGCGTCCAGGCGGGCGATCGCGTCGGCGTAGGCCTCGTCGACGCCGGTCTCCAGGTCGTTGTGGTTGATCGCGTTGGCGATCAGCAGGACCGAGCCCTCCCAGTGGTCCATGACGGCGAGGTCGCTGGTGAGCAGCATGGTCAGCTCGGGGAGCTTCAGGTCGTCGCGCTCCCCCGGGCCGACCTTCTCCAGGCGGCGCACGATGTCGTAGCCGAGGTAGCCGACCATGCCGCCGGTGAAGGGCGGCAGGCCCAGGTCGTGGGCGAGGTCACGGGGGGTGTGCAGGGCCTCGACGGTGGCGCGCAGGGCGGCCAGCGGGTCGCCGTCGGTGGGGACGCCGACGGGCGGGGTGCCCTGCCAGTGGGCCTGCCCGTCCTTCTCGGTGAGGGTGGCGGCGCTGCGGACGCCCACGAAGGAGTACCGGGACCACGAGCGTCCGTTCTCGGCGGACTCCAGCAGGAAGGTGCCGGGGCGCTCGGCGGCGAGCTTGCGGTAGAGCGCCACCGGGGTGTCGCCGTCGGCGAGGAGCTTGCGGCTGACCGGGACCACCCGGCGGTCGGCGGCCAGTTTGCGGAAGGTCTCGAGGTCCATGTCGTCCATGGCGGCAGACCCTACTGACCCGCGCCGGGCGCGTCGGCACCCGCGCCGCGGTCACCGGCGCCGTCGCCGCCGTCGCTGTCGCCACCCAGGAGCACGTCGGCGTCGAAGCAGGTCCGGGCGCCGGTGTGGCAGGCGGCGCCGACCTGGTCGACCTTGACCAGGACGGTGTCGGCGTCGCAGTCCAGGGCGACGGACTTCACCCACTGGTAGTGCCCTGAGGTGTCGCCCTTGACCCAGTACTCCCGACGGCTGCGGGACCAGTAGGTGCAGCGTCCCGTCGTCAGCGTGCGGTGCAGGGCCTCGTCGTCCATCCAGCCGAGCATCAGCACCTCACCGGTGTCGTACTGCTGGGCGATGGCGGGCACGAGACCGTCGGCGCCGCGCTTGAGGCGCGCCGCGATCTCCGGGGCGAGCGGGCTGGACGGTCGGGGAGAGCTGCTGGTCATGCGCCCATTGTGCCGCGCGGTTCGGACACGCCCCGGCGCTGTCCATTGGGCGGACCCGCCCGACGGCCGTAGGCTGACCGCATGTCGACTTTCGCCAAGCGTGAACGACTTCTGCTCGCCGACCTGTTGGAGACGGCGGGGCCCGAGGCCCCGACCCTCTGCGACGGCTGGCGGACCCGTGACCTCGCCGCGCACCTGGTGGTGCGCGAGCGCCGGCCGGACGCCGCCGGGGGCACCCTGATCAAACAGCTCGCGTCCCGGCTGGACCGGGTGATGGAGGAGTACGGCGCGAAGCCGTACGAGGAGCTGCTGCAGCTGATCCGCACCGGCCCTCCCCGGTTCTCACCCTTCCAGCTCAAACAGGTCGACGAGGCCGCGAACACGGTGGAGTTCTACGTCCACACCGAGGACGTCCGCCGTGCGCAGCCCGACTGGGCGCCGCGGGAGCTGGACCCGGTCTTCCAGGACGCCCTGTGGTCCCGGCTGGAGCGCACCGCCCGTCTGATGGGGCGCGGCATCCCGACCGGCCTGGTGCTGCGCCGTCCGAACGGCCAGACGACGGTCGCGCACCGCGGCACGCCGGTGGTGACGGCGACGGGCGAGCCGTCCGAGCTGCTGCTGTTCGCGTACGGGCGGCAGAGCGCGGCGAAGGTGGAACTGGAGGGCGAACCGGACGCGATCGCCAAGCTGCACGAGACGAAGCAGCTGGGGATCTAGTGCGGCGGGCGCCCTCCCGCCTGGCGGGGCGCCCGGCCACCCGCGCTACGACGGCAGTTCCGCCCGCCGCAGGTCCCGTGCGCACAGGGCGACGAGCCCTCCGAGACCGCACACCACCGCGCTGGCCGCGAAGACCGGGCCGGTGCCCCAGACCCCGATGGCGGCGGCGGACACCGGCATGCTCAGCGGCGCGATCCCCAGGCTGACGATCCCGGCGACCGCGGTGACCCGGCCCAGGTAGGCGGGCTCCGACCGGGTCTGGAGCAGGGCCCCGCAGACCGCGCCGCTGAGGCCCGTGAGCAGCCCGACGAGCACGGCGATGCCGACGGCCCCGGCGAGGGCGGGCACGTGGGCCAGGGCGCCGATCGCGGCGGCGCCGGGGATGAGGGCGCCGGCGACGACGAGACCGGCGTGCGGCACGCGCCCCCGGACGGTGAGCAGCAGGGCGGCGAGCCCGGCGCCCGTCCCGAACCCCGCGAGCGTCCAGCCCATGCCGGAGGCGCCCCAGCCGCGCTCGTCGGCGAGCAGGGTCAGGCCCACGTTGAGCGGGCCGACGAAGCCGAGGTCACCGAGGGCGATGGCCACCATCAGGGGCGCCAGGACCCGGTGCCGGCGGATGTACCCGAGTCCGGCCCGCAGGTCCCGCCACGCGGTGCCGTCCCCGGCGGCCTCGGCCCGGTCGCCCGGCAGCTCACGCATCCGCACGGACACCAGCAGCGGGACCGACACGGCGATGAGAAAACCGGCCAGGGCGAAGGCGGCGGCCGAACCGCCGACGGCCACGCCGAGCCCGCCGAGCGGGGCGCCCACCACGGCGGCGAACCGCACGGCCAGCCCGCGCATGCCCTGGACCCGGGCGAGCTGGTCCGGGGCGGTGACGCGGGCGGGCAGCGCCCCGACGGCGGGCATGAAGACGGCGTCGACGGTGCCGAAGACGACGGCGAGCAGGGCCAGCAGCCACAGTCCGGGATCGGTCGCGAAGAGCACCGCGGCGACCGCCAGCACGGTGACGCACCGTACGGCGTCGCTGCCGATGACGACCTTCCGCGGCCCGAAGCGGTCGGCGACCACCCCGCCACCGAGCATGAGCAGCGCCCGCGGCACCGCGCTCACCGCCGTGACGATCCCGGCCTGGGCAGGACTGCCGTTCTGCACGGCGGCCCAGGACAGCGCGAGGAAGAAGACGGTGTCCCCCACCATGGACGCGGTGTACGCGGCGACCCAGCGCAGGACGTTGCCGTCGCGGTGGGCGGGCACGGCGGAGCCTGCGGGTATGACGGTGTCCGTCACGTGCACGGCCCCCTCAGCCGGCGCCGTGCCGGCGGGACGCGCGGCGGCACGGGTCAGCGGACCGGACGTCCCGCCTCACGCAGCGTCTCCTTCACCTGGCCGATCCGCAGGTCGCCGAAGTGGAACACGGAGGCCGCGAGGACGGCGTCCGCGCCCGCCGCGACGGCCGGGGGGAAGTCGGTGAGGCGGCCGGCGCCGCCGGAGGCGATCACCGGGACGGTCACGTGCTTCCGGACCGCCGCGATCATCTCCAGGTCGTAGCCGTCCTTGGTGCCGTCCGCGTCCATCGAGTTCAGCAGGATCTCCCCCGCGCCCAGCTCGGCGGCGCGGTGCGCCCACTCCACCGCGTCGATGCCGGTGCCGCGGCGCCCGCCGTGGGTGGTCACCTCGAAGGTGCCGGCGTCGGTGCGGCGGGCGTCGACCGACAGGACGAGGACCTGGCGGCCGAAGCGCTCGGCGATCTCGCGGATGAGGTCGGGGCGGGCGATGGCGGCCGTGTTGACGCCCACCTTGTCCGCGCCGGCCCGCAGCAGCTTGTCGACGTCGTCGGCGGTGCGCACGCCGCCGCCGACGGTGAGCGGGATGAACACCTGCTCGGCGGTGCGGCGCACCACGTCGTAGGTCGTCTCGCGGTTGCCCGACGAGGCGGTGATGTCCAGGAACGTCAGCTCGTCGGCGCCCTCGGTGTCGTACACCTTGGCCATCTCGACGGGGTCGCCCGCGTCGCGCAGGTTCTGGAAGTTGACGCCCTTGACGACCCGGCCGTTGTCCACGTCCAGGCAGGGGATGACTCGGACCGCCAGGGTCATGAATCCACGGCTCCTTCGATGCCTCTCACTGTCCTCTGAATGCTTCCAGCTCCACCGACACCAGGACCCGGGAGTCCATGAAGCCCTGCACGACCAGCAGGGTCGTGACCGGGCGTACGGAGTCGAACAGCTCCTTGTGGGCGCGGCCCACTTCTTCGACGTCCCGGGAGTGGGCCAGATACACGCGGGTCCGGGTGACGGACTCGATGCCCAGCCCGAACTCGCCGATCGCCTCGAGCGCGGTGGTGAAGGCGACCTTGGCCTGTTCGTAGGGGTCGCCCTCGCCGTACAGCAGGTCGCCCTTGAAGGCGGTCGTGCCCGCCACGATGACCTGATCACCCGCCGCCACGGCCCGCGCGAAACCGAAGGACTCTTCCCAGGGACTTCCGCTCTGCACGCGCCGTACGGCTTCCGATGTCATGACGACACAGCCTCCAAGGCCTCTTCCAGGGTGAACGCCTTCGCGTAGAGGGCCTTCCCGACGATGGCCCCCTCGACACCGGCCGGGACGAGACCGGCGATCGCGCGGAGGTCGTCCAGGGACGACACGCCGCCGGACGCCACGACCGGGCGGTCGGTCGCCGCGCAGACGTTCTTCAGGAGGTCCAGGTTGGGGCCCTGGAGGGTGCCGTCCTTGGCGATGTCGGTGACGACGTACCGGGCGCAGCCCTCCTGGTCGAGGCGGGTCAGGGTCTCGTAGAGGTCGCCGCCGTCCCGGGTCCAGCCGCGGCCGCGGAGCGTGGTGCCGCGTACGTCCAGGCCCACCGCGATCTTGTCGCCGTACTCGGCGATGACCTTGGCGACCCACTCGGGGGTCTCCAGGGCGGCCGTGCCGAGGTTGACGCGCCGGCAGCCGGTCGCGAGCGCGGCGGCGAGGGTGTCGTCGTCGCGGATGCCGCCGGACAGCTCGACCTTGATGTCCATGGCCCCGGCGACCTCGGCGATCAGCTCACGGTTGTCCCCGGTGCCGAACGCGGCGTCCAGGTCGACCAGGTGCAGCCACTCGGCGCCGGAACGCTGCCAGGCGAGGGCAGCCTCCAGCGGGGAGCCGTAGGAGGTCTCGGAGCCGGACTCGCCGTGCACGAGGCGGACGGCCTGGCCGTCGCGGACGTCGACGGCGGGGAGGAGTTCGAGCTTGCTCATCTCTACAGGGTCTCGATCCAGTTGGTGAGGAGCTGGGCTCCGGCGTCGCCGGACTTCTCGGGGTGGAACTGCGTGGCCCACAGGGCGCCGTTCTCGACGGCGGCCACGAAGGGCCTGCCGTGCGTGGACCAGGTGACCTTGGGGGCGGCGATCAGCGGGTTGTGCTCCTCGAGCGTCCAGTCGTGGACGGCGTAGGAGTGCACGAAGTAGTAGCGCGCGTCGGCGTCCAGGCCGGCGAAGAGCTGGGAGTCGGCCGGTGCCTCGACGGTGTTCCAGCCCATGTGGGGGACGACGTCGGCCTTGAGGGGGCCGACCGTGCCGGGCCACTCGTCCAGGCCCTCGGCCTCGACGCCGTGCTCGATGCCCCGGGCGAACAGGATCTGCATGCCGACGCAGATGCCCATCACGGGGCGTCCGCCCGACAGGCGGCGGTCGACGACCCAGTCGCCGCGAGCGGCCTTCAGGCCGTCCATGCAGGCGGCGAAGGCGCCGACGCCGGGGACCAGCAGCCCGTCGGCGTTCATGGCCTTGTCGTAGTCACCGGTGATCTCGACGTCGGCTCCCGCGCGCGCGAGGGCGCGCTCGGCGGAGCGGACGTTGCCGAAGCCGTAGTCGAAGACGACGACCCGCTTGGTGGCGGCGGTCAATTCCACACCTCCAGCCTCAGGACACCGGCGAACAGGCACATCGCGGCGCCGATGGAGAGCAGCACGATCAGGCCCTTGGGCATCTGCTGCTTGGCGAACGAGTAGATGCCGCCGAGGAGGAAGAGTCCGACGACGATCAGTGCGGTGGACGTACCGTTCATGGGTTAGAGCGCGCCCTTCGTGGAAGGCAGGATGCCGGCCGCGCGCGGGTCGCGCTCGGAGGCGTAGCGCAGGGCCCGGGCCAGCGCCTTGAACTGGCACTCCACGATGTGGTGCGCGTTGCGCCCGTAGGGCACGTGCACGTGCAGGGCGACCTGGGCCTGGGCGACGAAGGACTCCAGGATGTGCCGGGTCATCGTGGTGTCGTACTCGCCGATCATCGGCGCCATCTTCTCGGGCTCGGTGTGCACGAGGTAGGGGCGGCCGGACAGGTCGACGGTGACCTGGGCGAGGGACTCGTCCAGGGGCACCGTGCAGTTGCCGAAGCGGTAGATGCCCACCTTGTCGCCGAGGGCCTGCTTGAAGGCGGCGCCCAGCGCGAGGGCGGTGTCCTCGATGGTGTGGTGGGAGTCGATGTGCAGGTCGCCGTCGGTCTTCACGGTCAGGTCGAACAGACCGTGCCGGCCGAGCTGGTCGAGCATGTGGTCGTAGAAGCCGACGCCGGTGGCGATGTCGGTCCTGCCGGTGCCGTCGAGGTCGATCTCGACGAGGACCGAGGTCTCCTTGGTGGTGCGCTCCACGCGCCCTACGCGGCTCATGCGCTCTGCTCCTTCTTCAGTTCACGGACCGCGTCGAGGAACGCGTCGTTCTCCTGGGGGGTGCCGGCGGTCACCCGCAGCCAGCCCGGTACGCCGTTGTCCCGGACCAGGACGCCCCGGTCGAGGATCCTGCGCCAGACCTCGTGGGAGTCGGCGAAGCGTCCGAACTGGACGAAGTTGGCGTCGGACTCGGTCACCTCGTAGCCGGTCGCGCGCAGTTCGGCGACCAGCCGGTCCCGCTCGGTCTTCAGCTGCTCGACGTACTTGAGCAGCGTGCCCGTGTGCTCCAGGGCGGCCAGCGCGGTCGCCTGGGTGACGGCCGACAGGTGGTACGGCAGCCGGACGAGCTGGACGGCGTCGACGACGGCCGGGTGCGCGGCGAGGTAGCCGAGGCGCAGGCCCGCGGCGCCGAACGCCTTGGACATGGTGCGGGAGATCACCAGGTTCGGCCGTCCGTCCAGCAGCGGCAGCAGCGAGGCGCCGTGGCTGAACTCGATGTAGGCCTCGTCCACGACGACCATCGAGGGCTTCGCGGCCTGGGCCGCGTCGTGGAGCGCGAGGACGGTCTCGGCCGGGACCGCGGTGCCGGTGGGGTTGTTGGGGGTGGTGATGAAGACGACGTCCGGGCGGTGCTCGGCGATCGCCTTCTCGGCGGCGGGGACGTCGATGGTGAAGTCCTCGTGGCGCGGGCCGGAGATCCAGCCGGTGCCGGTGCCGCGGGCGATGAGACCGTGCATCGAGTACGACGGCTCGAAGCCGATGGCGGTACGGCCGGGGCCGCCGAAGGTCTGCAGCAGCTGCTGGATGACCTCGTTGGACCCGTTGGCCGCCCAGATGTTCTGGATGCCCACGGCGTACCCGCAGGTCTCGGTCAGGTACTCGGCGAGCCTGGTGCGCAGCTCGACCGCGTCGCGGTCCGGGTAGCGGTTGAGGTCGCGGGCGGCCTCGCGGACGCGCTCGGCGATCCGCTCGACCAGCGCCTCGGGCAGCGGGTAGGGGTTCTCGTTGGTGTTCAGCCGCACGGGCACGTCGAGCTGGGGCGCGCCGTAGGGGGTCTTGCCGCGCAGCTCGTCCCGTACGGGGAGATCGTCGATTCCGAACGTCACTTGCTCTCCGGGACCTTCCAGTCGAACCGGGCCTTGATCGCCGCGCCGTGCGCGGGCAGGTCCTCCGCCTCCGCCAGCGTCACCACGTGGTGCGCGACCTCGGCCAGCGCGTCGCGCGTGTAGTCGACGATGTGGATGCCGCGCAGGAAGGACTGCACGGACAGCCCCGAGGAGTGGCAGGCGCAGCCGCCGGTGGGCAGGACGTGGTTGGAGCCCGCCGCGTAGTCGCCGAGCGAGACGGGTGCCCAGGGGCCGACGAAGACCGCTCCGGCGTTCTTCACGCGGTCGGCGACCGCCGCCGCGTCGGCCGTCTGGATCTCCAGGTGCTCGGCCCCGTAGGCGTCGACCACGCGCAGGCCCTCGTCGAGGCCGTCGACCAGGACGATGGCGGACTGGCGGCCGGCGAGAGCCGGGCGGATCCGGTCCTCGATGTGCTTGGTGGCCTCGACCTGCGGCTGGAGCTCCTTCTCGACCGCGTCCGCCAGTTCCTCGGAGTCGGTGACCAGGACGGCCGCCGCCAGCGGGTCGTGCTCGGCCTGGCTGATCAGGTCGGAGGCGACGTGCGCCGGGTCGGCGGTGGAGTCGGCGAGGACGGCGATCTCGGTCGGGCCGGCCTCGGCGTCGATCCCGATCTTCCCCGTGAAGTAGCGCTTGGCGGCGGCGACCCAGATGTTGCCGGGGCCGGTGACCATGTTGGCGGGCGGGCAGGACTCGGTGCCGTACGCGAACATGGCGACGGCGGTGGCGCCGCCCGCCGCGTACACCTCGTCGACGCCGAGGAGGGCGCAGGCGGCGAGGATCGTGGGGTGCGGCAGGCCGCCGAACTCCGCCTGCGCCGGGGAGGCGAGGGCGATCGACTCGACGCCGGCCTCCTGCGCGGGCACCACGTTCATGATCACGGACGACGGGTAGACCGAGCGCCCGCCGGGGGCGTACAGACCGACCCGCTCGACCGGCACCCACTTCTCGGTGACCGAGCCGCCGGGGACGACCTGCGTGGTGTGGGTGGTGCGGCGCTGGGCGCGGTGGACGAGCCGGGCGCGGCGGACGGACTCCTCCAGGGCCGCGCGCACGGCCGGGTCGAGCTCCTCCAGCGCGCGCGTGAGCGCGGCGGCCGGGACCCGTACCCGCTCCAGGCGGACCCCGTCGAACTGCTCGGCGAAGTCGATCAGCGCCGCGTCGCCACGATGATGCACGGCCTCGCAGATCGGCCGCACCTTCTCCAGGGCGGCCGAGACGTCGAAGTCGGCTCGGGGCAGCAGGTCGCGCAGGGCGGGACCCTCGGGGAGGGCATCGCCGCGCAGATCGATTCGGGAGATCACGGAACCAATTCTCTCAGACCCGCGTCGGGGACCGTTCGCGCGTATCAATGGCTGATACAGAAAGCAACGGCCTCTCCCGCCCGGGGAGGAACTCGCGTCAAGCAGTGCTCACTTTGAGTGTTCAGGAGGTCACACAATGGGCATGAACAGTTGTACGAAGAGTGAGCGACCGGCGAGTAGGTGGGGAGGGAGTGAGTGCCGTGACCGAGGGGACGGGCCACCGTGACGGAGAGCTGCCGGACGACCTCACTGCCGCCGAGGCCGGCATGTGGCAGGCGTTCCGCAACGGCAGTGTGTACGACCTGCGCAGCGGCGACTCGCTCGTCGACGATCCGCACGGAGGGCACCCGTGGGGGCCCGAGCGGACGGTACGCGCCCGCATCATGTGCTGGCTGCTTCTCGACGGCCCGCCGGCGCTCGCCGGCCGGGTCTCCTCGCTGCAGCTCGTGGGCGTGCGGATCAGCGACACGATGGACCTGGCGGGCGGCACGGTGGTGCCCTACGTCGAGCTGCGCGGCTGCCGCTTCGACCGGGAGCTGCTGCTGCCGGAGACGCGTTTCACGACCGTGCGGCTGGTGGACTGCCACGTGCCCCGACTGGAGGCGGCCCGGCTGCAGACCGAGGGCGACCTCCACTTGCCGAGGTCGCGGTTCCCGGGCGGGATCCGCCTCACGGACGCGCAGATAGGCACCGACCTGCTGCTCAACCAGGCGATCGTGCACCGGGACCGCAGCGGACGGTCCATCGCCGCGGACGGCCTGAGCGTCGGCCAGGACCTCCAGGCCGAGATGCTCGAGTCGTACGGCGAGGTGAGCCTGCGCAGCGCCCAGGTCGGCGTCTCGCTGAGCCTGCGCGGTGCCCGGCTCCTGAACCCGTACACGCGGCACGCGCTGAACGCCCCGCAACTGACGGTGGAGCGCACCCTGTACATGACCCCGGCGGGCCTGGGCAGCCCGCTGCTGCGGGGTACGACCCCGGCGCAGGGGACGCGGATCCAGCGCTTCGAGTGCGAGGGCGGGGTGCGGCTGGACGACGGGCGGTTCGGCGACGCCGTCGACCTGGAGCACGCCCGGTTCACCTTCACCGACGACCAGGAGCTGTCGCTGCGCCGGGTGCAGACGCCCGAGCTGCGGTTCCTCGGCGAGCGGCCGGCGCGTGGCCGGGTGGTGCTGTCGGGGGCGCGGGTCGTCAACCTGATGGACCGCGCGGCCAGCTGGCCGGGGCCGGGCCGGCTGCACATGGGCGGCTTCGCCTACGAGAACCTGGTGCCGCGGGGGCCGTTCCCGCTGGAGAAGCGGCTGCGGTGGGTGGGCGCGGCGACCGCCGAGTACAACCCGGAGCCCTACGAGCGCCTCGCCGCGGTCCTGCGGGCGTGCGGCGAGGACGAGGACGCCCGCGAGGTGCTGCTCGCCAAGCACCGCCGGCGCCGCGAGAGCCTGCCCATCGCCGCCAAGCTCGTGGGCTACGCCCAGGACTGGACGGTCGCCTACGGCTACCGGCCCGGCCGGGCCGCGGTGTGGATGGCGGTGCTGTGGGCGGCGGGCTCGCTCGCCTTCGCGCGCGCGGACCCGCCTCCGCTGAAGAGCGGGGAGCATCCGGACTGGAACCCGGCCCTCTTCGCCCTGGACCTGCTCCTGCCCGTCATCGAGCTGGGCCAGGCCGGCTTCTGGCAGCTCCACGACGGCTGGCAGTGGCTGGCGACGGCCCTGATCCTCCTCGGCTGGATCCTGGCGACGACGGTGGCGGCGGGCGCGACCCGCCTCCTGCGCCGCAGCTGACCCCGGGGGCGCGGAGGGCTCTGGAGGGCTCCGAAGGGGCACCAGGCGGCGCCGCGCCCACCCCCGGGAGGGGCGGCGGGCCCCGCAGGCCGACCGCGGGCCGCGGCGGTATCAGCCGGGGAGGGCGCACGTGGGCCCGGGACCGGCCGAAGACGGGGACGAGCCGCACAACCATCACGAACCGTCGGCCGTCGTACTGGCCATGCTGCGCGCGTTCCTCAGGACGGCGACCCGGGCCCGCTCCCGGGCGTCACGGCTCGTCCCCGACGACGATGTGCTCCTCGACGCGCCCGACGACCGCCTGGCCCCCGCCCTGGTCGCGGCGGCCCGCGGCGAGCACGCTCCCGCGGCCGCTCTCCTGGCCGGCACGCGCGAGCGCGCCGAGTGGGAGCACCGCGACCGCTACGCGACCCGGCTCGCCGCCTTCGCCCGCTCACGCGCCGAGTGGCTGGAGCGCTGGCGCGCCGCCGACCCGGGCGACCCCGACGCCCGGCTGGTCGGTTCCCGGCTGACGGTGGACCGGTACGCGGACTCGCCCGACCGCGCCGCACTGCTGCGCCAGGTCGCGCCCGCGGTCACGGCCGCCGCCGAGGCCGCGGGAGCCGACCCGGTGCCGTGGCGGACCGCGCTGGACGCGGCCCGCGGCGCCGGCGCCCCGCACGCCGAGTTCGAGCGGCTGTGGGCCCAGGCCGTGCGCCGCTCCCCGCACCACTACGGGTGCCACGTCGCCGCCCTGGAGTACCTCGCCGCCGCCTCGCCCGGCGCCCACCGCGAGTGCCTCGACTTCGCCGAGCGGGCCGCGCAGGACGCTCCCGAGGACGCGTTCGTACGGGCACTGCCGCTGCGGGCGGCCTTCACCTGCCTGACGGCGGACGGTGACGGCGCGACCGGCGTGCCCCGGTCCCGCCTGGACGCGGCGGCCGACCGTGCGATCGCCCTCTCGGCCGCTCATCCGGAGGCCGACCCCTGGCCGGCGGAGCTGCGGAACCTGCTGGCGTACGTCCTGGTGCGCCTCGAACGCCACCAGGACGCGGCCGAACAACTGCGTCTGACCGGCCCGTACGTCACGTCCTTCCCGTGGGACCGGGACTCGGACGACCCGCTCGGCCGCTTCCTCCACGTGCGCGCCGACGTCCGCGCGCACGTGGCCCGCGGACCGGGTACGACAGGTGCAGGTCATCCACGAAGTGGGCACGGCCGTCACGTCCGCCCCGGCGACCATTAGGCTTCTGCGTCGTGACCACCGTCCGGCTTCCGCTCTTCCCCCTGAACTCGGTCCTGTTCCCGGGACTGGTGCTCCCGCTCAACATCTTCGAGGAGCGCTATCGCGCCATGATGCGCGAGTTGCTGAAGACCCCCGAGGAGGATTCGCGCCGGTTCGCCGTCGTCGCCATCCGCGACGGCTACGAGGTGGCCCAGAGCGGCCCGGGCCTGCCCGACCCCACGACCGCGCTCGAGCGCGGGCCGGCGGCCGGGTTCGGGCCCGACCCGCTCAAGGCGTTCCACAAGGTGGGCTGCGTCGCGGACGCGGCGACGATCCGCGAGAAGGCCGACGGCACCTTCGAGGTGCTGGCCACCGGCACCACCCGGGTGCGGTTGCTGTCGGTGGACGCTTCGGGCCCCTTCCTGACGGCCGAGCTGGAGCCGGTGCCCGAGGAGCCCGGTGACGAGGCGGGGGCGCTGGCCGAAGGGGTGCTGCGCTCCTTCCGGCAGTACCAGAAACGGCTGGCGGGTGCCCGCGAGCGGTCGCTGGCGACCGGCGCCGACCTGCCGGACGAACCGGGGGTCGTCTCCTACCTGGTCGCCGCCGCGATGATGCACGACACGCCGACGAAGCAGCGCCTGCTCCAGGCCCCGGACACCGCCTCCCGCCTGAGGGACGAGCTGAAACTCCTTCGCGCGGAGACGGCCGTCATCCGTACGCTGCCGTCCCTGCCGGCGTCGGAGCTGACGCGCGGCCCGACGAGTCTCAACTGAGGAACCGGCCCGGATGGCGAAGAAGTCGAAGAAGCAGCAGCAGGCCGGTGGCGGTACGCCCGCGACGGTGGCGCTCGCGGCGGCGGGAGTGGCGTACACGATCCACGCGTACGAGCACGACCCCTCGCACCCGTCCTACGGCGAGGAGGCCGCCGAGGCGATGGGCGTCGCGCCGGAGCGGGTGTTCAAGACGCTGGTGGCGGACGTCGACGGTGCGCTGACGGTCGCGGTGGTGCCGGTGGCGGGCCAGCTCGACCTGAAGGCGCTGGCGGCCGCGGTGGGCGGCAAGCGCGCGGCGATGGCCGACCCGGCGCTGGCCGAACGCACCACGGGCTACGTGCGGGGCGGCATCTCCCCGCTGGGCCAGCGCAAGCGGCTGCCGACGGTGCTCGACGCGTCGGCCTCGGGGCACGAGACGGTCTGCGTGTCGGCGGGCCGCCGCGGCCTGGAGGTCGAGCTCTCCCCCGCCGACCTGGCCGGGCTGACGGACGCGGTGATCGCCCCGGTCGGCCGGGCCTAGCTCCCGGCGGGCGGTCCGCCCCCGTCCGGGGCGGGCAGGAGCCGGAGCGTGAGCGCGAAGACCCACCGGCGCGAGAGCCCTCCGAGGAGGCCGGGGCGACCCGGGCAGCGGGCGGCGCCGGAGCTACGCGGACTTCTCCCCGTACGGCCCCGGCGGGTACTGCTGAGGCGCCGGCCACGGATCGGGCTCCGGATCACGGGGCCCGAACAGGCCCGTCAACCCGAGGTGGACCACCAGGGCCGCCACCGACCACGCCAGCAGCGCCCCCTTGGCGCCCAGCTTCAGCGGCGCGGAGAAGGTCACGCCCTTGCCCACCTCCCTGGCGTGGGCGATCACGTCCTGCGTGGGCCCCAGCCACACCCCGACCCGCCACGCCAGCAGCGATCCGAGCAGCCCGCCGACGCCGAGCGCCACGACCAGGGGCACGCCGCCGCGCCGGCGCAGCAGGAAGACGACCACCGCGCTGAGCGCGCCGAACGCCAGTGCGAGCAGGGTGAACGTGCCGTCCACGCCGACCGCCTGCTCGCTCTCGGACTCCTTGAGGTAGACCACCCAGCCGTCGCCGACCACGTCACCGACGAGGGGGACGGTCGGCGCGAGCTTCCACCACAGCACCCCCAGCAGCGCGCCGGAGAGCACCATCGCCACCACGGCCGCGGCGGCCTGCCGCACTTCGGTCAACATCCCGGGGCCGTCCTGTTCGCCGTGCCGGTCGTCCGGGGCGCCGGACGCGGTGCCCACCGCGTGCGCTCCGACGGGCGGCGGCACCGGCCCGCCCTGGTACGACGAGCGTTCGTTCGGTGGCGGTGGCGGAGTCAGAGGTGCGGTCACCCCGCCATCGTGCCAAACCCGTCTGTGCGGCGCGTCACCGGACGGCGGCCCGGCGGTACGCCCAGGTGGCGACGGCCAGCGAGATCACGCCGACCACGGCGCAGACCGCGAGGTCACCGAGGACGAAGGCCCAGTCGGGCCGGTCCCCGAAGGTGCGCGCGAAGGCCTCCACGCCGTACGTGGAGGGCAGCAGGTCCCGGGCCAGGCGGACCGCCTCGGGCATCCGTTCGGCGGGCAGCACGCCCAGCAGCAGCGCCGCCGACATGCCCAGCTGGCCGAGCAGCGTGGCGAACTCGGGCCGGGGGGCGAGCAGGCCCAGCGCCGCGCCCAGCCCGGCGAGCGCGGCGCCCGCCAGCGGGATCACGGCCACCAGCACCCACAGGTGGGTCATCGGCAGCCCGAACAGCAGGCATCCGAACACCGCCGTCACCACGGTCCCCGGCACCGTGAAGGACGCGTACGCGCCCGCCGCGCCCAGCACCACGGCGGCCGGCGGCACCGGCAGCGTCGCGTAGTGGTCGAGTCCGCCGCTGGCCCGGAGCTGGCCGAAGTACTGCGCGAGGAGGTTCAGCGCGACGAAGGCCACGACCAGCACCGCGGACCCGGCGACCACGGCCTGCGCCTCGCCGCCGCCGTCCACGACCCCACGCATGAGGATCATGATGCCGATCGACTGGAAGGTGGCCACGAACAGCAGGGGGATGCGCGCGACCCGTGCCCGGGACAGCTGGGCCCGGTACACGGCCACCAGCGAGGGCCACAGCCGCGCCTTGGGACCGAGCTCGGCCGCGCCTTCGGCGCCCTGCTCCTCGGCGGCCAGGGCACCGCCCGGCAGGACATCGGCGGGTACGACAGTCACGTCGAGCTGCTCCCCTTCGTCGGGTCCTTGGAGGCTTCGCCGGGGTTCGTTCGAAGCGGTCGCCCTGTCGGGTACGGATACGGCGGCCGGTGTGCTCACCGCGCGCGTGCTCAAGCCCTCACCAGCCCTTGTCGCGCGGCGCCGCCCAGGGCCAGGTAGACGTCCTCCAGGCTGGGCGTGGCGAGGGTGAAGTCGTCCAGGGCGGCGAAGGCGGCACCGCCGGTGACGGTGGCGACCACCGCGCGGGCCTCCTCGGGGGCCAGCCGCAGCGTCCAGCGGCGGCCCGACTCGGTGACCCGGTCGCGCAGGGCGGCGACCTCGGGCACGTGCAGCGGGGCCGTCTCGCGCCACACCAGGTCGACGCGGACCTCGCCGGCCACCTTCTCCTTGAGCCCGGAGGGCGTGTCGCAGGCGATCACGCGTCCCCGGTCGAGGACGGCGACCCGGTCCAGGACGGTCTCGGCCTCGATCACGTTGTGGGTGACCAGCAGCACGGTCGTGCCGTGCTCGGCGCGCCGCCGGTCGACGGCCGCCCACACCGCGCGCCGGGCCACCGGGTCCATGCCGGTGGTCGGCTCGTCCAGGACGAGCAGGGGGCGCTCCCCCACCAGCGCGGCGGCGAAGCAGGCCAGGCGGCGCTGGCCGCCGGAGAGCTTCTTGATCGGCCGTGCGGCGAGCGGGGTGAGGCCCAGTTCGTCGAGGACGGCGTCCCGCTCGGCTCGCGCGTGGCGCGCCTCCAGACCGCGCAGCCGTCCGGTGGTCTCGGCGGCGAGCGACACGGTCAGGTCGTCCAGGGCGCTGGACTCCTGCCCCAGGTAGGCGAGGATGCGCGCGGCCCGCTCCGGGTGGCGCACGATGTCGTGGCCGAGGATCTCCACGCTGCCGCGGTCGGGCCGCATCAGGCCGGTGAGCTGGCGTACGAGGGTGGACTTGCCGGCGCCGTTCGGCCCGAGCAGTCCGAAGATCTCACCGCGGCGGATGCCGAGGGTCACGTCGTCGGTGGCCCGTACCTCGGGAGTGGCGGGTACGCCGCGCCTGCCGCGCACCGCCGGGTAGGTCTTGGTCAGTCCGCGCACGGCGCACACGGCAGCGCCACCGGGTCGAAAGGCCTGTGCCGCGCGCGTACTCACAAGGGACGAGACTACGGGGTCCGCCCCCGCGCCCCGTCCTCGGGTCCGCCCATAAGTGTCGATTCAGCCGGGGAGAGCCGGGGGTCTCACTCCGCCACCGGGGTGCGTTCGGTGGCCGTACGGACGTCGATCTCGCGCCAGAACCCGGCCCGGATGGCGTACCGGTCGTGCTCGTCGATCTGGTCGTCCTTGTGGGCCAGCAGGCCGAAGCGGGCCGCGTAGCGCAGCAGCTCCCCGTCGACGCGGTGCGGGATGCGGGGGTACATCCCGGAGAGTTTCTGCAGGTGGCCGTGGTCGCCGAGGCGCTCCAGCCAGCGACGGGCGAAGACCTGTCCGACCTCGTAGGGGTCGCCGCCGACCGTGGTGATGTCCTCCTCGCGGTCGGCCCAGCGCTGCTCGGCCGTGGTGAGCTGGGCCAGCGTCGGCATCGACGCGGCGTCGGCGGGCTCGGCGGCGGGGCGGTCGACCCAGCCCTTGTCGGAGGACCAGCGCAGGGTGGCGGTCGGGGGGTGCGGGGCCGGGTGGGCGCCGGGAGCGCGCAGGGCGGCCAGGTCCTTCGGGGTCGGGACGCCCTTGGCGGGCGGCACCCGCTCCTCGCTGCCGTTGCGGGCGGTGGGGGCCGCCGTCGTGGGGTGCTCGGGCTCCTCGGCGCGCCGCTCGGCGGCGGCGGTGAGGGCGGACTCGGGCAGCGGCGCGGAGAGGATCGCGGCGATCTCGGGGCGGGGCACGGGCGGCGGGGCGCAGATCCCGCCCAGTTCCTTGGCGCGGACGGCCTTGGTGATCCACACCCGGTCCAGGACGCGCCGCTCGTCGGCCTCGGCGACGAGGTCCTCGGACTGGTTGTAGTCGCCGTCGGCGGCCTGCACGGCCCACAGGTGCACGGCGACGCCGTGCTCCTTGGCGGCCATCATGCCCGGCAGCAGGTCGCCGTCGCCGGTCACCAGGACGACGTCGGAGCAGGCCCGGTTGCGGGCCAGCTCGGTCAGCTCGGCGTGCATCGCGGCGTCGACGCCCTTCTGCGCCCAGCGGCCGTCACTGCGTGTGAGAGCGCCCAGGCGGACGGTGACCCGGGGCATCACGCGCAGTCGGCGGTGCTCGGGCTGCGGGACGCGGTCGGGGGCGCCGTCGAACCAGTAGATGCGCAGCAGCGGCTGCTGCGTGTCGGACTCGGCGCGTTCGCGCAGCCCGTGGATGAGGGCGGCGTGGTCGACGGTGATGCGCGAGCGTGAGGGCTCCCCGGCGAGGAGGCTCGCGGCGGCGCCCAGCAGATACCCGGCGTCCACCAGGACGATGCAGCGGTCCACGCGGTCCACCCTCTTTCCGGGAGGTTTGCTTCGGGCTTCCTTGGAGTCTGCCCGACCACACGGAGGTTAACGGCCGGAACTCGATCTTCGGCGTGGCGTTTCGGCACCCCGCGCGCCGACGAACCGCGTCACACACGGTAATTGCCCGATATGCGTTCTTTGTTGGCGTATGTGAATCTGAAGTCGGCCCTGGCCCCTAGATCCCCCTCAGGAGGTAGATCACCATGGCCAAGAACAAGAACAACCGTGATCGTAAGCAGCCCCAGGCCGACCGTGCCCCCCAGCGCGCCGAGGCGGCGGTGCTGGACCGCGAGGAGCAGCACACCCCGCAGCTGATGACGCCCGGCGACGCGGGCGCCCGCAAGCGGCAGAAGCGCTTCGGCCACAACTGACATCCGCGGGACGGGCCGTTGCGGCCCCCGCGGAGACGAGGGGCGCACCCGGTCTCGGGTGCGCCCCTCGCTCGTCGCGCGCTCTCGGCCCGCCGGCCCGCCGGCCCGCCGGCCCGCTCAGCCCGCCAGGCAGGACGGCCCGAGCAGCACCTTCAAGTCGCCGAAGAGCGCCGGGTCGGGCTTCACCCGGTGCCGGTCCAGGCGCAGCACCGTCGTCTTCGTCGGCCCCTGGAGCTTGATGCGGACCTCGCTGTCGCCCCGGTGGTGGGTGAGGATCTCGCCGAGGCGGCTGACCATCGGCGGGGTGACGCGGGTGGCCGGGATGGTGAGGACCACGGGCGCGTTGGTGCCCGCGTTGGACAGGTCGGGGATCATCAGCTCCATCGCGACCAGCCGCGGCACGTCCTCCCGCTTGTCCAGCCGCCCCTTGACGAACACCACGGCGTCCTCCACGAGTTGGGTGGAGACCAGCTGGTACGTCGCGGGGAAGAACATGCACTCGATGGAGCCCGCCAGGTCCTCGACGGTCGCGATGGCCCAGGCGTTGCCCTGCTTGGTCATCTTGCGCTGGAGGCCCGAGATGATGCCGCCGATGGTGACGACCGCGCCGTCGCCGAAGTCACCGCCGGTGAGCTGGGAGATACCGGCGTCCGCCTTGTCGGAGAGCACGTGCTCCAGGCCGAAGAGCGGGTGGTCGGAGACGTAGAGGCCGAGCATCTCCCGCTCCTGGGCGAGCAGGTAGGTCTTGTCCCACTCGTCCTCGCCGAAGACGACGTCGAGTCCGAAGCCGGGTTCGTCGGTCTGCTCGTCGCCCATGCCGCCGAAGAGGTCGAACTGCCCCTCGGCCTCCTTGCGCTTGACCGCGACCACGTTGTCGATCATCGGCTCGTACTGCGCGGTGAGGCCCTTGCGGGTGTGCCCCATCTCGTCGAAGGCGCCGGCCTTGATCAGGGACTCCGTCGTCCGCTTGTTGCAGACGACGGCCTCGACCTTGTCCAGGTAGTCGGGGAAGGAGGCGTACTTCCCCTTGGCCTTGCGGCACCTGAT
Source organism: Streptomyces sp. NPDC047853 (assembly GCF_043204535.1). NCBI lineage: Bacteria > Bacillati > Actinomycetota > Actinomycetes > Kitasatosporales > Streptomycetaceae > Streptomyces > Streptomyces sp. NPDC047853. The sequence continues at coordinate 151,836 of NZ_JBIDCI010000010.1, read as the reverse complement.
GATCGACTCGACGACGTTGGTGCCGACGTTGCGGACGGCGGAGAGGCCGAAGAGGATCACGTCGTCGCCCTGCGCGGCGAAGTTGGACATGGACTCGTTGACGTTGGGCGGCAGGACCTTGATGCCCATGCGCCGGCACTCGTTGAGGTAGACGGCCGACTTGTCCTTGTCGTCCTTGACCGAGGTGAGCAGGGCCGCCATGTACTCGGCCGGGTAGTTGGCCTTCAGGTACCCGGTCCAGTACGAGACCAGCCCGTACGCGGCCGAGTGCGCCTTGTTGAAGGCGTAGCCGGCGAACGGGACCAGCACGTCCCACAGGGCCTGGATCGCCTCGTCGCTGTAGCCGTTCTTCCGGGCGCCGGCCTGGAAGAGGACGAAGTTCTTCGCCAGCTCGTCGGGCTTCTTCTTGCCCATCACCCGGCGCAGGATGTCGGCCTCGCCGAGCGAGTAGCCCGCGATGATCTGGGCGGCCTTCTGGACCTGCTCCTGGTAGACGATCAGGCCGTAGGTGACCGCCAGGACCTCCTGGAGGGGCTCCTCCAGCTCCTTGTGGATCGGCGTGATCTCCTGGAGGCCGTTCTTGCGCAGCGCGTAGTTGGTGTGCGAGTCCATGCCCATGGGGCCGGGACGGTAGAGCGCGGAGACGGCGGAGATGTCCTCGAAGTTGTCGGGCTTCATCAGCCGCAGCAGCGAGCGCATCGGACCGCCGTCGAACTGGAAGACGCCGAGGGTGTCGCCGCGCTGGAGCAGTTCGAAGGTCGTGGGGTCGTCCAGGGGCAGGGAGAGCAGGTCGAGGTCGATGCCCTTGTTGGACTTCACCATCTTGACGGCGTCGTCCATGATCGTGAGGTTGCGCAGGCCGAGGAAGTCCATCTTCAGCAGGCCGAGCGACTCGCACTGCGGGTAGTCCCACTGTGTGATGGTCACGCCGTCCGTGTGCCGCACCCAGATCGGGGCGTGGTCGACGATCGGCTCGCTGGACATGATCACGCCGGCCGCGTGCACGCCCATCTGCCGGACCAGGCCCTCGACGCCCTTGGCGGTGTCGATGACCTTCTTGACGTCCGGCTCGTTCTCGTACATCGCGCGGATCTCGCCGGCCTCGCTGTAGCGCGGGTGCGTCGGGTCCGTGATGCCGTTGAGGTCGATGCCCTTGCCGAGGACGTCGGCGGGCATGGCCTTGGTGAGCCGGTCGCCCATCGCGTACGGGTAGCCCAGGACGCGCGCGGAGTCCTTGATCGCGTTCTTCGCCTTGATCTTGCCGTACGTGCCGATCATGGCGACCTTGTCGGCGCCGTACTTCTCCGTCACGTACCTGATCACCTCGACGCGCCGGCGCTCGTCGAAGTCGATGTCGACGTCGGGCATGGAGACGCGCTCGGGGTTGAGGAACCGCTCGAAGATCAGGCCGTGCGGGATCGGGTCGAGGTCGGTGATGCCCATCGCGTAGGCCACGATCGAACCGGCCGCCGAGCCTCGGCCCGGGCCCACCGCGATGCCCTGGTTCTTGGCCCACATGATGAAGTCGGCGACCACGAGGAAGTAGCCCGGGAACCCCATCTGGATGATGACGTCCATCTCGTACTCGGCCTGCTTCTGGCGGTCCTCGGGGACCTGGCCCGAGAAGCGGCGCTCCATGCCGCGGCGGACCTCCTCCTGGAACCAGGTGACCTCGGTGTAGCCGTCGGGAATGTCGAACTTCGGCATGAGGTCGCGCTTCTCGAACATGCCGGTGGTGTCGATCATCTCGGCGATCAGGCGCGTGTTGGCGCAGCCCTCCTGCCAGGCGTCCGAGGAGTCGATGGCGTACATCTCGTCCGTCGACTTCAGGTAGTAGCCGGTGCCGTCGAACCGGAAGCGGTCCGGGTCGGAGAGGTTCTTGCCGGTCTGGATGCACAGGAGCGCGTCGTGGGCGGTCGCCTCGTGCGCGTACGTGTAGTGCGAGTCGTTGGTGACCAGGGGCGGGATGCCGAGCTTGCGGCCGATCTCCAGCAGGCCGTCGCGGACCCGGTGCTCGATCTCGATGCCGTGGTCCATCAGCTCCAGGAAGTAGCGGTCCTTGCCGAAGATGTCCTGGTAGTCGGCGGCCGCCTTGAGGGCCTCGTCGAAGTGGCCGAGGCGCAGCCGGGTCTGCACCTCGCCCGAGGGGCAGCCGGTGGAGGCGACGATGCCCTCGGACCACTGGGAGATGGTCTCCTTGTCCATCCGGGGCCACTTCTGGAGCCAGCCCTCGGCGTACGCGTCGGAGGAGAGCCTGAAGAGGTTGTGCAGGCCCGTCCGGTTCGTGGCCCACATCGTCTTGTGGGTGTAGCCGCCGGAACCGGAGACGTCGTCCCGCTTCTGGTGGGGCTGGCCCCACTGGATCTTGCGCTTGTTGCGGCGCGACTCGGGGGCGACGTACGCCTCGATGCCGATGATCGGGGTGACCCCGGCCTTCTTCGCGGAGTGGAAGAAGTCGTACGCCCCGTGCAGGTTGCCGTGGTCGGACATGGCGATGTGCGACATGCCCATCTCGTTGCAGGCGTCGAACATGTCCTTCAGCCGCGCGGCACCGTCCAGCAACGAGTACTGGGTGTGGACGTGCAGGTGCGTGAACGGCGGCTTGGACACGTTCGGCCTCCTGTGGGAAACGAGGGGTGACGGGCCGGCGGCGGGCTGCGGTCGGTCCGGGGGTCAGCGTCGAAGTCTATGCCTCGCCACCGACACTCCGAGGCGTTCCCCGCGTACCTTCGGGGGGCGGGCCCGCGTGTCGGGGCGGGCCCCCGGCGCGGGCACTCCCGCACCCCTCGGAACGTTGGTCCGGGGTGGAGGATCCGCTCCGCCCGTCACGCACCATCCGCACAGTCCGCACCATCCGCACCAGGAGGCACCAGGCATGTCGGTTCCGCAGCTCAACGAGGAGCGCGGCGAGGAGATCCTCGCCGTCTTCGACACCGCCTTCGGTCAACTGCTGGCCGCGGACCCAGCGGCGTTCCGCGTGAAGTTCCGGAAGATGGCGGCCTCGGCCTTCGCGTTCTACCGCGGCACCGCGAGTCTCTTTTACCACGATTTGACCGTCGACCAGGAGTTCGGGTCGGCGGGCGGCGGCCCGTACCTGGACGAGCGGACCTCCCGGGTGTGGATCCACGGCGATCTGCACGCGGAGAACTTCGGCACGTACATGGACTCCACCGGCCGGCTGATCTTCAACGTCAACGACTTCGACGAGGCCTACGTCGGCCCCTTCACCTGGGACCTCAAGCGCTTCGCCGCCTCCGTCGCGCTGATCGGGTACGCGAAGGCGCTCAGCGACGAGCAGATCACCGAGCTGGTGCGGGTCTACGCGGGCGCGTACCGCGAGCGGATCCACGCCCTGGCCACCGGCGCCAAGAGCGACGAGGTGCCCCCGTTCACGCTGGACACCGCCGACGGGCCGCTGCTGGGCGCGCTGCGCGTCGCGCGCTCCCTGACCCGGTTCGGGCTGCTGGAGTCGATGACCGAGATCCGCGACTTCGAGCGCCGCTTCGCACCGGGCGGCGGCGCCGTCGAGCTGGACGCGGCCACGCGCTACAAGGTGCTCGCGGCCTTCGACGGCTACCTGGAGACGCTGCCCGAGTCGTCCCTGACCCGTCCCGACTCCTACCGGGTGAAGGACGTCGTGGGCCGCCGGGGCATCGGCATCGGATCGGCCGGTCTGCCCTCGTACAACATCCTCCTGGAGGGCAACAGCGACGCCCTGGAGAACGACGTCGTGATCTACATCAAGCAGGCCCAGACCCCGGCGGCCGCCCGGCACATCACCGACCAGGCGATCCGGGACTACTTCCGGCACGAGGGCCACCGCACGGTGATCTCCCAGCGCGCCCTCCAGGCGCACGCCGACCCGTGGCTGGGCTGGACCGAGCTGGACGGGGCGGGCCAGCTGGTCGCCGAGGTCTCGCCGTACGCCGTGGACCTGGACTGGGGCGACATCGACGACCCGGAGGAGATCGGCGAGGTCGTCGCCGACCTGGGCCGGGCCACGGCCGCCATGCACGCGGCGGCGGACGACCAGTCCGGCGAGTCCCTGGTGCCGTTCTCCACCGAGCGGGCCATCGACGCGGCGATCGCGGCCGACGAGGAGGGCTTCGCCCCGCTGCTGGTCGACTTCGCCCACCGGTACGGCGCACGCGCGCGTGCCGACCACCAGACCTTCGTGGACCTGTTCCGCAACGGCCGGATTCCGGGTCTGTAACCGTCCGCTCTCGCACAGGAACCCTTTAGGAGCCCCTTACCGGGGCCCGTGACAGACTCTTCTCTCGCCATGGACATCTCCGGAACCCCCCTCAGAGCCGTGCGCGCGGCGCTCTTCACGGCACTCGCCGTGACGCTCAGCACCGCGTCGCACGTCCTGCTGTCCGGGGTTCCGCTGCCGCTGCCCGCGGTGGCCGCGGTCGCCGCCGTCGTGTTCCTGATCGCGTACGCCCTGGCCGGGCGGCGCGAGCGGGGCTTCGGGCGGATCGCCGCCCTGCTGATCCCGCTGGAGCTGGCCGCCGACACGCTCTTCACCACCGGCCAGCACGTCTGCTACGGCCGGGCGGGCGGCCCGGTCGCGGGCCCGCTGCGCTCCGTCGGCTTCGACGTGCTGTGCGGCGACGGGACCGGCGTGCACGCGGGCGTGACCGCTCCGCTGAGCCGGGTGACCGGTGCCGAGTCCGACCGGCTGGCGACCGTACTGGCCGACGCCGGGCCCGCGAGCGCCTGGCTGCTGCTCGGCGCGCACGTCGGCGTCGGCCTGCTGGCGGCCGCCTGGCTGCGGCGCGGCGAGCGGGCGCTGGCCCAGCTGCTGAGCGCGGTGGCGGCGACCACCTTCCGGCCGCTGCTGCTGGCCGTGGCGGCCGTGAGCGTACGCCGGACCCCCGCGGCACGCCGCGCGACACCCCTGGTCCGCCGCACCGTCGACGCCCGCGAGCGGATCCTCACGCACTCCCTGGGACGGCGCGGACCGCCCTGCCCGGTCGCCCTCGTGTGACACGACCCGAGCGCGCGGCGGGCGCACCACGCGCCGCCGGGCACCGCCAGTCCCCCATCAGCACTCCGCACACCCCGGTGTGCGCGTCCCCGGAGAGATCATCACCATGAGCAAGCGGAACAGTCAGTCGGCGAAGTCGGCGGCCCGCGAGCGTCTGCGCCAGGAGCGCGAGCGCCAGGCCAAGCGCGACAAGGTCAAGCGGCAGGTCATCGTGGCCTGCTCCATCGTCGGCGTGCTGGCGATAGCCGGCGGCATCGGCTACGCCGTCGTGCAGAGCAACGAGCCCTCGGGCTGGGACAAGGCCGCCGAGGCCAAGGTGGTGGCCCCGGCCAACACCTCCGGCAAGAACGGCACCACGGTCACCCTCGGCGAGGCCAAGGGCGACAACGTCGTCCACCTCTACGAGGACCCGCGCTGCCCGGGCTGCGCCTCCTTCGAGCAGTCCATCGGCGAGACCGTCAACAAGGGCATGGAGGACGGCACCTACAAGCTCTCCTTCACGATCGGCACCTTCCTCGACGGGAACCTCGGCGGCGAGGGCTCGAAGAACGCGCTGAGCGCGCTCGGCGCCGCGCTGAACGTCAGCCCGGACGCGTTCATCGACTACAAGACCGCGCTGTACTCGTCCGAGTACCACCCGGAGGAGTCCACCGACGAGTTCGCCAAGGACGACTACCTGATCAAGGTGGCGGACTCGGTCGACGCCCTGAAGGGCAACAAGAAGTTCCAGGACGCCGTGGAGAAGGGCACCTACGACGCCTGGGCGATGAAGATGAGCGACTCCTTCCAGAAGGCGGAGGGCGTCGAGTCCACCCCGACGGTCAAGATCAACGACAAGGTGATCGAGACGCCGAGCACCGACGCCGAGTGGCAGAAGGCGCTCAAGGACGCGGGCGTCACCAAGTAGCGAAGAACGGCGAACGGGCGGGCGAACTTTGCCGAGTTCGCCCGCCCGTCGGCTTACCGATCAGTAATCTGATCGTCCGTGACCAGTCGACACAGATCATCCGAGAGCAGCACCTTCCCGTCGTCCGCCGAACGCACGGACCCCCGCACCCCGAGCCGCCGCACGGTCGTCAAGGCCGCGGCGGCCGGCGCCGTCCTGGCCGCCCCGCTCGCCGCCGCGCTGCCCGCCGGGGCCGCCGGGGCCGCCCCCGCCTTCCTGCACGGCGTCGCCTCCGGTGACCCGCTGCCCGACGGTGTGCTGCTGTGGACCCGGGTCACCCCGACCCCCGAGTCCATACCGGGGTCGGGCCTCGGCCCGGACACGGAGGTGAGCTGGTCCGTAGCCCTCGACAAGGCGTTCACGAACATCGTCGCCAAGGGGTCCGTCACCGCGACGGCCGCCTCCGACCACACCGTCAAGGCCGACGTCCGGGGCCTCGCCCCCGCCACGGACTACTGGTTCCGCTTCTCCGCCGGGCCCACCGACTCCCCCGCCGCCCGTACCCGCACCGCCCCCGCGGCCGACGCCGCCGTCCCGGGCCTGCGCTTCGGCGTGGTCTCCTGCGCCAACTGGGAGGCCGGCCTCTTCTCGTCGTACCGCCACCTCGCGGCCCGCGGCGACCTGGACGCCTGGCTGCACCTGGGCGACTACCTCTACGAGTACGGCACCGGCGAGTACGGCACCCGCGACACCGTCGTACGGCCGCACGCGCCCGCCCACGAGATCCTGACGCTCGCCGACTACCGCGTCCGGCACGGCCTGTACAAGACCGACCCCGACCTCCAGGCGCTGCACGCCGTCGCGCCGGTCGTGGCGATCTGGGACGACCACGAGATCGCCAACGACACCTGGTCGGGCGGCGCCGGGAACCACACCGAGGGCGCCGAGGGGGCCTGGGCGGCGCGTCAGGCCGCCGCCAAGCGGGCCTACTTCGAGTGGATGCCGGTGCGCCCCGCGATCGCCGGGACCACCTACCGCAGGCTGCGGTTCGGCAAGCTCGCCGACCTCTCCCTGCTGGACCTGCGCTCCTTCCGCTCGCAGCAGGTGGGGCTCGGCGACGGGGAGGTCGACGACCCGGACCGCACCCTCACCGGGCGCGCCCAGCTGGACTGGCTCAAGGCCGGGCTCAGCTCCTCCGACACCACCTGGCGGCTGGTCGGCAACTCGGTGATGATCTCGCCGTTCGCCGTCGGCTCGATCCCCGCCGAGCTGCTGAAGCCGCTCGCTGAGCTGCTCGGCCTGCCGAAGGAGGGGCTCGCCCTCAACACGGACCAGTGGGACGGGTACACGGACGACCGCCGCGAAGTGCTGGCGCACCTGCGCGCGAACGCCGTCCGCAACACCGTGTTCCTCACCGGCGACATCCACATGGCGTGGGCCAACGACGTGCCGCACAACGCCGCCACGTACCCGCTCTCCGCCTCGGCCGCCACGGAGTTCGTCGTCACGTCGGTGACCTCCGACAACCTCGACGACATCGTGAAGGTGCCCGAGGGCACGGTCTCGGCGATCGCGGCGCCGGTCATCCGGGCCGCGAACCGGCACGTCCACTGGGTCGACACCGACCGGCACGGCTACGGCGTGCTGGACGTCACCGCGGAGCGGGCGCAGATGGACTACTACGTCGTCTCCGACCGCACCGACCCGGACGCCACGTCGGCCTGGGCCCGTTCGTACCGCACGCGCAGCGGCACGCAGCGGGTCGAGCGCGTCTACGCGCCCGTCTGAGACGCGTCCGCCTCCTGGAGGGAGTCGAGGAAGCCGAGCGCCACCCGCCAGGTGGCCTCGGCTGCCTCCTCGTCGTAGTCCGGCAGCTCCGGGTCGGTGTAGAGGTGGCCGGCCCCCGTGTATCTGTGCACCTCCACGTCGGCGCCGATCCGGCCCATCTGCAGGTACCAGGCGCTGAGCCAGTCGTCCGTCTCGAAGGCGTCCGGCTCGGCGACGTGCAGCTGGACCGGCAGGTCGTCGACCGCCGCGTTGGGCGCGATGTCCGACGTGCCGTGCAGGAGGAGCAGCCCGCGCGCCCGGTGGTCGCCGAGGGCGAGGGTCTGGGCGATGGAGGCGCCGAGCGAGAAGCCCGCGTAGACCAGCCCCCGCTCGGAGTAGGGCGCGGCGGCGAGCACGGCCCGCTTCAGCAGCTCCTCCCTGCCGATCCCCTCCTGGTGGGCCATGCCCTCCTCGACCGTGTCGAAGGTCCGGCCCTCGAAGAGGTCCGGGGTCCACACCTGGTGCCCGGCGTCGCGCAGCCGGTCGGCGGCCTGCCCGACCGCGGGCCGCGGACCGAGGGTCGAGTGAAAGAGCACGATGTTCATGAGGCCATGGTGCCAGCCGGGTGTGACAACGCGGTGACCGGCGATTCCCCGGCCGGGACGCAAGTCACAGGTTCACGGCGCACCGGGTGCGGTTAGGTTCGAGGGCATGGAGACCATACTCCGCCCGCTGATCGTGGTCGGCGGTTCCGTCCTGTTGACGCTGGTCATCGGATGGGCCACCGACCTGTTGCTGCGCAAGGCCGACGGACGGCACCCCGAGACCCCGCTGTGGGGTCTGCTGCGCCGCGCCCGCATCCCCTACCAGGTCATGCTCTGTGCGGCCCTGCTCAGAGGGTCCTACGTCGAGGCGCAGGTGTTCCCCGACCACCGGTCGGCCGTGGGCCGGCTGCTGACCCTGCTGCTGATCGGCTCCGTGGCCTGGCTGGTGATCCGGATCGCCGCGGCCGTCGTCGAGGCGTCCTACTCCCGCTACGCCCACACCCACGCCGAACGGGCACCGGCCCGGGTGCGCCGGGTGCGCACCCAGGTGTCGCTGATCATGCGGGTGGTCTCGGCGGTCGTCGGCGTGGTCGCCGTGTCGTCGATGCTGCTGACGTTCCCGGCGATGCGGGCGGCGGGCGCCTCGCTGCTGGCCTCCGCCGGTGTCCTCGGCATCGTGGCCGGCATCGCCGCGCAGTCCACCCTGAGCAACATGTTCGCCGGGTTCCAGATCGCCTTCGGCGACATGGTGCGCATGGGCGACACGGTCGTGGTGGACGGCGAGTGGGGCACCGTCGAGGAGATCACCCTCACGTTCCTGACCGTACGCACCTGGGACGAGCGCAGGATCACCATGCCGGTGTCGTACTTCACGTCCAAGCCGTTCGAGAACTGGTCGCGCGGCACCCCGCAGATGACCGGGACCGTGTTCTGGCACCTCGACCACACGGCGCCGCTGGAGGCGATGCGCGAACGGCTGCGCGACCTCCTGCGCGAGTGCCCGGCCTGGGACGGCCGCGACTACAACCTCACCGTCACGGACACCACCGCGAACACCATGCAGGTGCGGGCCCTGGTGACGGCGAAGGACGCGGACGACATCTGGACGGTGCGGGTCACGGTCCGCGAGGGGATGATCCGCTGGCTCGCCGACGAGCATCCCTACGCCCTGCCCCGGGTCAACACCGCGGACGCGTCCCTGCGCCCGTCCCTCGACGGTCTGCGCCGCCCGCGGCGTTCCAAGGACGGAGTGGGGCGGCGCTTCCCGGACCAGCCCACGAAGAGCCTGTGACAGCGGGGACCGGCGGCCTCACCTGAGACTGCGCACGTCCAGGTGGCGCAGGACCCGGTCGACGATCTCCGGGTCCGCGCCGGCCTCGCTGCGCGCCGCCAGCACCTCGTGGCGGGCGGCGCTCAGCATCTCCCCCTGGATGCGGCGCACGCGCTTGATCCGCCTGGCCCGCTGCTCCTGCGCCTCCCGCCGCTCCTCGTCGCCGAGGTCCGGGCTGATGCGCACCCCGATGTCGTAGGCGCGCCGCAGCATCTGCTCGGACAGCTCGTCCGGCAGTTCCTCGACCGACTCGATCTCCTTGAGCCGCTGCTTCGCCGCCCTGGCCGCCCGCACGGCCAGCTCCTTCTCGTACGCCTGCTCGCGTTCGGTGTCCGCCCGTACGCCGAGCCTGCCCACCAGCCAGGGCAGCGTCAGGCCCTGGAGCAGCAGCGTGACCATGATCACGCCGAAGGCGACGAACACGATCTCGTCCCGTTTCGGGAAGGCCGCCCCGTCGTCCGTCGTCAGCGGGATCGCCAGCGCCAGCGCGACGGAGGCGACACCCCGCATCCCCGCCCACCACATGACGACGGTCTCGCGCCAGCTCGTCGGGATGTCCTCGTCGTGATCCCGCCGGGCGTGCAGCCGCTGGGTCAGCCAGGTGGCCGGCAGCAGCCACAGCAGCCGGACCACGATGACCACGGCGCTGATCGCCCCCGCCCAGCCGAGCAGCTCCGTCCACCGGCCGGAGGCGGTGCGGATCGCGTTGTGCAGCTCCAGGCCGATCAGCCCGAAGGCCACACCGGTGACGAGCGTGTCGACGACATCCCAGACGGTGTGCCCGGCGAGCCGGCTCATCACGTCGTCGGCGTCGGAGGCGTACTCGGCGAGGAACATCGCGGTGGTGAGCACCGCGAGCACCCCGGAGCCGTGCAGTTCGTCGGCCAGGACGTAGCTCACGAACGGCACCAGCAGGGTCAGCCCGATCTGCAGCGTCGGGTCGCCGAGCACCGTCAGGAGCCTGTTGGAGCCCCAGCCCAGCGCCAGCCCCACGGCGACCGCGACGACCGCGGAGAGCACCAGGTCGAACCCCGCCTCCCAGGGCGAGAACGTGCCGCTGACCGCTGCGGCGATGGCCACGTGGTACAGCACGATGGCGGTGACGTCGTTGAAGAGTCCCTCGCCCTCCAGGATGGACACCAGACGGCGTGGCAACCCGAGCTGCCCGGCGACGGCGGTGGCCGCGACCGGGTCGGGCGGTGCCACCAGCGCGCCCAGCGCGAAGGCGGCGGCGATCGGCAGCCCCGGCACGATCGCGTGGGCCACCGCGGCCACGCAGGCCGTGGTGACGAAGACCAGCGCGACCGCCAGCAGGAAGATCGGACGCCTGTTGGCCGCGAACTGGCGCCAGGAGGTGCGCCGTACCGCCGCGTACAGCAGCGGGGGCAGCAGCGCGGGCAGGATCAGTTCGGGCGGGATGTCGACGTTGGGCACGAAGTCCAGCAGGGCCAGCACGATCCCGAGGAGGGTCATCAGCACCGGCGCCGGAAGCCGCAGGCGGTCCCCGAGCGGAACGCTCAGCAGGGCCCCGAGCAGCAGGACGAACAACAGGGCCAACTGGTCCACGCTCAGCGCTCCGGTGGGGTCTCGGCGTCACACGGCGGACCGCAAGCCTGTCACGCCGCCGGGCCCACCGGCCCGTTCGCCGCCCGCGCCTACAGGGCGCGCCGCATCGCGCGGTGGGGTATCCCGGCGTCGGGGAACTCCGGTCCGTAGGCCTTGTACCCCAGCCGCTCGTAGAAACCCAGGGCGTGGGTCTGCGCGTGCAGGTCGACCGCGTGGAGCCCCCGCGCGCGGGCCGCCTCCTCGACGGCCCGTACGAGCGCGGCCCCGACGCCCAGCCCGCGGGCCTCGCGGGTCACGGCGAGGCGCCCGAGGGAGCCGACGGCCGGGTCGCCGTCACCGTTCTTCGCCGCGGCGGCCGCTCCGTGCAGCAGCCGGCCGGTGCCCAGCGGCACGCCGTCCTCACGGACCGCGAGGACGTGCACGGCGTCGGCGTCGTAGGCGTCGTACTCGATGTCCTCGGGGACCTTCTGCTCGGCGACGAAGACGTCCTTGCGCACCGCGAAGCACGCCTCCCGGTCACCGTGGTCGTCGGCGACCCGCACCTCGTACGCGGGCACCACGGACGACGGCGCTCCGGACGGCTCGGCGCTCATCCGTACGTCTCCTCGCGGACCAGGTCCAGGGCCTGCTGGAGGTCCTCGGGGTAGTCACTGGCGAACTCGGCCCACTGGCCGTCGCCGGGGTGCTCGAAGCCGAGCCGCACGGCGTGCAGCCACTGCCGGGTGAGGCGCAGCCGCTTGGCGAGCGTCGGGTCGGCGCCATAGGTGAGGTCGCCGACGCAAGGGTGCCGGTGGGCGGCCATGTGGACCCGGATCTGGTGGGTGCGGCCGGTCTCCAGCTTCACGTCGAGGAGGGAGGCGGCGCGGAAGGCCTCGATGAGGTCGTAGTGCGTGACGGAGGGCTTGCCCTCGGCGGTGACGGCCCACTTGTAGTCGTGCTGGGGGTGACGGCCGATGGGGGCGTCGATGGTGCCGCTGGTCGGGTCGGGGTGGCCCTGCACGAGCGTGTGGTAGCGCTTGTCGACCGTGCGCTCCTTGAACTGGCGCTTGAGCGAGGTGTAGGCGCGCTCCGACTTGGCCACCACCATCAGGCCGGACGTGCCCACGTCGAGGCGGTGCACGATCCCCTGCCGCTCGGCGGCACCGGACGTGGAGATGCGGTACCCGGCGGCGGCCAGCCCGCCGATGACCGTGGGCCCGGTCCAGCCGGGCGAGGGGTGGGCCGCGACGCCGACCGGCTTGACGATCACCACGACGTCCTCGTCGTCGTGCACGATCTCCATGCCCTCGACGGGCTCGGCGACCACCTGCACCGGCGCGGGCGCCTGCGGCATCTCGACCTCGAGCCAGGCGCCGCCGTGGACGCGCTCGGACTTGCCGACCACCGATCCGTCGACCTGCACCTTGCCCGCCGCGGCGAGCTCCGCGGCCTTGGTACGGGAGAAGCCGAACATGCGGGAGATGGCGGCGTCGACGCGCTCGCCCTCCAGACCGTCGGGCACGGGCAGGGTACGGATCTCGGGAATCGTGCTCACCCGTCGAGTATGCCGGACGGGTGACGTGGCCGGTCACGCACACCGGTGCGCGGTCACCGGAACGGTCTCCTAGAGGAGCCCCTGGGCCTCCGCCCAGGCGGCGAACTCCCCGGTCCTGAAGGGGATGCGGTAGCGGCTTTCCAGCAGGTCGTCCGCGAGCGCCGATACGAGGGGGACGGTCAGCAGCCCGGCGCGGATGGCTTCGCACAGCAGGCCCAGGGTCCGGCGCACCACGACGGGGCGGCCGCGTATCGCTTCCGTGGCGACGCGGTCGTCGATCACCGCGATCGCCCCGGGGGTGCTCTCGGCGAGCGCGAGCACCCCGCATTCACCGGCGTTGCGGCCGTCCGGACCGACCAGCCGCTTGGCGTAGTGGGAGAACGCCGATAACTGGGCCTCGGTGTTCAGCGGCACCACCTCGATCCACGGCGTCTCCTCGAGCACCGACCGCAGGTGCGGGTAGTGCGGAACGCCCTGCCGCACCTCCTCGCGCACGATGTCCGGTATGCACACGCGGTGCTCCTTGAGCACCGTCTTCAGCACGCCGAGCCACTGGGCCTTCGCGAAGTGGCTGAGCGGACCGGTGTCCAGCACGTAGGCCGGTGGCTCGTCGGTCACGACGTGACGGTCCAGATCTCGGAGGCCGGAACGGGCGGCAGCTCGGGCAGCGAGGCACTGTCGAAGGTGCCGAGCAGGAGCCCCAGCGCCCTTCCCTCGGTCACGGCCTCTCTGCGGTACAGCGCCAGTACGGCCTGCTCGTACGTCCTGGGCAGGGCGACCGGGGCCAGCTCGTCGCTGACCACGAGGTCCTTCTCCACGATGTCGGCCCGCCGGGTCTGCACCTGCCGAATGTCCTCGGCCCTGGAGTGTTCGACCAGGCGGAGCTCCTTGAGGCGACGTGCCAGGGTGGCCATGTCCACCCGGTAGCAACTGGCTGCGCGGACCGCGGCGTCCCGCCAGCTCTCGTCGGGTGTGTTCGTCCACCGCGCCCAGCGGGCGCGCAGATCGCTCTCCGGCAGCAGCAGGGCCCGGGCGAACCGGTCGAGCCGGGCCTCGAGGCCGTCGGCCTCCGACGAGGCGACCCGCCAGTCCAGGGCGTACTCGTCGGCGATGAGGAAGTGGCCCAGTTCATGCGCGGCGGCGAGACGGCGGCGGCCCACCATCCGGCTGCCGTTGACGAGCGTCACGCCGCCCTTCTCCAGGAGCACGGTGCCGGCGTCCGCACCGTCCCCGAGGTCGAGGGAGAAGACCAGGAGACCGAGGGCGGCGGCCAGCCCCGCGATGTTGTGGGCCGGACCAGCGGGCCCCAGCCCGAGCATGTGGCGCGCGGTGGCCGCCATCTCCTCGGCCTCGGCGGCGGTGGCCGGAGGCGGCAGCGGCTCGGGCTGGCCGGAGACCAGCCCGGGGATGCAGGACACGACGAACTCGGTCTCACGGACCAGTTCGTCGAGCCGTAGGTCGATGGCCTGCGTGGCGACGTCGGGGTGCGCCCGGCGGTAGGAGACGAGAGCCGGCGGAGCGTCGTCGACGAACCACTCCACCCGCCGCTGGAGCTCCCGCGCGATGGCCACCAGCTCCAGCGCGGACAGCCGGCGTTTCTCGGTCTCGATCTTGGCGAGCGCGCTGCGTTCCAGCCCGACGGCCACCGCGAGCTGTTCCTGGGTGACCCCCTGCTCAGCCCGCGCCTCTGCGACCCGCCGCCCGATACCCATGTGTGCGAATTTAGCACAAAGGAGATCGGCACAGCGGGAACTTCGGGGCCTCGGGGCGGAGGACTCAGTCCTTGTGGACGGTCCCGTCCGGGTCCAGTCCCCGGAAGGAGAGGATGACGATCAGGATGCCGCCGCAGACGATCGCCGAGTCGGCGAGGTTGAACACGGCGAAGTGCTTCGGCGCGATGAAGTCCACGACCGCGCCCTCGAAGACGCCCGGCGCCCGGAAGATCCGGTCGGTGAGGTTGCCGAGGGCGCCGCCGAGCAGCATGCCGAGCGCGACGGCCCACGGCAGGCTGTAGAGCTTGCGCGCCAGGCGGGCGATCACGACGATCACGGCCGCCGCGATCACCGTGAAGATCACGGTGAAGGCCTCGCCGAAGCCGAAGGCCGCGCCCGCGTTGCGGATCGCCACGAAGCGCAGCCAGTCCCCGACGATCTCGATGGGCTCCTGGTGCTCCAGCTTGGCGACGACGATCATCTTGCTGGTCAGGTCGAGTGCGTACGCCAACGCGGCGACCGCGAAGAGCACGGCGATCCGCCGCCTGCCCCGGGGACGCTCCGGGGACCGTTCCTGCTCGGCGTCGGCCCGCTCCCGGCCGTCCCCCGCCGCGTCCGGGATGTCCGGCGTACCGATGATGCGCTCCGCCTCTGCCACGTGAGTCCCTCAGCCTAGGTACCTGACTTTGGACGAGGGTACGGCACGCCTTCCGTCCCGGCGGCCGATCAGTACCGGCGCTCCTGCTTCTGCTTGCACTCGACGCACAGGGTGGCCCTCGGGAAGGCCTGCATGCGCGCCTTGCCGATGGGGTTGCCGCAGTTCTCGCACAGGCCGTAGGTGCCCGCGTCCAGGCGCTCCAGGGCGCGCTCGGTCTGGGTGAGCACCTCGCGCGCGGTGGCGGCCAGCGCCAGCTCGTGCTCGCGCGTGATGTTCTTGCTGCCGGTGTCCGCCTCGTCGTCGCCCGCGCCGTCCCCGGAGTCGCGCATCATGCCCTGCAGCGACCGCTCCGAGGAGTCGATCTCGGTGCGCAGCCGGTCGGCCTCGGACTCCAGCCCCCCGCGCGCCTCCTCCACCTCCTCCGGGGTCCAGGGGTCCTCGCCGGGCCGTACCGCGAGGTCGCCGGGGTCCGCGGCGGCGCCGCGCGCCTTGGGGACGGCGGTCTTGGCCGCCGTGGCCGTGCCAGGGGTCTTCTTCGCAACCACCGTCGTGGCTCCCGTCTGCTCCGCGGTCTGCGCCGCGCCCACCTTCTTGGCCGTGCTCTTCTTCGCCGTGCTCTTCTTCGCCGTGCTCTTCTTCCCCGGAGCACGCTTGGCCGACGCCCGCTTCGCGGTGCCGCTCCCCGCCGCGGTGCCGCCCTCCGCGCCGCCCCCGGCCGCGGCGTCCTGCTCCTCCGCGGCCCCCTTCCCGGCCGTCGTCCTCCTGGCTGCGGACTTCTTCGCAGCCGCCTCGGACTGCTGTACGGCGGTCTTCTTCGCCACCATGGCCGCGGCCCCTTCACATATTGTGATCTTGCTCGCGAATCGTGCTGGGACGATAAATCGACTCGAGTCCCGCGGCAACGGGGCACGCCGCCCGGTTCGCCCGCCCAGCGCCGCGCCGCGCACCGAGCATGCCTGCGTTGTGCCCAGCTCCCCGCCCGGTAATCCGCCGGACCCGGGCCCGGTCGGGCCGCTCCACGACCGGGGACCGGGCGGCGGCATTCGGGTCACGGCGAGCCGCACGGAGCGCGGGCGGGGGCCCTGCCGCCCGGCGCAGAAACCGGTCGGCCGCTGTCGGCCCGGCGCCGTACACTGGGCGGAGCGAAAAGCGTGGATGGGGACGAGTAGCGGCGTATGCAGCCCAGAGCGACCCGGGGACGGTGTGAGCCCGGGGGCGAGCGCGACGTGAAGATCACCCCGGAGCCGCCGGAAGAAAGCCCAGCACCGCCAGGGCGAGTAGACCCGGCCTCGCGCCCCAACGAGGGGGCTCACCGGCGCACAGGACGCACCGGGGGCCAAGGAGGGTGGTACCGCGGGAGCGAAGCTCTCGTCCCTCCGACGGAAGGCAGCACGTCCGCCGGAGGAAGCTCGTTGAATACGCAGCCGCAGTACCGCCAGGTGCCCGCCCAGGTCGACCTGCCCGCGCTCGAACACGCGGTGCTCGACTTCTGGCGCGAGCAGAAGATCTTCGCCAAGAGCCTGGAGCAGTCCGAGGGCCGCCCCGAGTGGGTCTTCTACGAGGGCCCGCCCACCGCCAACGGCATGCCGGGCGCCCACCACATCGAGGCCCGCGTCTTCAAGGACGTCTTCCCCCGCTTCCGCACCATGCGCGGCTACCACGTGGGCCGCAAGGCCGGCTGGGACTGCCACGGCCTGCCGGTGGAGCTGGCGGTGGAGAAGGAGCTGGGCTTCTCCGGCAAGCAGGACATCGAGGCGTACGGCATCGCCGAGTTCAACGCCAAGTGCCGCGAGTCGGTGACCCGCCACACCGACGCCTTCGAGGCGCTCACGACGCGCATGGGCTACTGGGCCGACCTCCAGGACCCGTACCGCACGATGGACCCGGAGTACATCGAGTCCGTCTGGTGGTCGCTGAAGGAGATCTTCGACAAGGGCCTGCTGGTCCAGGACCACCGCGTCGCCCCCTGGTGCCCCCGCTGCGGCACCGGCCTGTCCGACCACGAGCTGGCACAGGGCTACGAGACGGTCGTCGACCCGTCCGTCTACGTCCGCTTCCCCCTCACCTCCGGCCCGCTGGCCGGCGAGGCCGCGCTGCTGATCTGGACGACCACGCCCTGGACCCTGGTGTCCAACACGGCGGTCGCCGCACACCCCGAGGTCACCTACGTCGTCGCGACGAACGGCGAGGAGAAGCTCGTCGTCGCCGAGCCGCTGGTGGCGAAGGCCCTCGGCGAGGGCTGGGAGACCACCGGCGCGTCCTTCACGGGCGCGGAGATGGAGCGCTGGACCTACCAGCGGCCCTTCGAGCTGGTCGAGTTCCCCGAGCCCGCGCACTACGTGGTCAACGCCGACTACGTCACCACCGAGGACGGCACGGGCCTCGTCCACCAGTCCCCCGCCTTCGGTGAGGACGACCTGAAGGTCTGCCGCTCCTACGGCCTGCCCGTCGTGAACCCGGTCCGCCCGGACGGCACCTTCGAGGAGGACGTCCCGCTGGTCGGCGGCGTCTTCTTCAAGAAGGCCGACGAGAAGCTCACCGAGGACCTGGACACCCGGGGCCTGCTCTTCCGGCACATCCCCTACGAGCACAGCTACCCGCACTGCTGGCGCTGCCACACCGCGCTGCTGTACTACGCGCAGCCGTCCTGGTACATCCGCACCACCGCGATCAAGGACCGCCTCCTCCAGGAGAACGAGGGGACCAACTGGTTCCCGGACTCGGTCAAGCACGGCCGGTACGGCGACTGGCTGAACAACAACATCGACTGGGCGCTCTCCCGCAACCGCTACTGGGGCACCCCGCTGCCCATCTGGCGCTGCGAGGACGACCACCTCACGGTCGCCGGCTCCCGCGCGGAACTCACCGAGCTGTCCGGCACCGACCAGTCGGCCCTGGACCCGCACCGCCCGTACATCGACGACGTCACCTTCGCCTGCCCGCAGGACGGGTGCGGCAGGACCGCCACGCGCGTACCGGAGGTCATCGACGCCTGGTACGACTCGGGCTCGATGCCGTTCGCGCAGTGGGGCTACCCGCACAAGAACAAGGAGCTGTTCGAGAGCCGGTACCCGGCGCAGTTCATCTGCGAGGCCATCGACCAGACCCGCGGCTGGTTCTACACGCTGATGGCGGTCGGCACCCTGGTCTTCGACAAGTCCTCGTACGAGAACGTGGTCTGCCTCGGCCACATCCTCGCCGAGGACGGCCGCAAGATGTCCAAGCACCTCGGCAACACCCTGGACCCCATCCCGCTGATGGACCGGCACGGCGCGGACGCGGTCCGCTGGTTCATGGCGGCCGGCGGCTCCCCGTGGGCGGCCCGCCGGGTCGGTCACGGCACCATCCAGGAGGTCGTCCGCAAGACGCTCCTCACCTACTGGAACACGGTCGCCTTCCAGGCCCTGTACGCCCGCACCGCGGGCTGGGCGCCGAGCGCGGCCGACCCGGCCCCCGCCGACCGCCCGGTCCTGGACCGCTGGCTCCTCTCCGAGCTGCACGCGCTCACCGACCAGGTCACCCAGGCGCTGGACGCGTACGACACCCAGCGCGCCGGCAAGCTGCTGTCCGCCTTCGTCGACGACCTGTCCAACTGGTACGTCCGACGCTCCCGCCGCCGCTTCTGGCAGGGAGACAAGGCGGCACTGCGCACCCTGCACGAGGTCGTCGAGACGGTCACCAAGCTCATGGCCCCGCTGACCCCGTTCATCACCGAGCGGGTCTGGCAGGACCTGGTCGTGCCGGTCACCCCGGGCGCCCCGGAGTCGGTGCACCTGTCCTCGTGGCCCGAGGCGGACCTGTCGGCGATCGACCCGGAGCTGTCCCGGCAGATGGTCCTGGTCCGCCGGCTGGTGGAGCTGGGCCGCGCCACGCGCGCGGAGTCGGGCGTCAAGACGCGCCAGCCGCTCAGCCGTGCGCTGATCGCCGTGGCGGGCTTCGACGCGCTCACCCCCGAACTGCACGCGCAGATCACGGAGGAGCTGAACGTCGAGTCCCTGGCGTCGCTGAGCGAGGTCGGCGGTTCGCTGGTCGACACGACCGCGAAGGCCAACTTCCGTGCGCTGGGCAAGCGGTTCGGCAAGCGCGTCCAGGACGTGGCGAAGGCCGTCGCGAACGCGGACGCCGCGGCGCTCTCCCTCGCCCTGCGCGAAGGCACGGCCTCGGTGGAGGTCGACGGCGAGACGATCGCCCTCGCCCCCGACGAGGTGATCATCACGGAGACGCCCCGCGAGGGCTGGTCGGTCGCCTCGGACTCCGGCGCGACCGTGGCGCTGGACCTGGAGATCACGGAGGAGCTGCGCCGCGCGGGCCTCGCCCGTGACGCGATCCGCCTGATCCAGGAGGCCCGCAAGAACAGCGGCCTCGACGTCGCCGACCGCATCTCCCTGCGCTGGACCGCCTCGGACCCGGCGACGGTGGCGGCCCTGACCGGCCACACGTCCCTGATCGCGGACGAGGTCCTGGCGACGGACTTCGCCCAGGGCGAGGCGGACGACACGTACGGGGAGCCGTTCACGGACGAGGGCCTGTCCCTGACGTTCCGCCTGCGCAAGCAGTAACCGAGCAGCACCCGGGCCCGGCCCCCCTCTCCTGGGGAGCCGGGCCTTCTCGGCTGCCCGGCACGGGTGGGCACGACCCGCGCCCGCACCCAGCACAAGGGCGGGCCGCGGGTCGAAAACCCGGGGCCCGCCCTTGAACGCTGCCGAAGGCAACGCCGTACTACTTGCCGGACGTCAGTCCGGGACAGCTCAGTTGTCGTCCTCGTCGATCAGGAACCCGCGCATCGGCGAGGGCGCCTGCCCCATCGGCGACGGGCCCTGCGGACGCACCGGCGCCATCGGCTGGGTCATCGCCGGCGACATCTGCTGCTGTCCGCCGTAGGACGGCCCGGACTGGCCCGGACCGCCGCCCATCGACTGGTTGCCACCGTAGGACGGGGCACTCGCGCCGGCCGGAGCCATCGAGGGCGCCGGGGACGGCGGCAGGGAGGCCGTGGCGGGCGTGCGCGGCGGGGCGAGCGAGTCGTCCGCCTGGGTCTCCAGCTGACGCAGCTGCGACTCCAGGTACGACTTCAGTCGCGTCCGGTACTCGCGCTCGAAGCCGCGCAGGTCCTCGACCTTGCGCTCCAGCGTGGCGCGGGCGGACTCCAGGGAGCCCATCGCGACGCGGTGCTTCTCCTGCGCGTCCCGCTCCAGGGCGTCGGCCTTGGCACGCGCGTCGCGCTCCAGACCCTCGGCACGCGAACGCGCCTCGCCGACGATCTTGTTGGCCTCGGAACGGGCCTCGGCGATCGCCTGGTCGGCGGTCTGCTGGGCCAGCGAGAGGACACGGGCGGCGCTGTCGCCACCGGGGCCGCCCTGACCGGGCATGCCCGGGCCACCGGGACCCTGCGGGCCACCCATGGGGCCGCCCATCGGGCCGGGGCCCATCTGGCCCTGCATCGGACCGGGGCCGCCCTGGCCCATCGGTCCCGGACCCTGACCCATCGGGCCGGGCCCCTGCGGACCACCCTGACCGCCGGGGCCGGCGGGCAGCTGCGGGGCACCGCTCGGCAGCTGGGGCGGGCCACCCATGGGGCCACCCATCTGCTGCTGCGGCGGGCCCGATATGCCGGCGGGCACCGGAGCGCCGGGACCTCGCATGCCCTGCTGCGGCATCCCCTGCTGCGGCATCCCCTGCTGGGGGTGCTGCTGCGGGTGCTGCTGCTGATCCTGCGGGGGCTCCGGGGGCTTGCGCATGTTCTGCTGGTTCTGCGCGGCCGCGCGCGTCGCCGCGGCCAGCTTGGCGCGCAGGTCCTCGTTCTCGCGGAGCAGCCGGGTCAGTTCGGCTTCGACCTCATCGAGGAAGGCATCGACCTCGTCCTCGTCATAGCCTTCTCGGAGGCGGACGGTCGTGAACTGCTTGTTCCGCACGTCCTCGGGGGTCAACGGCATCTCTTCACCTCAACGTTGTCGTCGGCATTCGGCAAGCCCGTATCTCTCTCATCGATCACAGCCGGCTCACGATCGAGATCAGGATGTAGACGATGATCATCAGTACGAAGAAGGACAGGTCGAGCGCCACGCCCCCGAGACGCAGCGGCGGAATGAACCGCCGCAGAAGCTTCAACGGTGGATCGGTGACAGTGTAGGTGGCCTCCAGAACGACCACCATCGCCTTGCCGGGTTGCCACGAGCGGGCGAACTGGAAGACGTAGTCCATGACCAACCGGAAGATGAGCACGATGAGGAAGCACATCAGCGCGATGTAGACGACATCCAGGACCACGCTCATGACCTGTGCTTCCCTCTCCCCTGAACCATCTCTCGGACCCGGTTCTCGGATCCGTGTTCTTGCTCTGTACCGGTGGTGCGTCTCAGCTCTGGTTGAAGAACCCGCCCTCTGCGATGCGGGCCTTGTCCTCCGCCGTGACATCGACGTTAGCAGGAGACAGCAGGAACACCTTCTGCGTCACCCGCTCGATACTGCCGTGAAGACCAAACACCAAACCGGCCGCAAAGTCGACAAGTCGCTTCGCATCTGTGTCATCCATCTCAGTGAGATTCATGATCACCGGCGTGCCCTCACGGAAGTGTTCCCCGATGGTACGGGCCTCGTTGTAGGTCCGGGGGTGAAGTGTGGTGATCCGGTAGGGCTCTCGTTCGGACACGACCTTGGGCATGATGACCGGTGCGCTCTTTTCCAGGCTTGCGCGTTCTTGTGTGATGGATGCCACGGGCGCGATCCGCGCCGGGCGGCTGGATTCCGCCGCGAGCGAAGGGGAGCGGGGCACCGGCTCGCGCTGCGGGGGCGGTTGTACGACTCGTACCTCTTCGTCCCTTTGGGGCTGATGTGAACCATGGGGCTGGTGGACGGGCTCGTGCCGCCGGTGGTCCCGCTCGGGCTCCGGGTCCAGCTCGGGTTCGAAGTCGTCGTCGGGGTCGAACCCCCGGCCGTCGTACCCATCGTCCTCCACGAGGCCGAGGTAGACCGCCATCTTGCGCATCGCGCCGGCCATTCTCTGAGTCCTCCGCTCTGTGGTGGATCGGCTGACGACTGCCAAGTGCCCGCGATCCACGAGGTCGTTGCATCCGCCTTTCGGCGGTAATGACCATATTTTCTGCTGTGGTCCGACTTCTTGGCGACGTTACCCGAGCCTGGGGCGGACTCCGAGTACCGCGGTGCCGACGCGTACATGTGTCGCCCCGGCGGCCACGGCCTGCTCGAGGTCCGCGCTCATTCCTGCGGAGACCATGTTCGCAGCCGGATGGGTCCGGCGCACGCGGGTCGACAAATCCATGAGGCGTTCGAACGCCGCCTGTTGGCGCCCCGCGTACTCGCCGGTGAGGGGAGCGACGGTCATCAGCCCGTCGAGCCGCAGCCCTTCCGCCCCGGCGACCAGGTCGGCCAACTCCTCGACCCCCGCGGGACCGACGCCGCCGCGTTCCCCGCGACCGCTCTCCCCCGCGTCGAGCGCGACCTGGAGCAGGCAGCCCACCTCGCGCCCGGTGCGTACGGCCTCCCTGGACAGGGCGGTGACCAGCTTGGGGCGGTCGACGGACTGCACGACATCCGCGTAGCCGACCACGGAGCGCACCTTGTTGGTCTGCAACTGACCGACGAAATGCCACGAAAGCGGCAGATCCGAGCAGGCCGCGGCCTTGGGGGCCGCGTCCTGGTCGCGGTTCTCGGCGACATGGCGCACGCCGAGGTCGGAGAGAATCCGCACATCGTCCGCCGGGTAGGTCTTGGTGACCACGATCAGGGCCACCTCGTCGCGCCGGCGGCCGACGGCCGCACAGGCGGCGGCGATGCGCTCCTCGACCGTGGCCAGGTTCGCGGCGAGTTCGTGCTTACGGTCCGTCATGCCCCATCAGTCCAGCCAGACATAGCTCGCGAGCCGCCCGGTGGTGCGGTCGCGTCGGTACGAGAAGTGGTCCTCCGACTCCCGGGTGCACACCGGCGACTGCGCCCGGTCGCGCACCCCGAGTCGCTCGAGCTGCGCGTGCACCCCGGCGCCCACGTCGACCGCCGGCGTACCCCAGCCCGTCACGGCGTGCGCCGCCGGTTCGACGGCACTCACCTCGGCGCGCATCTCCTCGGGCACCTCGTAGCACCGGCCGCACACGGCGGGTCCGGTGCGGGCGACGACGCGGGCGGGATCGGCGCCGAGTTCCGCCATGGCCCGTACGGCGGCGGGGACGACCCCGGCGACCAGGCCCGGCCGGCCCGCGTGGGCCGCGGCGGCGACACCGGCGACGGGGTCGGCCAGCAGGACGGGGACGCAGTCGGCGGTGAGGACGGCGAGGGCGAGACCGCGTTCGGCGGTGACGATCGCGTCGACCCGCGGGACCGGGCGGTCCCCCCAGGGTCCGTCGACCACGGCGACGTCGGCGCCGTGCACCTGGTTCATCCAGACCACCCGGGCCGGGTCGACGCCCAGCGACTTGGCGGCCAGCTCCCGGTTGGCCGTGACGGCGCCGGGGTCGTCGCCGACCGCGCCGCCGAGGTTCAGCTCCTCGTACGGAACGGCGCTCACTCCGCCCCACCGGTCGGTGAAGCCGAAGTGCGCGCCGTTCACGGTGTCGCGCTGTCCTATCACTTCAGGAAGTCCGGCACGTCCAGTTCCTCGGCCGCGCTGTCCGAGTAGGTCCGGGACGGCGGGACCGGCGGCGGGGCGACCGGCGGCAGGTCGCTCACCGGCTCCGGTGCGGGGGCCGGCTCCGGCTCCTCCTTCGGCTTCACGCTGCCGAGCGAACCGAAGGACGGACGGCTCTCGGTCTGCCGCGCCGGGGTGGGCTCCTCGCGCTTGGGCGAGGAGGAGCCGAGGACGTTGTCCCGCTGCTTGGACGGCGGCTGGCCCCCGTCGAAGCCGGCCGCGATCACGGTGACCCGGACCTCGTCGCCGAGGGCGTCGTCGATGACCGCGCCGAAGATGATGTTGGCCTCGGGGTGGGCGGCCTCGCTGACCAGCTGGGCGGCCTCGTTGATCTCGAACAGGCCGAGGTCGGAGCCGCCGGAGATGGAGAGCAGCACGCCCCGGGCGCCGTCGATGGACGCCTCCAGGAGCGGCGAGGAGATCGCCATCTCGGCCGCGGCCACCGCGCGGTCGTCGCCGCGGGCCGAGCCGATGCCCATGAGGGCGGACCCCGCCTCGGACATGACCGACTTCACGTCGGCGAAGTCCAGGTTGATCAGGCCCGGGGTGGTGATGAGGTCGGTGATGCCCTGCACACCGGACAGCAGCACCTGGTCGGCGGACTTGAACGCGTCCAGCACGCTGACCTGGCGGTCCGAGATGGACAGCAGCCGGTCGTTGGGGATGACGATGAGGGTGTCGACCTCTTCGCGGAGCTCCGCGATGCCGTCCTCGGCCTGGTTGGCCCGGCGCCGTCCCTCGAAGGTGAACGGGCGGGTGACCACGCCGATGGTGAGGGCGCCCAGCGAGCGGGCGATGTTGGCCACGACGGGCGCGCCGCCGGTGCCGGTGCCGCCGCCTTCGCCGGCTGTCACGAAGACCATGTCGGCCCCCTTGAGGACCTCCTCGATCTCCTCGCGGTGGTCCTCGGCGGCCTTGCGGCCGACGGCCGGGTTGGCTCCGGCGCCGAGTCCGCGGGTGAGTTCACGGCCGACGTCGAGCTTGACGTCGGCGTCGCTCATCAACAGAGCTTGCGCGTCGGTGTTGATGGCGATGAACTCGACGCCCTTGAGACCGACCTCGATCATCCGGTTGATGGCATTGACACCACCGCCGCCGACACCGATGACTTTGATGACTGCGAGGTAGTTCTGCGGTGCTGCCACGTCGAAGGCCTCTCGCCTCGAGTTACGTGTCGTCGGATCGCCGGAGCACTGCTGCCCCGCGACCGACGACTGATGCCGATTGGGACGGTCCGTAGCGCCGACCCGAACCCTAACGCTGAAGTTTAGGGTTACCAGTGTGTCTGTTCCTTGGAGTCTTCTGAACAGGACACTAAGTCGACAAGTGGCGCACGTTCAACGAACACGCCGAACCTCCCGTTTTTCTTTTCACCCTATGTGATCAGCCGTAGCGCTGCCCAACCAGGGTGCTGGCCTGCGTGTATACCCGTCAACTCCCTGATGACGCGGGGGCCGTGGGAACACTCACGTCGAAGTGCCGCGCCTTGGGCGCCGCTTTCATCAGCGCGGTGAGCGCGCCCGCCTTGCGCGCCCCCTGCTCCCCGCTCCCCCAGGCGACGGTCCGGCCCCCGCTCAGTTCGACCGAGATGTCGTCGTAGGAACGCACCTTGACGACCCGTGCGTCCCGGGCGACCGGGCCCGGAAGGCGACCCGCCGCCCGCACCGCCTCCACCACCAGGCGGTCCTCGTCGAAGCGGCGCAGGCTGGCCGCGGCCGAACCGGACCGGGCGGGCTTCAATTCCAGCTCGGGCACGCCTTTCGGGGCCCGGGAGACCGTGGCGTAACGGACACCTTCCGCGTCCACTTCCACGAACTTCCGGCCTTTTTCGACCACCAGAACCGGAGTCCGCTCCTTCACTTTCAGCTCGATTCCGTGCGGCCAGGAACGCTCGGCCTCGATCTCGTCGATGCGGGGCAGTTCCTTGCGCAGCCGGGCCTCGATCGCCCCGGTGTCGACGGAGACCAGCGGTTCCCCGACGGGCACGTCGGCGGCCTCGCGCACCTGCGCGGGCGTCAGCACACGGGTTCCGGCGACGGAGACGCGTTCGACACGCGTCCAGCTCGAGCTGTAGAGCAGCCAGAAGGCCCCGCCGGCGACGAGCACAAGGGCGACGGCCAGGATGATGATCGTACGAAGTCGGGGCGGGCCGAACCGACGCGCACGGGGCGGGCCGGACGACTCCTGTTGACGTTCCCCGCGCTCGGCGGTGGTCGGTCCGGCCACGCTCCCCTGCCTTCCGTCAGTGCCTAGCGGTGCGCGCGGGCGGCGATCGCCTCGTACACCATGCCGACGAGGAGGTCGTCGGCGTCCCGGCGGCCGAACTCGGCGGCGGCGCGGGACATCTCGTACAGCCGGTGCGGGTCGGCCAGCACGGGCAGGACGTTGCGCTGCAGCCACTCCGGCGTCAGCTCCGCGTCGTCGACCAGCAGTCCGCCGCCGGCCTTGACCACCGGCTGGGCGTTGAGCCGCTGTTCGCCGTTGCCGATGGGCAGCGGGACGTAGGCGGCCGGGAGTCCGACGGCGGAGAGTTCGGCGACGGTCATCGCGCCCGCACGGCAGAGCATCATGTCGGCCGCGGCGTACGCGAGGTCCATCCGGTCCAGGTAACTTACCGGGATGTACGGGGGCATTCCCGGCATCTGGTGGACCTGCGGCAGTTCGTTCTTGGGGCCGACCGCGTGCAGGATCTGGATTCCGGCCTGCTGGAGCCAGGGCGCGACCTGCTGGACGACCTCGTTGAGGCGGCGGGCGCCCTGCGAGCCGCCGGTGACCAGCAGCGTGGGCAGGTTGGGGTCGAGGCCGAACGCCGCGCGGGCCTCGGGGCGGGCGGCGGCCCGGTCCAGGGTGGCGATGGAGCGGCGCAGCGGGATGCCGATGTAGCGGGAGTTGCGCAGCTTGCTGTCCGGGGTCGAGACGGCGACCTGTGCGGCGTAGCGCGAGCCGATCTTGTTGGCCAGGCCCGGGCGGGCGTTGGCCTCGTGGACGACGATCGGCACGCCGAGCCGCTTGGCCGCGAGGTAGCCGGGCAGGGCGACGTAGCCGCCGAAGCCGACCACGGCGTCCGCCTTGGTGCGTTCCAGGATCTGCTCGGTCGCCTTGATGGTGCCGCGCAGCCGGCCCGGGACGGTGATCAGCTCGGGGGTGGGCTTGCGCGGCAGCGGTACGGCCGGGATCAGCGCCAGTTCGTACCCGCGCTCGGGTACGAGGCGGGTCTCGAGGCCGCGTTCCGTGCCCAGGGCCGTGATCCCCACGGTCGGATCCTGCCTGCGCAGGGCGTCCGCGAGGGCGAGCGCGGGCTCGATGTGGCCCGCGGTTCCTCCGCCGGCGAGTACGACATGCACCGAAATTCACCGCTCTCCGGACGAGCGCGCCGCCGAGGCACGCCGTCGCATCGTGTTCCAACTCCGTGGGCTCCGCTTGGACCCGGTGCCCCCGGCTCCCCGCTTTCTACCAAAGCGAGGTTGCCGCAGCGCGAGCGCCGCCCGCGCACCGGGCTCGTCACGCGCGAAGGCGATCAGCAGACCGATGGCGAACATGGTCGGCAGCAGGGCGGAACCCCCGTAGGAGAACAGCGGGAGCGGGACACCGGCGATCGGCAGCAGCCCGAGGACCGCACCGATGTTGATCACGGCCTGGGCCGTGATCCAGGTGGTCACGCCTCCCGCGGCATACCTCACGAAGGGGTCCTCCGTGCGTCCGGCCACGCGGATACCCGCATAGCCTAGAGCCGCGAAGAGGGCGAGCACCGACAGCGTCCCCGCCAGACCCAGTTCCTCACCGGTGACGGCGAAGATGAAGTCCGTGTGGGCTTCCGGGAGTTGCCCCCATTTCTCCACACTGGCGCCCAGTCCGGAACCGAACAGTCCGCCCGAGGCGAGGGCGTAGATGCCGTGCACGGCCTGCCAGCAGGCGTCGCCCGGCCCGGGGTCGGTGGCGCCCAGGCAGTTCAGCCGGGCCATGCGGTTGGGGCTGGTCTTGATGAGGATGAACCCCAGCAGCACGGCGATCGACAGCACCCCGGCGAACAGCCGGGTGGGGGCGCCGGCCAGCCACAACAGGCCGAACAGGATGGCGGTCAGGATGATCGCCGTGCCCATGTCGCCGCCGATCATGATCAGTCCGAGCAGCATGAAGGCGGCCGGCACCAGCGGCACCAGCATGTGCTTCCACTGCGTCAGCAGCCTGCGGTCCTGCTTGCGGGCCAGCAGGTCCGCGCCCCACAGGACCAGGGCCAGCTTCCCGAACTCACTGGGCTGGATCTGGAAGGAGCCGCCCAGGGCGATCCAGTTCTGGTTGCCGTTGACCGCTACTCCTATCCCCGGCACCTGCACCAGGATCATGAGGAAGACGGCACCGGCGAGGATCGGGTAGGCCAGCGCGCGGTGCAGCTTCACCGGCATCCGCATGGCGGCCACCAGCAGTCCGGCGCCGATCAGGGCGGCCAGGAACTGCTTGCGGAAGAAGTACGAGCCCGGCAGCGACAGCTGGAGCGCGGTGATCTGGGAGGCCGAGTAGACCATCACCAGGCCGAGCACGGTGATCAGCGCGCTGCCGCCGGAGATCAGGTAGTACGCGGTCAGCGGCCGGTCCCAGGCGCGGCGCAGACGGTGGTAGAGGCGGAGCACGGGGTTCTCGTGCACCGGCCCCGGCGTGGCGGGTCGCTTGACGGCCCGCTGCACGGGCGGGCGCCCGGTACGGCTCTGAGGGCTACCGGGCATCGTGGCCTCCGCTGTACGTCGGCATGGACCGTCCCACGCGTCCCTCCCGAGGTCGCCCGGCGCAGGAGGCTGCCGGGTCAGGCGCCGAGTTCGCGAACGGCCTCCGCGAACGCGTCACCACGCTGGTTGTAGTTGGTGAACATGTCCATGGAGGCACAGGCCGGGGCCAGCAGCACCGTGTCACCGGGCCGGGCGAGTCGCTGGGCCTCCTGGACGGCCTGGAGCATCGCCCCAGTGTCGGTCCGGTCGAGGTCGACCACGGGTACCTCGGGCGCGTGTCGCGCCAGGGCTTCCCGGATCAGGCCGCGGTCGGCGCCGATGAGCACGGCTCCGCGCAGCCGCTTCGCCGCGCCGGTGACCAGCTCGTCGAAAGTCGCTCCCTTGGCCAGCCCGCCGGCGATCCAGACGATCGACCCGTACGCCGCCAAGGAGGCCTCGGTGGCGTGGGTGTTGGTCGCCTTGGAGTCGTCCACGTACGCCACCCCGTCGACGTCGGCGACGTGCGCGATGCGGTGGGCGTCGGGCGTGAAGGCCCGCAGTCCGTCGCGTACGGCGGCGGCGGAGACGCCGTAGGCACGGGCGAGGGCCGCCGCGGCGAGGGCGTTGGCGATGTTGTGCGGGGCCGGCGGGTTCACGTCGGAGATCTCGGCGAGCTCCTGGGCGTTCTTCTGCCGGTCCTCGACGAAGGCCCGGTCGACCAGGAGGCCCTCCACGACGCCGAGTTGGCCCGGGGCCGGGGTGCCGAGGGTGAAGCCGACGGCGCGGCAGCCCTCCTCGACGTCGGCCTCGCGGACCAGGTCCTCGGTCGCCTTGTCGGCCACGTTGTAGACGCAGGCGACGCGATTGCCCTCGTAGACGCGGCCCTTGTCGGCGGCGTAGGCCTCCATGGAGCCGTGCCAGTCGAGGTGGTCGGGGGCGAGGTTGAGCACGGCGGCCGAGTGGGCGCGCGGCGAGGACGCCCAGTGGAGCTGGTAGCTGGACAGCTCCACCGCGAGGACGTCGTACTCCTCGTCGCCGGTGACCGCGTCCAGCAGCGAGACGCCGATGTTGCCGACGGCGGCGGTGCGCAGGCCGGCCGCCTTCAGGATCGACGCGAGCATCTGGACGGTGGTGGTCTTGCCGTTGGTGCCGGTGACCGCCAGCCAGGGCGCCGGCTCCCTGCCGTCCAGGCCGCGCAGGCGCCAGGCCAGTTCGACGTCGCCCCAGACGGGGACGCCGGCCTCGCGGGCCGCCGTGAACAGCGGCTTGTCCGGCTTCCAGCCCGGCGCGGTGACGATCAGCTCGGTGCCCTCGGGCAGGACCGCGGCGGAGCCGTCGCCGAGGCGCACGGTGACACCGAGCGCCTCCAGGTCCGCCGCCTGCCCCCGCGCGCGTTCGTCGTCGCCGTCGTTGACGACCGTGACGCGCGCACCGAGGCCGTGCAGCACCCTGGCCGCCGGGACGCCGGAGACGCCGAGGCCGGCGACGGTGACGTGCTTGCCCTGGAATTCGGAAGGCACCGAGGAGGAGGTCACTTGTCCGCTGCCCATCCCGCGTAGAAGAGGCCCAGTCCGACGATCACGCAGATGCCCTGGATGATCCAGAAGCGGACCACCACAAGGACCTCGGACCAGCCCTTGAGTTCGAAGTGGTGCTGGAGTGGCGCCATCCGGAAGACGCGTTTGCCGGTGAGGCGGAAGGAGCCGACCTGGATGACCACCGACATGGTGATCAGGACGAACAGACCGCCGAGGATGGCCATCAGCAGCTCGGTGCGCGAGCAGATCGCCAGACCCGCCAGCACGCCGCCGAGCGCGAGCGAACCGGTGTCGCCCATGAAGATCTTGGCCGGCGAGGTGTTCCACCACAGGAAGCCGAGGCAGGCGCCCATCAGCGCGGAGGAGACCACCGCGAGGTCGAGCGGGTCGCGCACCTCGTAGCAGGCGCCCGGGTTGGTGAGGGTCAGCGCGTTGGCGCAGGACTCCTGGAACTGCCAGACGCCGATGAAGGTGTAGGCGCCGAAGACCAGGACGGAGGCGCCGGTGGCCAGGCCGTCCAGACCGTCGGTCAGGTTCACGCCGTTCGACATCGCGAGGATCATGAACAGCGCCCAGATGACGAACAGCACCGGGCCGATGGACCAGCCGAAGTCGGTGATGAACGACAGCTTGGTGGAGGCCGGGGTGTTGCCGCGGTTGTCCGCGAACTGGAGCGAGAGCACCGCGAACGCGATGCCGACGATCAGCTGGCCGGCCATCTTCGCCTTGGCCCGCAGGCCCAGCGAACGCCTCTTGACGATCTTGATGTAGTCGTCGAGGAAGCCGACCAGGCCCATGCCCACCATCAGGCCGAGCACCAGCAGGCCCGAGAAGGTCGGCGCCGCGTCCGCCTCGGGGTCCAGGTAGCTGGTGATCACCTTGGCCAGGAAGTAGGCGGCGACCGTGGCGAAGATGAAGGCGATACCGCCCATCGTCGGCGTACCGCGCTTGCTGGCGTGCTCGCGCGGTCCGTCGTCGCGGATGTACTGGCCGTAGCCCTTGCGGGCCAGCAGCTTGATCAGCAGCGGGGTGCCGACCAGCGTCAGGAAGAGGCCGATGACGCCCGCGAACAGGATCTGCTTCATCATCGGGCGGCGACCTCACCCTCGGCGCCGGTCTCCAGCAGCGCCGCGGCGACGCTCTCCAGACCCACCGAACGGGACGCCTTCACGAGTACGACGTCTCCCGGGCGCAACTCGCTGCGCAACAGGTCGACCGCCGCCTGTGCGTCGGACACGTGCACCGACTCCTCACCCCACGAACCCTCGTTATATGCGCCCAGTTGCAGCCATTGGGCTTCCCTGCCCCCGACCGCGACGAGCTTGCTGACGTTGAGCCGGACGGCAAGCCGTCCGACCGCGTCGTGCTCGGCGAGCGCCTCGTCCCCGAGCTCGGCCATCTTGCCGAGCACCGCCCACGTACGGCCCCCCTTCGCCTGTGCGGCTTTGCCCATGGCGACCAGCGCACGCAGCGCGGCCTTCATCGACTCGGGGTTCGCGTTGTAGGCGTCGTTGACGACCGTCACGCCGTCCGGGCGCTCGGTGACCTCCATCCGCCAGCGGGAGAGGGAGCCCGCCTCGGAGAGCGCGGTGGCGATCTCGTCTGCGGACATGCCCAACTCGTGGGCGACGGCGGCCGCGGCGAGCGCGTTCGACACGTGGTGCTCACCGTACAGGCGCATGGTCACATCGCTTGCACCGGAGGGTGTGTGAAGCCTGAACGAGGGCTGTCCACTGTCCGTGAGTCGCACGTTCTCGCCGCGAACGTCCGCTTCGTCGGACTCTCCGAAAAGGATCACCTTCGCCTTCGTTCGGGAGGCCATGGCCCGTACGAGCGGGTCGTCCGCGTTGAGGATCGCGGTGCCCCCCTCCTCGGCCGGCGGCAGCGCCTCGACGAGTTCGCCCTTGGCCTGGGCGATCTGCTCCCGGCCGCCGAACTCGCCGATGTGCGCGGAACCGACGTTGAGGACGAGGCCGACCTTCGGCGGGGTCAGCTCGCAGAGGTAGCGGATGTGGCCGATGCCGCGGGCGCCCATCTCCAGGACGAGGAACCTGGTCTCGTCGGTGGCGGTGAGCGCGGTGAGCGGCAGCCCGACCTCGTTGTTCATGGAGCCCGGCGTGAACACCGTGGGCGCCTTGCGGCGCAGGACCTGGGCGATGAGGTCCTTGGTGCTGGTCTTGCCGGCCGACCCGGTGAGGGCCACGAGGGTGGTGCCGAGGCGGCGCACGACGTGCCGGGCGAGGGCTCCGAGGGCGGTCTGCACGTCGTCCACGACGATCGCGGGCACGCCGACGGGCCGGGAGCCGAGCACGGCCACCGCGCCCGCCTCGACGACCGGCGCCGCCCAGTCGTGGCCGTCCACCCGCTCGCCGACGAAGGCGACGAACAGGCAGCCGGGCCCCGCTTCCCGCGAGTCCCGGACGACCGGCCCGGTGACCTGCACGGACGCGTCCGGTATGTCATGCATCCGCCCGCCGACGACTTCTGCGATCTCGGCGAGAGAGAGGGCGATCACAAGTTCATCCCCTGGATCATCTGGATCATTCGGGACTTCATCCCTGGGTCTTGTGGACGGGGGTCTTCCTGATGGCTTCGCGCAGCACCTGGCGGTCGTCGAAGGGGCGGACCACCCCGGCGATGTCCTGGCCCTGCTCGTGGCCCTTGCCCGCCACCAGCACGGTGTCGCCGGGCTCGGCCCGGGCGACGGCGGCGGCGATCGCGGCGGCCCGGTCCTCGAAGACCTGGACCTCGCCGCGCTCGTGCGCGGGCACGGAGGCCGCGCCCTGGAGCATGGTGGCGAGGATCGCGAGGGGGTCCTCGGAGCGGGGGTTGTCGGAGGTCAGCACGGCGGTGTCGGCGAACCGTGCCACGGCGGCGCCCATCGGCTCCCGCTTGGTGGTGTCCCGGTCGCCGCCGCAGCCGAGCACGGCGTGCAGCCTGCCCTCGGTGACCTTGCGCAGGGCGCGCAGGACGGACTCGACGGCGTCGGTCTTGTGGGCGTAGTCGACCACCGCGAGGTACGGCTGGCCCTCGTCCACGCGCTCCAGGCGGCCGGGCACGCCGGGCACCGCGGCGACGCCGTCGGCGGCGGACTGCGGGTCGAGTCCGGCGGCGGCGAGGGCGACGATCGCGGCGAGGGTGTTCGCCACGTTGAACGGGCCGGCCAGCGGCGACCTGGCGGTCACGCGCTCGCCCTTGGGGCCGAGCACGGTGAACGTCGAGTCGAGCGGGCCGACCTCGACCTCGTCGGCGCGCCAGTCGGCGTCGGGGTGGCCCTCCGCGGAGTAGGTGACGACCGGCACGGTGGCCTCGTTCGCGAGGCGGCGCCCGTACTCGTCGTCGACGTTGACCACGCCGAGCCTGCTGCGCTCCGGTGTGAAGAGCTGCGCCTTCGCCTGGAAGTAGTCCTCCATGCCGGAGTGGAACTCCATGTGCTCCGGGCTGAGGTTGGTGAAGACCGCGATGTCGAAGACGCAGGCGTCGACCCGGCCGAGTACCAGCGCGTGACTGGAGACCTCCATCGCGACCGCCTCGGTGCCGCGCTCGCGCATCACCGCGAACAGGGCCTGGAGGTCGGTGGCCTCGGGCGTGGTGCGCTCGGACTTGATGCGCTCGTCGCCGATGCGCATCTCGACCGTGCCGATCAGCCCGGTGGACCTCTCCGTGCGCAGACCGCCCTCGACGAGGTAGGCGGTGGTGGTCTTGCCGGAGGTGCCGGTGATGCCGATCTGGAGGAGGTCGCGGCCGGGGTGGCCGTAGATCGTGGCCGCCAGCTCGCCCATCCGCGCGCGCGGGTCGTCGACGACCAGGGCCGGCAGGCCGGCGGCCGCGACGCGCTCCGCGCCGGCCGGGTCGGTCAGCACGGCCGCGGCGCCGAGGCCGGCGGCCTGGGTGGCGAAGTCCGCCCCGTGCAGCCGGGCGCCGGGCAGGGCGGCGTAGAGGTCGCCGGGCCGGACGGCGCGCGAGTCATGGGTGATGCCCGTGACGGCGGCGGTGCCGTCGGGCACGGTGACACCCAGTTGACCGGCGAGTTCCGCGAGGGGTGTGGCGGAGTTCCGCACCGGACGGGGCGGTCCCGGGTAGGTCACGGGGTGGCCCTTCTGGGTGGTTTGGGACTGATCAGCGTGTGGCACGGCGGTGAGCGTACCGGGCGTACCCGCTTCCCGGCGAAGTGAGGGGCTGGGGCTGCTCTGGTTCCCGGGCTCGGGGGTGATCGTTGTCACGGGTGGTTCCTGGTGGCTCGGTACTGAAACGGCGCTGGCTCGGTACTGGCTCGGTGTGCGGCTGCGTTCTGAGTGGGTCCGGCTCGGTTCCGGCTGGGTTCTGGCTCGGTTCGTCAGGGCTTGAAGGCGACCGGCAGCCTCGCGGGGGCGGCCCCGGTCGGC
Source organism: Streptomyces sp. NPDC047853 (assembly GCF_043204535.1). Lineage (NCBI taxonomy): Bacteria > Bacillati > Actinomycetota > Actinomycetes > Kitasatosporales > Streptomycetaceae > Streptomyces > Streptomyces sp. NPDC047853. The sequence goes on along the minus strand of NZ_JBIDCI010000010.1, from coordinate 117,587 downwards.
GGGATCTGGAGGGTCTTCAGGGCGAACTCCATGACCTGCTTGTAGATGGGGCCGCAGATCTGGCCGCCGAAGTAGCTGCCCTGGGTGGCGTTCTGGATGGCGCAGTAGACGGTGACGCGGGGCTTGTCGGCGGGGGCGAACCCGGCGAACGACGAGGTGTACCCCTTGTACTGGCCGGTGGCCGGATCCACCCGGTTGGCCGTCCCCGTCTTGCCCGCGACCCGGTAGCCGGGGATACGGGCCTTGGTGCCGGTGCCTTCCTCGTCGTCGACGACGGACTCCAGCATCCGCGCGAGGGTCTTGGCGGTCTTCTCGCTGATCACCCGGGTCTTCTTGGGCTCGGGGGCCGGCGTGAAGCGGTCGTCGTCGCCCTGGGTGCCGCGTACGAGCGTGGGTTCGACGCGGACGCCACCGTTGGCGATGGTCGAGTAGACGGAGGCCGCCTGCAGCGCGTTCACGGACACGCCCTGGCCGAAAGGAATCGTGTACTGCTGCGAGGTCGACCACTGGTCGGGCGGCGCCAGGATGCCCTTGGTCTCCCCGGGGAAGCCGAGCCCGCTGTACTCGCCGAGGCCGAACCTGCGCAGGTAGGAGTGGAGCACCTTGTTGGCCTCCTGCTGGGTCCTGCCCAGTTCGCCGGTGGCCATGATGGTGCCGATGTTGCTGGACTTGGCGAGCACGCCGTTGAGCGTGAGGTACCAGGTCGGGTGGTCGACGTCGTCCTTGAAGAGCCGGTCGCCGCGCTTGAGCCGGTTGGGGACGGTGATGTGGGTGCCGGGCGTGGCGGCGTTCTCCTCCAGTACGGCCGCCATCGACATCACCTTGGCGGTGGAGCCGGGCTCGAAGGCGTCCTGGAGGGCGGCGTTGCCGAGCGCGTCGGGGTCGGCGTGGGCGAGGTCGGCCGGGTCGAAGCCGGGCGAGTTGGCCATGGCCAGGATCTCGCCGGTGGCCGTGTCCTGGACGATGACGTAGCCCCCGTCCGCCTTGGACTTCTCCACCTGCGCGCTGATCGCCTCCTGGGCGGCCCACTGGATGTCGCGGTCGATGGTCAGCTCGACGTCGCTGCCGGGCACGGCGGGCGTCTCCGTGGAGCCGGCGGTGGGCACCTGGCGGCCGCCGGACTGCACGTAGCGGATCTCGCCGTCCTTGCCGGCCAGCGTCCCGTTCAGCTTCCGTTCGAGGCCGCCGCCGCCCTCGCCGTCGGCGTTGACCCAGCCCAGGATGGAGGCGGCGAGGTCGCCGCCCGGGTAGACGCGCTTGCTGCTGGGGTCGGCGAGGACGCCCGCGAGGACGTTGACCACGGACTCGTCCGTCTCCGCCTTCTTGGTGAGCGCGCTCTTCAGGTCCTTGATCTGGTTCCAGACCTGCGGGGTCTGCCGGCGGGCGAGGACGACGTAGCGCAGCTTCCCGTTCTCGGGGCGGAGCCGGTCGACCAGGTCCTCCTGGTCCTCTCCGAGGATCGGCGCGAGGAGCGCCGCCGCCTGCTCGGGGCCGTCGCCGACCTTCAACTGCTCGCGGGTGAACAGCGTCGGGTCGGCGGTGATGTCGTAGGCGTCCACGGTGGACGCGAGGGCGACGCCGTTGCGGTCGGTGATCCCACCGCGCTCGGAGGGGAGTTTGTGGACGACGTAGTGGTTCTGCTCGGCCTTGGCGGTGTACGTGCCGGCGTCGACGGCCTGCACCTGGAGCAGCCGTACGACGAACGCGGACAGCACCAGGGTCAGCGCGAGGCCGATCAGGCGCAGCCGCGGGCGGGGGCTGCCCAGCCGGATGACACGGGGCGCGGCCGGCCGGGGCGGGCCCGGTCGGCGGGCGGGCCGGGCGCCGGGGCCCGGCTGCCGCCGTCCGCCGGGGCGGACGGGCCTGGCGGGTCCGGGCACACGGCGGCGCGGCGGTTCCCTGTCGGACACTTCCGTCACCTGCCGGGGGTCGGAGTCGGGTCGGTCGCTGCCGTGGAGCCGGCCCCCGTGCCGGACGGCCCGGCGGTGGAGGGCGCGGCGGTGGGGGACGTGCCGGTGCCGGACGCGTCCGTCGAGAGCGGGTCGGTGCCGGGCGGCGCGGTCAGTGCCTCGGGGGCCACGACCAGCGGGGTGACCGCGGTGGGCGCGGGGCTCGGCGAGCCCTTGACGGAGCCGTCGGGGGCGAGGAAGGCGGGGTCGCCGCCGGGCACCATGCCCAGCTCGCGGGCGCGGCGCTGGAGGGCGCGGGGGGCGGAGTAGGCGTCGATGTCCCGCTGGAGCGCCTGCTCCTCGTCGGTGAGCTCCTTCGTCTCCTGCTTCAGGTCGTCCAGCTGGAACGAGCCTTCGCTCAGGGCGGAGTTCAGCAGCAGGAGCCCGATGAGGCCGCCGCCGAGGAGGACGACCACGAGGAGGACGAAGGGGGCGCGGGCCGCCTGGCCCCGTGCGCCGCCGGGTGGGAAGAGCTGGGCCAGCCGGGCCGCCCGCCCCTTCAGCTCGGGGTTCCTACCCACTCGCCCTCCCCTCGGACCGGGCGGACCGTCCGCACCCGCACCTGGCCTGCCTCACTCGCTTCACCCGATGGACTCCCTGATCCGCTGGGCTCCGCGCAGCCGGGCCGGCGCCGCCCGCCGGTTCTCGGCGATCTCCTGCTCGGTGGGAAGTTCGGCACCGCGCGTGAGCAGCTTGAGCCGGGGCGCGTAGCGTTCGGGTACGACCGGCAGTCCGGGAGGTGCGGTGTTCGCCGCGCCGGCCGCGAACACCTGCTTGACGAGCCGGTCCTCCAGGGAGTGGTACGAGAGGACGGCGATCCGTCCGCCCACGTCGAGGGCCTCGACGGCGGCCGGGACCGCCCGCTCCAGGACGGACAGCTCACCGTTGACCTCGATGCGCAGGGCCTGGAAGGTGCGCTTGGCCGGGTTGCCGCCGGTGCGCTTGGCGGCCTGCGGCAGGGCGGCCCGGATCAGCTCCACGAGCCGCGCGCTGTTGCTGAACGGCTCCTTGTCGCGCTCCCGCACGATCGCGGACACGATCCGCTTGGCCTGCTTCTCCTCGCCGTACGCCCGCAGGATGCGGACGAGTTCGCCCGGCGGGTAGGTGTTGAGGACCTCGGCGGCGCTCATGCCGGTCGTCTGGTCCATGCGCATGTCGAGCGGGGCGTCCTGGGCGTAGGCGAAGCCGCGGTCCGCCTCGTCGAGCTGCATGGAGGAGACGCCGAGGTCGAACAGCACGCCCTGGACGCGCGGGACGCCGAGCCGGTCCAGCACGTCGGGCAGTTCGTCGTACACGGCGTGGACCAGGGTGGCGCGTTCCCCGTACGGGGCGAGCCGCTCGCCGGACAGGCGCAGCGCCTCCTTGTCCCGGTCGAGGGCGACGAGGCGGGCGTCGGGGAAGCGGGTGAGGAGCGCTTCGCTGTGCCCGCCGAGTCCCAGCGTGCAGTCGACGACCACGGCGCCCGGCTCCTGGAGGGCGGGCGCCAGCAGGTCCAGGCACCGCTGGAGCATCACCGGGACGTGTCGACTCTGACTCAAGTGGGGCGGCCTCTCAGGTCCGGCACGGCGTCACGCACCGCCGGGTCCCCTCCCGCTCGCTCGTGAAGGGGAGGCCTGCCGGCGCCGGAGGCGTCGGCCGGCCGGGAGCGGGAGGAGGCCGAGCCGTACGTACGCGCCGCGCACGTGGGGAGATCTGGCGGAACGTCGTCCAGGTCTCCGGGGTTTCAGTCCAGCAGGGAGAGCCTCGCCTCCCGCTTCGCGTCACTTTAGTCCACCGTGTCGCCCGGTCAATCAACCGGCCTGCGCGTCGCGGACGCGGGCGCGCACGAATCGGCGCGAGGTGGCACTTCACCCGCTCGGACGCGCCCGTCCGGGTCTGTGGGGTGGCTCACAACACGCCGCGATGACGCTCTTTGTCCCTCTTCTCAGCGAGTCCGGAGCGGGGGTGACCAGTAACGTCATGGTTATGACGACTTCTGCATCGATCCCCGAGGGCTCCGCATCAGCCGCCACCGGCGCCGGTTCCGCCATCGACCGGTTCGTCGAGGCGAACGCGCGGTACGCCACCGAGTTCGCCGACGCCGAGCTGGCGGGCCGCCCCGCCCTGCAGACCGCCGTCGTGGCCTGCATGGACGCGCGCCTGGACGTGACCGCCGCGCTCGGTCTGCGCAACGGCGACTGCCACGTCATCCGCAACGCCGGCGGTGCCGTCACCGACGACGTGATCCGCTCCCTCACCATCAGCCAGCGGGCGCTCGGCACCCGCAGCGTCATCCTCGTCCACCACACGGCGTGCGGCATGGAGACCCTCACCGAGGAGTTCCGGCACGAGCTGGAGCTGGAGGTCGGCCAGCGCCCCGGTTGGGCGGTGGAGTCCTTCCGCGACGTCGACCAGGACGTACGGCAGTCCATCCGGCGGGTCCGGACCTCGCCGTTCCTGCCGCACACGGACGACGTACGCGGCTTCGTCTACGACGTGAAGACGGGCCTGCTCCGCGAGGTCGACGCCACCTGATCCGGCCGCCCACCCCGACGACCCTCGCCGTACAAGCACCGCAAACACCGTAAGGCCTGACAAATCGCGGGCAGTTGTCCACAGGCGAGTGACACGAATCGGTAACGGCAGCAAGAATGCGGGAAGTGATGTCGCGCGGAACTTTTTCCGCGCGATGTCCGTGGTTCGGGGTGGGGCCGGTCCGCACGTCAGGGACGGCCCGGCAAGTTGGGGTACCCCCGCTTCCCAGGAAGCGCGGGCAAGGCCGAGGAGGGCCGGGTGACGACCTATGACGATCAGGCGAGCCATGGGGGTGCCCCCTCGCGAGCGTATTCGAGCGTGGGGGACGATCTGACCGCTGTGGTCGAGCGCGTACGCGCTTCGGTGGAGGACGTGATCGAGGGCAAGCCCGAGGTCGTACGGCTCTCCCTGACCGTGCTGCTCGCCGAGGGACACCTGTTGATCGAGGATGTCCCCGGCGTCGGCAAGACCATGCTGGCCAAGGCCCTGGCACGGTCGATCGACTGCTCCGTGCGCCGGATCCAGTTCACGCCGGACCTGCTGCCCTCGGACATCACCGGGGTCTCCATCTGGGACCAGCAGCGCCGGGACTTCGAGTTCAAGCCGGGAGCCATCTTCGCGCAGGTGGTGATCGGCGACGAGATCAACCGCGCCTCGCCCAAGACCCAGTCCGCGCTGCTGGAGTCGATGGAGGAGCGCCAGGTCACCATCGACGGGCAGACCTACGAGCTGCCCAGCCCGTTCATGGTGGTGGCGACGCAGAACCCGGTCGAGATGGAGGGCACCTATCCGCTGCCGGAGGCCCAGCGCGACCGCTTCATGGCGCGGGTCTCCATCGGCTACCCCAGCCCGGAGGCCGAGCTGCAGATGCTCGACGTCCACGGCGGGGTGAACCCGCTGGACGACCTCCAGCCGGTGGCGCACGCGCACGAGATCCTCAAGCTGATCGAGACCGTCCGGGGCGTCCATGTCGCGGACCCCGTCCGGCGGTACGCCGTGGACCTGGTCGCCGCCACGCGCACCCACCCGGACCTCAGACTCGGCGCCTCGCCGCGCGCCACGCTGCATCTGCTGCGTGCGGCGAAGGCGTCCGCCGCCCTGAGCGGCCGGGAGTACGCGCTGCCGGACGACGTGCAGGCCCTCGCGGTCGCCGTCCTGGCCCACCGTCTGCTGCCCACCGCCCAGGCCCAGCTGGGCCGCCGCACCGCCGAGCAGGTGGTCCAGGAGATCCTGCAACGCACTCCGGTGCCGGCGGCACCCCAGCAGCAGACGGGCTTGGGCATGGGCCGCGGCGCGCCGGCGTACGGCCAGCAACCGCCGCGGAGGCTGTGATGGACACCGGGGGGACGGACCGGTCGGAGGGCGACCGGGGCGAGGGCGGCGGCATCCGCACCGCCCTGACCGGTCTGACCACCCGTGGGCGTTCCTTCCTGGCCGCCGGCATCGCCGCCGCGGTCTGCGCCTACGTCCTCGGACAGAGCGACCTGCTGCGGGTCGGGCTGCTGCTGAGCGTGCTGCCGCTGCTCTGCGCGACCGTGCTCCACCGCACCCGCTACCGGGTGGCGGGCAGCCGCCGGCTCTCCCCGGGGCGGGTCTCCGCCGGCGCCGAGGCCCGGGTCCACCTGCGCGTCGACAACGTCTCGCGGCTGCCCACCGGTCTGCTGATGCTCCAGGACCGCGTCCCCTACGTACTGGGGCCGCGCCCCCGCTTCGTCCTCGACCGGGTGGAGCCGGGCGGCCGCCGCGAGGTGTCCTACCGGGTCCGCTCGGACCTGCGCGGCCGCTACCCGCTGGGTCCGCTGCAACTGCGCCTGACCGATCCGTTCGGCCTGTGCGAGCTGACCCGCTCCTTCTCCACGTACGACACCCTGACCGTCGTCCCGCGGGTGGAGGCGTTGCCGCCGGTGCGGCTGAGCGGGGAGGCGAGGGGGTACGGCGAGGGCCGGCAGCGCTCGCTCGCGCTGGCGGGCGACGACGACGTGATCCCGCGCGGGTACCGCCACGGCGACGACCTGCGCCGCGTGCACTGGCGCTCCACCGCGCGCTACGGCGAGCTGATGGTGCGCCGCGAGGAGCAGCCCCAGCGGGCCCGCTGCACGGTGCTCCTGGACACCCGGGGCCTGGCCTACGACGGCGCGGGCCCCGACTCCGCCTTCGAATGGGCGGTGTCGGGCGCGGCCTCCGTCCTGGTGCACATGCTGGAGCGGGGCTTCTCCGTCCGGTTGCTCACGGACACCGGTGACTCGGTGCCCGGCGAGGGCGCGGACGGCTTCGCGGGCGCGAGCCAGGGCACGGCGGACGCGGCCGGGCTGATGATGGACACCCTCGCCGTGATCGACCACTCCGACGGCACGGGCCTGTCCCGCGCCTACGACGTGCTGCGGGGCGGGAACGAGGGGCTCCTGGTGGCGTTCTTCGGTGATCTGGACGAGGAGCAGGCCGCGGTGGCCGCCAGGATGCGGCACCGCAGCGGTGGTGCCGTCGCCTTCGTGCTGGACGGCGGGGTCTGGGCGGGGGAACCGGCCCCGGTCCCCGGCCCGCCGGACGGGGGCGGGGAGCGGCTGCGGATGTTGCGCGAGGCGGGCTGGACCGCCGTGGGCGTCCCCCGGGGCGCCCCCCTGGAGGAAGTGTGGCGCCTGGCGGACCGCGAGCGCAGCGGCCTCATGGCGGCGAGCGGCGGGGAGGGCACGGGATGAACGGGCCGGCGCGGTACACGGGGCCCGGCGGGCCCGACCGGCAGCGGGGACGGGGACGTCCGGGGCGCAGCGGTCCCGGGACGCCCGGCGGCGGGGAGGGTGCGCGATGAGCGGGCGGGCCCGGTTGGCCCTGTGCGCGTGGGCGGCCACCCTGATGACGGCGTGCGCGATGCTGCCGCTGGTCGATCCGGCCACCTGGATCCTTCAGGCCGCGTTCCTCCTGGCCGTCCAGTCCGGGGTGGGTGCGGCGGCGCGCCGGGTGCCGCTGGCCCGGCCGCTGACCGTCGCCGCGCAGGCCCTGGTCACTTTGCTGCTCCTGACGCTGGTCTTCGCCCGGCAGCAGGCGCTCGCCGGGCTGCTGCCCGGCCCGCAGGCCTTCCAGCGCTTCGCCGACCTGCTGCGCCAGGGCGGCGACGACATCGCCCGGTACGCGATCCCGGCGCCGCTGGAGTCGGACGGCATCCGGCTGATGCTGGTCGGCGGTGTCCTGGTGATCGGGCTGCTGGTGGACACCCTCGCGGTGACCTTCCGCAGCGCCGCCCCGGCGGGCCTGCCGCTGCTCGCGCTGTACTCGGTGGCCGCGGGGCTGTCCGAGGGCGGCACGGACTGGTTGTGGTTCCTGGTCGCGGCGGCCGGCTATCTGATGCTGCTGCTGGCCGAGGGGCGCGACCGGCTCGCGCAGTGGGGCCGGGTCTTCGGCGGCGCGCCGCGTACACCGGGCGGGGAGCCGAGAGGCGCGGTGGCGCCGGTCCGCACGGGGCGGCGCATCGGCGCCTTCGCGCTGGGCATCGCGCTGGTGGTGCCGCTCGCGCTGCCCGCGATGGACGGCGGTCTGCTGGACAGCGCCGGGACGGGGGCCGGTGACGGCACCGGCGGCGGGGGCACGATCTCCGCGGTGAACCCTCTGGTCTCCCTGCGCGACAGTCTCAACGTGGACGAGAACCGGCAGGTCCTCCGTGTCGACACCGACTCGAACGACATAGCCAACCTGTACCTGCGCATCGTGTCCCTGGACGACTTCGATGGGACCACGTGGAAGCCGTCCAAGCGGCACATCACCGGCGTACCGGAGGGTTCCTTCCCGACGCCGGTCGGCCTCGGCCCCGGCATCGAGCGGACGGAGACCCGGGCCACCATCTCGGCCGCGGACTGGTACGCGCAGGACTGGCTGCCGATGCCGTACCCGCCGAGCGGCGTCCGGGTCGCCGGCAACTGGCGCTACGAGCCCGTCGGTATGACGCTGGTCGGCGACCACGGCCAGAACACACGCGGGTTGACGTACGAGGTGCGGGGCCTGAACGTGCAGCCGACGGCGGAGCAGCTCGCCGCGGCGCCGCGACCGCCGGGAGCGCTGACGCGGGAGTACACCGAGCTGCCGGACTCCTTGCCCGAGGTGGTCTCCCGGACCGCCCGGGAGGTGACGGCCGACGCGGTGAACCCCTACGAGCAGGCGGTCAAGCTCCAGGAGTACTTCGCGGTCAACGGCGGTTTCGAGTACGACACCCAGGTCAAGGTCGGCAGCGGTTCGGAGGCGATAGCCCGCTTCCTGAGGGACAAGCAGGGCTTCTGCGTCCACTTCTCCTTCGCCATGGCCGCGATGGCCCGGTCCCTGGGCATTCCGGCCAGGGTCGCGGTCGGCTTCGCCCCGGGCTCCCCGCAGGCGGACGGCTCGGTCTCGGTGGGACTGCGGGACGCGCACGCCTGGCCCGAGGTGTACTTCGAGGGCGTGGGCTGGACCCGCTTCGAGCCCACGCCGACCCGGGGCTCGACTCCCTCGTACACCCTGACGGACACGCCGGACAGCTCGGTGCCGGACCCCGCCCTGCCGTCCCGGAACGCGGAGACGGAGCCGTCGGCGGCGCCGTCGGTGAGCGAGTCCTGCTCGGCCCAGGACAAGAAGCTGGAGGCCTGCGCGAGCGAGTCCGCGGCGGCGGCGCCGGTCTCGGGCGGGAACGGACCGAAGTGGTACGCGGTGCTGGCCTGGGTGCTGGCCGGGCTCGCGGTGCTGCTGGCCCCGCTCGCACCGATGCTGTGGCGGTTGCGCACCCGCTCGGCGCGGCTGGGGGCGCACGGCCGCGGTGAGGCGGACGCGGGGCCGCACACCCTGGCGGTCTGGCAGGAGCTGACCGACACCGCGTGGGACGTCGGGATCCTGCCGCAGGAGTCGCAGACCCCGCGCAGGGCGGCGGCCCGCATCGTCCGGCTCGGACAGCTCGATCCGGCGGCCGCGGCGTCGGTGCACCGGGTGGCGGACGCCGTGGAGCAGGCTCTCTACGCGCCGCGCCCGCGCCCGACGGCGGGCCTCGCGGAGGATGTGCGCCGGGCGGAGGCCGGCCTGCGGGCCGGGGTCGGCCGGGGCACTCGGCTGCGCGCACGGTTCGCCCCGCGTTCGACCGTGCGGGTGGTCTGGGCGGCGTCGGCGTGGTGGGCGGCCTCGAAACGGCGGGTCGCGGCGGCCCGGCCGACGCTGCGCAGGGCGCGGGGGCAGCAGGGCTGAGGCGGCGGCCCGTGCGGCGCGGTGGAGCGCCGGGCGGGCCCCGACGGAGCGGGGGCGCGCTGCGGCGCGGCCCTCGCCTCGTCGAGCCGGTGCGGAGGCGCCCCGGGCACTTCACGGACACGTGTGAGGGGGTGGGCCACCGATCGGTGGCCCACCCCCTCACACGGATGTCCTGGTGAACGGACGGCTGGAGCTACTGGCCGCCCTGCTGCTCGTCCCGGCGGCGCTGCCAGCGCTCGTCGATGCGGTCCATCATGGAGCGTTTTTGGCGCCCCTGACGGCGTGTCTGTGGTCCGGCACCGGCGGCGGGCTGCTCGCCCGGCTTCGGTGCCTTGCGCCAGCCGGTCACGGCGAGGACCGCGCAGCCCAGCATGACGAGGAAACCCACCACGCTGAGCCAGACCTGCTGGGCGACCATACCGGCCATGAGGAGCGCAATACCTACGAGGAAGCCCGCGACCGCCTGGTAGACCCGTCGCCGGGTGTACGTACGCAGCCCGCTTCCCTCGAGCGCTGTCGCGAACTTGGGATCTTCGGCGTACAGCGCTCGCTCCATCTGCTCGAGCATGCGCTGCTCGTGCTCCGAGAGCGGCACGGAGTCCTCCTCATCGTGCAGTCGCCGGGGCGACCCGGGGGGTCCCTTCAGGATAGGCAGGGATTCGCCCCCGTGAAACCCGCCCCATTACGCCAATTGGCCAACCGGTCTCCGTCATGGCCGTGCCGGCTCGCTGAAGTCTGCATTCCCCAGCGGCCGACCCGTCATGCCGGGTGGTCTCCCTCGATCATACGGCGACTGGCCCCCGTTCGGGGGGCCTGTGGCGTACTCCATCTGCAGTCGCGGCCCTGATCAGCGGCTTACCCCACGGGGTTGCTCAGGTCTCCTGAGTCCCTCGGGTCTCACCGAGCACATGCAGCTGTGTGGCCACAGAATGGAAGGCGGCGAGTTCGGCCGCCGCGGCCTCCAGCTTCAGCAGGGCGTCCATGGCACCGGGCTCGGTGTCCACCAGCACCCCGGGGACGAGGTCGGCGAAGACCCGCACGCCGTGCACGGCGCCGATCCGCAGCCCCGCGGCCTCGACCAGTCCGGTGAGCTGTTCGGCGGTGAACCGGCGGGGCACGGGGTCACCCGAGCCCCAGCGGCCGTTCGGGTCGCCGAGGGCCTGCCGGGCCTCCGCGAAGTGCCCGGCGAGGGCGCGCGCGAGCACGGCACCGCCCAGCCCCGCGGCGAGCAGGCTGAGGACGCCCTCGGGGCGCAGGGCGGCGACGGCGTTGCGGACGCCCTCGGCGGGGTCGTCCACGTACTCCAGGACGCCGTGGCACAGCACCACGTCGTAGCCGCCGCGCTCGGCCACGTCGAAGAGGCCGTGGGCGTCCCCCTGGACGCCCCGCACCCGGTCGGCGACGTCGGCCTCGGCGGCCCGGCGCTCCAGCGCGAACAGGGCGTTGGGGCTCGGGTCGACGACGGTGACGCGGTGGCCGAGGCGGGCCACCGGCACCGCGAAGTTGCCGCTGCCGCCACCGGTGTCCAGGACGTCCAGCGCCTGGCGTCCCGTGGCCTTGACCCGGCGGTCGAGGGCGTCCTGGAGGACGTCCCAGACCACGGCGGTGCGCAGGGCGGCGCGGGAACGTGCGGGCTCGGAGCGCGGCGACGCCGTGGGCGGGCGGTGGGGGGAGACGGGCGGGCGCATCGGGTCCGACACGGCAGTTGACTCCTCGGCGCGGCACCGCCTCGGGCACGGGCGGAGCGAACGGGCTGCCGCCCCGGCCCGGTGCGGGAAGGGGCAGGCTTCAGGCTCCTCCCACCCTATTGCCTCCGGTGCGCCGACCGATCACCCCGTGCCACCGCCCCACGCCCGCCCGTCCCGCGCCCCGCATCCGGTCGCCCGGCGCTCCCTCGGCCGCTCACCCGGCACCCCAAGGACGCCCACCGCACGCCTCCCCGGCGCTACCCCGCGTCGGGCCGGGGCTGCGGGAGGACCGGCTGGAGGACCAGCATCCGCTCCACCAGGCGCAGGAACATCGCCACGTCGCGTATCAGGTCGTCGGCGTCCCGGCTGCCCGCCGCGCCCTGGATGCCCGCCTCCGCCCGGGCCCGGCGCCCGGCTCCCGAGGCGAACAGCGCGCTCCAGTCGGAGAGCTCGGGCGCGATCTCGGGGAGCACCTCCCAGGCGCTGCGGATGCGGGCCCGGGCCCGCGGGGTGGTCTCCGGGCGGCCCCGTGCGGCGAGCACCGCGGCGGCGGTGCGCAGGGCGGCGAGATGGGCCGTCGCGTAGCGCTCGTTCGGTGTTTCGAGGACGGTGGCCTCCTCCAGACCGGCCCGTGCCTGCGCGAGCAGGTCGAGGGCGGCGGGCGGGGCGGTCGTCCGGCGCAGCACGGGGTGCACGTCGCTCGCCGGACCGGTCAGTGAGGGTGCAGGGCCGGCTGCGCGGCGCCGGGCGGCGGCTGCGGACGAGTGGGCCATGACGATCCTCCTGTCGTCTTCGTGACGGCACGCCCTGTGAGAGGTGCCGTATGTGCCCATCGTGAGGTATGCCACTGACAATCCGTTCTGACCAGGGCTTTTGCCTCGATCGTAGGTTCGGGTTAGCTTTTGCACTGACCAGTCAGTTCAAAAACACTCTCCCGGACGCCGGTCCGGAAGGGGTCGAGGGGTGAGGCGGCGTGGACGGTCCGCTCGGGCTCGCGGTGACGGCCCGCGGCTTCGGACTCAGGGGGCCGCGCGGTTGGGCGTTCCGGGGGGTCCGCGTCGACGCGGAGCCCGGCGCGCTCATCGCGGTGGCGGGACCGTCGGGCTCGGGCCGCACCTGCCTGCTGCTCGCGCTGACGGGCCGGATGCGGCCGACGGAGGGGACGGCGACCGTGGGCGGCCTGCGACTGCCCCGGCGGATGTCCGCCCTGCGCCGGGTCAGCGCCCTGGCCCACGTGCCGGGCGTCACGGACCTCGACCCGGCCCTGACCGTCGCCGAGCACCTGCGGGAGCGTGCGCTGCTTCAGCGCCGTTTCGGCGACTCGGTGCGCGGCCTGCTGCGCCCGCGCGGGGAGCGGACGGCGCGGGAGCGGCTGCGGGTCGACGAGGCGTTGACCGCGGCCGGACTGGACCCGGGGACGCTGCCCAAGGGACCGCGGACCGCCGTACGGGATCTGGAGCGCACGGAGGCGCTGCGGCTGTCGGTCGCGCTGGCGATGATCGGCCGCCCCCGGTTGCTCGGGGTCGACGACGCCGATCTCAAGCTGTCGGCCGCCGAGCGGGCCGAGACCTGGTCCCTGCTCGCCTCGGTCGCCGCGTCCGGCACGACCGTCCTGGCGGTGTGCGGCGAGCCGCCCGAGGGAGCGGTGACCGTCTCCACCCGGCCCGAGGACCCGGAGCACGAGGACCCGGAGCACGAGGACCCCGGGCCCGCGAACCCGGAGCCCACGATCCCGGAGCCCGAGGCGGCCCCCGGGGAGGGCCCTGCGGACGACGGGACGGACGACGGTTCGGACACCCGGGCGGCCACCGGCGCACGGCGCGGCAAGGACGCCGAGGACGGGACGGAGGAGGCCGCCGATGCGCTCGCCGAGACTGGCCGCCCTTGAGCTCAGGCGCTTCGGGCGCGGGCGCCTGCCGCGGGCCGCCCTGGTCGCGCTGCTGTTGCTGCCGCTGCTCTACGGCGCCCTGTACCTGTGGTCGTTCTGGGACCCGTACGGGCGTCTGGACCGCATTCCCGTGGCGTTGGTGAACGACGACCGGGGGGCGACCTCGCACGGCGAGAGGCTCACGGCGGGCGACGACATCACCGAAGGGCTGCGCGAGAGCGAGGTCTTCGACTGGCACGAGGTGAGCGCCGCCGAGGCCCGACGCGGCGTCGAGAACGGCACGTACTACCTGTCGCTGACCATGCCCGCGGACCTCAGCCGCCGCATCGCCTCCAGCGGGGGCGACTCGCCGGAGACCGGCGCGCTGCGGGTGCGCACGAACGACGCGAACAACTACATCGTCGGGCAGATCTCGCGGACCGTGTTCGGCGAGGTGCGCGAGGCGGCGTCCGGCAAGGCGTCGCGGTCGTTCCTGGACCGGATCTTCATCTCCTTCTCCGACATCCACGGCGAGACCGTGGAGGCGGCCAAGGGCGCCGACGAGCTGGAGGGCGGCATCGGGAAGGCGGAGAAGGGCTCCAAGGACCTGGCCGACGGCCTCAAGGACGCCGAGGACGGCAGCGGCAGGCTGTCCAAGGGCCTGCGGAAGCTCGACACCGGGGCCGGTGACCTGGAGAAGGGTTCGCGGCAGGTCGCGGACGGCACCCAGAAGCTCGCCGACCGGGTCAACGACGCCGCCGGACGGGTGGGGCCCTTCCTGGAGGACAACGAGCGGACCATCGGCGAGACGGCCCAGTTCGTCGCCGACTCCTCCGGCACGATCCGCGAGGACCTGGACGCCCTGGTGGACGAGGCCCCCGCGGCGGCGAAGGACGCCCGCGCGGAGTCCGACGCGCTGGCCGCGGTGTACCGGACGCGGTGTGCGGACCCCGCGCTGCCCGACGCGGCCTGCCCGGACCTGGAGAAGGCCCGGGACGCCGCGGCGACCGTGGCGACCGTCGCCGACGACGTCAGCGGCCTGGTCACCGACCACGAGGAACAGCTGAAGACGCTCGACGGGCACCTGGCCGACCTCCAGAAGCAGGCGCAGGCTCTCGCCGAACGGGCACCGAACCTCTCCGAGGACCTCGACGACGCCGTCAAGAAGGTCAACGACCTCAACACGGGCGCCGGAAAGGTCGCCGCCGGTGCCAAGAAGATCCACAAGGGTCTCGGCACGGCCAGGACCGGCGCGAAGAACCTGGACGAGGGGGTGGGCGCGCTCCGGATCGGCGCCGACGACCTGAACGGCGGCATGTACAAGCTCGTCGACGGTTCCGGGAAGCTCGCCGGCGGGCTGCACGACGGCGCCGAGAAGATCCCCGACTACGACGAGGGCGAGCGCGACCGGCGCACCGCCGTGATGGCGGACCCGGTCCGGCTCGCCTCCGAGTCCCTGCACCAGGCACCGAACTACGGCACCGGTTTCGCCCCGTACTTCATTCCGCTGTCCCTGTGGGTGGGCGCCATGGTGGCGTACATGCTGGTCCCGCCGATGAACCGGCGGGCGCTCGCCGCGGGGGCGTCGGCCCGGCGGATCGCGCTGGCGGGCTGGCTGCCGGTGGTGGCGCTCGGGGTCCTGCAGACGACGGCCCTGATGGCGGTGCTGCACTGGGCGGTCGGCCTGCAGATGGTGCGGGCCGCCGGGACGGTGGGCTTCCTGTTCCTGGTGACGGCGTGCTTCGCGGCGATCGTGCAGTGGCTGAACGCCCGCTTCGGGGCGGCGGGCCGCATCCTGGTGCTCGCGCTGCTGATGCTCCAGCTGACGTCCGCGGGCGGCACGTACCCCGTCCAGACCAGTCCGGGCTTCTTCAACGCGATCCACCCCTTCCTGCCGATGAGCCACGTCGTCGAGGCCCTCAGGAGGCTCATCACGGGCGGCGGGCTGGAACCGGTGTGGCACGCGTGCGTGGTGCTCGCCGCGTTCACCGCGGCGGCGCTCGCGCTGACCGCGCTGTCGGCCCGCCGCCGGCAGGTGTGGACGCTCGACCGGCTGCACCCGGAGCTGACCCTGTGAACGCCCCGGGCCCTGCGGTGACGCCCCCGAGGGCGGTGCTGTGACAATCGGGACCATGGAAAGCAGCAGCGCCACCTCGCCGGGCAGCAGCCGGCGCGAGGCCACCCGGCAGAAGCTCTACGAGGCGGCCGTGACCCTCATCGCCGAGCAGGGCTTCTCCGCCACCACGGTGGACGAGATCGCCGAACGCGCGGGGGTCGCGAAGGGCACGGTCTACTACAACTTCGCCAGCAAGTCCGTCCTCTTCGAGGAGCTGCTGCGCCATGGTGTCGGGCTCCTCACCGCGTCGCTGCGCGAGGCCGCGGAGCAGGCGGCGCGCGAGGGTCGCGGCCGGGTGGACGCCCTGGACGCGATGATCCGCGCGGGGCTCGCCTTCATCGACCGCTACCCGGCCTTCACCCAGCTCTACGTGGCCGAGCTGTGGCGTACCAACCGGGCCTGGCAGTCGACGCTGCTGGTGGTGCGGCAGGAGGCCGTCGCGGTGGTGGAGGGGGTGCTGCGCGAGGGCGTGGCGAGCGGTGAGTTCAGCGAGGAGATCGACGTGCCGCTGACCGCCGCCGCGCTGGTCGGCATGGTGCTGGTGGCCGCGCTGGACTGGAAGTCGTTCCAGCCCGAGCGCTCCCTCGACGACGTGCACGCGGCCCTGTCCCGGCTGCTCCAGGGGCGCGTGAGCGGCCGCCCCTGAGGCACCGGGCCGCGCCCGCGCACGAAGAACGCCGGTCCGTGGTGGCCGCGTCCCCCGCGGGCCACCGTCGGACCGGCGCCTTCTCCCCCGTACGTCCCCCGGCGGTACGACCGTCCCAGGTCGTGCCCGCGGGCTCCCCCGTGCCTCGCTCCCGCCGGCCACGGCCGACGGAAGGAGCGGATCGTGGGCCCGGCTCCGTTCCGGCGCCCCGTGTCGCCGGTCCTCGGCCGTGCCCCTCTCCGTGCCTCCACTCTCTCGTTCTCGCAGGTCGGGGCCCATCCGCGCGCGTACTCATCTGACGGACTAGGTAGCCGTACTCAGGGGTGCGCACCCCGGCCCACGGCGGCATGCCGTCGACCGGTCACGCGCGCGCCCGTCCCGGTACTCAGGCTCCGGTCCGCCGCCGGCCGTTCCCGCAGGTGGACGGGGTGCCCTCCCCTGGAGCGGGACGGTCGGCGGCGGATAAAGTCCCTGGCATGGCACGGATTGCGGTGATCGGCGCCGGGATGGGCGCGATGGCGGCCGCCGCCCGGCTGGCCGTCGCGGGCCACCGGGTGGTGGTGTACGAGCGGACGACGACGTACGGCGGGGCCCTGCGCCGTTTCGAGCGGGACGGGTTCTCCTTCGACACCGGTCCCGGTCTGCTGCCGTTGCCGGCGGTCTGGCGCGATCTGTTCGTCAAGACCGGCAAGGAGCCGCTGGAGTCCTGTGTCGAGCTGGTCCAGGTCGACCCCTCGTCACGACACGTGTTCGCGGACGGCACGGAGCTCTCGCTGCCGAACGCCTCGCGGGCCGGCGTGGTCGCCGCCCTGGACGCGGCGCTCGGTGAGGACACCGGGCAGCGCTGGGGCGACTTCCTGGTGCGGGCGCGGGAGACCTGGGACCGCACCCGCCGCCCCCTCCTGGAGGAGCCCCTGTGGCCGAACTGGGAGGTGCTGGCCGCGCGTGAGCCCTATCCGGCGGTCCCGCACAGGCGCCTGCTGCGCACCCGCCGGGCCGGCACCCTCGCCGAGGTCGGCGCCTGGGAGCTGCGCGACCCGCGGCTCGCCGCCCTCCTGGAGAGCCACGCGCTGGCGTACGGCCTCGACCCCCGTACCGCCCCGGCGAACGCCGCGGTACTGCCGTACATGGAGTACGCCTTCGGGACGTGGTACGTGCGCGGCGGCGGTCTGCGGGAGCTGGCGCGGGCGGTGTACGAGCGGTGCCTGGCCCGCCGGGTCGAGTTCCGCTTCGAGGCCGAGGTCGCGGGGGTCGTCGTGAAGGACGGCCGGGCGGCCGGCGTGGAGCTGGCCGACGGTGCCGTGCACGAGGCCGAGTTCGTGGTCGCCGGGGTGGCGCCGGACGTGCTCGACCGCCTCTGCGGGGACGCGGAGGTGCGGGGTGACGGCGAGGTGGCGCCGCAGCGCGGTGCGGCGAGCCGGCTGACGGTGCTGCTGGCGCTGCGGGGCGGCCGTCCGGAGGGGGCGGCGCACCGGACGGTGGTGCATTCCCCGGACCGCGCGGCCGAGTTGGACTGCCTGTTCGGGGCGACGCCCGGCATGGCCGCGCGGCCGACGGTGACGGTGCTCCGGCCCGACGACGCGGCCCTGGTCCCGGACGCGGAGCACGAGGCTCTCACGCTCACCGCGGTGGTGCCCGCCCTGGGCAGCGACTCCGACTGGGCGGCGACAGAGGTCTTCGGCCTTCAGGCCGAGCGGCTGATCGATGTCGCCGAGCGGGCGGTGCCCGGCCTGCGCGACCGTCTGCTGTGGCACGAGGTGCGCACCCCGGCCGGGGTCGCGGCGGCCACCGGCGTGGCCGACGGCGCGGTCCCGGTGCCGGCGCTGGCGGGGTCGGAGGGACGTCTGCTGCACCCGGCGAACGGCACGCGCACGCGGGGACTGTTCACGGTCGGGGGCTGGTCGCATCCCGGTGGGGGTCTCCCGCACGCGGGCATGTCGGGCGCGCTGGTCGCCGGACTCGTCGTGGAGGGACCGGCGTTCCAGGGCTCCCGGTGAGCGGCCCAGGGCCGGTCACCGGGCGGACCGGAGGCGGTCAGTAGCGGTACTGCTCGTCGTAGCCCTGGCCCTGCGTCTGACCGTTGCCCTGGTGCGGGTAGGTCTGCTCGGGCGGGAGTTCACCGCCGTAGGGGTCGTCGGTGCTGCGCTGCTGCGGCACCCAGACGCCGCCGGCGGGGGTCTCCCCGCCGTAACCGCCGGGCGTTCCGGTGGCGTACGGGTCCTGCCCGTAGCCCTGCTGGCCGTACTGCTGGCCGCCCGCCGTGTCGTAACCGCCCGTGTCGTAGGAGGCCCCGCCGTAGGTGTGGGTGCCGATGTACGGGTCGGAGTAGGCGGCGTACTGCTGCTGACCGCCGGTGTCGTACCCGTAGCCCTGCTGGCCGTAGCCGGAGTAGTCGTAGGCGTAGGCCTGGTCGGCGCCCTGGGCGGCCGGTGCCTGCTGGTCGTGGCCGTAGCCGGTGTCGGCGTACACGCCGTAGGACCCCGTGTCGTCCGGCATGGGCTGCGGCTCGTAGACGGCGGTGGTCTCGGCGGCCGTGGGGTCGACGGGGCGGGCCGGGGTGAAGACGTCGTCGCGGTCGTAGTCGTCGTGGCCGTAGGGGAGGCCGCCCTGGCCCGGCCCCTGGGCCTGCGCGAGTCCGTCGTCGTAGGCGTCCCGGCCGTCCGGGCCGCTCCCGGCCGCTTCGAGGCCGGAGACCTCCAACGTCGGCTCCTGGCGGCCCCGTTCGGGACGGCCGCGCCGGGCGGCGAGGCCCGCCGGGGCGTTGACCGCCCACCCGGCCTCGAAACCGCGGCGGAACGACAGCGTGACGTAGGTCTGGCCGACCGCGAAGGCGGCCGCGCCCAGCCCGATGACGATGACGTTCGACATCAGCACACCGGCCACGACACCGAGGAAGCCGCCGAAGGCGAGCAGCCGCCAGCGCAGCCGCGCCTTGTACTGCAGCAGCACCTCGCCGAGCAGCCACAGTGCGACGATGCCGAACGCGATGTAGAGGACCGCCCAGCCCATGTACGCCCCTCTCCCAGTGGCCGCTACGCAGTGTGTCGCAAGTATGTGCGGCCGGTCTAGGCCCGCGGTGAGTGGTGCAGGCCCAGGTTCTCGTAGATTTCCAGGGTCGCCGTGGAGTTGTTCAGCGTGATGAAGTGCAGTCCGGGCACACCCTCGGCCAGCAGCCGCGCGCAGAACTCCGTGGCGAACTCGATACCGATGGAGCGTACAGCGGCCGGATCGTCCTTGGCTGTGAGGATCCGCTCTTCCAGCTCGGCCGGGAACGAGGCGTTGCTGAGCTTCGGCAACCTCTCCAGCATCTTCACACTGGTCACCGGCATCACCTCGGGGATGACCGGGGTCTCGCAGCCGGCCGCGGTGACCCGGTCGCGCAGGCGCAGGTAGGACTCCGGCTGGAAGAACATCTGCGTGATCGCGTAGTCGGCGCCGGCCCGGCACTTGTCGACGAAGCGCGCGACGTCCGTGTCCCAGTCGGCGGAGCGCGGGTGCATCTCCGGGAAGGCGGCGACGCCGACGCAGAAGTCGCCCGACTCCTTGATGAGTTCGACGAGTTCGGCGGCGTAGGTCAGGCCCTCGGGGTGCGCGATCCAGTCGCCCATGGGGTCCCCGGGCGGATCGCCGCGCACGGCCAGCATGTTGCGGATCCCGGCGTCGGCGTACTGGCCGATGATGTTGCGCAGCTCGGCGATGGAGTGGTCGACCGCGGTGAGGTGGGCGACCGGGGTCAGCGTCGTGTCGGCGACGATCTGCTGGGTCTCCCTGACCGTGCCGGCGCGCGTGGAACCGCCGGCGCCGTAGGTCACGGAGACGAAGTCCGGGGCGACCGCCTCCACCCGCCGCAGCGCGCTCCACAGGTTCTTCTCGCCCTTGGGCGTCTTCGGTGCCGAGAACTCGAACGAGCAGGTCGTCTTGCCGGTGGCCAGGATGTCGCGCACGGTGCGTGCGCGATCCGTCCTGGTGGATGCGGTTCCGAGGGCCATACGGGCAGGTTAGTCAGGGGGCGGCGGTCACCCAACCGGATGCGGGAGATTTGTCCGCATTGTCGATTTGTTGTCCATCCTTTGGACACATGCCTCCGGCTACGACCTGGCGCATCCGTCTCGCTACGCCTGGCGCAGCCGCTTCGCGAAGTCGGCCGCCGCCGCGCCCGGGTCGTCGGCGCCGGTGATCGCGCGGACCACGACGACGCGCCGGGCACCGGCCTCCAGGACCTCGTCGAGATTGCCCAGGTCGATGCCGCCGATGGCGAACCAGGGGCGGTCGGTGCCCAGGGACGCCGTGTACCGCACCAGGTCGAGGCCGGGCGCGTGCCGGCCGGGCTTGGTGGGGGTCGGCCAGCACGGGCCGGTGCAGAAGTAGTCCACGCCGTCCTGGACGGCGGCAGCGGCGGCCTCGGAGTCGGCGTGGGTGGAACGGCCGACGAGGACGTCGTCACCGAGGATCGCGCGGGCGGCGGGCACCGGGAGGTCGCCCTGGCCGAGGTGCAGCACGTCGGCGCGGGCGGCGTGGGCGACGTCCGCCCGGTCGTTGACCGCGAGGAGCTTGCCGTGGCGGGCGCAGGCGTCGGCGAAGACCTCGAGGTGCTCCAGTTCCTCGGCCGCCTCCATGCCCTTGTCGCGCAACTGCACGATGTCGACGCCGCCGGCCAGCACCGCGTCCAGGAACTCGGGCAGGTCGCCCTGTCCGCGGCGGGCGTCCGTGCAGAGGTAGAGCCGGGCGTCGGCGAGCCGGGCGCGGGCGGTGCTGGCGTCTGGTGCGGGCATGCGGGTTCCCCCAGGTCGGTGGCGTGGGCCCGCGAGCGGGCGCACGGCCTCGGTTGACGGGCCTCGGCGGCCCCACGGTGCGGGTGTCTCGTCACCCCGTCCGGCCCCTCGGGCGGACACGGCCGGCGGCCCGGGGCCGGTACAGCCCGGCACCGAGGGTCGGGCACCGGCGAGGGCCGCAGGCACGCGGAAGGCGGCGCCGCCGCCCCCGGTCGGGGCAGCGGGCCGGACCGTACCGCACCCGGGTGCCGGGCGCGAGGACGGGTCAGGTCAGACGGCGAGCGCCTGGGCGCGGCGCTTCACCTCCGTGCCGCGGTTCTCGCTCAGCGCCTGGGCGGGGGTGCCGGGCAGGGACGGGTCCGGCGTGAAGAGCCACTCCAGCATCTCCTCGGCCGTGAAGCCGTCGTCCCGCAGCAGCGTCAGGGTCCCGACCAGGCCCTTGACCACCTTGTCCTCGTCGATGAAGGCCGCCGGGACGTGCAGCGCGCGGTTCTCGCCGCGGCGGACGGCGATGAGCTGGCCTTCCCTGATCAGCTGGCGTACGCGGGTCACCTCGACGCCGAGCATCTCGGCGATGTCGGGGACGGTGAGCCAGGCAGGCACGAGCGCGTCGGTCTTTGCGTCAATCTCGGTCACGCCCACAAGCCTGCCATCCGGCACTGACAGTGGGAAACCGGACCCGTCCGTCACGGCATCCGGGCCGGGGGCGGAAGGCCTCGGAAAGATACGGAAGGGCTAGGCCGTCGCCGCCTTGAGCGGTCTCGCCGGGTCGGTCAGCAGCCGCGGGTCCATCCTCGTGCCCGCCTGGATCAGGCGTCTGCCCTGCGCCAGGTCCCGGGGACGGCCGACCGCCAGCAGGGCGACCAGGCGGTCCTCGCGCAGCCAGCAGACCGACCAGGCGGGCCCCGCGGGGTCACCGCGCCAGAGGGTGGCGTCGGCGGCCGTGTGGTGGCCGGCGTACTGGACGAAGCGGCCGAACTGCTCGGACCAGAAGTACGGCACGGGGTCGTAGGCCTCGGGGGCCTCGTCGGCGGGGGCGCCGACGATGGCGGCGGCGACCGTGCGCGGGCCCTGGAGGGCGTTGTCCCAGTGGTGCACCAGCAGCCGCTCCCCGTAGCGGGCGGAGGGGAAGGACGCGCAGTCGCCGACCGCGTAGACGTCCGGTGCGGAGGTGCGCAGGCGGTCGTCGGCCGGCACGTCGCCGTGTTCGCCGAGGTCGATCCCCGAGCCGGCGAGCCACGCGGTGGCGGGCCGGGCGCCGATGCCGACGACGACCGCGCCGGCGGGCAGCCGGGAGCCGTCGTCGAGGACCACGTGCCCCGTCCCCCCGTCCGCGGCGGGCTCGACGCGCTCCACGCGCGCGTGCGTGCGCAGCACGGCGCCGGCTTCGGCGTACCAGGCGGCCATCGGCGCGGCGACCTCGGCGGGCAGCGCGCCGGCGAGGGGCCGGTCGGCGGCCTCCACGACGGTCACCGCGCAGCCCGCCTCCCGCGCGGCGGTGGCGAACTCGGCGCCGATCCAGCCGGCGCCGACGACCACGATGTCGTGCTGCCGGGCCAGCACCGGGCGCAGCCGTTCGGCGTCGTCCAGGGTGCGCAGCAGGTGCACGCCGGGCACGCCCTCGGCGCCGGGGAGCCGGACCGGTTCGGCTCCGGTCGCGAGGACCAGGGCGTCGTAGGGCACGGGTCCGGCGGAGGTGTCCAGGAGGTGGGCGCCGGGACGGACGCCCAGGGCCTCGCAGCCGAGCCGCAGGGTGATGTCGAGTGCCTCGAAGTCGACGTCGAAGGCGGAGCCCTCGGCGGTGCCGAGCAGGACGGCCTTGGACAGCGGGGGCCGGTCGTACGGCTGGTGCGGCTCGGCTCCGATCAGGGTCACGGTGCCGGTGAAACCCTGCTCCCGCAGGGCGACGGCGGTCTGCACGCCCGCCATGCCCGCGCCCACGACGACCACACGGCGCTCCGTGTCCGCCGCCCGTTCCCGGGTCTGCTCCTGCGT
Source organism: Streptomyces sp. NPDC047853 (assembly GCF_043204535.1). Lineage (NCBI taxonomy): Bacteria > Bacillati > Actinomycetota > Actinomycetes > Kitasatosporales > Streptomycetaceae > Streptomyces > Streptomyces sp. NPDC047853. The sequence goes on along the minus strand of NZ_JBIDCI010000010.1, from coordinate 94,847 downwards.
CTGCTCGCTCACCTGATCACCTTAGACACCTGACGTTCTGTCAGTCAGTGCTCGTGCGGAGTGACCTGCTCCACAACGCTCGTCCCGCTGCCCGGCCGCGACTCCCACTCCCAGGTCTCCTCCAGGCGCACCCGGCCGTCGGGCAGCTCGACGACGGTCGAGACGCAGTGGCCCGAGGACGTGCCGCCGTCGGTCCCGAGCTGCACGTACCGGAAGTCGAGCCGGTCGCCCTCCCGGGTGCCCACCAGGCGACCGAGGACCACGTCGCCGCCCGCGTACTCGGCCCACACGGCGCCGTCCCGCTCGTGGTAGCCGAACCGGGTGCGGGTGCCCACCTGGCCGGGCGCCTGGTCGGCGACCGGGGCGAGGACGAGACCGTCGAGTGAACGCGCCATGGGCACGGGCTCCCTTACACGTGTGCTGGGCCGCGGGCTAGGGTGGCCAACGTAAGGCACTCGCGGGAGCCCGGACGCACCGGGCTGAGAGGGAGGCTGGCGGCCTCCGACCGTACGAACCTGATCCGGGTCATGCCGGCGAAGGGAGGGGCTGGACGCCCATGTCGTCTCCGTCACACACGTCGTCCCGTGCATCCGACGTCCTGGTCGTCGGCGGCGGGATCATCGGCCTGGTCACGGCCTGGCGGGCCGCGCAGCGCGGGCTGGCCACGGCCCTCGTCGACCCGGAGCCGGGCGGCGGGGCCGCCCAGGTGGCGGCCGGGATGCTGGCCGCCGTCACGGAACTTCACTACGGCGAGCAGACCCTGCTCGCCCTGAACCTCGCCTCGGCCCGCCGCTACCCCGAGTTCGCCGCCGAGCTCGCCGACCGCACGGGCCACGACCTCGGCTACCGCCGCTGCGGCACCCTCGCCGTCGCGCTGGACGCCGACGACCGCGCCCACCTGCGGGAACTGCACGCGCTCCAGCAGCGCTCGGGGCTGGAGGCCGAGTGGCTGTCGGGGCGCGAGTGCCGCCGCCTGGAACCGATGCTCGCGCCGGGCGTGCGCGGCGGGCTCCGGGTGGACGGCGACCACCAGATCGACCCCCGGCGGCTGGCCGCCGCGCTCCTGGCCGCCTGCGAGGGCGCGGGCGTGGTGTTCCACCGGGTGTGGGCCGAGCGGCTCGCCATCGGGCGCGGGGAGCGGGCCACGGGGGTGGTCACGGCCGACGGGACGGTGCTGGAGGCCGGGCAGGTGGTGCTGGCCGGGGGCAGCCTGAGCGGGCGGCTCGCCGGGGTCCCGGACGACGTGCTGCCGCCGGTGCGGCCCGTGAAGGGGCAGGTGCTGCGGCTGGCGATGCCGGCGGCGCACGGGCCCCTGCTGAACCGGACGGTCCGCGCCGTGGTGCGCGGCAACCCGCTCTACCTGGTGCCCCGGGAGAGCGGCGAGCTGGTCGTCGGCGCCACCAGCGAGGAGCTGGGCTGGGACACGACGGTGACCGCGGGCGGCGTCTACGAGCTGCTGCGCGACGCCCACGAGCTGGTCCCCGGCATCACCGAGCTGCCCCTGACGGAGACCCGCGCAGGCCTGCGCCCGGGGTCCCCGGACAACGCCCCGCTGCTGGGCCCGACCGGCCTGGAGGGGCTGCTGCTGGCCACCGGGCACTACCGCAACGGCGTCCTGCTCACCCCCGTGACCGGTGACGCCATGGCGCACGTCCTGACCACCGGGGAGCTGCCGCCCGAGGCCCGGCCCTTCACCCCGCGGCGTTTCAGCGCCGCTCCCGCACTCTCGGAGCAGCCCGCATGAACATCTCCGTCAACGGCGAGCCGCGCGAGGTGGCTCCCGGCACGGCCCTGGACGCCCTGGTGGGCACGCTCACCGCGGCGCCGTCCGGAATCGCCGCCGCCCTGAACGAGACCGTCGTCCCGCGCGCGCGGTGGTCCGCCACCGCCCTGGCCGACGGCGACCGCGTCGAGGTCCTCACCGCTGTCCAAGGAGGCTGACCATGGCCGACGATCCCTTCGTCCTCGGCGGTACGGCGTACGCGTCCCGCCTGATCATGGGCACGGGCGGGGCGCCCAGCCTCGATGTGCTGGAGCGGGCTCTCCTGGCCTCCGGCACGGAGCTGACGACCGTCGCGATGCGGCGGGTGGACGCCTCGGTGCACGGATCCGTGCTGTCCGTGCTGGAGCGGCTCGGCATCCGGGTGCTGCCGAACACGGCCGGCTGCTTCACCGCCGGGGAGGCCGTCCTCACCGCCCGGCTGGCGCGCGAGGCGCTCGGCACGGACCTGGTCAAACTGGAGGTCATCGCCGACGAGCGCACCCTGCTGCCGGACCCGATCGAGCTGCTGGACGCGGCGGAGACGCTGGTCGACGACGGGTTCACGGTGCTGCCGTACACGAACGACGACCCGGTCCTGGCGCGGAAGCTGGAGGACGTCGGCTGTGCGGCGATCATGCCGTTGGGCTCGCCGATCGGGTCCGGGCTCGGTATCCGCAACCCGCACAACTTCGAGCTGATCGTGGAGCACGCGCGCGTGCCGGTGATCCTGGACGCGGGGGCCGGTACGGCGTCCGACGTGGCGCTCGCGATGGAACTGGGGTGCGCGGGGGTGATGCTCGCGTCGGCGGTCACGCGGGCGCAGGAGCCGGTGCTGATGGCCGGCGCCATGCGGGCCGCGGTCGAGGCGGGGCGGTTGGCCCGGCGGGCGGGACGGATCCCCCGGCGGCGTTTCGCCGAGGCGTCCTCCCCCACGGAGGGCATGGCGGCGCTGGACCCGGAGCGGCCCGCTTTCTGAGCACCGGCACGCGGGTCCGCCGCTCCGGTGGGGTACGTCACAGGTGCGCTGCAGTACCGCTCCCGATCGCCGACGGCGACACGGGGTGTCCGTGGTGGCTCGTACACTCACCTGCGTGGACACGACCCTTCAGGACCCCCTCGTCGGGCAGCTGCTCGACGGCCGGTACCGCGTCGAGGCGCGGATCGCGGTCGGCGGGATGGCCACGGTCTACCGGGCCGTGGACACCCGCCTGGACCGCGTGCTCGCGCTGAAGGTGATGCACCCGACGCTCGCGACCGACGCCACCTTCGTGGAGCGCTTCATCCGGGAGGCGAAGTCCGTCGCCCGGCTCGACCACCCCAACGTGGTGCAGGTCTTCGACCAGGGTGCCGAGGGGGCGTACGTCTACCTGGCGATGGAGTACATCGCCGGCTGCACCCTGCGCGACGTGCTGCGCGAGCGCGGGGCGCTCCGGCCGCGGGCCGCGCTGGACATCCTGGAGCCGGTGCTGGCCGCGCTCGGCGCCGCGCACCGGGCCGGGTTCGTGCACCGCGACATGAAGCCGGAGAACGTGCTGATAGGGGACGACGGCCGGGTCAAGGTCGCCGACTTCGGGCTGGTCCGGGCCGTGGACACGGTGACGCACACCACCGGGTCCGTCCTCGGCACCGTGTCCTACCTCGCGCCGGAGCAGATCGAGCACGGCACCGCCGACCCGAGGGTCGACGTGTACGCCTGCGGTGTCGTCCTGTACGAGATGCTGACCGGCGGCAAGCCCCACGAGGGCGACTCCCCGGCCCAGATCCTCTACAAGCACCTCCACGAGGACGTCCCGCCGCCGTCGGCCGCCGTCCCGGAGATGGCGTACGAGCTGGACGAGCTGGTCGCGACGGCCACCGCCCGCAACCCCGAGATCCGTCCGCACGACGCCGTGACCCTGCTCGCGCAGGCGCGCGTCGCACGCGCGGCGCTGAGCGCTGAGCAGCTGGACGCGGTGCCGCCGCAGGCGATCGGCGGCGAGCACGACAACGCCGAGGACCGCACGAGCGTGATCCCGCGCGCCCTGACCTCCCCGGTGCGCCCGCTGCCCGTCGACGAGGACGGGGGCGGCGACCGGGCCCACGCGTTCCCCGCGGACGGCATCGACCGCACCAGCCGGCTGACCGCTCCCCCATCGCCGCCGCCCCGGCGCCGGCGCCCGGAGCTGCGGCGCGGCCCGCTCGCGATCGTCGTCGCCGTCCTGCTGGTCCTCGGGGTCGGCACGGGCGTCTGGTACATCAACTCCGGCCAGTTCACCAAGGTGCCGGCGCTGCTGTCCAAGAGCGAGGCCGAGGCCCGGGACCGGCTGGAGGACTCCGGCCTGGACGTCGGCAAGGTCCGGCACGCCTACAGCGACACGGTGGAGCGCGGGAAGGTCATCAGCACGGACCCCGGCGCGGGCGCCCGCATCCGCAAGAACGACTCGGTGTCGTTCACGATCTCCGACGGCCCCGACACCGTGAAGCTGCCGGACATCGCGGGCTACCGGCTGGACCGCGCGCGGACCCTGCTGAAGGACGAGGGACTGGAGCCGGGCATGGTGACCCGGGAGTTCAGCGAGGACACCCCCAAGGGCTTCGTGGTCTCCACCGAGCCGGCCACCGGCACCACCGTGCGGGCCGGCTCGGCGGTCGCCCTGGTCGTCAGCAAGGGCAGCCCCATCGACCTCCCGGACGTCACCGGTGACGACCTGGCCGACGCGAAGGCGGAGCTGACCGAGGCCGGTCTGAAGGTGAAGGTCGCCTCCGCGCAGGTGCACTCCGAGTACGACCGGGGCCAGGTCGCCCGGCAGACGCCGGACCCGGGCAGCCGGGCGGCCGAGGGCGACACGGTGACGCTCACGGTGTCCAAGGGACCCGAGATGATCGAGGTGCCGGACGTGGTCGGGGACAGCGTCGACGACGCCAAGCGGAAGCTCGGGGAGGCCGGCTTCGAGGTGGACGAGGACCGGGGTCTGCTCGGGCTGTTCGGCGACACCGTGAAGGACCAGTCCGTGGACGGCGGGGACACGGCCCCCAAGGGCTCCACCATCAGGATCACCATCAGGTGACGGCTCTCGCGGTCCGGAGCGGCGGCCAGGCGTGACACCCTGAACGGGTGAACAGTCAACAGTCCGCCCTCTCCCCCGCGCCCGTCCGCAACCCCGTCGGCGGTCACGTCCCCGTGGCCGGGGGCCTGCACTCCGTGGGCCTGTCCTACGCCCGTGAGCTGAAGGCCGAGGCCGTGCAGGTCTTCGTCGCCAATCCGCGCGGCTGGGCCACGCCGGCGGGCAACCCGAAGCAGGACGAGGCGTTCCGGGAGACCTGTGCGGCGGAGTCGATCCCCGCGTACGTGCACGCGCCGTACCTGATCAACTTCGGTTCGCACACCGAGGCGACGGTGGAGCGGTCCGTGGACTCGCTGCGCCACTCGCTGCGGCGCGGGCGGGCGATCGGCGCGCTCGGCGTGGTCGTGCACACCGGCAGCGCGACGGGCGGCCGGGACCGGTCGGTGGCGCTGAAGCAGGTGCGGGAGTACCTGCTGCCGCTGCTCGACGAGCTGACCCACGACGACGACCCGTACCTGCTGCTGGAGTCGACCGCCGGCCAGGGCGCCTCCCTGTGCTCACGGACCTGGGACTTCGGGCCCTACTTCGAGGCGCTGGACGCCCACCCGAGGCTCGGCGTGTGCCTGGACACCTGTCACGTCTTCGCGGCCGGGCACGACCTGACCGGCCCGGCGGGCATGCACCAGACCCTGGACCTGCTGGTGGACACGGTCGGCGAGGGCCGGCTGAGGCTGATCCACGCCAACGACTCCAAGGACGTGGCCGGCGCCCACAAGGACCGGCACGAGAACATCGGCGCCGGCCACATAGGCGAGGACCCGTTCCGGGCGCTGATGACCCACCCCGCGACCGAGGGGGTGCCGCTGGTCATCGAGACGCCGGGCGGCAAGGAGGGCCACGCGGCGGACGTGGAGCGGCTGAAGAAGCTGCGCGACGGCTGACCGCCGCGGGAGGCCGCCCAGCGGTCAGAGGTCGGGGCCGTCCCCGGGTTCCTCCTGGTAGGAGTAGCGCTGCTCCCGCCACGGGTCGCCGATGTTGTGGTAGCCCCGCTCCTCCCAGAAACCGCGGCGGTCGGCGGTCATGTACTCGATGCCCCGGACCCACTTCGGGCCCTTCCAGGCGTACAGATGCGGGACGACCAGCCGCAGCGGGAAGCCGTGCTCGGCGGTGAGCAGCTCGCCGTCCTTGTGGGTGGCGAAGAGGGTGCCCTCGGCGGCGAAGTCGGACAGCCGGAGGTTGGAGCTGAACCCGTACTCCGCCCACACCATGACGTGGGTGACGGCGGGCGCGGGCGGGGCGAGGTCCAGGATGGTGGCGGCCGGGACACCGCCCCACTCGGCGCCGAGCATGCTGAACTTCGTGACGCAGTGCAGGTCGGCGACGACCGTGGTGTACGGCAGGGCGGTGAACTCCTCGTGGGTCCAGCCGCGCTTGTCGCCGTCGGCGGTGGCGCCGAAGACCCGGAACTCCCAGCGTTCGGGGCGGAACTTGGGCACCGGACCGTAGTGGGTGACCGGCCAGCCACGCTGGAGCCGCTGTCCCGGCGGGAGCTCGAACCGCTGCGCTCCTTGCGAACCGCCTTCTCCCGATTCGTTTCCCACCGGCTGACCCATGCCTCCATCCTGACAGACCCGGACCGATGCCCCTGACCCACCCCTCTTACATTCGGGCAAAGTAACGCGATATGGACTAAGCCTGTACTTACTTACTAAGTCGAGACTTACTGGACGATCTTCCCGGGCGGTGCAATCATGCGGCGCAACAGGCCGGTTCCCGTTCGAAGGAGCGTCAAGCGATGCAGGGCGACCCCGAGGTCATCGAGTTCCTCAATGAGCAGCTGACCGCCGAGCTCACGGCGATCAACCAGTACTTCCTGCACGCGAAGCTGCAGGACCACAAGGGCTGGACCAAGCTCGCGAAGTACACGCGCGCGGAGTCCTTCGACGAGATGCGTCACGCCGAGGTGCTCACCGACCGCATCCTGCTCCTGGACGGCCTGCCGAACTACCAGCGGCTGTTCCACGTGCGGGTCGGCCAGACGGTCACCGAGATGTTCCAGGCCGACCGGGAGATCGAGATCGAGGCCATCGACCGGCTGCGCCGGGGCGTCGAGGTGATGCGGGCCAAGAACGACATCACGTCGGCCAACGTCTTCGAGGCCATCCTCGCCGACGAGGAGCACCACATCGACTACCTGGAGACCCAGCTGGACCTGATCGAGAAGCTGGGCGAGTCGCTCTACCTGTCGACGGTCATCGAGCAGACGCAGCCGGACCCGTCGGGGCCGGGCTCGCTCTGAGGGCCGAGGGCTCCCGGGGCACGTCCTAGGCGGCTTCGGGAAGCTCCGCGAGGACCGGTCCGCCCTGGTCGGCCAGCTCCCGGCGGGGGCAGGCGCCACGGCCGAGGAGTGCCTGGATGCGGCGCACGCAGCCGCCGCAGTCGGTGCCCGCCTTGCAGGCGGAGGCGATCTGCCGGGGCGTGCAGGCGCCGGCTTCCGCGTGGCCCTTCACCTGTTCCTCGGTGACTCCGAAGCAGCTGCAGACGAACACGCGGTTCACCTCCCGAGCGGGTACAAGGTCGTGCCGTACCGCCGAAGACCGGAAGGCCCGCTGATCGGTGAGGCAAACCTAACCTTACCCATCACGCAAGATCGACAAAAGTGGAGGGGGCGCGGATCGTGTGTGACCCGCGCCCCATTCACCCGCCCCTGCGAGGGGCGCACCGTCACTGGTCCCGGTACATCTCCGCCACCAGGAACGCCAGGTCGAGCGACTGGCTGCGGTTCAGGCGCGGGTCGCAGGCGGTCTCGTAGCGCTGGTGCAGGTCGTCGACGAAGATTTCGTCGCCGCCGCCCACGCACTCGGTGACGTCGTCGCCGGTCAGCTCCACGTGGATGCCGCCCGGGTGGGTGCCCAGGCTCTTGTGCACCTCGAAGAAGCCCTTGACCTCGTCGAGCACGTCGTCGAAGCGGCGGGTCTTGTGACCCGAGGCCGCCTCGTAGGTGTTGCCGTGCATCGGGTCGGTGATCCAGGCGACGGTCGCGCCGGAGGCGGTGACCTTCTCGACCAGCTCGGGGAGCTTGTCGCGGATCTTGTCCGCGCCCATGCGGACGATGAAGGTCAGCCGGCCCGGCTCGCGCTCGGGGTCGAGGCGCTCGATGTACTGCAGCGCCTCCTCGGCCGTGGTGGAGGGGCCGAGCTTGATGCCGATCGGGTTGCGGATGCGCGAGGCGAACTCGATGTGCGCGTGGTCCAGCTGCCGGGTGCGCTCGCCGATCCACACCATGTGCGCGGAGACGTCGTACAGCTGCCCGGTGCGCGAGTCGATCCGCGTCAGCGCCGACTCGTAGTCGAGCAGCAGCGCCTCGTGCGAGGAGAAGAACTCGACGGTCTTGAACTCCTCCGGGTCGGTGCCGCAGGCCCGCATGAAGTTCAGCGCGTTGTCGATCTCCCGGGCGAGCTGCTCGTAGCGCTGGCCGGAGGGGGAGGACTTCACGAAGTCCTGGTTCCAGGCGTGCACCTGGCGCAGGTCGGCGTACCCACCGGTGGTGAAGGCGCGCACCAGGTTCAGCGTGGACGCCGACGCGTGGTACATGCGCTTGAGCCGCTCGGGGTCCGGGATCCGGGCCGCCTCGGTGAAGTCGAAGCCGTTGACGGAGTCGCCCCGGTAGGTCGGCAGCGTCACGCCGTCGCGGGTCTCGGTCGGCTTGGAGCGCGGCTTCGAGTACTGGCCGGCGATCCGGCCGACCTTCACCACGGGCACGGACGCGGCGTACGTCAGGACGGCGCCCATCTGGAGCAGCGTCTTCAGCTTGTTGCGGATGTGGTCCGCGGACACCGCGTCGAAGGCCTCGGCGCAGTCGCCGCCCTGGAGGAGGAACGCCTCTCCCTTGGCGACGGCCGCCAACCGGGCGCGCAGCTGGTCGCACTCGCCCGCGAAGACGAGCGGCGGATACGACTCGAGGTCCGCGATCACTGCGCGCAGAGCCTCGGTGTCGGGGTACTCGGGCTGCTGCGCCGCGGGCAGGTCTCGCCAGGTGTTGCCAGCGCTCGGGCTGGTCTTAGCGTTCACGGTCACCCCTCAACCCTACGGGGTCCCGTCCAGCGGTTTTCGCACGGCTCGACAGGTGAGACGCCACCCCCGCGCGGACCGCGGGACAGCGGTTGGTAACCTCACGCGCCTTTGAAATTTGAATCACGGACATCTCGCATACAGACCGAGCGCATACCAGGGGTGGGACTTGAGCGCGGATCATCGCAGAGACCGCAAGAAGAAGAGACTGCTCGTCTACGGTGTCGCCTCGCTCGTGGCCGCCGCCACCACGGCCGGCACCCTGGCCCTGGCCGCGCCGGGCCTCCTCGGCTCGGACGGCACCGGCGCCACCGCGGACCTCCCGCTCCAGGCCCGGTTCGCCCAGGCCGCCGAGGAGTTCGACGTGCCGCAGAGCGTGCTGATGGCCGTCTCGTACCGGCAGACGCGCTGGGAGGACCACGACGGGCTGCCGAGCACCACCGGCGCCTACAACGTCATGGGGCTCACCGACGTCGACCCGGAGAGCCTCGAGGCGGGCGCCGCCGACGAGCGCGAGCACCGGCTCGAGCACATGAACCGCAGCGGCGACCCGGCCGTCGAGAAGAACTTCGACGCCGAGGAGGCGCTGGCGAGCCTCGACGAGAAGGCCGTCGACACCGACGACCCGCGGCTGCACACCCTGGACGAGGCGGCCGGGCTCATCGACGCCTCGCCCGAGCAGGTGCGCAGCGACCCCGGGGAGAGCATCCGGGCGGGCGCCGCACTGCTCGCCGAGTACCAGCGGGACGCCACCGGCACGCTGCCCGAGGACCCCGGCGCCTGGTATCCGGCGGTCGCCCGGGCCGGCCAGTCGACGGACGCCAAGGGCGCGCGGCAGTTCGCGCAACGCGTGTACGAGTCGATCAGGACCGGTGAGCGGCGCGTCACCGCCGACGGCCAGTCCCTCACCCTGCCGGCCGACCCGGCCGTGCGGCCGGACCGCACCGCGGACCTGGACCTGGCCGCCGCCACCGCCGCTCCGGCCCCCGACTGCCCCTCGGGCCTCAGCTGCGACTTCCGTCCCGCCGCCTACAAGCAGAACGGCGGCATCGACGACTGGGGCAACTACAACGTGGCGAACCGCCCGGTGGCGGGCAACGAGATCACCTCGATCGTGATCCACGACACCGAGGGCAGTTACAGCAGCGCCCTGGGCGTTTTCCAGAACTCCCTGTCGTACGCCAGCGCCCACTACCTGATCCGGGCGTCCGACGGTCTGGTCACCCAGCTCGTCGAGAACAAGAACGAGGCCTGGCACGCGGCCAACAAGACCCTCAACATGCACTCGATCGGCATCGAGCACGAGGGGTACGCCATCAAGGACGGCAGCTGGTACACCGAGCCGCAGTACGAGTCCTCGGCGGCGCTGGTGAAGTACCTGGCCGGAAAGTACGGCATCCCGCTGGACCGCGAGCACATCATCGGCCACGACGAGGTGCCGGGCGTCCTGGACGCGAACGTGAAGACCCAGCACTGGGACCCGGGCCCGTTCTGGGACTGGAACCACTACATGGGCCTGCTGGGCGCCCCCACCGGCGCCGAGGGGCCGGGCGGCCCGTACAAGGCCGGTCAGGTGGTCCGCGTGGTGCCGCCGTTCACCACGGCGAACCAGCCGAAGATCACCAACAACGGAGCCTCCGTCCCCGGGCAGCCGGCGAACTTCACCTACCTGTACTCCTCGCCGTCCACCTCCTCGGCCACGCTCACCGACCCGTACCTGGGCAGCCAGACCTGGAGCGAGGGCTGGAACTGGGGCAACAAGGTCCTGGCCGGTGGTGAGTTCGTGGTCGCCGAGGCGCGGCAGGACTGGACGGCTATCTGGTACGGCGGCAAGAAGGCCTGGTTCTACAACCGGGGCGGCCAGTTCGCCACCGCCGCCGGCACCCCGGACGTGGTCACGGCCAAGGCCGGGTCGAGCTCCGTCCCGGTGTACGGCCGCGCCTACCCCGAGGACAGCGCGTACGCGGGCACGGGCGTGCCGGTGCAGACCAAGAACAACGAGTCCCTGAGCAAGTACGGCGTCCTGAGCGGGCAGAAGTACGCCCTGGCCGGCGGCGCCGTGAAGGGCTCGTACTACAACAGCGGCACCATCGACGGCTCGGGCACCGGCTCGCGTGTCGTGGTCGTGGGCGACACGACGTACTACCCGATCCGTTTCAACCACCGCATCGGCTACGTGCGCACGGCCGACGTCCAGCTGGTCAAGGGCACCGCGCCCGACGCGGGCACCGACCGCTACAACATCCTCGGGCGGGACGCCTCGGGCGTGCTGTGGCAGTACCAGGGCACCGGAGACGCCGCCACCCCGTTCTTCGGCCGCTTCCGCGTCGGCGGCGGCTGGAACGACTACAACGCGGTGACGACCCTGACGGCGCTGCGCGCGGACGGCACCGGCGACATGGTGGCCCGCGACAAGAGCGGGGTGCTCTGGTACTACAAGGGCACCGGCAGCCCGGCGAAGCCCTTCGGGTCCCGCGCCCGGGTCGGCGGCGGCTGGTCGGTCTACGACACCCTCACCGGCGCCCGGGACCTCGACGGGGACGGCAGGGCCGACCTGATCGCCCGCGACAAGAGCGGGGTCCTCTGGCTCTACCAGGGCACGGGCGACACCGCCAAGCCCTTCGGGAGCCGGTCCCGGATCGGCGGCGGCTGGTCCGCCTTCAACGCGCTGGCCGACACCGGCGACCTCACCGGTGACGGCAGGGCCGACCTGATCGCCCGGGACAAGAGCGGGGTGCTCTGGCTCTACCAGGGCACCGGCGCCGCCGCGAAGCCCTTCGAGGCCATGAGCAGGGTCGGCGGCGGCTGGTCCGCCTACGACGTGCTGAGCGGCCCCAGCGACCTTGACCGCGACGGGACGCCCGACCTGATCGCTCGGGGCAAGGACGGCGTGCTCTGGTTCTACCAGGGCACCGGCAGCGCCTCCGCGCCGTTCAAGGCCCGCGCCCGGGTCGGCGGCGGCTGGAACACGTACAACATGATCGTCTGACGTCGGCACCGGCGCCGCGGCGCCCCGGATACGGGGATGTGCCGCGGCGCCGCGCGGGGATGGAGTAGGGTCTGCGGCATGTTCGCGCACTCGATCCAGAACTGGTGGTGGACCGCTCATCCGGCGGCCCGCTGACTGCGCGTGACGTAAGACTTCGCGAAGGCCGCCCGAGGGGCGGCCTTCGGCGTTTCCGCGACCGGGGACCGTTCCTCTCTCCCAGACCGAGAAGGAAACGGACCCATGACACCGCTCGACGCCCTGCTGACCGACTCCCGCCCCTTCGCCCTGCTCCGCCGGCGCACCCCGGGCCTCGACCAGGACACCGTGGAGGTGCTGCTCGGCCCGGTGACGGAGCACGACAGACTCGCCGATCTGCCCGACGAGGGGCTGGCGCTCGTTCCCTTCCGGCAGATCCGCGAGCGCGGCTTCGACGTCCGCGACGACGGCACACCGCTGCTGGTGCTGACTCCCGAGGAGCGGTACGGCATTCCCCTCGCCGAGGCCCTGGACCGGCTTCCGGCGCACGAGGTCCGCGTCGAGAACGGCGGCTTCGACGTCGGCGACGAGGAGTACGCGCGGATCGTGGGGAGGGTGCTGGACGAGGAGATCGGGGCGGGCCAGGGCGCCAACTTCGTGATCCGCCGGACGTACGAGGGCCGCGTCCCGGGGTTCGGGCGGGCGGACGCGCTGGCGCTGTTCCGGCGGCTGCTGGAGGGCGAGCGGGGCGCGTACTGGACGTTCGTGGTGCACACCGGGGACCGGACGCTGGTCGGGGCCAGCCCCGAGGTGCACGTGCGGATGTCCGGTGGAAGGGGCGGGCGCGCAGCGCCCACGGTCGAGGGTGGCGGGGGGAGACGGGCGGGCACGGTCGTCATGAACCCGATCAGCGGGACCTACCGCTACCCCTCCGGCGGGCCCACCCCCGAGCACCTGCTGGACTTCCTCGCCGACGGCAAGGAGATCGAGGAGCTGTCGATGGTGGTCGACGAGGAGCTCAAGATGATGTGCACCGTCGGCGACATGGGCGGCGTCGTCGTCGGCCCGCGGCTCAAGGAGATGGCGCACCTCGCGCACACCGAGTACGAGCTGCGCGGCCGTTCCTCGCTGGACGTGCGGGAGGTGCTGAAGGAGACCATGTTCGCGGCGACGGTCACCGGCTCGCCGGTGCAGAACGCCTGCCGGGTCATCGAGCGGTACGAGCCCCTCGGGCGGGACGGTGTGGCGCGCGGCTACTACGCGGGGGCGCTGGCCCTGCTGGGCCGGGACTCCGGCGGCGCCCAGACGCTCGACTCCCCCATCCTCATCCGCACCGCCGACATCGACGCCGCCGGACGGCTGCGGGTGCCGGTCGGCGCGACGCTGGTGCGGGGCTCGGACCCGGCGGGCGAGGTCGCGGAGACCCACGCCAAGGCGGCCGGGGTGCTGGCCGCGCTGGGCGTGGGCCCTGCCCGGCCGCGTGCGGAGGCCGAGCGGCCGAAGCTGGCCGACGACCCGCGCGTCCGGGCGGCGCTGGACGGGCGACGCGCCTCCCTCGCCCCGTTCTGGCTGCGGATGCAGGAGCCGTCGGGCGCGCTGGAGGGGCACGCCCTGGTCGTCGACGCGGAGGACACCTTCACGGCGATGCTGGCGCACGTGCTGCGCTCGTCGGGGCTCGCGGTGAGCGTGCGGCGGTACGACGAGGAGGGCCTGCGCGAGGCGGTGCTCGGGCACGAGGGCCCGGTGGTGCTGGGGCCCGGCCCCGGTGATCCGTCCGACCCCGCCGAACCGAGGATGCGCTTCCTGCGCGCACTGACCGCCGACGCGCTCCGGGAGAACCGGCACGGCGTCCTCGGCGTCTGCCTCGGGCACGAGCTGATCGCCGCGGAGCTGGGACTGGACATCGTCCGCAAGGAGGTGCCGTACCAGGGGGCGCAGACGGAGATCGACCTGTTCGGACGGCCCGAGACCGTCGGCTTCTACAACAGCTTCACCGCGCGCTGCGACGACGGGAGTGCCGCGGAGCTGGCCGCGCACGGCGTGGAGGTGAGCCGTGGGGCGGGCGGCGAGGTGCACGCCCTGCGCGGGCCGGGCTTCGCCGGGGTCCAGTTCCACCCGGAGTCGGTGCTGACACTGGACGGCGCGGCGATCGTGCGGGAGCTGGTCGGTCAGCTGCGCGGCACCAGCACGTTCTCGCTGCGGCGGCCGGCCCGGTAGTCGAGCACGTTCCTCACCGTGGCGTCGACGATCTGGCCGACGGCGTCCTCGGTGTAGTACGCCTGGTGCGAGGTGACCAGCACGTTCGGGAAGGTGACGAGGCGGGCCAGGGTGTCGTCGGCGATGGCCTCCAGGGACTTGTCGAGGAAGAACAGGCCCGCCTCCGCCTCGTACACGTCCAGGCCGACGCCGGTGAAGCGGCCCGCGCGCAGCTCGGTCACCAGGGCGGCGGTGTCGACGAGGCCGCCGCGGCTGGAGTTGAGCAGGATCGCGTCGTCGCGCATCGTCTTCAGGGCGGCCGCGTCGATCAGGTGCCGGGTCTGGGGCATCAGCGGGACGTGCAGGGTGACCAGGTCGGACTCGGCGAGCAGCTCGTCCTTGGCGACGTAGCGCATGCCGAGCGCCGTGCAGGCGGGGTTCTCGGCCACGTCCCAGCCGAGCAGCCGCATGCCGAAGCCGTGGGCGATACGGGCGAAGGCCTCGCCGATCTTGCCGGTGCCGAGGACTCCGGCGGTGCGGCCGTGCATGTCCCGGCCCATCAGGCCGTTCAGCCGGAAGTCGAAGTCGCGGGTGCGGGTGGAGGCCCGCACGATCCTGCGGTTGACGGCCATGGCGAGGGTCCAGGCGAACTCGGCCACCGAGTACGGGGAGTAGTACGAGACCCGGGCGATGGTCATGCCGAGGCGCCCGGCGGTGTCGAGGTCGATGTTGTTGAAGCCGGTGGAGCGCTGGGCCACCATCCGGGTGCCGCCGGCCGCGAGGATCTCCAGGACGTCCGCGCCGAGGTCGGCGTTGACGGACGTGGAGACGATCTCGTGGCCGGCCGCGATGGGGGCGGTGTCCTCGTTGAGGAAGACGTCGAGGCAGCGGACGTCCTCGCGGCCGCGGAAGGCCTGCTCGATCAGGGGCTGCTCGTCGGCCTGGACACCGAAGGCGAGGATTTCCACGACCGCTCCCGTTCTGCTGGGCTCCCGGCCGAATATACGGTCCGGGCCCGCCGCCCGCCCTCCGGTCACGCCGGTCAGCCGGTCAGCCGGTCAGCCGGTCAGCCGGTCAGCCGGTCAGCCGGTCAGCCGAAGAAGACCCCGACCTCCGCGTACAGCTTCGGGTCCACGGTCTTCAGCCGGGCCGTGGCCTCGGCGATCGGGACGCGGACGATGTCCGTGCCGCGCAGGGCGACCATCTTGCCGAAGTCCCCGTCCCGGACGCAGTCGACGGCGTGCAGGCCGAAGCGGGTGGCGAGCCAGCGGTCGAACGCGCTGGGGGTGCCTCCGCGCTGGACGTGGCCGAGGACGGTGGTGCGGGCCTCCTTGCCGGTGCGTTTCTCGATCTCCTTCGCCAGCCACTCGCCCACGCCGGACAGCCGGACGTGGCCGTAGGAGTCCAGCGACTGGTCCTTGAGCACCATGTCGCCGTCGCGCGGCATCGCCCCCTCGGCGACGACCACGATCGGGGCGTAGGAGGCGCGGAAGCGGGAGGTCACCCAGTCGCAGACCTGCTCGGTGTCGAAGCGCTGCTCGGGGATGAGGATGACGTTGGCGCCGCCGGCCAGGCCGGAGTGCAGCGCGATCCAGCCGGCGTGCCGGCCCATGACCTCGACCACCAGGACGCGCATGTGCGACTCGGCGGTGGTGTGCAGCCGGTCGATGGCCTCGGTGGCGATGCCGACCGCCGTGTCGAAGCCGAAGGTGTAGTCGGTGGCGGACAGGTCGTTGTCGATCGTCTTCGGGACGCCGACGCAGGGCACGCCGTACTCTTCCGCCAGGCGGGTGGCGACGCCGAGGGTGTCCTCGCCGCCGATGGTGATCAGCGCCTCGACACCGAGCTTCGCGAGGTTCTCCTTGATGCGCCGGATGCCGTGCTCGTGCTGGAGCGGATTGGTGCGCGAGGAGCCGAGGATGGTGCCGCCGCGGGGCAGGATGCCGCGGACGGCCGGGATGTCGAGGCGGACGGTGTCGCCCTCCAGGGGGCCGCGCCAGCCGTCCCGGAAGCCGGTGAAGTCGTAGCCGTACTCCTGGACGCCCTTGCGGACGATGGCCCGGACGACGGCGTTGAGCCCGGGGCAGTCGCCGCCTCCGGTCAGTACTCCGACCTTCATCGCGTAACTCCCTTGCCACGGCGGGAGGTTCAGGACCCTGCCACTGTCCCGCGCGGGGTCACGCGTCGTCCAGACCCCGTTCGATCGCGTAGCGCACGAGTTCCACCCGGTTGTGCAGCTGGAGCTTGCCGAGGGTGTTCTGCACGTGGTTCTGCACGGTGCGGTGGGAGATGACGAGGCGTTCGGCGATCTGCTTGTAGCTCAGGCCCTTGGCGACCAGGCGCAGCACCTCGGTCTCGCGGTCGGTGAGCCGGGGCGCTCCGGGTTCACCGGTCTCGGCGGCGGGGGCCGGTTCGGAGGCGAGGCGGCGGTACTCACCGAGGACCAGTCCGGCCAGTCCCGGGGTGAAGACGGGATCGCCGAGGGCGGTGCGGCGCACCGCGTCCTGCAGTTCCTCGGTCGAGGCCGACTTCAGCAGGTACCCGGTCGCGCCGGACTTCACCGCCTCCAGCACGTCGGCGTGCTCCCCGCTCGCGGAGAGCACCAGGACGCGCAGCGTCGGGTCGGCGCCGACGACCTCCTTGCAGACCTGGACACCGGGCTTCCCGGGCAGGTTGAGGTCGAGCACGAGGACGTCGGGGGCGACGGCCCGGGCCCGGCGCACCGCCTGGTCCCCGTCGCCGGCGGTGGCGACCACGTCGAAGCCGGACTCGGCCAGGTCCCGGGCGACGGCGTCCCGCCACATCGGGTGGTCGTCGACCACCATGACCCTGATCGGGCCCTGTCGTTCACTCACGGTCCGCTGCCTTCCCCCGGGCGACGGCGTCGCCGGCTTCCTTCGGTGTCCTCAGTTCGACCTCGGTGCCCTGCCCGGGCACCGAGATCAGCTCGGCCGTGCCGCCGAGATCGCGCAGCCGGCCCCGGATCGACAGGGCCACGCCGAGCCGCCCCTCTCCCTCGGCCTCGGCGAGCCGTCCTTCGGGGATGCCGGGGCCTTCGTCGCGGACGGTGACGATCACCTCGTCGGGCTCGTCCTCGACCAGGATCCAGGCGCGCGCGTCCTCGCCCACGTGCTTGCGTACGTTGTCCAGGGCGGCCCCGACGGCGGCCGCAAGCTCCCGGGCCGCGGGGGGCGCGAGCAGGACCGGCGCGCCCGGCTCGGCGAGGTGCACGCGGGAGCCGGCGTACGGGGCGAGCAGGGCGCGCAGGTCGACGGGGCCGCCCGGCCCCTCCCCCTCCGGTTCCTCCACGGCCCGTACGACCGCGCCCTCGGCGGCGTCCTCCGACAGCCGGGAGACGGGGACCAGGCCGCCGGAGACCAGCGTGCGCAGCGCCACCTCCTGCTCACCGGCCATCCGGCCCAGCTCGGCCGCCTCGCCGCCGATGACGGCGCCGCGCCGCTGCACCATCGCGAGGACCTGGAGCACGCTGTCGTGGATGTCCCGGGCGAGCCGCTCCCGCTCCCGGGTCGCCGCCTCGATCTCCAGGGCGCGGGCGAGGGTCCGCTCGGAGGCGCGGGCGACCTCGACGACGTAGCCGATGGCGATGGAGGCGACCCAGACGAGGATGACGTTGTGGACGGTGTCGCGGGCCGGGCTGCCCCGCTCGACCAGGTTGGCGACGGCCACGAGGGTGGAGGCGAGGGCGGCCCAGCGCCAGCCGCCCTTGATGGCGAACGCGAGGACGGAACCGGCGGTCCATATGGAGGGCAGCGTCGGGCCGCCGTCCATGACCCGCTCGGGCGCGTCGGCGAGCGGGGTGAGGAGGATGCCGGTGAGGGCGACGGTGAGGTCGGCGGCGAGGAACCGCCTGGTGCAGCTCGCCTCGCCCGAGACCTTGGGGAGGGTGGCCAGGGTCCAGACGAAGAGGACGGCGTAGTAGGCGACCGCGAGCCAGGGTCGGACGAAGCCCGAGTAGGCGGTGGCGAAGAAGCCGATCGCGTACAGCATGGTGAGCACGCGGTAGCCGGCCAGCGCACGCCACAGCGGCTGCTCGACCGACATCCTCATGACTCTCTCGCGCCTGGCCATGTCCCCCCGTCCCCGGCCCTACGTCCTGGTGTCCGGCCTACCGGTCGTCGGACCGGTCCTGCTCGGCCGCGGCCTTCTCCTTGGCCGTCTGTTCCTTCTCGGCCTGGGCGAGCGCGGCCTTCGCCGCCCTGCCGGCCTCCTTCTCGGCCTTCGCCGCGTCCGCGAGCTGCCGCTTCATGGCGGTCGCGTACATGTCGACGTACTCCTGGCCGGAGAGCTTCATGATCTCGTACATGACCTCGTCGGTCACCGCGCGCAGGACGAAGCGGTCGTGCTCCATGCCCTGGTAGCGCGTGAAGTCCAGGGGCGCGCCGATGCGGATGCCGGGCCGCATCAGCTTCGGCATCACCTTGCCGGGCGGCTGGATCTTCTCGGTGTCGATCATGGCGACCGGGATCACGGGCGCGCCGGTGGCGAGGGCCACGCGCGCGAGGCCGCCCGGCTTGCCCCGGTAGAGCCGGCCGTCCGGGGAGCGCGTGCCCTCGGGGTAGATGCCGAACAGCTCGCCGCGTTCCAGCACCTCTATGCCGCTCTTGATCGCGGCCTCGCCCGCGCCGCGCGCGCCGGAGCGGTCGACGGGCAGCTGGCCCACCCCCTTGAAGAAGGCGGCGGTCAGCCGGCCCTTCACCCCGGGTGTGTTGAAGTACTCGGCCTTGGCGATGAAGGTGACCTTGCGGTCGAGCACGGCGGGCAGGAAGAACGAGTCGGAGAACGACAGGTGGTTGCTCGCCAGAATGGCGGGGCCGTCGGCCGGGATGTGCTCCAGGCCTTCCACCCAGGGCCGGAAGGCGAGCTTCAGCGAACCCCCGACGGTGACCTTCATCGCGCCGTACAACAACCGAGTGCCTCCTGTGTCTGTGGGTCAGACCTTAACCCGGGGCACCGTCAATGGCCCCGACGGCCCTGGTCGGTGTCAGTGCGGTCGCGTACGGTGAAGTACCCACGAGTACCGCACCCGCAAGGACCGCCTCGGCGTGCATCGCACCCGTGTGCGTCCCACCCGTGTGTCCCGCCCGACGTGCCGGCTGTGCCGGCCCCCTGACGACAGGAGACCGAGTCGTGCCGGTCCTGCCCGGAGCCGAGCCGTTCCGCCACGAGGGCGGGGAGGTCGGCGTCCTCCTCTGCCACGGCTTCACCGGTTCCCCGCAGTCGCTGCGCCCCTGGGCCAGGTACCTCGCGGCGCGGGACCTGACCGTCGCTCTGCCCCTGCTGCCCGGGCACGGCACCCGCTGGCAGGACCTCCAGGTCACGGGCTGGCAGGACTGGTACGCGGAGGTGGACCGCGAGCTGCGCGCCCTGCGGGAGCGCTGCGCACGGGTCTTCGTGGCGGGCCTGTCCATGGGCGGCGCGCTGGCGCTGCGGCTCGCCGCCAAGCACGGGGACGCGCTGTCGGGTGTCGTCGTCGTCAACCCGGCGAACCGGATGCACGGCGTGGCCCAGCACGCCCTTCCGGTCCTGCGCCATCTGCTGCCCGCGACGAAGGGCATCGCCAGCGACATCGCCAAGCCGCTCGGCACGGAGCTGGGGTACGACCGGGTGCCGCTGCACGCGGCGCACTCGCTGCGGACCTTCTTCCGTCTCGCCGACGGCGATCTGCCGCAGGTGACCCAGCCGCTGCTGCTGCTGCGCAGCCCGCGGGACCATGTGGTGCCGCCGGCCGACTCGGCCCGCATCCTCGGCCGGGTGTCGTCGACGGACGTGACGGAGGTCCTGCTGGAACAGAGCTACCACGTGGCGACGTTGGACCACGACGCGGACCGGATCTTCGCGGAGAGCGTCGCTTTCATCGGCCGGCTCGCGCCCGGTTCCGTCAGGGAGCCGGAGCCCGGTCTCGGCAAGGAAGGGACGGCCGCAGGTGGCTGAGCACGACTCCGACCGCGAGGACCGCGAGGAGCGGGACGTGGAGCGGGAGCACCGCGAGGACCCGGAGCGCGCGCAGGAGCGCGTCCCCGGGGGGCAGGGCGTGCCCGTCGACGAGGCCGCCGCCTGGGCCGCGATCGTCGCCGGGTACGGGGACGAGCCGCCGGACCCGCCGGGCGCGAAGCCCTTCAAGTCGGTGGAGGACCTGGCGCTGCTGGAGCCGGAGACCAACGACGACGAGCCGGAGCGGGAGGTTCCCGCGTCGGACCGGCCCGCGTCCGACCGGCCGGCCTCGGACCGGCCGGCCTCGGACCGGCCGGCCGCGGACCCCCCGGCCGCGGAGCGGCCGCTCGGGGGCTCCGTGGCGTTCGCGCCCGGGGTCGGCGGCCCGCGCGACCACAGCCTGGCCGAGCCCTCGGACGGCGATCTCGGCGAGGACGACGAGGGTCACTTCGTGCCGCCCGAGCCGCCGCCGTTGCCGGAGGGCGACACCACCGCGAAGTTCGCGTGGCTGGGCGTGCTCGGGGGGCCGGTGCTGCTTCTGCTCGCGGTGGTCCTCGGCTGGGACATGACGTGGTGGCTGGCGACCCTGAGCATCGGCGGCTTCCTCGGCGGCTTCGCCACCCTCGTCATGCGGATGCGCACGGGCGACGAGGACGACGACGACCCGGGGCGGGGCGCGGTGGTCTAGGACACGCGGGCGCGTGGCCCGGGGCCGGGGCGCGGCGACGGGCGGTGGTCCGGTGTGCGGGCCCTGCCGTGCGGGCCCTGCCGTGCGGGCCCTGCCGTGCGGGTCAGGTCGCGGCGGCGGGTACGTGGAGGGCGGTCAGGACCGGCAGGTGGTCCGTGGCCGCCCTCAGGTCGTCCTCGGCCACCCCGGGCAGCCCGAGCGGTACGCCGCAGCCCAGGACCTCGATGCCCTCCGTGACGAAGACCGCGTCGATGCGCCGGTCCGGACCGGTGGCGGGGAAGGTGTACTCGCGGCCCCAGGGTTCGGCGGTCCAGCAGTCCCGCAGTCCGTCGCCGAGCCGCCGGAAGGTGCGGCCGCCGGGGCGCTCGTTCAGGTCGCCGCCCGCGATCGCGTGTGTCACGCCGAGGGCGCCCAGTCGGTCGAGGAGCAGGCCCGCCTGCTCGTGGCGCTCGTCCGGGTGCAGCGAGAGGTGACAGCTCAGCACGCCGACGCGGGCCGCGCCGAACCGGACGACGGCGGTGGCCAGGCCGCGGCGGTGCCGGCCGGGGGTGAGCGGGAGCAGCACGTCCTCGGTGCGCTCGACGGTGGCGCGCAGCGAGCACAGCAGCGCGGGACCGGCGGCCGTGCCGCCTCCGGACAGGAGGACCAGTCCGGACGCGGCGGCGAGCCGGGTGAGCTTCTTGCGCCAGCGGAAGAGGCGGGGGGCCTCCTGGAGGAGGACGAGGTCCGGGGCGCAGGCGGCGATCACGCGGGCGAGGGCGTCGGTGTCGTCGCGCATCGAGCGGATGTTGTAGCTGAGGACCCGGACGACGGCGGAACCGTCGGCTTCGGTGCGGGAGTTGGGGAGCGGTTGGAGCGACGTTGCCATGCCGTCAATTTACGGGACCGCACGGCCGGCGCGACGCGTCCGGCGACGCGTCGACGGGCCTCGGACGACGTCCGCCGACGCCACGACGTCCGCCGACGCCACGATGTCCGCCGACGCCGCGGGGCCCGCGCGCCCGCGGGGCGCAGCCGCAGATCGGCTCCGCCCCGCGCCCGTCGCTCGGCACCCCCGCGCCGGAGGTGCGCCCGTCACATGATCGGGTCGGGTTCCCTGGCCAGGTCGGCCGCGCCCACCAGGCCGGCCTTGTTGCCCAGCTGGGCGGCGATCACGTCGGCGACCGGACGCCAGTTGCCGCCGACCAGCCACCGCTTGTAGGACTTGCGGATCGGGTCGAGGACCAGGTCGCCCTCGTCGGAGAGCCCGCCGCCGACGATGAAGGCGGACGGGTCGAAGAGCGAGGCGAGGTCGGCGAGCCCGGCACCGGCCCAGCGGGCCAGCTCCCGGTAGGAGTCGACAGCGACGGGGCAGCCCTGCCGGGCGGCGACCGAGATGTGCTTGCCCTCGATGCCGTCGGGGGTGCCGTCGCCGAGCGCGAGCAGCACCTCGGCGCGCTCGGGGGTGGCGTTGGCGCGCTGCTTGGCGTACCGCACGAGGGCGCGGCCGGAGGCGTACTGCTCCCAGCAGCCCTGCGAGCCGCAGCCGCACAGCAGGCCGTCCGGCACCATGCGGATGTGGCCGAACTCGGCGGCTACGCCGAAGTGGCCGCGGCGCAGCTTGTTGCCGATGATGATGCCGCCGCCGAGGCCGGTGCCGAGCGTGATGCAGATGACGTTGCGGTGGCCCTTGCCCGCGCCGAACTTGTACTCGCCCCAGGCGGCGGCGTTGGCGTCGTTCTCCACGACGACCGGGAGGCCGACGCGGGCCTCGACCTTCTCCTTGAGCGGTTCGTTGCGCCAGTCGATGTTGGGTGCGAAGTAGACCTCGGAGCGCTGGCGGTTGACGTACCCGGCGGCACCGATGCCCACGCCGACGATCTCGTGCCCGGCGCGCGCGCCTTCCACCGCGGAGGCGATGGCGTCCACGATGGCCTCGGGTGTGCCCGGGGTCGGCACCTTGTGGGTCGAGAGGATGTTGCCTTCCTCGTCGACCACGCCGGCCGCGATCTTCGTGCCGCCGATGTCGACGCCGATGGTGAGTCCCATGAATCCCTCAGTTCGGTCGAGCCCCGCTAAGGGCAACCGTACCCGAGGGGAGTGTCAGTCCAAGTCGATGCGCTGGCCCGGGCCGGTGTCCCCGTCGCCGTCGTCCCGGCCGTCGGCGCGGCGTTCGTCCAGGTCGCGGGGGTCGCGGGGGTCCGTGTCCGCGGCGGCTCCGGCGTCCTTGGCGGTCCAGCGGCTCTCCTGGTTCTGTACGGCGGAGCGGTAGGCGGCGAGGAGTTCACCGCCGGCGGCCGCGAGGTGGTCGAAGACGCCCGGGTTGCGCTCGATGACCGGTTCGACGGCGGCCCTGGCCTGCTGGACGACCTGCCGGACCACCTGCTGGGCGGCGGGTCCGGCGACCTGGCCGAGCAGCGGGGACTGGAGGCCGGACAGCTTGTCCGCGACGGTGTCGACGAGCCGGCGCAGCTCCTCGGCGGCCGACCCGGGCTGCGGCCCGTACTCGGCTCGGCGGCGGGCCTTCTCCGCCTCCAGGTCCTCGGCGGTCGCCGTCGCCCAGGCGTCGGCGTCGGTCGCCCGCACCTCGTCGACCGCGTCGGCCTCGTGGGGACGAGCGGCCTCGGGCTCGGGGAGCTCTTCGCTCATGACGGACTCCTGACTACGGTTCGTCCCTACGACGTTACCCGAACGGACCCGGGGACCGTCCGAAGGATCGGGCCACGGATGCGGACGCGCGGCTTCCCACGCACCGGGACCGTCCGACACCCGGGCCCCGACACCCGGGCACCCGGCACCCGGCACCCGGCACCCGCGGTTCAGCGTCCCCGCGGCCACAGCCGCGGGTCCGGTGCGAACCGGACGGCGAGGACGCCCTCCCGCAGCGCTGCCCCGTCGACGGCGCAGCGGCGCAGTACGGAGGGCAGCGGGACGATCCGGCGGAACGGTCCGGCGGTGACGACCAGTTCGTCCCCGCGGCGGACCAGGTCCACTTCGTCGCGCACGGCGCCGGGCAGCGGGATGTGCCAGACCAGCACACCGTCCCCGGCCAGCCGGTCGGTGACGGACCACTCGACCGGGGCGGCGCCCGGGTCGACGCCCGGGACGAGGCCCGGTGCGGCGAGCGCGGCGAGGTCCTCGGCGCCGCGCGGGTCGTGCCCGAGGTGGGCGAGGGCGTGGACGGCGTAGGTGCTCCGCCACTCCTCCAGTGTCTTGCGCTGCTGGGCCACGGGGCCGGCCAGCCAGCCGTCGGCGGGGGCGGCGTCCTCGGGCAGGACGCGGTTGGCGACCAGCAGGTCGGTGCGCAGGCCGCGCAGAGCGAGGCCGAGGGTGGCGGCGCGGACGGCGTCGTCACCGGCCGGACCGGGCTCGGCGACCAGGCGTACGACGGTGTTCCGGTCGGCGACGACGGCCTCGGCGGCGGCGAGTTCCAGGTCCCAGCGGGCCGCGGCCTCGTACAGCGCCTCGGTGGGCATGGGGACGCCGGCCAGCCGGCCGAGGACCGGGCGCAGGGCGCGGGCCGCCTGCCGCTCGGGCGGGAGCAGGCGGCGCAGGTAGCGGCGCAGTTCCTCGGGCAGGGCGAGCAGGGCGAGGGCGCGGGGCGAGGGCGGCAGGTCGACGACGAGGAGGTCGTGGGCCTCGGCGAGGGCGGCGTCGCGCAGGGCGCGCAGCAGGACGAGTTCGCCGGCGCCGGGGAGCGGGGTGAGTTCCTCGTGGTCGAGGCGGGTGGCGCCGAGCAGGTCGAGGGCGGAGGCGGCCCGGTCCTGGAGGGCGGCGAGGCCGTCCCGGAACCCCTGGTCGGCGTCGGGCCGCCAGGCGGTGAGGCGGGGCTCGACACCGACCGGGGCCGGGCCCGTGGGCATGCCGAGCACGGCACCGAGGGTGTCGTCACGGTCGGCGCCGAGGAGCAGGGTGCGGGTGCCCGCACGGGCGGCGGCGAGCGCGGTGGCGGCCGCGACGGTGGTACGGCCGCTGCCGCCGGGCCCCGTGATCAGGATGGTGCGCATGGTGCTGAACGGTACCTTCGCGCCCGTCCCGTGCACCGCCTCCGCGCTGGTCGTCGCCGGGGCGGGGCGGGTGGCGGCACGCCGCGGGCCACGGACAAAACCGGCGTCCCGCCCGCCGGGCGCCTGCGGTTCGGCACCGCCCGAGGTGGGGTCCGCCCGCCGGGCGGACTACTTCGCGCCCGACTCCACCCGCTTCTTCAGCCCCGCCAGCGCCCGGTCGGTGATGACCTTCTCGGCCTTGCGCTTGATCATGCCGAGCATCGGGATCTTGACGTCGACCGTGAGCCGGTAGGTGACCTCCGTGCCCGCGCCCGCCGAACGCAGCAGGTAGGAGCCGTCGAGGGAGCGCAGCATCTGGGACTTGACCAGGGTCCAGGAGACCTCGTGCTCACCGGCCCAGGTGTAGGCCAGCGTCTGGTCGTCCTTGATGGCCCCGGCGTCCATGACGAGGCGCACCTGCTCGGCGCGCCCCTGGGCGTCGGTGGCGAGGACCTCGGCCTCCTTCACCTCTCCGGTCCAGTCCGGATAGCGGGCGAAGTCGGCGATCACCGCCATGACGTCGGCCGGTGCCGCCTCGATGGTGATGCTCGAGCTGGTGTGTTCCGCCATCGCCGTGGCTCCTCCGGATGCGGTGCCGCTGTTGAGGTCGTCGTGCGCCGTGGCGCGCACGTGTGTGCCGCGTGAAGGCTATCGCGCACGGACAGGGCGAACGCCACCACCTGCCCGCGCGGCCCGGCCCACCACCTGCCCTCCCGGCCCGGCCGCCGAATCCCCACCCGGGAGGGCCGCCGAGTCCCCCCTCACGGCTCCGACCCCGACCCCGGCCCCGACCCGCTCACCACTCGAGCGCCCACGGCTTCCCGGTGGACGCGAAGTGCCCCACGTTCACGCACTCGGTCGCCCCGATCCGCATCCGCCGGACCAGCGGCTGGTGCACGTGCCCGAAGAGCGCGTACCGGGGACGGGTGCGGCGGATCGCCTCCAGCAGCGCCCTGCTCCCCCGCTCGAAGCGCCGCGCCACCGTGTCGTAGACGAGCTCCGGCACCTCCGGGGGGATGTGCGTGCACAGCACGTCCACCTCGCCGACGGCCTCCACCTTCGCGGCGTACTCCTCGTCGTCGATCTCGTACGGCGTGCGCATCGGCGTGCGCAGGCCGCCACCGACGAAGCCGAAGACCCGGCCGCCGATCTCCACCCGCTCCCCGTCGAGCACGGTGGTGCCGGGGCGGGCGTACTCGGGCCACAGGGGCGGCATGTCGACGTTGCCGTAGGTGGCGTACGTCGGGGTGGGGAAGGCCGCGAACATCTCGGCGTACTGCTTGCGCACGGCTCCCTCGATCAGGGCCCGCCGGTCCCCGCCGACGCCCGCCCACAGCCGGGCCCCCAGCTCCCGCGCCTCGGCGAAGCGGCGGGCGGTGCGCAGTTCGACGATGCGGTCGGCGTTCTCGACGCCGAACAGGTCGGGGAAGATGCCGCGCGAGTGGTCGGCGTAGTCGAGGAAGAGGACCAGGTCCCCGAGGCAGATCAGGGCGTCCGCGCCCTCGCCGGCCCGGGCCAGGTCGCGGGCGTTGCCGTGGATGTCGCTGACCACGTGGACGCGGGTGGTGGTGTTGCCGGGCGGTGTGGGTGCCATGGCGATCAAGCGTAGGCAGCGCGTGCCCCTTGTGAACAGTGGCGGTCGGACCTGCGGTTACTGGCTGGTCGCTTGATCCGTCGACTACTCTGCGCGAAGGAAACCCCATCCGTGTGACGCAGCGAACATCTCGCGGGGACCCCCTGTCGGAGAAGCCATACCGGCGGGTAACGTCCGGGCAGTCCAGTCGTGCTCTGGATTTCAACAGGTGAATCCACGAGTACTTGCCCGAGCCTTGGACCGCACCGTCGCATCACACAGTGTCGTGGCGCCGGCGCCCTATGAGGAGCAGCAGTCTTGCGCGAGTTCAGCCTTCCGGCTTTGTACGAGGTCCCTGCGGACGGAAACCTGACCGACATCGTCCGCAGAAACGCCGCGCAGCATCCGGACGTCGCCGTCATCTCCCGCAAGGCGGGAGGCGCCTGGCAGGACGTGACCGCCCGCGCCTTCCTCGGCGAGGTGCAGACCGCGGCCAAGGGCCTCATCGCCTCCGGTGTCCAGCCGGGCGACCGCGTCGGCCTGATGTCCCGTACGCGCTACGAGTGGACGCTGCTCGACTTCGCGATCTGGAGCGCGGGCGCGATCACCGTCCCGGTGTACGAGACCAGCTCCCCCGAGCAGGTGCAGTGGATCCTCAGCGACTCCGGCGCCACGGCGTGCGTGGTGGAGTCGGCCGGGCACGCGGCCGCCGTCGAGTCGGTGCGCGAAGGGCTGCCCGCCCTCAAGCACGTGTGGCAGATCGACGCCGGTGCCGTGGAGGAGCTGGGACGCCTCGGCCAGGACGTCACCGACCAGGCCGTCGAGGAGCGCGGCTCGCTCGCGAAGGCCGACGATCCCGCGACCATCGTCTACACCTCCGGTACGACCGGCCGCCCCAAGGGCTGTGTGCTCACCCACCGCAGCTTCTTCGCCGAGTGCGGCAACGTCGTCGAGCGGCTGCGCCCGCTGTTCCGCACGGGCGAGTGCTCCGTCCTCCTCTTCCTCCCGCTCGCCCACGTCTTCGGCCGCCTGGTCCAGGTCGCGCCGATGATCGCGCCGATCAAGCTGGGCTGCGTCCCCGACATCAAGAACCTCACCGACGAGCTGGCCGCGTTCCGGCCGACGCTGATCCTCGGCGTGCCGCGCGTCTTCGAGAAGGTTTACAACTCGGCGCGGGCCAAGGCGCAGGCCGACGGCAAGGGCAGGATCTTCGACAAGGCCGCCGACACGGCGATCGCGTACAGCAAGGCGCTGGACACGCCGTCCGGTCCGTCCGTCGGTCTGAAGATCAAGCACAAGGTCTTCGACAAGCTCGTCTTCAGCAAGCTCCGTACGGTCCTCGGCGGACGCGGCGAGTACGCCATCTCCGGCGGCGCCCCGCTCGGCGAGCGCCTCGGCCACTTCTTCCGCGGCATCGGCTTCACCGTGCTGGAGGGCTACGGCCTGACCGAGTCCTGTGCCGCCACCGCCTTCAACCCCTGGGACCGGCAGAAGATCGGCACGGTCGGCCAGCCGCTGCCCGGCTCCGTGGTGCGCATCGCGGACGACGGGGAGGTGCTGCTGCACGGCGAGCACCTCTTCAAGGAGTACTGGAACAACCCGGGCGCGACCGCCGAGGCGCTGGCCGACGGCTGGTTCCACACCGGCGACATCGGCACCCTCGACGAGGACGGGTACCTGCGGATCACCGGCCGCAAGAAGGAGATCATCGTCACCGCCGGCGGCAAGAACGTCGCCCCGGCCGTCATAGAGGACCGCATCCGCGCGCACGCGCTGGTCGCGGAGTGCATGGTGGTCGGCGACGGGCGGCCCTTCGTGGGCGCGCTGATCACCATCGACGAGGAGTTCCTCGACCGCTGGTGCGCGGACCACGGCAAGCCGGCCGGCTCGACGGCCGCGTCGCTGCGGGAGGACGCGGATCTGCTCGCCGCGGTCCAGTCGGCCATCGACGACGGCAACTCCGCGGTGTCCAAGGCGGAGTCGGTGCGCAGGTTCCGGGTGCTGTCGGCCCAGTTCACGGAGGACTCCGGGCATCTGACGCCGTCGCTGAAGCTGAAGCGGAACGTGGTGGCGAAGGACTACGCGGAGGAGATCGAGGCGATCTACGCGAAGTAGGTGGGCTGGGGCCTCTCGGCGCCCCCGTGCCACGGCCCCGCGCCCCGCGGTGGCGCTCAGCGCCCCGGCGACGCGGGGCGCTCGTGTCAGAGCAGGGCCTTCAGGTGCTCGGCGAGCAGGTCCCAGCGCCACTTCTCCTCGACCCAGGCCCGGCCCCGCTCCCCCATCCGGCGGCGCAGCTCCGGGTCGCCGAGGAGGGTGACGACGCGGTCGGCCGTCTGGTCGGCGGAGTCGCCCCGCACGACCCACCCCGTCTCGCCGTCGAGCACGGCGTCCGGGGCGCCGCCCGAGTCACCGGCGACCACGGGCAGGCCGGTCGCGGAGGCCTCCAGGTAGACGATCCCGAGCCCCTCCACGTCCAGTCCGCCCCGCCGGGTCCGGCACGGCATGGCGAAGACGTCCCCGGCGCCGTAGTGCGCGGGCAGCTCGGACCAGGGCACGGCCCCGGTGAAGCGGACGGAGGCGGCCACGCCGGTCTCCCGGGCGAGCCGGCGCAGCTCCTTCTCGTAGGGTCCGCCGCCGACGATCAGCAGGACGGCGTCCGGCTCGGCGGCCAGGACGCGCGGCATGGCCCGGATCAGGGTGTCCTGGCCCTTGCGCGGCACCAGCCGGGAGACGCACACCACCACGGGCCGCTCGGCCAGTCCGAGCCGGGCCCGCACCTCGTCGCCGCCGCTGCCCGGGTGGAAGGTCTTCTCGTCGACGCCGGGCGGCAGCTGCGTCATCCGTGCGGCGGCCTCGGGGGTGAGCGCGCCCGCGATCCGCGAGCGCGTGTACTCCCCGAGGTAGGTGATGGTGTCGGTCGACTCCCCGATCCGGCGCAGCAGCTGCCGGGCGGCGGGCAACTGGGCCCATCCCGCCTCGTGGCCGTGGGTGGTGGCGACGAGCCGCTCGGCCCCCGCCCTGCGCAGCGCCGGCGCCATCAGCCCGAGGGGCGCCGCCGCCCCGAACCACACCGACGTGCACCCGTGCTCGCGCAGCAGCCCCACGGCCCGCCGGGTCGCGGCCGGCGTCGGCAGCAGCATCGTCGTGCGGTCCCGTACGACGGTGAAGGGCTGCTCGGCGTCGAAGGCGGCGGTGGCCTCGACGCCCTCGCGGCCCCGCTTCCATGTGGAGGCGTAGACGACCAGCCGCTCGGGGTCCAGGCGCAGCGCCATGTTGTGCAGGAAGGCCTGGATGCCGCCGGGACGGGGCGGGAAGTCGTTGGTCACGATCAAGGTCTTGCGCACGCCGCCGACCCTACCGAACCCGCCGCGCGGTGCGGGGCCCGGCCGCTCCTGTGGCAGACGCACAGGTGGCCGGGTCATCATGGCCGCAGAGCAGGCGGAACAGGCAGGGCAGGCAGGGCAGGGCACGGCACGCGGACGGGCAGGGAGCACGTGGAGACGACGGACGCGAGGCGGCCCGCGGCGCGCCTGCTCACGGCCTGGGGAGCCACGCGACTGGTCCTGCTGCTGTTCGTCCTGAAGATCCTGGTCTTCCCCGGCCCGGACGTCACCAGCGACGTGTCCGTCATCTACCGGGACTGGGCCGACGTCCTGCGTGCCGGAACGTTTCCGCTGGACGACGTCACCTGGCAGTACCCGCCCGCGGCGGCCCTCGCGATGCTCTCCCCGGGGCTGCTGCCCTTCCTGGAGTACGCGACGGCGTTCTTCGTCCTGGCCTGCGGCACCGACCTGCTCGTCCTCGCCCTGCTGCGGCACGCGGGCCGGGGCCCCGGGCGTTCACCGCGCGGCGCGTGGGTGTGGGTGGCGGGCGTGCCGCTGCTCGGTCCGACGGTGTACGCCCGCTACGACGTGATGGTCACCGCCGTCGCGGTGGCCGCGCTGCTCGCCGCGGGCAGGCATCCGCGCCTGGCGGGCGCCCTGGCCGGGTTCGGCGCGCTGCTGAAGGTGTGGCCGGCCCTGGTGCTGGTCGGGATGCGCGGGCGGCGCCCGTGGGCCGCTGCCGCCGTGGCCGGTGCGCTGTCGGCCGCGCTGTTCGCCGTGACCATGCCCGGGGCCTTCGCCTTCCTGACCTTCCAGCGCGAGCGGGGCACCGAGGTGGAGTCGCTGGGCGCGCTGGTCTTCCACGTCGCCCGGCACTTCGGCTGGGACGGCGAGGTGCTGCTCCACTACGGCTCGGTCGAGTTCCTCGGCCCGTACGTGGGCGCGGTGAGCGCGGCCGCCCTCGCGCTGACCGCCCTCTCGTTCGGCTGGCTGCTGCTGTGGCGGCTGACGGCCTCGCGTTTCGCGGCGCACACGGCGGCGGACGCGGCCTTCGTGGCGGTGCTGGTGTTCACGGTGACCAGCCGGGTGATCAGCCCGCAGTACATGGTGTGGCTGATCGGCCTGGCGGCGGTCTGCGGGTGCTTCCGGGCCAGCCGGATGCGGGTGCCGGCCGTCCTGGTGCTGGCGGCGAGCCCGGTGACGGTGCTGGAGTTCCCGGTCCTGTTCGGGCACGTCGTCGCCAGCGACCCGCTCGGCATCGCGCTGCTGGTCGTGCGCAACGGCCTGCTGGTCGCCGCGGCGGTCCTCGCGGCCCGCGCCCTGTGGCGCGACACGGCCGCGCGCCCCGCCCGGGAGCGGACCGCGCCCGCCGGCCGGCTCAGCCGAACTCCGACCGCAGATACTCCCGCCACCGCGCCGTGAACTCCTCCGGCGTGACGCCGAGCACCTCGTCCGTCGCGTCCTCGACCGCGCCCGCCCGCTCGTCGTGCCCGCCCACGGCCCGGTAGAAGGCGTCCAGCCGCTCCTCGCCCCACTGGTCGGCGATCATCCGGCAGGCCAACCAGCCGCCCTCGTAGGCCCGGGCCAGTTCCTCCGCGTCGGCGGTGAAGCCGAAGTCCTCGTCCGTCGGCAGCCGGGCCGGCACCCGGTCCTCGGACACCGCGCGGGCCAGCTCGGGGGCGGCCTGGTCGGGCGTGCGGCCGCTGCCTCGGTAGCCGACCCAGTCGGCGTAGCCCTCGGAGAGCCACAGCGGGGTGGCGGAGGTGGTGTCGGCGCGGGTCGCGACGTGGGTGGTCTCGTGGGTGAGCACGACCTGCCTTCCGAGGGTGCCGAGCAGCCCGTACGCGTCGGGGTTGACGATGATCCGGTCCGCGGGCGCCCGCTCCCGGCCGCCCGTCTCCCCGGTGGTGACCGCGGCGATGCCCCGGTAGGAGGAGGCGGGCGAGCCGAGCAGGCCCGCCATGCCCTCCACCGACTCCGGGACGACCACGACGACCCGCCGGGCCCAGTCGCCGTCCCAGGCCGCGGAGACGGCGGGCACCGCCCGGTCGGCCAGGTCCGCGAAGCGGCGCAGCGTCCCCGTGGACTGCCCGACGCCGAGCACGAGGCTGTGCGTCCCCCGGACGGCCCGGACCGCTCCCTGGTCCCACGGCTGCTGGCCGGACTCCCCGGCGGGCCGCTCGGACTCGACGGTCCACCGGCCGCCGACGCCGTCCCGGCTCAGCCGCACGGTGCGGCCGGCGGTGACCGCGCCCCGGTCGTGGCCCGCCACGCGGTAGCTCAGCTCCACGTCCGCGGTGGCCGTGTCACCGGTGCGGTCCACGTCCCGCACGCGGTACGCGAACGCGGCCAGCGGCACCTCGCCCAGGTGGTCGAAGGCGCCCGCGGCGCCCGTGCCCGCGTAGGCGGCCCGGTCGCGGTCCAGGACGGCGGCCGCGCGGCGGTCCAGCACCCCCTGCACCTCGGCCCGGGCCGGGTCGGCGGCGGTCCGGCCGCCGCAGGCCACCAGGGAGACCAGCAGCAGGCACAGCGCCACCACCGAGGAACCCGACACCCGCCTTCGACCGGCCATCCTCCCGATCGTACGGGCGTCGCGCCGCGGGCGGCGGCCGTCGGGGGCACTTCGGCCACCGAGCGGGTCACACCGCTGCGGCCCGGCGGGTCACACCCGGGTGACGGAGGAGACCGGCATCATGCCGACCGGGTCGTAGCGGACGGGGGCGCCGGGGTAGGGCGCGTGGATCACCTGGCCGTTGCCGACGTACATGCCGATGTGGCTGGCGTCGTCCCGGTAGGCGACCAGGTCGCCCGGGCGCGCGTCGGCCAGGGAGACCTGCCGGCCCGCTCCGGACTGCGCCTGCGAGGTGCGCGGCAGCCCCACCCCGGCCTGCGCGTACGACCACTGGGTCAGGCCCGAGCAGTCGAACCCGCCGGGGCCGTTGGAGCCCCAGACGTAGGGCTTGCCGAGGGCGGAGCGGGCGGCGGCGACGGCGGCCGCGGCGCGCCCGGAGGCGGCCGCGGACCCCCCGGAGCCGGTCAGGTCGGTCCGGCCGGAGCGGGAGCCGCGGTCGTAGGCGGCGCGTTCCTCGTCCGGCAGCGAGGCGAGCAGCTCGCGGGCCTCGGCGAGCTTGCGCTCCACGGTCCGCTTGTGGGCGGCGACGGCCTTCTGGCCCTTCTCCAGCTCGGTGAGCTTCCGGCCGGCCTCCGCCCGGTCCTGCGCGAGGTCGCGCAGGGCGTCCTGGAGCTCCCTCAGCTCACCCGCCTGGTGGGTGGTGATCCGGTCCAGCACGGAGGCCTTGTCCAGGTAGTCGTCCGGGTCGGCGGAGAGCAGCAGCGCCAGCGACGGGTCGATGCCCCCGGAGCGGTACTGGGCGCCGGCCAGCGAACCGAGCGCCTCCCGCATGGTGTTGATCCGCTCCTGCTGCCGGGCGATCGCGTCCTGCGCGGTGCCGATCTCCTCGCGCAGGGCGTCGGTGCGCGCGTCGGCCTTGTTGTAGGCCTCGGTCGCCCGCTCCGCCTCCGTGTGGAGCCGGTCCACCTCCGCCCGCCGGTCGTCGTGCGGGGCGGCCGTGGCCGGTACGGCGCCGAGGACCGCGGCGGCGACGGAGAGGAGGCCGACGGCGGCGGTGACGCCGCGGTCGGACCCGGATGGTGCAAGGCGGCGATGGGACCCCACGGGAAGCCGCACTCCTTCCGCTGACGGACAGGGAAACGCGGCAGACAGTAACCCCGCTGCGGGGCGGCGGCCAACGACCCGCGGCGGCCGCCGACACGAAGCCCCGCCGCTGACGCAGGTCACCGGCGGGGCGAGGGGGTCGGAGCGCCTCACCGTGATTCGCCCGAACGGGCGGTACGGCGGAGCTGACTTCGGGGTCGGGGGTGACGTCGGGTCAGACCCGCACGCCGAACATGAACGGACCGCCGATGGTGCCCATTGACTCGTAGCGGACGACCGTGCCGGTGCGCGGCGCGTGCAGCACCTGGCCGTTGCCGGCGTAGAGGCCGACGTGGTGCAGGTCGTTGAAGAAGAAGACCAGGTCGCCGACCTGGAGCTGGCTCTGCGAGTAGATCCGCGTGCCCGCGCCGGTCTGCGCCTCGGAGGTGCGCGGGATGCCGACGCCGGCCTGCGAGTACGCCCAGGAGGTCAGGCCCGAGCAGTCGAAGGAGGACGGGCCGGTGGCGCCGTAGACGTAGGGCGTGCCGATCTTGCTCTGGGCTGCGGCGAAGGCGGCGGCGGCCCGGCCGGAGGCGGGCTTGCCGGAGGGGCCGTCGGCGCTGGAGAGGACCTCGCGCTCGCTGCTGCGGGTGGAGCGCTGCTCCTCGGCCTGGAGGGCGGCCTTCTCCGCCGCGGTGAGGCTGTTGAGCAGCTTCTGCGCGGAGGAGAGCTTGCCCTGGACCTCCTTCTTCTTCTTGCCCAGCTCGGTGCGGGTGGAGGCGAGGTCCTTGAGCTTCTCGGTCGCCTCGGAGCGCTGCTGGGAGAGGTCGCGCTGCTTGGTCTGGATCTTCTTCAGCGCCTCGACCTGCTGACCGCTCAACTGGTCGAGCGTGGAGGCCTTGTCCAGGTAGTCGTCCGGGTCCGCGGAGAGGAAGAGCTGGAGGGAGGGATCGATCCCGCCCGAGCGGTACTGGGCGCTGGCCATCGAACCGAGGCCGTCGCGCAGCTCGTTGAGCTCCTCCTGGCCGCGGGCGACGTTGTCCTGGATGGTGGAGATCTCCTTCTGGAGCTTCTCCTGCTTCTCCTTGGCGCCGTTGTACTTCTCGGTGGCCTGCTCGGCCTCCTGGTAGAGCTTGTCGACCTTGGCCTTGACCTCGTCCTTGCTCGGCTTCTCGCTCGGGGCGGCGTTGGCGGCCTGGGAGCTGAGAGCGACGGCTGCGGCGGCAGCGGTGGTGAGCACGGTCACGCGCGTGCGGCTCGGCTGCTTGGGACGACGGTGGGACGCCACGGAGACGAGCTCCTTCTTGAGAGGGATCACCCGTTCGAGGGTTCGATGGCTGACCCTAGTGACCCACTCGTGATGAGTTCAAATCCTCCGCCGAAAAATCCTGGTTACGCACCGCATTCTTTGCCGTAACTCACATGCAGTAATCCCCACTTGACACTACGTTGTGTGACGGTTCCGTCAATTCAGGCATAGAACACCTACGTTGCGGTTGCCACGAAAGTGAACCAGGAGGTCAGGAAAGCCGCTTGAGGAGCACCGCGGATGCCACCGGGCGTGCGCCCGCGCGCGCCACCCCGTCGGCGACCTCGCGGTCGGTGGAGACGACGATGACCGGCCGGCCCGGAGGCTCGGCCCGCACCAGCTGGCGGATCAGCTCGTCGGCGGTGACGCCGGGCTTGGAGAACAGCACCCGCACCCCGCGCGGCGGCGCGAGCAGCACCGGCGCGACCAGCTCGGCACCGTCGAAGACGCAGGTCATCTCGGCGCCGGTCTGCGCGGCGAGCTGCGAGAGCTGGCCGAGCAGGCGCAACCGCTGCTTCTCCAGCGGCATCTGCGGATAACCGGTCTTGGTGACGTTGTAGCCGTCGACGACCAGGTGGGCCTGGGGCAGCGCGAGCAACTGGTCGAGGATGGCGGGGTCGTTCTCGGACAGGGCGCGCGCGGCGATGTCCTTCGGTGTCATGCGGCCGGGTTCCACGGCGTCGACGGTCTCGGCGGGCCGCACCGACACCGGGGGCAGGGCGAGTTCCCGGCGCAGCCCCTGGGTGGCGTCCAGCAGGGTGTCCAGCAGCAGCCGTACCCGCATGTCCTCGACGCTGCGCCCCTCCCGGGCCGCCTTCCGGGTGGCCTCCAGGGCCGCCTCCGCCTCCCCGAGCCGGGTCTTGAGCCGCCGGGACTCGCTCTCGGCCGCGGACACCTGGGCGTGCGTCTCGGCGCGGACGGCGTCGATCTCGTCGCGCACCTTGCGCAGGGCCGCCTCCCCCCGCTTGACGTCGCTGAGGGCGGAGCGCAGCTTGCGGTGCAGCGACTCGCCCTCCTTCTTCGCCGCGTCCAGCTCGCCGCGCAGCCGCTCGGTCTCGGTCCGGGTGTGCTCCCGGGCCCGGGCCAGCTCCGCGTGCAGCCGCTCCAGCTCCGCGCGGCTCTCCTCGTCGGCGCGCTCGGCGTCCGCGCGCTGCGCCTCCTCGCCGGCGGCGGCCACCAGCTTCACCCAGCCGTGCGGCCGCAGTACGTAGGCCGCGGCCGCCAC
Organism: Streptomyces sp. NPDC047853; assembly: GCF_043204535.1. Classification (NCBI taxonomy): domain Bacteria; kingdom Bacillati; phylum Actinomycetota; class Actinomycetes; order Kitasatosporales; family Streptomycetaceae; genus Streptomyces; species Streptomyces sp. NPDC047853. The sequence continues at coordinate 59,059 of NZ_JBIDCI010000010.1, read as the reverse complement.
GTCGAGCGGGTCCGCGGCCGGTGGCGGGGAGCCGGAGTCCAGGGCACCGGCCAGTTCCGGCTGGGCCTCTCTGAACTTCTCCCCGATGCGCTGGCGGAACAGGGTGTCGGTCTCGACGGCGGCGGCCATCGCGTTGCCGGCGAACTTGGCCCTGCGGTTGGGGGCGAACCGCGCGTACTGTCTCAGCTGCGCCGGCAGCTCGCCGAGCGTGAGTCCGCCGAAGCCGTCGGACACGATCTGCACGACCCTGCGGCGCACGCCGTCGGGCAGCGGACGGTCGAGCACCTCGGCGGCGCCGTCGCCCGGCCCCCCGCCTTGTGTCTCCACCATCCGTCACCCCAATGTCTCAGGGCGACCCCGGTCCGGGATCGCCTGGTGCGGGGCCGCTCCCGTCAGGAGGCGGCACCCGGCCTGTCCACGAGTTCCACCTGGTCCACGGCGTTGCACCAGCGGCACCGCACCGACTCGATGGTCTCACTGAGCACCTCGCGCTCCTCGACCTCGGGCTCACCGGCCAGGTCGAGGTGCACGTACTCGACGACCTTCGAGGCCCGGGTCACGTCGAAGCGGGTGAGGTTGCCGCAGAGGGTGCAGCGCCACCGCGTCGTGTCGGTCGGCAGGGGAACCGTCATCGTGGCTGTTCGCTCTCTTCCAGTGTCGGTGACGCGCCGGGCCGCCCCGGCGCGTTTGGCTCGTAACCCTACGGCCTGGCGGGTACCCGACGCCCGCGTGTCCACGGCGGCGAGGCGCTATGGGCGGTCGCGTCCCGTTACGTCATGCTCTGTGTCCATGATCCGCAACTGGAGCACTGCGGCCCGCAGGACGGTCAGGTCACCCGGCACGGCCCGCGCGCCCCGCACCGCCCGTGGCCGGACGGCGCCGGTGACGTACGGGCTGATCACGTTGTGCTGCGTGCTGTTCCTGCTCAGCCCGGCGGCGGGCCTGAATCCGGCGTACGGCACCGGTGACGAGCTGCTGGCCGCACAGCGCGCCTATTTCCGGCGCTGGGGCGTGATCCCCGCAGAACTGTTCGAGGACTCCCCCGGATCGGCGCTCACCCCCGCCACGGCGCTCTTCGTCCATGGCAGCTGGGTGCACCTGCTGGGCAACATGCTCTTCCTCTACGTCTTCGGCGCGATGACCGAGGAACGGATGGGCCGGCTCCAGTTCACCCTCTTCTACCTGGGCTGCGGCTACCTGGCGCTGCTCGGCTACGCGGGCGCCAACGCCCACTCCCAGCAGTCCCTGGTCGGCGCCTCGGGGGCGATCTCCGCGATCCTCGGCGCGTTCCTCTTCCTCTTCCCTCGGGCCCGGGTGACCAGTCTGCTGCCGTTCCTCTTCTTCCTGCCGCTGCGCTTCCCCGCCTGGATCGTCCTGCCGTTCTGGGCGGGCCTGCAGTGGATGGCGGCGGGACGGGCCGGCGACGGTCCCGGGGTGGCGTACCTCGCGCACCTGGTGGGCTTCGGGCTGGGGTTCGCCTTCGCCTGGGTGCGGTTCGGGCCTGCGGCTAGAGTGAAGAGCGTTCCAGTGGCGGCGCCCGAGGGAGAGAACCAGCCGTGATCAGCGCGATCGTCCTCATCAAGACCAGCGTGGACCGCATCCCCGAGATCGCGGAGCGGATCGCCGCGCTGGAGAACGTCACCGAGGTCTTCTCCGTCACCGGCACCTACGACCTGATCGCCATGGTGCGGGTCGCCCAGCACGAGGACCTGGCGGAGGTCATCCCCGGCCGGATCAGCAAGATCCCGGGCGTGGAGGGCACCGACACCCACGTGGCCTTCCGCACGTACTCCCAGCACGACCTGGAGGCGGCGTTCGCCATCGGGCTGGACAACTGACGCCGGCGGGACGCGGATGAGGAGTTCTTCATCCCGGACTCATCCGGATCGCCGGGTACCGGGCGCAGGATCGGGGACATGGTCTTCTCACGCCGGATGGCGGCCCTGGCGGCCGTCGTCCTGATCCCGCTCGGCATCGCCGCGACCAGCTTCGCCCTCACCGACAGCCCGCGGGAGCCCAAGGTCCCGGCCAAGGTGGAGCTGGAGAGCGGCTCCCCCACCCCGTCGCCCACCTCCTCCTCGCCCCAGCCGACGCCCAGCGACCAGGTGGTGACCCGGCCACCGGTGACCGACAGCCCTCCGGATGACGACGATGACGACGACCGAGGCCAGGACACCGACGACGGAGCCACCGGCCCGGCCGCCGACGACGGACCCGGCGACGACGGCTGACCGCGAGCGCCGCCGGATCTCGGCCCGTGTCCGCATCCTGCTCTGGCTGCTGCTCGTGATGGCCGTCGCCCTCGCCTCGGTGGCCGCGACCACCCGCTCGATCCTGCTGCGCGACACCGACCAGCGGATCAACGGCCTGCTCGCGCAGGAGGCCGGCGAGTTCGCCAACTTCGAGGAGCAGGGCTTCGACCCGGAGACCGGCCGGCCCTTCACCGACCCCGGGCGGCTGCTGCGCGTCTTCCTGGAGAGGCAGTACGCCGACCTGGACGAGGAACTGATCGGTCTGGTCGGCGAGGTGGGCAGCAGGCCGACGCAGATCATCCAGCAGCGGGAGATCCCGGTCGCCCTGCCGCTGCACGAGGACGCCGACGCGCGGCGCCGCATCTACGCCTCGCCCGACGCCACCGGCACCCTGGAGCGGCCGGAGGGCGAGATCCGCTGGGCCAAGGTCACCGTGGCCCGGTACGGCGGCGAACCGGCGGCCGCGTTCGTGGTCGCCTTCCACCCGGGGCGCGAACAGGCCCGGGCCGACGAGGTGTTCCGCGTGCTGCTCGCCATCTCCGGCGTCGCGCTGCTGATGACGACCGGCATCGCCTGGGTGGTCGCCGGCCGCATCCTCAAGCCGGTGCGGCTGGTGCGCGCCACGGCCGCGCAGCTCACCGAGCAGGACCTGACCCGGCGCATCCCGGTGCACGGCCACGACGACGTGGCGGCCCTGGCCGAGACGTTCAACGCCATGCTCGACCGGCTGGAACGCGCCTTCGCCGTCCAGCGCCGGTTCGTCGACGACGCGGGCCACGAGCTGCGCACCCCGATCACCATCGTGCGCGGCCACCTGGAGCTGATGGGCGACGACCCGGCGGAGCGCGAGGAGACCGTCCGCCTGGTCACCGACGAGCTGGACCGGATGAGCCGCATCGTCGAGGACCTGCTGCTGCTCGCCAAGACCGAACGCCCCGACTTCGTCACCCCCGAGCCGGTGCAGCTGGCCGAGCTCACCGCCGACGTCTACGTCAAGGCCCGCACCCTCGGCGACCGCGACTGGGTGCTGGCCGAGGTCGCCGACCGGGAGGCCCACCTCGATCCCCAGCGGATCACCCAGGCCATGGTGCAGCTCGCGCAGAACGCCGTGCAGCACACCACCGCCGGCCAGACCATCCGCATCGGCTCCCGCGCCGACGGGACCCGCGTCGAGCTGTACGTCGCCGACTCCGGGCCCGGGGTGCAGCCGCAGGACGCCGAGGTGATCTTCGAGCGGTTCCGGCGCGGCACGGCCCGGCGCGGGGTGCGCGGGACCGGCGCCGGGCTCGGGCTGTCGATCGTCAAGGCCATCGCGGAGGGCCACGGCGGGCGGGTCGCCCTGCGCACCACCGAGGGTGGCGGCGCCACCTTCGTCCTGACACTGGACTGATTTCCGGAAGAGGCACGTCCATGAACCGCATCCTCATCGTCGAGGACGAGGAGCGCATCGCCTCCTTCGTCGAGAAGGGCCTGCGCGCCAACGGCTTCACCACCACCGCCGTCGCCGACGGCGACGCCGCCTACGAGTACGCGCTCACCGGCGGCTTCGACCTGGTCGTCCTGGACATCGGTCTGCCCGGCCGGGACGGTTTCACGGTCCTGCGCGAGCTGCGCGAGTCCCGGGTGACGACCCCGGTGATCGTGCTGACCGCCCGGGACTCCGTACGGGACACGGTGGCCGGCCTGGAGGGCGGCGCCGACGACTGGATGACCAAGCCGTTCCGCTTCGAGGAACTGCTCGCGCGAGTGCGGCTCCGGCTGCGTACGGCGGCCCGGGCGCCGGAGGTGACGGTGCTCAGGTCCGGCGACCTCTCACTGGACCTGCGCACCCGCCGGGCCCGGGCGGCGGAGCGGACGGTGGACCTGACGGCCCGTGAGTTCGTGCTGCTCGAGCTGTTCCTGCGGCATCCGGGGCAGGTCCTCTCCCGGGAGCAGATCCTCTCCCACGTGTGGGGCTACGACTTCGACCCCGGCTCGAACATCGTGGACGTGTACGTGCGGGCGCTGCGCAAGAAGCTGGGGGCGCAGCGGGTGGAGACGGTGCGGGGCATGGGGTACCGGCTGCCGGGCTGACGCACGTCCCGGTGGGGAGCGGTTGACCGGCTTTTGTGTGAAGTTTCCTTCATGTCAGGCTCATTGGGGACTCACCGCCCGGGAGAACCCTCGATGACGTGACGTTGAACCTCCGCCTCGCGGCGGCCCTGTGCGTGGCGCTGTCCCTGTGCGCGCTGCTGGCGGTCCCCGCCACCTTCCCGGCCCTCGGCGGCGACGCGCGCCTCACCCTCGCCGTGTTCGCGCTGGCCACCTGCGCCTGGATCGGTACGCCGATCGACGACACGTACATCGCGCTGGGCGCCGGTCTCGCGCTGACCGCGACGGGCGTGATCAGCAGCGACACCCTGTTCGGCACCCTCGGGGACGACACGGTGTGGCTGCTGATCTGCGCCTTCGTGCTGGCGGCGGCGGTGGCCCGGACCGGGCTCGCCGGGCGGGCGGCGGTGTTCCTGGTCGGCGGGGCGCGCAGCGTACGGCAGTTGGTGCACCTGACGACGGCCGCGCTGGTCGTGACCGCGTTCGCGGTGCCGGCCACCTCGGGCCGGGCGGCGCTCGCCCTGCCGGTGTTCCTCGCCCTCGCCAAGGCCCTCGCCGACCGGAAACGACTGGTCGTGATGCTGGCGCTGCTGTTCCCGACCGTGATCCTTCTGTCGGCGGTGGCGACCCTGATCGGAGCGGGGGCGCATCTGATCACGGTGTCGGTGCTGTGGGAGTCGACCGGCGACCGGATCGGCTTCACCCAGTGGCTGCTGCTCGGGCTGCCGCTGGCGGTGGCCTCCTCGCACCTGGCCGCCGAGACCGTCCTGCTGACGACGACCCGGCGCGCGGACCGCCGGGGCCCGGTCCACATCACCGCCGAGGAGATACAGCGGCACACCGAGAGCCCGGTCACCGGCCCCTGGACGCAGGCGGAGAAGCGCTGCGCCCTGCTGCTGGCCACGGTGGTGGCCCTGTGGTGCAGCGAGCCCGTGCACCACGTCTCCCCGGCGGTGGTGGCGCTGATCGGCGCGGTCGTCGCCTCCTCCCCCGCGCTCGGCACCGTACGGCTCAAGGACGCCCTGAAGACGGTGCCGTGGTCGCTCCTGCTCTTCATGGCGGCGACCATGGCGATGGGTGTCGCCCTCTCCGACTCCGGTGCGGCGAGGTGGCTGGTGTCGGGGCTGCCCGCGGACGTCACGCCGGGCGTCTTCCTCGGGGTCGTGGTCGCGGTGAGCACGGCCGCCCACCTGGTCCTCCAGTCCCGCTCGGCCCGCTCCTCCGTCCTGGTCCCGCTGGTGATCGCCGCGGCGGTGGGCGCCGGGGTCAACCCGGTCGCCGCCGCGCTCGCCTCCACCGCCGCGGCCGGCTTCTGCCACACGCTGCCGGCCTCCGCCAAGCCGGTCACGCTCTTCTCCGACCTCCCCGGCACCCCCACCTACACCCCGCGCGACCTGCTGCGGCTGTCCGCCGTCCTGGCACCGCTGACCGCCGCCCTCGTGCTGTTCTTCGCCGCCGCCGTGTGGCCGCTGCTCGGCGTACCCGTGACCCGATGAAGGAGCCCTCCATGCCCTCCCTGCCCGCCCTGTCCTCCGCGCCCGCCGCGATCCCCGCGGCCTCGGTGTCCTCCCGCGCTGCCTCCGCGGCTTCCGCGGCCTCCGTGTCCGCCGTGCCCGCCGTGCCCGCCGTGCTGCACCGTGTCGTCGTCGCCCCCAGCGGCTTCAAGGAGTCCCTGTCCGCGCAGGCCGCCGCCGACGCCATCGCGGCGGGGGTGCGCCGGGTGCTGCCGACCGCCGAGATCGACAGCATCCCGCTGGTCGACGGCGGCGAGGGCACGGCCGTGGCGCTGGCGGCGGCGACCGGGGGGCGGCTGGTGGCGCTGCCCGCCACGGGGCCGGTCGGGGAGCCCGTCGGCACCCACTTCGCGCTGCTCGGCGCCCAGGACACGGCGGTCGTGGAGATGGCGGCCGTCGCGGGACTGTCCCTGGTCCCGCGGGCCCTGCGCGACCCGGGTGCCACGACCACGTACGGCGTCGGTGAGCTGCTCCGCGCCGCGCTCGACACCGGGGTCCGGCGGATCCTGGTCGGCTGCGGCGACTCGGGCACCTCGGACGGAGGCGCGGGCGCGCTCCAGGCGCTCGGCGCGCGGCTGCTGGACGCCGACGGCTTCGAACTGCCGCCCGGCGGACGGGAGCTGACCCGTCTCGCCCGCATCGACCCGACCGGCCTCGACCCCCGACTGGGGGACACCGAACTGCTGGTGGCCTGCAACCCCTTCAACGTGCTGTGCGGCGAGCGGGGCGTCGCCCGGGTCTTCGGTCCGCAGAAGGGGGCGACGCCCGCGCAGGTGGAGCAGTTGTCGGCCGGCCTGGAGAACTGGGCGCGCGTCCTCACCCGCGACCTCGGTGTCACCGGCACCGACCTGCGCACCGGCCCCGGCACCGGCGCCTCCGGCGGGCTGGGCGCCGGGCTGGCCGCCGTCGGCGCCCGGCTGCTGCCCCGCTTCGAGGTGCTGCTGGACCACGTCGACCTGGACGCCCGCCTCGCCCGCGCCGACCTGGTGCTCACCGCCGAGGGCGCCCTGGACCACCAGACGCCGCGCGGCAAGGTCCCCGCGGAGGTGGCCCGGCGTGCCAAGCTCTCCGGCCGTCCCGTCCTCGCCCTGGCCGGCACGCTCGGCGAGGGCGCCCACGAGGTACCGGGGGTGGACGCCTGCCACGGGATCATGCCGGCCCCGATGGCGCTGGCCGACGCACTGCTGCGCGCCGCGGAACTCCTCACGGACGCCACGGAGCGGGCGCTGCGGATGATCCTGCTGGGGTCGCGGCTGCCTGCGGGCCGGACCACTCAGGCCGCGGGGGCCTCGGCGGCGGAGGTGGTGTCGGGGACGCACCGCCCGTCCTCGGTGCGGTAGTTCCACCGGGCGCCGTCGCTCACCAGCTCCTTGACGGCGTTCACGAACCGCTCGACGTGCTCGTCCGGCGTGCCCGCGCCGAAGCTCACCCGGATGGCGTTGAGGGACTTCTCCCCGGGCGCGGCCTCCGGGGCACCGCACTCGCCCTGCGTCTGCGGGTCGCTGCCCAGCAGGGTGCGGACCAGCGGGTGGGCGCAGAACAGGCCGTCGCGCACGCCGATGCCGTACTCGGCGGAGAGCGCGGCGGCGAAGTGCGAGCTGTTCCACCCCTCGACGACGAAGGAGAGCACGCCGACCCGGGGCGCGTCGTCGCCGAAGAGGGACAGCACCCGCACCTCGGGCACCTCGGCGAGGCCCTCGCGCACCTTGCCCACGAGGTACCGCTCGCGGGCGACCAGCGTGTCGAACCCGGCCTCCTCCAGCGCCTTGCAGGCGGAGGCGACGGCGTAGGCGCCGATGACGTTGGGCGACCCGGCCTCGTGGCGGGCGGCGCTGTCGTGCCACTGGACGTCCACGCCGCCGTCGGCGCGCCGGGAGACGCTGCGGCTGGCGCCGCCGCCGGCCAGGTACGGCTCGGCCTCGCGCAGCCAGTCGGCACGCCCCGCCAGCACGCCGGTGCCGAAGGGGGCGTACAGCTTGTGCCCGGAGAAGGCGACCCAGTCGACGTCCAGGTCGGCCACCGAGACGGGGTGGTGCGGGGCGAGCTGGGCGGCGTCCAGCACGATCCGGGCGCCGTGCGCGTGGGCGGCGGCGGCCAGTTCGCGCACCGGCCACAGCTCGCCGGTGACGTTGGAGGCGCCGGTGACGCAGACCAGGGCGGGCCCGTACGGCTCGCGGGCCGCGAGGGCGCGCTCCAGGGTCTCGACGGCCTGGGCCGGGGTGCGCGGGGCGTCGAGGTACGTCACCTCCGCGTCGCGCCAGGGCAGCAGCGAGGCGTGGTGCTCGGTCTCGAAGACGAAGACCCGGCAGCCGGCCGGCAGCGCGGCGGCGAGCAGGTTGAGGGAGTCGGTGGTGGACCGGGTGAAGACGACCTGGTCGGTGTCCCGGCAGCCGAGGAAGCCGGCGACGGTCGCGCGGGCGTTCTCGAACAGGTCCGTCGACAGCTGCGACAGGTACCCGGCGCCCCGGTGCACGCTGCCGTAGTACGGGGCGTAGGCCGCCACGTCGTCCCAGACCCGCTGGAGTGCGGGGGCGCTGGCGGCGTAGTCGAGGGCGGCGTAGGTGACCTCGCCGCCGGTGACGAGCGGAACGGTGACGTCCCGGCCCAGGACGGGCAGCGGGGCACAGACGGAGGGGTCGACGGCGACGGCGGAGACGGACATGGGTTCACTCCCGTGAAGGCATACGGCATCACCACGCGAACCACGGCGGGTCCGGGCAGGGGAAGGCCGGAACGGCGGAGAAGGGGGAAGAGGCGCTGCGGAGGCGGGGCTCTGCGGCCCTATCGCATTCGCTGATTCACGGGAGACTCCCTCGAACGACCCAGGACCCCTGGTTCCGCGAGGGGTCCGCGCTTGCCGAGGACCTTGCTGTCCACGACCTGGTCTTCACCCGGGGCACCCCGCCACGGACGGAGGGTTGCCGGACAGTCGGCCGGGGCCTCATGACTGTCACTCATGACCTGTCGAGAAATCTAGGGGAAGTGATCGGCGCCCCGCAACCCGGGTCCGGATCGCGGGACGCACGTCACACGAGCAGGCGGCTACGCGTTGCTGGCGGCCACCCAGCGCTCCAGCGCGCGGCGCGCGGCACCCGAGTCGATCGCCTCGGCGGCCCGGTCCATGCCGGCCCGGATCTGCGCGGTCAGCGGTGCGTCACCCGGCTCCAGGGCGACCAGGGCCGCCGCCGAGTTCAGCAGGACCGCGTCCCGCACCGGGCCCGTCTCACCGTTCAGCAGGCGGCGGGCGACGTCGGCGTTGTAGGAGGCGTCGGCGCCGCGCAGCGCCTCGACCGGCACCAGGTCGAGGCCGACGTCGCGCGGGTCGAAGGTCTCCTCGCTCACCCGGCCGTCCCGCACCACCCAGACCCGGGAGGTGGCGGTGGTGGTCAGCTCGTCGAGGCCGTCGTCGCCGCGGAAGACCAGCGACGAGTGGCCGCGTTCGGCGAAGACCCCGGCGATGATCGGCGCCATCCGGGCGTGGGCCACCCCGATCGCCTGGGACGTGACCCGGGCGGGGTTGGTCAGCGGGCCCAGGAAGTTGAACACCGTGCGGATGCCCAGCTGGCCGCGGGCCGCGGCCACGTGGCGCAGGGCGGGGTGGAACTTCACGGCGAAGCAGAAGGTGATGCCGGCCTCCTCGGCGACCTCAGCCACCCGCTTCGGCGTCAGCTCCAGGTTCACCCCGAGCCTCTCCAGGACGTCGGAGGCGCCGGACGCCGAGGAGGCCGCCCGGTTGCCGTGCTTGACGACCTTCGCGCCCGTGCCGGCCACGACGATCGCCGACATGGTGGAGATGTTGACCGTCTTGGCGCCGTCGCCTCCGGTGCCGACGATGTCAACCGTCTCGCCGGGCACCTCGATCACGTTGGCGTGGGCGTACATGGTGCGGACCAGGCCGGAGATCTCCTCGACGGTCTCGCCCTTGGACCTGAGGGCCACCGCGAAGCCGGCGATCTGCGCGTCGGTCGCCTCGCCGCGCATGATCACGTCCAGCGCCCAGGCGGTGTCGTCCGCGGACAGGTCCTGGCCGTCCAGCAGTCCGTTCAGCAGGGCGGGCCAGGAGCGGCCCGCCGCGTTGTCGCCTCCAGCGGGGGTCACAGCGCTCATGAGCCGCTCCTGTGTCGTGTGTGCTGCGGGAAGAAGTGCGCTCCCACCCTATCCAGCCCCGGGCACGGCGAAGGGCCCCGTCCGCGGAACGGACGGGGCCCTTCGACCGTGGTGTGGCGACGCTGGAGGGTCAGTGGTGGCCGTGGCCGCTCGTGATCTCCTTGTACTCCTCGACGGTCGGCTTCGGAATCTGCGACTCCTCGCCGTAGTACGACTTGCTGAGCTTGGCGCGGAGCTTCTCGGTGCTCTTCACCTTGCGCTCGACGCCGTTCTCGTCGACCGTCGGGCCGATCTCGGCCGGCTTGTACTGCTCGTGGGCCGTGAGGGTGTGCAGCTGCTCCTGGCTGAGCGGCTCGTGGACCTCGATGAACTCACCGTGCGGCAGGCGCTTGATGATGCCGGACTCGCGGCCGTGCAGCACCTTGTCCCTGTCCCGGCGCTGGAGGCCGAGGCAGATCCGCTTGGTGACGATGAACGCGATGACCGGGCCGACGAAGAACGCGATGCGGACGAACCAGGTGATCGCGTTGATCGACAGGTGGAAGTGCGTGGCCCAGATGTCGTTGCCGCCACCGATGAGCAGGATGAAGTACTCGGTGATCCAGGCGACACCGAACGCGGTCCGGGTCGGGGCGTTGCGCGGGCGGTCCAGGATGTGGTGCTCGCGCTTGTCGCCGGTGACCCAGGACTCGATGAACGGGTAGACCGCGATCGCGACCAGGACCAGCGGGAAGATCATCAGCGGGACGAACACGCCCAGGACCAGCGTGTGGCCCCAGAAGTTGATCTCCCAGCCGGGCATCACACGGATCAGGCCCTCGGAGAAGCCCATGTACCAGTCCGGCTGGGCGCCGGTGGAGACCATGTCCGGCCGGTAGGGGCCGATGGACCAGATCGGGTTGATCGTGGCGATCGCCGAGATGGCGGCGATCACGCCGAAGACCAGGAAGAAGAAGCCTCCGGCCTTCGCCATGTACACCGGCAGCAGCGGCATGCCGACGACGTTCTTGTTGGTCTTGCCGGGGCCCGCGAACTGCGTGTGCTTGTGGTAGAAGACCAGGATCAGGTGGCCGACCACCAGGCCGAGCATGATGCCCGGCAGCAGCAGGATGTGGACCGAGTAGAACCGGGCCACGAAGTCGTGGCCGGGGAACTCCCCGCCGAAGAGGAAGAACGACAGGTACGTGCCGACGATCGGCACGGACAGGATCGCGCCCTCCATGAAGCGGATGCCGGTGCCCGAGAGCAGGTCGTCCGGGAGCGAGTAACCGGTGAAGCCGGTGAACATGCCGAGGACGAAGAGCAGGAAGCCGAACAGCCAGTTGATCTCACGCGGCTTGCGGAACGCGCCGGTGAAGAAGACGCGCATCATGTGCACGAACATGCCGGCGAGGAAGATCAGCGCCGCCCAGTGGTGGATCTGCCGGATGAGCAGACCACCGCGGACGTCGAAGCTGATGTCCAGCGTCGAGGCGTACGCCTCGCTCATCAGCTGGCCCTGCAGCGGCACGTACGAGCCGTGGTACGTGACCTCGTTCATCGACGGGTGGAAGAACAGCGTCAGGTACACACCCGTGAGGATGATGATGATGAAGCTGTAGAGGCAGATCTCACCCAGCATGAACGACCAGTGGTCGGGGAAGATCTTGCGCATGTTGGCCTTGGCCAGGGAGTAGATCCCCAGCCGGCCGTCGGCCCAGTCGGCGACGCGCTCGCCGGCCGGTGCCTTCCCGCGAGAGCGGGGGGCTTCGTTCGCTGTAGTGCTCATCCGCGCTCCCAGAAGGCAGGACCGACGGGCTCTTCGAAGTCGCCGAGCGCTTCGAGGTAACCCTCGTCGTTCACGCCGATGCGCAGCTGCGGCAGGGCGTGACCGGCGGGACCGAAGATCACCCGGGCGCCGTCGGCAAGGTCGAAGGTGGACTGGTGGCAGGGGCAGAGCGCGTGGTGCGTCTGCTGCTCGTACAGGGAGATCGGGCAACCGACGTGGGTGCAGATCTTCGAGTACGCCACGATGCCCTCGTGCGACCACTCGAGCTCGCGCTTGTCCTTGATGGCCTCCGGCTCCAGCCGGATGATCATCAGGGCCGCCTTGGCGATCTCGGTCATGAACTCCTCGTCGTGCTCCTCCAGGCCCTCGGGCATGGCGAAGGTGAGGGAGCCCACCGCGACGTCGGAGGGACGCAGCGGCTCGTGGGTGTTCATGTTGACCAGCAGCTTGCCCTTGGACCACAGGGTGTGGCGGAGCTTGGTCTCGGGCAGCGGGCCGAGGTCGCGCAGCAGGACGACACCGGAGAGCGGGACCAGGGTCAGCGCGCCGAACATCGTGTTGCGGATCAGCTTGCGGCGCCCGATGACGGACTCCTTGGCACCCTGCTTGAAGTCCGCGTGGACCTTGGCACGGAGCTCGGGGTCGGCCTCGATCGGGTGGCGCTCGTCGGCGATCTCCTCGTCGGACATCAGGGTGCGGGCCCAGTGGACCGCGCCCGCGCCGATCGCGAACAGCGCGACGCCGAGCGTCATGCCGAGCGCGAAGTTCAGCGCACTGATGTGGCCGATCGGGAAGATGTAGACCGACTGGTCGACCGGGATCGTCACGAAGGCGGCGATGAAGCCCACGGTGGCCAGCATCGACAGCGTGAACAGCAGGGCGACCGTGCGCTCGGACCGCTTGGCGGCCCGCTCGTCGATGTCCTGGACACGGTGCTCGTGGGGCGGCAGCCCCGGGTCGGCGAACGGGTTCTTGTCGTCCGCGACCTTCACCGCGCCGTGCGCGGTGCCCTGCTCAGCGGGCAGGTTCTCTTCTGGAATGTCTTGGCTACTCATGACTTCTTGGCCTTTGCGGTCCGAGCGGCGACCCAGACGGCGACCGCGATCAGCGCGCCCAGTCCGAAGACCCACGCGAACAGACCCTCACTCACCGGGCCCAGCCCGCCGAGGCTGAGGCCGCCGGGGTTCTCGGTGTCGTCGCTGTTGACCGCGTGCAGGTAGGCGATGATGTCCTTCTTGTTCTGCTCGGACATCGTGGTGTCGGGGAAGGAGGGCATGTTCTGCGGGCCGGTCTGCATGGCCTCGTAGATGTGCTTGGGGTCGACATCCTCGAGGCTCGGCGCGTACTTGCCGTGCGTCAGCGCGCCGCCCTTGCCGGTGAAGTTGTGGCACTGCGCGCAGTTGTTGCGGAACAGCTCACCGCCCTTGGCGATGTCCGCGCCCTCCGGGCCGTACTTCTCCTCCGACGGGACGGCCGGACCGGCGCCCAGCGACGCCACGAAGGCGGCCAGCTGGTCGATCTCGGCCTGCGAGTAGATGTTCGGCTTGTCCGGGACCTGCGCGCCCGGCTGCTGGGCCGGCATACGGCCGGTGCCCACCTGGAAGTCGACGGCCGCGGCGCCGACGCCGACCAGGCTCGGACCGTCGGTGGTGCCCTGACCGCCGGTGCCGTGGCAGCTGGCACAGCCGACGGCGTAGAGCTTCTTGCCCTCCTCGATGGCGAGGGACTGGGCGGTTTCATCGGCCTGCGCCTTGCTCGCGGGTGCGAACGCGGCGTACAGCCCCCCTGTGCATGCCAGCGCGAGGAGTAGGACGACGAGCGCCGCCAGCGGGTGGCGTCGTCGTGCGGAGAGCTTTTTCACGGATTACCCCGGTGTCAGGATCTTCTGCGTCGATGCTTCTGGTATTGGGCGGGTGCGTGCCGCGACTACTTGATCATGTAGATCGTGGCGAAGAGGCCGATCCAGACGACATCGACGAAGTGCCAGTAATAGGACACGACAATGGCCGCGGTCGCCTGCTCGTGGGTGAACCTCCGGGCCGCGTAGGTGCGGCCGAGGACCAGCAGGAAGGCGATGAGGCCGCCCGTCACGTGCAGTCCGTGGAAGCCGGTGGTCAGGTAGAACACCGAGCCGTACGGGTCCGACGAGAGCGAGAGGCCCTCGTGCTTGACCAGTTCGGTGTACTCGAACACCTGACCGCCGATGAAGATCGCACCCATCACGAAGGTGACGATGAACCACATCCGGAGCTTCTTCACGTCACCGCGCTCGGCCGCGAACACGCCGAGCTGACAGGTGAGGGAGGAGAGCACCAGGATCGTGGTGTTCGTCGCGGAGAACGGGAAGTTCAACGCGTCGGCCTTCTCGGACCAGAAGTCCGGGCCGGTCACCGATCGCAGGGTGAAGTACATCGCGAAGAGGGCCGCGAAGAACATCAGCTCGGAACTCAACCAGATGATGGTTCCGACGCTGGTGAGGTTCGGCCGGTTGACCGACGGGTGCGCGTGCCCGGTTTCTACTGTCGTTGCTGTCGCCACGACCGACATTATGTCGGTCGCTTATCCCGCCCTCACCCCGGGGGGTGCCGTTCGGAGTGTCCGCCCCGTCTGGACTGCCCGTATGGCCCATCGAACGGCCCGTCGAAGCCCTGTCCGAACCAGTGTTGACGGGCGGGGCGAGGGAGTAGCATCCGGCGCACGGGCTACGACAGTCCTCAACGGGCTTCATCGGTCTTCACCGCGTATCGGAGGAAGCATGCAGGCGACCGCCACGGTGCTGGTCTACAGCGACGACTCCAACACCCGCGAGCAGGTGCGGCTGGCGACCGGCCGCCGGCCGGCTCCGGACGTGCCCGTGGTCGAGTTCGTGGAGTGCGCCACCCCGGCCGCCGTGATCAAGGAGCTGGACAAGGGCGGCATCGACGTCTGCGTCCTGGACGGCGAGGCCGTTCCCATGGGCGGCATGGGGCTGTGCCGGCAGATCAAGGACGAGGTCTTCCACTGTCCTCCGGTGCTGCTGCTCATCGCCCGGCCGCAGGACGCGTGGCTGGCGACGTGGAGCCGCGCCGAGGCGGCTGTGACGCTCCCGGTGGAGCCCGTCGAGTTCGCGGGCGCGCTGGCCTCACTGCTGCGGCAGAAGAGGCTGCAGGGCGTCTAGGGACGCGTGCGGGGCCCGGGCCAGGGGTTGCCCGGGGCCGGTGCGGCGTGCACCGGCCCCGGGGACGTCCTCACACGCCCTGCGGGCGCAGCCGGGCCTGCTCGGCCGTACCGCCGGCCTCCGGCGCGCCGCCCGTCAGGGCGCTTCCCGTGCGCCACCTGTTCCAGTCCAGGTTCCAGTCGCCGAAGCCGTTGCCGAAGGACTCCATCGTCTCGCCGCCGGAGTTGACCACCTCGACGAGGTCCCCCTCCTGGACGGCGCCGAAGAACCACTCCGCGTTGGCGGTGCTCATCCCGACGCAGCCGTGGCTGACGTTGGCGGAGCCCTGGGAGCCGACGGACCAGGGGGCCGCGTGCACGTACTCGCCGCTCCAGGTGACCCGGGTGGCGAAGTACACCGGCAGGTCGTACGACTCCGAGGAGCCCTCGGCGATGCCGACGGTGCTGCTGCGCATGCGTACGAAGGGTTCCTTGCCCAGGACGACCTTGACGCCGTTGCGGGTCTCGAAGCCGGGCTTTCCGGTGGTGACGGGGATCTGCCTGACCTCCCGCCCGTCCTGGAACAGCGTCAGCGTGTGCGTGGCGGCGTCGGTGACGGCCACCACGTGGTCCTCCGTGGTGATCCGCAGGGGCTTGGCGGCGCCGCCCCACATGCGGTCGCCGATCTTGATGCCCTCGAGGGCGCTGCTGACCTCGATCGTGGCGTGGGCGGGCCAGTACTCCCTGGGCCGGTAGTGGAGCTTCTTGTCGTCCACCCAGTGCCAGGCGCCCTCCACGGCGGGGGTGGACCGCACCTTCAGGGCGCGCTCCACTATGGCCCGCTGGGCTTTGTCCCGGACCGGCTGGTTCAGTTCCGCCGTGAGGGGCTGTCCGACGCCGTACGCGCCCGCCTCGGGGCCGAAGGCGACGTCCAGGGTCTTCTTGGCGCTGGGCCGTCCGGTCTCGAACGTGAGGACCTTGCGGCCGGGCGCGCCGTCGCCGTCCTCGGTGCTGACCCGCACGGTGTAGCGGGCGGCGGCGGCCAGCGGGGAGGTGCTGTGCCAGCGGGCCCCGTCGGCGGAGAGTTCGCCCGCCACGTAGCGGCCCGCCGCGTCCACGGCCGTGACGTCCGTGATGCGGCCGTCGGCGCCCTCCGCGACGACCTCCAGGGGTTTGTCGGGGTCGGCCTTCTTCCCGGCGTCCGTGGGGCCGTTGAAGGAGATCTGGCCGGCCGCGTCGTACGGCGCGGCCGTCAGCGGGTTGTCGTCGTCGCCGGTGCAGGCGGTGACGCTCGCGCCGAGGGCGATCACCAGCAGGGTGCAGCCGACGACCGTACGCCCCCGCGCCTGGAAGTGAACCGTGTTGCTCATGACCTCACGCTAGGGAGCGACGTCAAGGGCGGCACGGCGGGTAACCCGGACGAGTGAGGGCGGGTGCGGCAGACGAAGGGGCCCGGACGCTCCTGACGGAGTGTCCGGGCCCCTCGGCGTCCGACGTGTGCTACTGGGTGCGGTTCTCACCGCGGTAGTACTCGAAGACCCATCCGAACAGGCCCACGAGGATGACCGGCGCGGAGAAGTACATGATCCACCAGCCGACGGCCACGCCCAGGAAGGCGAGCGCGCCACCGAGCCCGAGCGCCAGCGGCTGCCAGCTGTGCGGGCTGAAGAAGCCGACCTCGCCGGCCTCGTCCGCGACGTCCGCTTCCTTGTTGTCCTGGGCCCCGGCGTCGACCCGCTTGGCCGTGAAGGCCAGGTAGAAGCCGATCATGAGGGCCAGGCCGAAGGCCAGGAAGAGGGCCGTGGTGCCGGCCGGCTCCATCGACCAGTAGCCGTAGACGATCGCGACGGCCAGGATGAAGACGCTCAGCCAGATGAAGAGCTGTCCCTGGATCTTCACTTGCCGGCCTCCTTGCCGCCGGCGAGGGTCTTCTCACCGTGACCGACGTTCTCGAGCTGGTCGATCGCCGAGACCTCCGGGTGGTGCAGGTCGAAGGCGGGGGATTCACTGCGGATGCGCGGCAGGGTGAGGAAGTTGTGCCGCGGCGGCGGGCAGGAGGTCGCCCACTCCAGCGAACGGCCGTAGCCCCACGGGTCGTCCACGTTGACCGGCTTGCCGTACTTGGCCGTCTTCCAGATGTTGTAGAAGAACGGCAGTATCGACATGCCGAGCAGGAACGAGCTGATCGTCGAGATCGTGTTCAGGGCCGTGAAGCCGTCGGCCGCCAGGTAGTCGGCGTACCGGCGCGGCATGCCCTCGGCGCCCAGCCAGTGCTGGACGAGGAACGTGCCGTGGAAGCCGATGAACAGCGTCCAGAAGGTGATCTTGCCCAGGCGCTCGTCCAGCAGCTTGCCGGTGAACTTCGGCCACCAGAAGTGGAAGCCGGCGAACATCGCGAACACCACGGTGCCGAACACCACGTAGTGGAAGTGCGCCACCACGAAGTACGAGTCCGAGACGTGGAAGTCCAGCGGCGGCGAGGCCAGGATGACACCGGTCAGACCACCGAAGAGGAAGGTGATCAGGAAGCCGGTGGACCACAGCATCGGGGTCTCGAAGCTGAGTGATCCCTTCCACATGGTGCCGATCCAGTTGAAGAACTTCACACCGGTCGGTACCGCGATCAGGAAGGTCATGAAGGAGAAGAACGGCAACAGCACGCCGCCCGTGACGTACATGTGGTGCGCCCACACCGTCACCGACAGACCGGCGATCGCGATCGTCGCCGCGATCAGGCCCATGTAGCCGAAGATCGGCTTCCGGGAGAAGACCGGGATGATCTCACTGACGATGCCGAAGAACGGCAGCGCGATGATGTACACCTCTGGGTGCCCGAAGAACCAGAAGAGGTGCTGCCACAGCAACGCTCCGCCGTTGGCCGAGTCGAAGATGTGGGCGCCGAACTTGCGGTCCGCCTCCAGCGCGAACAGGGCCGCGGCCAGCACCGGGAAGGCGAGCAGGACCAGCACACCGGTCAGCAGCACGTTCCAGGTGAAGATCGGCATGCGGAACATGGTCATGCCCGGCGCGCGCATGCAGATGATCGTGGTGATGAAGTTGACCGAGCCGAGGATGGTGCCGAAGCCGGAGAAGGCCAGACCCATGATCCACAGGTCACCGCCGATGCCGGGCGAGTGCACCGCGTCGGACAGCGGCGAGTAGGCGAACCAGCCGAAGTCGGCCGCACCCTGCGGGGTGAGGAAGCCGCCCACCGCGATCGTCGAGCCGAACAGGTACAGCCAGTAGGCGAACATGTTCAGCCGCGGGAACGCCACGTCCGGCGCGCCGATCTGCAGCGGCATGATCCAGTTCGCGAAGCCGGCGAACAGCGGCGTCGCGAACATCAGCAGCATGATCGTGCCGTGCATCGTGAACGCCTGGTTGAACTGCTCGTTCGACATGATCTGCAGACCCGGCCGGGCCAGCTCGGCGCGCATGAAGAGCGCCATCACGCCGCCGATCACGAAGAACGCGAACGACGTGGCCAGGTACAGCGTGCCGATCGTCTTGTGGTCGGTGGTCGTCAGCCACTTGACCACGATCTCGCCACGCCTCTGGCGCCGGACCGGCAGCTCGTCCTCATAGTGGGACCCTGCCGCGGCACCCTGGGGTTCGTTGAGGATGCTCACAGGATGTTCGACTCCCGGTTCTTCTCGTGGCCCGCCTGCTCGATGCCGGCGGGGACGTAACCGGTCTGCCCCTTCTTCACGAGGTCGTTCAGGTGCTGCTCGTAGCGCTCCGGAGAGACGACCTTCACGTTGAACAGCATCCGGGAGTGGTCCACGCCGCACAGCTCGGCGCACTTGCCCATGAAGGTGCCCTCCTTGTTGGGGGTGACCTCGAAGGCGTTGGTGTGGCCCGGGATGACGTCCTGCTTCATGAGGAACGGCACCACCCAGAAGGAGTGGATGACGTCACGCGAGGTGAGGACGAAGCGGACCGTCTTGCCCTTGGGGAGCCAGAGGGTCGGACCCGGGTTGTTGGTCTGCGGGTTCCGCGTGCTCGGGACACCGCAGTCGAAGGTGCCGCCGGCGTTCGCCGGGAAGTCCTCCTTGTACCGGTCCGGGATGCCGGCCAGTTCCTTGGAGGTCTTGGCGTCGCCGGTGGACCCGTCGACGTTCTCGACGTAGTTGAAGCACCAGCTCCACTGGAAGCCGACCACGTTGACCGTGACGTCGGGCTTCTTCTTCAGGGTCAGGAGCTCGGACTCGTCACGGGCGGTGAAGTAGAACAGCACCGAGACGATGACGAGCGGAACGATGGTGTAGAGCGCCTCGATGGGCAGGTTGTACCTGTTCTGCGGAGGTACCTCGACCTTGGTGCGGGTGCGCCGGTGGAAGAAGCAACTCCACAGGATCAGGCCCCACACCAGCACGCCGGTGGCCAGCGCGGCTGCCCAGGAGCCCTGCCACAGGGAGAGGATCCGCGGAGCCTCTTCCGTGGTGGGGGTGGGCATGCCGAGGCGGGGGAAGTCCTCGTATGTGCAACCGGTGGCGGTCGCCAGGACCAGGCCCGCGGTCAGTGCCTGCAGCAGCTTCCGCCGCATCGGGCGCCGCGGCGAGCGGTCGGAGCCGTTGGGACTCACGTAGCGCCTTCCCGAGAGTCTCGCCCGCGCTGTTCGGCTGCGGCCTTCTCGCTGGTCGGTCGCCGCCCTGCGTCGGGCAGGGGTTTGATGTTTATGCGGACCAAACCCTAGCCGACGCCCTCCGGGGGGTCGCGGGGAGGGTGGCATACGCGCCGGGGGGCACCCTGAAAGGGTGGGACGGGGCGCCCGCGGGAGGCCCGAACCGGGGGTGACGTGGCGGTTCGCGGCGCGTCGTGACCGGTCGCGGGGCTCCCCCACCCCTCAGGGGCGTTCGCGCGCCGGACGTCATAGCGTGGGTCTGTGGCCTACTTCGACGCTGCTTCCGCCGTTCCTCTTCATCCCGTCGCCCGGCAGGCGCTGTTGGCCTCCCTCGACGAGGGGTGGGCCGACCCCGCCCGGCTCTACCGGGAGGGGCGCCGGGCCCGGTTGCTGCTCGACGCCGCCCGGGAGGCGGCCGCGGAGGCCGTGGGGTGCCGGGCGGACGAGTTGGTGTTCACTCCTTCGGGGACGCGGGCGGTGCATTCGGGGGTCGCCGGGGCGTTGGCCGGGCGGCGCCGGACCGGGAATCACCTCATCGTGTCCGCCGTCGAACACTCCTCCGTACTGCATGCCGCCGAGGCGCACGAGGCCGGCGGTGGGGCGGTCACCCAGGTACCGGTGGGGCGGACGGGGGCGGTCGACCCGGCGGCGTACGCGGGGGCGCTGCGCGCCGACACCGCCCTGGCCTGCCTCCAGTCGGCCAACCACGAGGTGGGCACGGAGCAGCCGGTGGCGGAGGTGGCAGAGGCCTGCCGGGCGGCCGGCGTGCCGTTGCTGGTGGACGCGGCCCAGTCGCTGGGGTGGGGGCGCGTCGAGGGCGACTGGTCGCTGCTCGCGGCGAGCGCCCACAAGTGGGGCGGGCCGTCGGGGGTCGGGCTGCTCGTCGTGCGCAAGGGCACCCGGTTCGCGCCCGGGGCTCCGGCGGACGAGCGCGAGTCGGGCCGGGCGCCCGGTTTCGAGAACCTCCCGGCGATCGTCGCCGCGGCGGCCTCGCTGCGGGCGGTGCGGGCCGAGGCGGCCGAGGAGGCGGCCCGGCTCCGGGAGTTGACGGAGCGGATCCGGGCCCGGGTGCCGGCCCTGGTGCCGGACGTGGAGGTGGTCGGTGACCCGGCGCGCCGACTGCCCGGCCTCGTCACCTTCTCGTGTCTCTATGTCGACGGGGAGACACTGCTGCACGAGCTGGACCGCGCGGGTTTCTCGGTCTCCTCCGGGTCGTCCTGCACCAGCAGCACCCTGACGCCCAGTCACGTCCTGAAGGCGATGGGGGTGCTCACGGAGGGCAACGTCCGGGTGTCGCTGCCGCCGGGGACCGCGGCCGATGACGTCGAGCGGTTCCTCGAGGTGCTGCCGGGCACGGTGGCCGCGGTGCGGGAGAAGCTGGGGGCGCCGGTGGCCCCGGAGGCCGCCCCCCGGACGGGGGACGACCTCGTGGTGGACGCGATCGGGCGGCGCTGCCCCGTCCCGGTGATCGAACTCGCCAAGGTCATCGGCGACGTGCCCGTCGGCGGCACGGTCCGCGTCCTGTCCGACGACGCGGCCGCCCGGCTGGACATCCCGGCGTGGTGCGAGATGCGGGGCCAGGAGTACGTGGGCGAGGAGCCGGCGGCGGTGGGAACGGCCTACGTGGTCCGCCGCACCGGCTGAGCCGCCCGAGGGCTCGGGGCCGGTCCCGCTGCGGCTGAGCCGCGTGGGCCGCGAGCGGTGCCCCGGTGCGGCTGAGCCCCCCGGGGAGGGCTGGAACCGCTGAGCCGCGCGGGCCCGGAGCCGTGCCCCGGTACGGCTGAGCCCCGGGGGGGGGAACGCTGAGCCCCGCGAGCCCGGAGCCGTGCCCCGGCACGGATGAGCCCCGGGGGGCCGGAACCGCTGAGCCGCGTGGGCCCGGAGCCGTGCCCCGGCACGGCTGAGCCCCGTGAGCCCGGAGCTGTGCCCCGCTGCGGCTGAGCCCCGCGAGCCCGGAGCCGTGCCCCGCTGCGGCTGAGCCCCGTGGGCCCGGAGCCGTGCCCCGCTGCGGCTGAGCCCCGTGGGCCCGGAGCCGTGCCCCGCTGCGGCTGAGCCCCGTGGGCCCGGTCAGCCCAGGTGTGCCTGGACCTCGGTGGCCGCCTCGTCGCCGTACGCCTTGGTGAACCGCTCCATGAAGTGGCCCCGCCGCAGCTGGTACTCCTGGGTGCCCACCGTCTCGATGACCAGGGTGGCGAGCATGCAGCCGACCTGCGCGGCCCGCTCCAGCGAGACCCCCCAGGCCAGCCCCGACAGGAAGCCCGCGCGGAAGGCGTCGCCCACGCCGGTCGGGTCGGCCTTGCGCTCCTCGTCCGGGACGCCGACCTCGATGGTCTCCTCGCCGGCCCGCTCGATGCGCACGCCCCGCGCGCCGAGGGTGGTGACGCGGTGGCCGACGCGGCCGAGGATCTCCTCGTCGCTCCAGCCGGTCTTGGTCTCGATCAGCCCCTTCTCGTACTCGTTGGAGAAGAGGTAGGTCGCCCCGTCCAGCAGTATCCGGATCTCGTCGCCGTTCATCCGGGCGATCTGCTGGGAGAAGTCGGCGGCGAAGGGGATGGAGCGCGCCCGGCACTCCTCGGTGTGCCGGAGCATCGCCTCCGGGTCGTCGGCGCCGACGGAGACCAGGTCGAGGCCGCCCACGCGGTCGGCGACGGTCTTCAGCTCGATGAGGCGGGCCTCGCTCATGGCGCCGGTGTAGAAGGAGCCGATCTGGTTGTGGTCGGCGTCGGTGGTGCACACGAAACGGGCGGTGTGCAGCGTCTCGGAGATGCGCACCGAGTCGGTGTCGACGCCGTGCCGGTCCAGCCAGGCCCGGTACTCGTCGAAGTCCGAGCCGGCGGCGCCGACCAGGATCGGCCGGGTGCCGAGCTGTCCCATCCCGAAGGCGATGTTCGCGCCGACCCCGCCCCGGCGCACGTCGAGCTGGTCGACCAGGAAGGAGAGCGAGACCGTGTGCAACTGGTCCGCGACGAGCTGGTCGGAGAAGCGGCCGGGGAAGGTCATGAGGTGGTCGGTGGCGATGGAGCCGGTGACTGCGATGCGCACGGCGTGGACTCTCTCCTGTAAGGGGAGGGCGGGTTGACAGTTCACGCTACCCGGGAGTCCCGCCGACCCGAAGCAGGCAAAACTACCCGGTAGTACAACTTTCTTCGCGGTCCCGGACGTGCCTACGGTTCTGTTATGACGAACTCGAGGACCGCCGACCCCGCCCCGGCCGACCTGGACGGCGACCTGGCGTCGCTGCGCGGCGACTGCGCCCGCATGGCCCCGCGCTGGGAGATTCCGGCACACGTGTCGACCCGACCCGTCCCCGTCTCGCTGATCCACGGCGTGCGGGTGCCCCAGACGTCGGCGAAGCTGCTCGACGCGATGTCCGACTACGGCGACTGAGGGCCGTCCGGGTGGCGCGTGGCGTCGCCGGGAACCGGATCCCTCCCCACCGCGTCCCATCGCTGTCCCCAGTAACAGCCGAAGGAGCGATGCGGTGAACACCGAGCGACCCGACCACGACGACGCCACCGCCGCCCCCGCGGGCGAGGCCGGCACCGGGCGCCCCGCGCGGCGCCCCCGGGCGGTCGCGGTCGCGTCGGTCGCCGCGGCCGTGCTGCTGGTCGGGACGGGCGGGGCCTATCTGGCCGCGTCCGCCTCCGGTGATGACCCGAACGGCGGTACGGCGTCCGGGGCGTCCGGCGACGACACTCCCCCGCCGCTCGCCCTGGACGGGTACGGCGCCCCCTCCCAGGGCGGCGCGAACGGCATCGCGCCCGGCGAACCCGACCCCCGCGGCGTCACCTACCGGGCCGACGGCTCGCTCCCCGAGGGGCCCGGCTCGGCGCCCGTGTACCGGGCGAAGGGCGAGGTCGGCGAGGCGGAGGTGGCCCGGCTGGCCGAGGCGCTCGGGGTCGAGGGCGCGCCGCGCGTCCAGGGTGAGACCTGGAAGGCCGGCACCGCCGGGGACGGTTCGGGACCGCTGCTCACGGTGGACCGGCGGGCGCCGGGCACCTGGACGTTCCACCGCTACGCCCCCGGCACCGACGACTGCGGGAAGGGCCCGGCGTGCAAGACGCCGTCCGCCGACGGGAGCCCGCTCGACGAGGCGGCCGCGAAGAAGGCGGCGGCTCCGGTACTCAAGGCGCTGGGGCAGGACGACGCCAAACTGGACGCGGGGCAGGTCATGGGCGCCCGCCGGGCCGTCAACGCCGAGCCCGAGGTCGGCGGGCTGCCCACGTACGGCTGGACGACCGGCGTGGTCGTCGACGCGCGGGGCGAGGTGGTCGGCGGCAGCGGCCAGGTGTCGGCGCCGGTCAAGGGCGACACGTACCCGGTCCTGGGCGCCGCGCAGACGCTGGCGCTGCTGAACGCGCCGGGTGGCGGCACGGGGGCCGGCATCGGCGGCTGCGCGAGCCCCGTACCGCATCAGGACCGCGCGGACGCGCCGTGCGCGATGCCGACGGGCACCCCGGAGGAGCCCGGGAAGCGGACGGTCACGGTCGAGGACGCGGTGTTCGGGCTGGCCGCCCATCCGGTGCGGGGGCGGCAGACGCTGGTGCCGTCCTGGCTGTTCGAGGTGCGGGCGCCGGGCGCGCCGGACGCCGTCACGGTCACCTATCCGGCGGTCGACCCGAAGTACCTGGCCACCACCGCTCCCGACGCGCCCTCCCCGTCCCCCTCCGACGGGCCGACCTCGGCACCGTCGAAGCCGCGGGAGGTGCGGGCCGAGGGCTACACCTCCGCGGGCGGGGAGCTGACCGTGCACTTCACGGGCGGGGTCTGCTCCGACTACGAGGCGAGGGCGAAGGAGAGCGCGGGGAAGGTGACGGTCACGGTGACCGAGACACCGCACCCCGAGAAGGTCTGCATCCTCGTCGCGAAGGAGTACGAGCGGACGGTGCCGCTCGACGAGCCGCTCGGCGACCGGGCGGTCGTGGGCCCCGACGGCGAGAAGATCCCGGCGCACAAGCCGGGCGCGCGGCTGCCGGCCCCGTCCGGGAACCGGTGACGCGGACGCGCCGGGCACAACCGACAGGGCGGCGGCCCGGGGTGGATCCCCGGGCCGCCGCCCTGTGTACGACTGTGGCGCTCGGCCGCGCGGCTCAGCTGAAGGAGTCGCCGCAGGCGCAGGAACCCGTCGCGTTCGGGTTGTCGATCGTGAAGCCCTGCTTCTCGATCGTGTCCACGAAGTCGATGGTGGCGCCGCCCAGGTACGGGGCGCTCATGCGGTCGGTGGTGACCTTGACGCCGTCGAAGTCCTTCACCACGTCGCCGTCGAGCGAGCGCTCGTCGAAGAAGAGCTGGTAGCGCAGGCCGGAGCAGCCACCGGGCTGGACGGCGACGCGCAGCGCCAGGTCCTCGCGGCCTTCCTGGTCGAGCAGGGCCTTGACCTTGGCCGCGGCGGCGTCGGTCAGGATGATGCCGTCGGTGACGGTGGTGGTCTCGTCCGATACGGACATCTACATCTCTCCCGGGTTGTACGGAGACTGCTTGCCGACGGTTCCAACCGGCGGGGCCGCGGATTCATTCCGGGGTCGGTCCCGATTCTCGTTCCTCGGCCTTCCCTTCATGCTCGCACACGCCCCGGGGAGCGGACAGCGCCTGTGGACGGCGGCTCGGGCACCGGGATTCACGTCACACCGACACAATGGCCATCGTCAAACTGACGTGAACCGGTTATGATAGATAGCGTCAGTTCGACGAAAAGAAGAAAGGGTGCGTGTCGTGACCACCGCCCAGACCCAGGAGCTCGACGTACAGCCGTCGCCGCTCGCCCTGCTGCTGCTCGGCCGCGAGGCCGACCCGAGGAGCGAGCGCGGCGTGGAGTGCCCCGGCGACCTCCCCTCGCCCTCCGACCCGGACCTGGTGGCGCGCGCCCGCGCGGCCAAGGAGAAGCTCGGGGACAAGGTCTTCGTGCTCGGCCACCACTACCAGCGCGACGAGGTCATCCAGTTCGCCGACGTCACGGGTGACTCCTTCAAGCTGGCCAAGGACGCCGCCGCGCGCCCGGAGGCCGAGTACATCGTCTTCTGCGGTGTGCACTTCATGGCGGAGTCGGCCGACATCCTCACCACCGAGGACCAGAAGGTGGTCCTGCCCGACCTGGCGGCCGGCTGCTCCATGGCCGACATGGCCACCGCCGAGCAGGTCGCCGAGTGCTGGGACGTGCTGACCGAGGCCGGGATCGCCGAGCAGGTCGTGCCCGTCTCGTACATGAACTCGTCCGCGGACATCAAGGCGTTCACGGGCAAGCACGGCGGCACCATCTGCACGTCGTCCAACGCGAAGCGGGCCCTGGACTGGGCCTTCGAGCAGGGCGAGAAGGTGCTGTTCCTGCCCGACCAGCACCTGGGCCGCAACACCGCGGTGCGGGACATGGGGATGTCCCTGGAGGACTGCGTCCTCTACAACCCGCACAAGCCGAACGGCGGGCTGACCACCGAGGAACTGCGCGCCGCGAAGATGATCCTGTGGCGGGGCCACTGCTCGGTGCACGGCCGCTTCAGCCTCGACTCGGTGAACGACGTACGCGAGCGCATCCCGGGCGTGAACGTCCTGGTGCACCCCGAGTGCCGGCACGAGGTCGTCGCGGCGGCGGACCACGTCGGCTCGACCGAGTACATCATCAAGACGCTGGAGGCGGCCCCGGCCGGTTCCAAGTGGGCCATCGGCACGGAGCTGAACCTGGTCCGCCGCCTGGCGAACCGTTTCGCTCCCGAGGGCAAGGAGATCGTCTTCCTCGACAAGACGGTCTGCTTCTGCTCGACCATGAACCGCATCGACCTGCCGCACCTGGTGTGGGCGCTGGAGTCGCTCGCCGAGGGCACGCTCGTCAACCGCATCGAGGTCGACAAGGAGACCGAGGCCTTCGCGAAGCTGGCGCTGGAGCGGATGCTCGCCCTGCCGTAGCAGCGGGCGTCCGAGGACGGAACGGGGAGAGGCCCCGCACCACCACCTCGCGGTGGCGGGCGGGGCCCCTCCCCGTTCCGTTCCGGTCGCTCAGACCTGCGCGGGCTCCGGCTCGTCCGAGGCCGCGGCCTGCGGCGGTACGGCGCCGCCCTTCTTCGCCGCGCGCTTCTTCGCGCGGCGCTCCTTGCGCAGCTCCAGCATCGCGTAGAGCGTCGGGACCAGCAGCAGCGTCAGCAGGGTCGAGGTGATCAGACCGCCGATCACCACCACCGCCAGCGGCTGGGCGATGAAGCCGCCCTCGCCGGTGACGCCCAGTGCCATCGGGAGCAGGGCGAAGATCGTCGCCAGGGCCGTCATGAGGATCGGGCGCAGACGGTGCCGGCCACCCTCGATCACCGCCTCGACGACGCCGTAGCCCTGCTTGCGGTACTGGTTGATCAGGTCGATCAGCACGATCGCGTTGGTGACCACGATGCCGATCAGCATCAGCATGCCGATCATCGCCGGGACGCCCATCGGGGTGCCCGTGGCCAGCAGCAGGCCGATCGCGCCGGTCGCGGCGAACGGGATGGACACCAGCAGGATCAGCGGCTGGGCCAGCGACCGGAAGGTGCCGACCAGCAGCATGAACACGATCGCGATCGCGGCGAGCATGGCCAGGCCCAGGTTGACGAACGCCTCGTCCTGGTCGGCGGTGACGCCGCCGATCTCGGCCGTGGCACCGGCCGGCAGCTCCAGCCCGTTGATCTTCGACTGGAGTTCCGTGCCCACCGCGCCGGTGTTGTCACCGGTCGGCTTGGCCGTGATGGTCGCCGCCCGCTGCCCGTCGATGCGGGTCATGGACACCGGGCCGTCCACCAGCCGCACGGTGGCGATGTCGCCGAGCTTCGCCGGGCCCAGGTTCAGGGCCCTGAGCTGGGCGATGGTGGTGGCCGGCTGGGCCGACCTGATGACGACGTCGCGCTCGGTG
Source organism: Streptomyces sp. NPDC047853 (assembly GCF_043204535.1). Classification (NCBI taxonomy): domain Bacteria; kingdom Bacillati; phylum Actinomycetota; class Actinomycetes; order Kitasatosporales; family Streptomycetaceae; genus Streptomyces; species Streptomyces sp. NPDC047853. The sequence goes on along the minus strand of NZ_JBIDCI010000010.1, from coordinate 31,701 downwards.
TCGTCGAGGACCGCCTTGGCGGCCGGGGTGCCGCGTACCGCCTGGGCGACGGCCGCGCCGAGCGTCTGGTCGCTGAAGCCGGCCCCGGCCGCCTTCGCGTTGGCCTTGACCGAGATGCGCGGCACGCTCTGCGCCAGGTCGCTGGTGACGTCGGTGACGTCGTCGAGACCGGCGACGGTCCCGCGGACCTTCTCGGCGGCCTCGCGGAGCACCTGCGCGTCGGCCGCCTTGACGACGACGCTGAGGTCCTGGCTGCCGAAGCCGTCACCGGCGGCGACGGTGGTGGTGCCGATGCCGTCGAGCTTCGCGAGCCCGTCCTCGATGTGGTCCTGGACGGCCTCGGCGTCGGCCGAGTCCTCCAGCATCAGCTGGTACGAGGCCTGGTTGGTGTCCGTGCCGCCGCCGAAGGCGGCCATGAAACCGGACGAGCCGATGGTGACCTGGAAGTCCTTCACACCCTCGGTGTCGCCGAGCAGCTTCTCGACCTTCTCCGCCTGCTCGTCCGTCGCGCTCAGGCTGGTGCCGGGCTTCAGCTCCTGCTTGATGCTGAGGACCTTCTGGTCGCCCTGGTCGAAGAAGTTGGTCTTCAGCAGCGGCGCCATGCCGAACGTGCCGAGCAGGACGACGACCGCGATGGCCAGGCTGGTCAGGCGGCGGCGGGTGGCGAAGCGCAGCACGGGGACGTAGAGGCGCTGGAGGCGGCTCTTCGCCTCCTTCTCCTCGGCCAGCCGGCGGGCCTCGGCCGCGTCCTCGGGCGTGCCCTTGGGCGGACGCAGGAACCAGTACGACAGCACCGGGACGACCGTCAGCGACACCAGCAGGGAGGCCAGCAGCGCGGCGGTGACGGTGAGGCTGAAGGAGCCGAACAGCTCGCCGACCATGCCGCCGACCAGGCCGATCGGCAGGAACACGGCGACCGTGGTCAGCGTCGAGGAGGTGACCGCTCCGGCGACCTCGCGGACGGCCTTGAGGATGGCCTCCTGGCGCTCCTCGCCGTAGCCGAGGTGCCGCTTGATGTTCTCCAGGACCACGATCGAGTCGTCGACGACCCGGCCGATGGCGATGGTCAGCGCGCCCAGCGTCAGCATGTTCAGCGACAGGTCGCGCGTCCACAGGACGATCAGCGCCAGCACCACCGACAGCGGGATGGAGACCGCGGTGACCAGGGTGGAGCGGATCGACGCCAGGAAGACCAGGATGATCAGGACGGCGAAGAGCAGGCCGAGGGCGCCCTCGGTGGTCAGGCCCTCAATGGCCTTGGAGACCGCCGGGCCCTGGTCGCTGACGACGGTGAGCGTCGCGCCGGAGCCGAGCTGCTCGCGCAGGTCGGGAAGCTTGTCCTCGACGGCGTTCGAGATCGCCACCGCGCTGCCGTCGTGGTCCATCGTGACGGCGACGGAGAGGCTCGGCTCGCCGTTGGTGCGGGTGAGGGAGTCGGCCTTGGCCTCCTCCTCCTTGACGGTGGCCACGTCACCGAGGCGGACGGGCTCGTCGACGCCCTCGCCGGTGACCATGAGGTCCTGGATCTGCCGCAGCGAGGTGAAGCCGCCGCCGACCTGGACGGTGCGGTTGGCGCCGCCCTCGTCGAAGGAGCCCGCGGGGACGGTCGCGCCGCCGGCCTGGAGGGACTGGGCGAGGACCTGCGGGGCCACGCCGGCCTCGGCCAGCTTCGCCGGGTCCGGGACGACGGTGACCTGGAGGTCCCGCACGCCGTCGACCACGACCTGGGCGACGCCGTCGATGTCCTTCAGCTCGGCGACGACCGTCTTGTCGAGCTGGTCGGCCAGCGCCTGCTGGTCCTTGTCGGAGGTGACGGCGAGGACGACGGTGGGGATGTCGTCCGTCGAGCCGGAGATGACCTGCGGGTCGACGTCGTCCGGGAGCTGCGCGCGGGCCCGGTTGACGGCCTGCTGGACGTCGGCGACGAGCTGCTGGGTGCCGTTGCCGTAGTCGAAGGACGCCATGATGACGGCGTTGCCCTCACTGGCCGTCGCGGTGATGCCGGAGATCCCGTCGACGGCTTCGAGGCTGTCCTCGATCGGCTCGACGACCTGCTTCTCGACCACGTCCGGCGAGGCACCCTGGTAGGGCGCCAGCACGGACACCATGGGCAGTTCGATGGTGGGCAGCAGCTGCTGCTTGAGCTGGGGGATGGCGATCGCGCCGAAGACGAGCGCGACGATCGACATCAGGCCTATCAGGGCCCGTTGCGCGAGGCTGAATCTCGACAGCCAGGACATGGGTCAGGGTCTCTCTTCTGTGGCCGAGCGGGGGACGGAGCACATGTGAGCGCCGGACGCGGGCGCCACCGGCTCACGGGTGACCGCCCACCCCAACACCCTGGGCCATGAACGGCCCCGGTTCCCTAAGCCCCAGGTCCATTTCCTTATCCCGCGCATACTCCGGCCGCAGTACACCCGGGTCGGGGTCACTCCACCCTCGGACGTACCAGCCCGGACTCGTACGCGATGACGACGAGCTGGGCCCGGTCGCGGGCGCCCAGCTTGGACATGGCCCGGTTGACGTGCGTCTTCACCGTGAGCGGGCTGACCTCCAGCCGCTCGGCGATCTCGTCGTTGGAGAGTCCGCCGGCGACCTGGACCAACACCTCGCGCTCGCGCACGGTCAGCGTCTCCAGGCGCTCGGCCCGGGCGGGGTCGCGCTCCTCGCCCGCCGTGCCCTCCTGGGCCAGGAAGCGGGCGATCAGCCCCTTGGTGGCGGCCGGGGACAGCAGCGCCTCGCCGCCGGCCGCGACCCGGATCGCGCTGAGCAGTTCCTCGGGCTCGGACCCCTTGCCGAGGAAGCCGGAGGCACCGGCGCGCAGCGACTGCACCACGTAGTCGTCGACCTCGAAGGTGGTCAGTATGACCACGCGGACGTGGGCGAGGGAGGGATCGGCGCTGATCATGCGGGTGGCGGCGAGGCCGTCCGTACCGGGCATCCGGATGTCCATCAGCACCACGTCGGCCCGCTCCTCGGCGGCCATCCGTGCCGCCTGGGCACCGTCGGACGCCTCCCCCACCACCTCCATGTCGGGCTCGGAGTCGACCAGCACCCGGAAGGCGCTGCGCAGCAGCGCCTGGTCGTCGGCGAGCAGGACACGGATCGTCATACGGGGTCCTCCGCGGCATCGGTGCGGTGTCTGACCGGCAGGATCGCATGGACCCGGAAACCGCCCCCGTAGCGGGGACCGGTGGTGAGGGTGCCGCCCACGGCGGCGACGCGCTCGCGCATGCCGAGCAGGCCGTGTCCGCCGCCGTCGGCGCCGGTCCCCGCCGGAGCGCCCGGGGCGCCGGGCACGCCCGGGGCGCCGTCGTCGATCACGGTGACCTCGATGTCAGGCCCCACCCGCACGACGCTGACCTCGGCCTTCGCCCGCGTCCCCGCGTGCTTCTGCACGTTGGTGAGCGCCTCCTGGATGATCCGGTAGGCGGCCAGGTCGACCGCGGCGGGCAGGTCGGTGCCCTGGTCCGCGCGGGCCACCTCGACGTGCAGCCCGGCGTGGTGGAAGGTGGCGACCAGTTCGTCGAGGCGGTCCAGGCCGGGCGCGGGCTCGGTCGGTGCCTTGGGGTCGCCCGACTGACGCAGCAGGCCCACGGTCGCCCGCAGCTCGTCCAGTGCCGAGCGGCTGGCCGCCCGTACGTGGGCGAGGGCCTCCTTGGCCTGGTCGGGCCGCTTGTCCATGACGTGCGCGGCGACCCCGGCCTGGACGTTGACCAGCGCGATGTGGTGGGCGACGACGTCGTGCAGGTCCCGGGCGATGCGCAGCCGCTCCTCGGCGACGCGGCGGCGGGCCTCCTCCTCGCGGGTGCGCTCGGCCTTCTCGGCCCGGTCCCGGATGGCCTGCACGAAGGCGCGCCGGCTGCGCACCGCGTCCCCGGCGCTGGCGCCGATGCCGGTCCAGGCGAAGACGGCGAGGTTCTCCTGGGCGTACCAGGGCAGGGGCCCGGCCAGCATGGCGGCGCCGGTGAGCACCGTCATGGTGAGCAGGCCGGCCCGCCAGGTGGTGGGGCGGTCGGTGGAGGCGGCGACGGTGTAGAGGGCGACCACGGTGGACATGACGACCGGGGCGCGGGGGTCGCCGGTGACGCTCTCGACGACGGAGACGCAGCCGGTGACCGCGAGGACCACCAGCGGAGCACGCCGGCGGAAGACGAGCGCGGTGGCGCCGACGGCCATGAGGGCCAGGCTCAGCACGTCGGGGGTCCGCAGGCCCCAGGTGACGCCCTCGGGGCCGTGCGGGTCCACGAAGGAGCCGGCGACCATGCACAGCAGGACGGCCGCGGCGAGGGCGGCGTCCAGTGCCAGGGGATGGGCGCCGAGAGTGCAGCGGGCGCGGGCGAGGGTGCTCACGGCTGTTCACGGTAGCCGCAGTGGGCGCGGCCCACGGGCGGGGCCGGATGCGGGGCGCGCTGCCGGGGGCCTCCGCCCCCGGGTCCCCGCCTCGGCCGCGACGACCTCGCGCCCGGACGCCGGACGGGCCGACGGTGGAGGTCGGCCGTCACGCGCCGCCCGGGATGAGACCGTCGTCGCTCAGCAGCTCCCGGACCTCCTCCAGCGTCGCGTCAGGCGACGGGAGGATGAGGTCGGACGGCTCCAGGGTGTCGTCCGGGAGCGGCTCGCCCAGTTCGCGGACCTTGGCCAGGAGGGCCTGGAGGGTCGCGCGGAAACCGGGGCCGTCGCCGGTCTCCATCTCGGCCATCAGCTCGTCGTCCAGCTTGTCCAGCTCGGCGAGTCGGCCGTCGGCCAGCGTCAGCTGGCCCTCCCCCATGATCCGTACGATCATGTCGCCCTCCTAGGCGTGCCCTACTGCTTGTCGAAGCGCGGGGTGTCCTGCGGCTGCTGCTGGGACTGCTGCTGCCCCTGTCCCTGACCGCCCTCCAGGGCCTGCCGGTCGGAGGTGGGGCCGCCGGCCAGCTCGGCCTTCATCCGCTGCAGCTCCAGCTCTACATCCGTACCACCGGAGAGCCGGTCCAGCTCGGCCTGGATGTCGTCCTTGTGCATGCCGGACTGGTCGTCGAGGGCGCCGGAGGCGAGCAGTTCGTCGATGGCGCCGGCCCGGGCCTGGAGCTGGGCGGTCTTGTCCTCGGCACGCTGGATGGCGAGGCCCACGTCGCCCATCTCCTCGGAGATGCCGGAGAACGCCTCACCGATGCGGGTCTGCGCCTGGGCGGCGGTGTACGTGGCCTTGATGGTCTCCTTCTTCGTACGGAAGGCGTCCACCTTGGCCTGGAGGCGCTGGGCCGCGAGGGTGAGCTTCTCCTCCTCGCCCTGGAGGGTGGCGTGCTGCGTCTCCAGGTCGGTGACCTGCTGCTGGAGCGCGGCGCGCCGGGAGAGCGCCTCGCGGGCGAGGTCCTCCCGGCCCAGCGCCAGCGCCTTGCGGCCCTGGTCCTCCAGCTTGGACGACTGGGACTGGAGCTGGTTGAGCTGGAGCTCCAGGCGCTTGCGGCTGGTCGCCACGTCGGCGACGCCGCGGCGCACCTTCTGCAGCAGCTCCAGCTGTTTCTGGTACGAGTAATCGAGGGTCTCGCGCGGGTCCTCGGCCCGGTCAAGGGCCTTGTTGGCCTTCGCGCGGAAGATCATCCCCATACGCTTCATGACACCGCTCATGGGCTTCGCGCGCCCCCTTCTGACCGACTCCGGCTCCAGCACCTGCGACAGGACCCACAGTACGGGCCCTGCATCCATTACCGCACTGTTCGGGGACGGATGCGCTCATCCCCAAGGACGACTGCGTGCCCTCCCGGTCCGGCGTAGGGAGTAGGTGCTCCCCGGGGTCGCCCCCGATGGCCGGTGTCCGGGGCGGTACGCAACGTCCCGTCTGTCCCCCTTATGGACGACCGGCGTTGCCGGATCGTTCCCCACCGGGCTGGGGTCCACGCCCGTGCACCCCGTACCCTTGGGTTTTGTGTTCCGTAGCCGTGCCAAGGATGAGAAGGCCCAGAGCGCCGTCAGCGCGCCGGTGACCGACTCCAATCAGCCCCGCGACCCGCAGGCCCCGAAGGGCAGGCCGACGCCCAAGCGCAGTGCGGCCCAGTCCCAGCGCCGCAGCGTCGCCCAAACGCCGATGACGCGCAAGGACGCCGCCAAGCGCCAGCGCGAGGAGCGCCGGACCGCCATGGCGCGGCAGCGCGAAGCCCTGGCCAAGGGTGACGAGCGGTACCTGCCGGCCCGCGACAAGGGCCCGGTCCGCAAGTTCGCGCGCGACTTCGTCGACTCGCGGTTCAACATCGCGGAGTACTTCCTGCCGATGGCGGTGGTCATCCTCGTACTGAGCATGATCCGCGTGGCCTCGCTGCAGAACGTCGCGCTGCTGCTGTGGCTGGTCGTGATCGTGCTGATCGTGCTGGACTCGATCGTCACCGGCTTCCGGCTGAAGAAGCGGCTCGCCGAGCGCTTCCCCGACGACCGCAAGCGCGGCGCGGTCGCCTACGCGCTGATGCGCTCCCTCCAGATGCGCCGGCTCCGGCTGCCGAAGCCTCAGGTCAAGCGCGGGGAGCGGCCCTGAGCACGACGCCGTTGGCCGGCGGCGCCGCCGACGCCTGGCTCGGCTCACTGGGCGGTCTGCGGGACGTCGTACGGCAGGAGCTGGTGGCCCGGCACCTGGACGAGCAGATAGCCGGGCGCTTCCCGGTCGGCAAGCGGCTGCGGGTGCTCGACGTCGGCATGGGCCGGGGCGCCCAGTCGCTGCGGCTGGCGCGGGCCGGTCACCAGGTGACCGGCCTGGAGCGGGACGCCGTGCTGATCGCCGCGGCCCGCGAGGCCCTGGCCGGTCAGCCCGAGGGCATCCGGGAGCGGATGCGGATCGTCGAGGGTGACGGCCGGGACACCGGCGTGCACTTCCTGCCGGGCAGCTTCGACGTGGTGCTGTGCCACGGCGTGCTCATGTACGTCGAGGAGCCCGACCCGCTGCTTGCGGGACTGGCCCGGATGCTCGCCCCGGGCGGCCTGCTGTCGCTCCTGGTGCGCAACGGCGACGCGCTCGCCATGCGCCCCGGCCTGGACGGCGAGTGGGCGGGCGCACTGGCCGCCTTCGACACCACCCACCTGCTGCCCCGGTCCCGCAGCGAGTCGGACGGAGCGGCGCCCGCCCGGACCCGTCCCGGCGTCCGCGCGGACCGGCTGGCGACGCTGACGGCGAAGCTCGCGGGCATCGGCGCCCCGCTGCACACCTGGTACGGCGTCCGGGTCTTCACGGACACGGCACCCGACGACGCCCCGGTCCCGGACGACCTCGACGCGCTGCTGGCCGTCGAGGACCGGGCGGGCCGGACCGACCCGTACCGCGGGGTGGCGGCACTGCTGCACCTGTGCGGGGTGCGGGGCTAGGGCCGACGGCCCCCGTGCGGGCCGACGGCCTCCGCGGCGGGCCCGACGATCCCCGTGGTGGCCCGGCGGCCGTGGTGGCCCGACGATCCCCGTAGCCCCCGCGGCTCGGTAGCGGCCCCGCAGACCTCCGTGAGCGGCCCCGCGGCCCCCGTGGCGCCCGACGGACTCAAGCGTGGCCCGGCGGAGTCCACCGCGGCCCCGCAGACCCCCGTGAGCGCCCCCACGGCCCCGTGGCGTCCCACGGTCTCCAGCGTGGCCCGGCGGAGTCCACCGCGGCCCCGCAGACCCCCGTAAGCGCCCCCACGGCCCCGTGGCGTCCCCACGGTCTCCAGCGTGGCCCGGCGGAGTCCACCGCGGCCCCGCAGACCCCCGTAAGCGCCCCCACGGCCCCCGTGGCGCCGACGGTCTCCAGCGTGGCCCGGCGGAGTCCACCGCGGCCCGGCGTTCCTCCTCGCGGCCCCGCGGCCCCGCGCCCGTTCGGGTGTTCACCGGGGGCCGGTGTTCCGGCGCGCGGTGAGACTCGGGGGCATGGACGCTTCCCGTACCCGCGCGCCGCGGCCGTTCGGCCCGGCCGCCGCGGTGGCCTGCTCCCTGCTGTTCGCCGCCGGCTGCTCCGGTCCGGGCGCCGGTGCCGGCGAGGGCGACACGGCGCAGGCCGCCGCGCCCCGCGCGGCCAACGCCCTGCAGAGCGACTACCAGCGGGTGATCAACGACGTGCTCCCGTCGGTCGTGCAGATCCAGGCGGGCGACTCCCTGGGCTCCGGGGTCGTGTACGACGGCAAGGGGCACGTCGTCACGAACGCGCACGTCGTCGGGGAGAACCGGTCCTTCCGGGTGACGACCGCGCGGACCGAGGACACCCTCACCGCCGAGCTGGTCTCCTCCTACCCCGAGCAGGACCTCGCCGTCATCAAGCTGGACCGGGTGCCCGACGGCGTCAGGGCGGCCCGCTTCGGGGACTCCGCGAAGGTCGAGGCCGGGCAGATCGTGCTGGCGATGGGCTCACCGCTCGGCCTGTCCTCCAGCGTGACGCAGGGGATCGTGTCGGGGACCGGGCGGACCGTCACCGAGGGGCGTGCCGACGGCGGTACGGGCGCGACCATCGGCAACATGGTGCAGACGTCCGCCGCCATCAATCCGGGCAACAGCGGTGGTGCCCTGGTGAACCTCGACGGCCAGGTCGTCGGTATCCCGACGCTCGCCGCCACCGACCCGGGCCTCGGCGACGGCGCGGCGCCCGGCATCGGGTTCGCGATCCCGGCGTCGATGGTGCGGACGGTCGCCGACCAGATCGTCGCGGACGGCCGGGTCACCGACTCGGGCCGGGCCGCGCTCGGTGTCACCGCCCGTACGGTCGTCGACGACGGCAACCGGCCCGCGGGCGTCGCCGTCGTCGAGGTGAGTGACGGCGGGGCGGCCGACGAGGCGGGACTGCGTCCCGGTGACGTGATCGTCCGGCTCGGCGACACGGACGTCACCACGCTCACCTCGCTGGCCGAGGCGCTGGCGTCGCTGCGACCGGGCGACCGGGTGGAGGTGACGTACACCCGCGACGGCGACGAGCGCACCGCCGAGGTGACGCTGGGCGAGCAGTGACGGGAGCGGGGCCGGCCCGGTCGGGCGGGCCCCGCCGGCCCGTCAGGCCTCGGCGTCCTCCGCGTGCAGGCTCATCGGGCCGTAGATCTCGGTGGAGTCCTCGAACAGCCGGACCTGGTCGGTGCCGCCCTCCTTGAGGTCCTTCCAGTACTCACCGATCCAGGACTCGGCGTCCCCCTGGGTGGTGAACTCCTCGGGCTGCACCGCGGGCTGGACCTCCGTCCCGCCGGCCGTCTCGAACCGCCACGTCCATGCCGCCATGTACGCCTCCAAGATGTGAGCACATGCAGAGCGGAAGCCGGATCTTGGTCCGGCCTCCGCCCGCAGCCTATGCGCTCGGCCGGGCGTGCCGTGGACGACCCCGGAACACGCTCCGCGGCGCAGGCGCGCCGCAGGGGGGGTCTCGGGCGCGCACGTCGCCGGGTCACCGGGGAAGATCGGTGCGTGGACGTGACTCTGCTCGGCACCGGTGCCCCCGCGGGACTGCCCCGCCCCGACTGTCCCTGCGCGGCGTGTGCCGCGGCGCAGGGCGAGAACGCGCGCGCGGCGACCGCGCTGCTGGTGGACGGGGCGATGCTGCTCGACCTGACGCCGGGCGCCGCGTTCGCCGCCGCGCGCGCCGGGCACTCCCTGACCGGCGTGCGGCAGGTGCTGCTGTCGCACCCGCACGACGGGCCCGCCGTGGAGGTGCCGGCGGGACTGCCGCAGCCGGGGCGGGTGCCCGACGGGCGGGAGCTGGCGCTGCTCACCGGGCACCGGGTGCGGGCGGTGGCGATGGACTCGCCGGGTACCGGGTACGCCGTGACCGGCCCCGACGGGCAGCGGCTGCTGTACCTGCCGCCGGGTGGCGCGCCGGCCGGTCTGGAGGAGTCCCCCGAGTCCTACGACATGGTCCTCGCGGACGTCGTGGGGCGGCCGGACGCGCTGGCCCGGCTGCGGGCGGTGGGCGCCGCGGGACCGACGACGGACGTGGTCGCCGTCCACCTGGGCCACGACGTGCCGCCGGGCCGGGAGTTGGAGCGGCGGCTCGCGGCGGCCGGGGCGCGGGCCGTGCCGGACGGGACGACGCTGGCGGTGGGCGCCTACGAGGACGTGCCCGACGTGCCGCGGCGCACCCTGGTCCTGGGCGGCGCCCGGTCGGGGAAGTCGGTGGAGGCGGAACGGCGCCTGGAGGCCTTCCCGGACGTGCTCTACGTGGCCACCGGGGGTTCCCGGGCCGGCGACACCGAGTGGGCGTCCCGGGTCTGCGCGCACCGCGAGCGGCGCCCGGGGTCCTGGCGGACCGCCGAGACGTGCGACCTGGTGCCGCTGCTGAAGGACGAGGGTCCGGCACTGCTCGTCGACTGCCTGTCCCTGTGGCTGACGGACGCGATGGACGCCGTCGGGGCGTGGGACGACGCGGAGTGGGCCGACGGCGGCCAGCGGGCCCTCAGGGACCGGGTGCACGAGCTGACGGAGGCGGTCCGCGCCACCCGGCGCACGGTCGTCGCGGTGTCGAACGAGGTCGGCTCGGGGATCGTCCCGGCCACCGCGTCGGGACGCCGCTACCGGGACGAACTCGGGCGCCTGAACGCGGCCTTCGCCGCCGAGTGCGAGCAGGTACTGCTGGTGGTGGCGGGCCAGGCGCTGGTGCTACGGGGCTGAGGCGTCCTTGCGCGCGACGACCCGGTGGCTCCGGGCGCCGGTGAGCACCGTGCAGCCCCGGGCCGCCAGTTCGGCGCGGAGGTCCGCCGGGTGCGGGGCACCGGGCGGGAGGGCGAGCAGCCGGCGCGGGTCCGCCACGTCGACGAGCAGGTGGCCGCCGGGGCGCAGCGCGTGCAGGGCGGCGCGCAGTTCGGCGCGCGGGTCGGGGACGCGTTCCAGCTGCTGGAAGAGGCTCACCACGTCGTAGCGGGCCCGCAGCCGGGCCGCGATGTGCGGGTCGGTGAGGCGGCCGACGAAGGCCTCCTCGACCCGCTCGACCGCGCGGGCGCGCAGGACGCGGTGGGTGGGGTCCAGGCCGTCGAAGGACGTGTACGGGAAGTGGGCGCGCGCGGTGTGCGGGAAGTCGGCGTCGCCGGTGCCCACGTCGAGCCAGCTCTCCGGCTCGGGGCAGTGGCGCAGCAGCGCCCTGGCGGCCAGGCCGTGGCGCAGCCGTACGCCGGCCCGGACCAGCGGGTGGTCCGGCGGGCCGTCCGCGCGCGCGGGGTTGTGGAAGGTGTGCCGGCAGTCCCGGCACCGGACGAGGACGGACCGGCCGGGAGGAGGCGCGGACCGGCCCGGAGGAGGCGCGGACCGCCGCGGGTCCGCGCCGCGGGTGCGCAGCCGCCGCGAGCCGCACCAGGGGCAGTCCCCGCGGTGCGGCCCGTACCGCGGCACGGGAGGCACCAGGGGCACGGGGGGCGGCGTCGAGGGGGCGGGGGGTGCGGACACGGGCGACTCCCGACGCGAGAGGGGACGTACGACAAACCACGCAAAACGTTACGTAGGTGATCGCGTTCCGGAGCGCAACGACGCCGCCCGGGCGCGGTGCGGACGGGCCCGCCGTGGTGTTCGACCGGGGCCGGTACTGTTCGGCGAATGAGCTCGCTGAATCTCGACGACTTCACCGATCTGATCGAGCGGCCCGACGGCGGGGTGCGCCGCGACGCCGAGGCACGCCGGGAGCGTCAGGTCGTCCCGCCCGGATCGCTGGGCCGCCTGGACGACCTGGGCGAGTGGCTGGCGGCGGCGCAGTCGGCCGTACCGGTGCGGCCGGTCGAGCGGCCCCGGGTGGTGCTCTTCGCCGGTGACCACAAGATCGCCGAGCTGGGCGTCTCGTCCCGGCCCGCGGGCGGTGCGGGTGAACTGGTGCGCGAGGTCCTGGAGGGCGGCCGGCCCGTGTCGGTGCTCGCCCGGCGGCTGGGCGTGCCGGTGCGGGTGGTGGACATGGCCCTGGACTGCGACCCCGAGACGCTCCCGGCCGAGGTCGTACGGCATCGGGTGCGGCGCGGCGGCGGGCGCATCGACGTCGAGGACGCGCTGACCGCCGAGGAGGCGGAGGCCGCCTTCCGGGCCGGGATGGCGGTGGCCGACGAGGAGGCCGACTCCGGTACGGACCTGGTGGTGCTCGGCGACCTGAGCGTGGGCGGGACCACGGCGGCGGGCGCGCTGGTCGCCGCGCTGTGCGGGACCGACGCGTCGGTGGTCACCGGGCGGGGCGGGCTGGCCATCGACGACCTGGCCTGGATGCGCAAGTGCGCGGCGATCCGGGACGCGCTGCGGCGCGCCCGGCCGGTGCTCGGCGACCAGTTGCGGCTGCTCGCGACGGTGGGCGGCGCCGACCTCACGGCGATGACGGGCTTCCTGCTGCAGAGCGCGGTGCGCAAGGTGCCGGTCGTCCTGGACGGCGTCGTGACGGCCGCCTGCGCGCTGGTCGGCCAGCGGGTCGCCTTCCGGGCCCCCGACTGGTGGCTGGCCGCGCACGACAGCGGGGAGCCGGGCCAGGCCAAGGCGCTGGACCGGATGGCCCTGGAGCCGCTGCTGTCCCAGGGCGTGACCGTCGGCGAGGGCACGGGCGGCCTGTTGGCCCTCCCCCTGGTCCAGGCCGCGGCGGCCCTGGCCGCGGAACTGCCGGAGCGGCCGGAGGCGGCGGAGGACTCCGCCGAGGAGAAGGCGGAGGACACGGAGCGGGACTGACGCTCACGGCCGGCTGTGTGCGGGCCACCCGGGGGCAGTCGGGCCACCCGGACTCGGTGCCGCGCCGTCACCGCCGGCCCGGCACCGGGTCCGGGCGTCCCCCGATCCAGTCCTGCACGGCGCGGCTGGGGCCGGCCCAGCGGCGGTCGTGGTGGTAGGCGCGCAGCCGGGACTTCGCGCGGGCGCGCGGACGGCTCCCGTAGAAGCGGCGGGCCCAGGGGGAGCCGGGCCGGGCCAGGCGGACCGCGCCGACCAGGGCGACGACGGGGACGATCACGCCGAAGATCGCGAGCCGCCCCTTGCCCTTGGCGAGGGCGAGGAGCGCGAAGAAGAAGTTCCCGGCGACGGTCGCGATGACGTTGGCCCGGTCCTGTCTCTCGTCCGGGGAGAGGCCGTCGACGCCGAACGGCGTGAAGCCGGCGAGCACGAGCCCGACCAGGGCCGCGGTGACCACCACGACCTCCACGCTCTTGCGGCCGGCCTCGGTCCAGTACACGTCGTCGAGGTGCAGGATCAGCGCGAACTCGTCCAGCACGAGCCCCGCTCCGACACCGAAGACCACCGCGGCCAGGGCGGAGCCGATCCCGTGCCGGCCTCCCGCGACCGCGCAGAAGCCGCCGATGACGGTGAGGACGATCCCCGGGACGACGTGGTGGATGTGCACCCCGCCCGCCTGGACGTTGCCGAACGGCCCCTTGCCGGCCCGGATGAGGCGGGTGACGACCCGGGTGATCACGAAGGTCAGGACGAAGGCCCCCAGGGCGAGGAGCAGCGGCAGCTTGCCGGGTTCGATGATGTTGCGCTGCCACCAATCTCCCATATGCGCACTTTATCCCGAGGGGTCGCCGACGCCCTGGTGACCGCCGGGTAGTCTGCGCCGGTGCCCAGGACGCTCCCCTCCCCCGACGGTCTCCGTTTCGCCTTCGGCACGCTCACCGTCTTCCCGGTCGAGGTGACCCGCTGGGACCGCGAGGCCGCCCGCGGCGGCATGCTGTGCGCGCCGCTGGCCGGGCTGGCCGTCGGCGTCGCCGCCGCGGCCGCCGGGCTCCTGCTGCTGTTCCTGGGCGCGGGGAGCCTGCTCGCCGCGGTCGCGACGGCCGCCGTGCCCGCCGTGCTCACGCGGGGGCTGCACCTGGACGGGCTGGCCGACACCGCGGACGGGCTGGGCAGCGGGAAGCCCGCCGCGGACGCGTTGCGGATCATGAAGCAGTCGGACATCGGGCCGTTCGGCGTCCTCGCCCTGGTGTTCGTGCTGTTCGCCCAGGTGGCCGCGTTGGCGCAGGCCTACGACGGCTCCTGGACCCGGGGGGCGCTCGCCGCCGTGGTCTCGGCGACCGCCGCCCGGCTGGCGCTGACGCTCGCCGCCCGGGCCGGGGTGCCGGCCGCGCGCCCCGAGGGGCTGGGCGCGGCGGTCGCCGGGGTGGTGCCGGTGGGAGCCGCGCTGGCGGTCACCGCCGTCGTCACCGCGGCCGGTGCGGTCGCGGGCGCGTCCGGCGGGCCGTACGACGCGGTCCGTACGGCGCTCGCCGTGCTGTGCGCCGTCGCCGTGGCGGAACTGCTGCTGCGGCACTGCGTCCGCAGGTTCGGCGGCGTCACCGGCGACGTCTTCGGCGGGGTCGCGGAGACGGCGGCCACGGCCTCGCTGGTCGTGCTGGTCCTCGGCTGACCCCACCCGCGCGGGCGGCTCAGCAGGCCTCCCGCTCCGCCCCCAGCTCGTACTCCTTGCGCATCGAACTGAGCCGCAGCGCGCGGGACTCGGGGCAGAAGCGTTCCGTCGGCAGCTCGTACTCGACGTGGAAGACGGCCTTGTCCGCGTCGATGAACGGCTTGTTGTCGGCGCACTCGCCGTACTGGGCGCACTGCTCGTTGACCGCGAAGTCGAAGTCGTCCACCAGTTCCGGGATCTGGTCCAGGTCGTTCTTCAGGCCGACGGCCAGGCCGCGGTCGTGGGCGAGTCGGGCGATCAGCCGGTTGTAGCGCAGCTGGTCGTCGGCGGTGAGCGGGAAGCCGGTCTCGTTGCGGTAGCCGTCCATGTTGTCCGGCTCGACCGCGTCGAAGCCCTTCTCGCGGCACATGTCGAGGCGTTCGGCCATGAGCGGCTCCAGGACGTCCGTCGCGCGGATGTCCAGCCAGCGCTCGCCCTCCCAGCCGTTGCCCTCGCCCAGCACCGACTCCGGGAACGCGTCGGCGTCCGGCCGGAAGTCCTCCCAGGCGCCGGTGGACAGGTAGCAGATGACCTTGCGCCCGTCCTCGTGCAGCGCGGCCACGGTGGACGCGGGGTGGTCGAAGCCGTCGATGTCGTAGACCGGGACGTCGACGGACGTGTCGAGCCTGCCGCTGAGCTGCCACTGCCAGGCGGTGCCGGGCCGCGGCTGCCAGTGGCCGGCGGCTTCCCCGTCGTCGGGGGGCGACGACGAACAGCCCGCGAGCAGCAGGAGGAGGGCTGTCGACAGGACCGGGCGTCTCACGGGGTGCTCCAGGGTGTGGGGTGGGCGGGGGCGTACCCCGGGAATGATCTCCCACCCCGGGGGCGGCACGGGAAACGGCGGCCCCGCGGGAGGGAGCGGAGGCGGGCGCGAGCGTAGGCTCGTGCCCGGTGTTCGCCTGCCCGGGCGGAGACCGCGAATCAGGAGGGATCTAGGGTCGGTTGTCGGGCCCGGTCGACCCACCCGCATTCGGCCATACAAGACTTCATACGGAAGCGAGAAATCACCACCGTGACTGCTCTCACTCTCTCCACCGCCGCGGTGCCCGGCCTGCGGGCCGACGCGATCGTGATCGGTGTCGCCAAGGGCGCGGCATCCGGGTCCCAGGGCCTGGTCGTCGCACCGGGTGCCGAGGCCGTGGACAAGGCGTACGACGGCCGGCTCGCCGGCGTCCTGGAGACCCTCGGTGCCTCGGGCGCCGAGGGCGAGGTGACGAAGCTGCCCGCGCCGGCCGGCTTCAAGGCACCCGTCGTGGTGGCGGTGGGCCTGGGCGCCGAGCCCGAGAAGGACGCCGGGTTCGACGCCGAGGCGCTGCGCAGGGCCGCCGGTGTGGCCGCCCGCGCGCTGGCCGGCGCCAAGAAGGCCGCCTTCGCCCTGCCGCTCGCCGAGGCCGCCGACGCCGGCGCCGTCGGTGAGGGCGTGCTGCTCGGCGCGTACCTCTTCGACGCCTACAAGGAGTCCGGCAAGGACGCCAAGGCGAAGAACGGCAAGGCACCGCTGGCCGAGGCGACGCTGCTCGGCGGCAAGCCCCGCGACAAGGCGTTCAAGGCCGCGATCGAGCGCGCCACCGCCGTCGCCCAGGAGCTGAACCGCGCCCGCGACCTGGTCAACACCCCGCCGAACGACCTCGACCCCGAGGCGTTCGCGGCGGTCGCCCAGGCCGCCGCGAAGGAGCACGGCATCAAGGTGCAGGTGCTCGACGAGAAGGCCCTCACCAAGGGCGGTTACGGCGGCATCCTCGGCGTCGGCGCCGGCTCCGCGGCCGGCCCGCGGCTGGTGAAGCTGTCCTACACCTCGTCCAAGGCCAAGAAGTCGCTCGCCTTCGTCGGCAAGGGCATCACCTACGACTCGGGCGGCATCTCGCTGAAGCCGGCCGGGCACAACGAGACGATGAAGTGCGACATGGCCGGCGCCGCCGCCGTGTTCGCCGCGGTCGTCGCCGCCGCACGCCTCGGCCTGGAGGTCAACGTGACCGGCTGGCTGGCGCTGGCCGAGAACATGCCGTCGGGCTCCGCCACCCGCCCGGGTGACGTGCTGCGTATGTACAGCGGCAAGACCGTGGAAGTGCTCAACACCGACGCCGAGGGCCGGCTGGTGCTCGCCGACGCGCTCTGGGCGGCCTCGCAGGAGAAGCCGGACGCGATCATCGACGTGGCGACGCTGACCGGCGCGATGATGCTGGCGCTGGGCAGCCGGACGTACGGGATCATGGCGAACGACGACGCGTTCCGCGCCGCGGTGCACGAGGCGGCGGAGGAGGTCGGCGAGCCGGCCTGGCCGATGCCGCTGCCGGAGCACCTGCGCAAGGGCATGGACTCGGCGACCGCGGACATCGCCAACATGGGCGAGCGGATGGGCGGCGGCCTGGTGGCCGGTCTGTTCCTGCGCGAGTTCGTCGGCGAGGGCATCACCTGGGCGCACCTGGACATCGCGGGTCCGGCCTTCAACGAGGGCGGGCCCTTCGGGTACACCCCCAAGGGCGGCACCGGCACGGCCGTGCGGACGCTGGTGCGGGTCGCCGAGCTGACGGCCGCGGGCGACCTCGGCTAGCGACGCCCTCGGGGGTCGCGGGTGAGGTGCGGCGGGCCCGTCGCGGCCCGCCGCACCCACGCCGCACAGCCGCGGACGAGCACGGCCCGCGCCCCCGGGACGCCTCCGTCGGCCTTGTGACAGGAAAAGGTGCGACGTCTCACACACCGGCCCCACGTCTCGTCGGCCCCTTACAAGTGCGAAGATGGGGCTCGGCAGGACAGGGCCCCACCTAAGGGCCGAGAACAATGAGCGGCCGGACACCAGCCGCCGACCGGTCACTGGAGACCGGCGTGGCGCACATGCATGGAGGACGTGACGTGGCGAACGACGCCAGCACCGTTTTCGACCTAGTGATCCTCGGCGGTGGCAGCGGTGGTTACGCCGCGGCCCTGCGCGGGGCGCAGCTGGGCCTGGACGTCGCCCTGATCGAGAAGGGCAAGGTCGGCGGTACCTGCCTGCACAACGGTTGCATCCCCACGAAGGCCCTGCTGCACGCGGGCGAGATCGCCGACCAGGCCCGCGAGAGCGAGCAGTTCGGTGTGAAGGCCACCTTCGAGGGCATCGACATGGCGGCCGTCCACAAGTACAAGGACGACGTGATCTCGGGCCTGTACAAGGGCCTGCAGGGTCTGATCGCCTCGCGCAAGGTGACCTACATCGAGGGCGAGGGCCGGCTGTCCTCGCCGACCTCCGTCGATGTGAACGGTCAGCGGGTCCAGGGCCGCCACGTGCTGCTGGCGACCGGCTCCGTGCCGAAGTCGCTGCCCGGCCTGGACATCGACGGCGACCGGATCATCTCGTCCGACCACGCCCTGAAGCTCGACCGCGTGCCGAAGTCCGCGATCGTCCTGGGCGGCGGCGTCATCGGCGTCGAGTTCGCCTCCGCGTGGAAGTCCTTCGGCAGCGAGGTCACGATCGTCGAGGGCCTCAAGCACCTCGTGCCGGTCGAGGACGAGAACAGCTCCAAGCTGCTGGAGCGCGCCTTCCGCAAGCGGGGCATCAAGTTCAACCTGGGCACCTTCTTCGAGAAGGCCGAGTACACCCAGGACGGCGTCAAGGTCACCCTGGCCGACGGCAAGGAGTTCGAGGCCGAGGTCCTGCTCGTCGCCATCGGCCGCGGCCCGGTCTCGCAGGGCCTCGGCTACGAGGAGGCCGGCGTCGCCATGGACCGCGGCTACGTCCTCGTCGACGAGTACATGCGGACCAACGTCCCGACGATCTCGGCCGTCGGCGACCTCGTCCCGACCCTCCAGCTCGCGCACGTCGGCTTCGCCGAGGGCATGCTGGTGGCGGAGCGGCTCGCCGGTCTGAAGACCGTCCCGGTCGACTACGACGGCGTGCCGCGGGTGACGTACTGCCACCCGGAGGTCGCCTCCGTCGGCATCACCGAGGCCAAGGCCAAGGAGGTCTACGGCGCGGACAAGGTCGTCGCCCTGAAGTACAACCTGGCGGGCAACGGCAAGAGCAAGATCCTCAAGACCACCGGCGAGATCAAGCTCGTCCAGGTCAAGGACGGTGCCGTGGTCGGCGTCCACATGGTCGGCGACCGCATGGGTGAGCAGGTCGGCGAAGCCCAGCTGATCTACAACTGGGAGGCGCTGCCCGCCGAGGTGGCCCAGCTCATCCACGCGCACCCGACGCAGAACGAGGCGATGGGCGAGGCCCACCTGGCTCTGGCCGGCAAGCCCCTGCACTCCCACGACTGACCTCCCCCGGTCACTGGGCGCGACGACACAGACTTCCGCAATTCGTTAAGGAGCAACCGAAACCATGGCGGTTTCCGTAACCCTTCCGGCGCTCGGCGAGAGCGTCACCGAGGGCACCGTCACCCGTTGGCTCAAGGCCGAGGGTGAGCGCGTCGAGGCCGACGAGCCGCTGCTCGAGGTCTCGACCGACAAGGTCGACACCGAGATCCCGGCCCCCGCCTCCGGCGTGCTGTCCTCCATCAAGGTCGCCGAGGACGAGACCGTCGAGGTCGGCGCCGAGCTGGCGCTGATCGACGACGGTTCCGGCGCCCCGGCGGCCGAGGAGGCCCCGGCCGCCGAGCAGGCCCCGCAGGCCGAGCAGGTCGCCGAGCCCGCCCCCGAGCCGGCCCCGGCCGCCCCCTCCACCGAGCAGGCCGCCCCGGCGCCCGCCCCCTCCGCCGACGCGTCGGCGGGCGGCGGCGGTGCCGAGGGCACGGACGTGGTCCTGCCCGCGCTCGGCGAGTCCGTCACCGAAGGCACCGTCACCCGCTGGCTGAAGTCGGTCGGCGACTCGGTCGAGGCCGACGAGCCGCTACTGGAGGTGTCCACCGACAAGGTCGACACCGAGATCCCCGCCCCCGCCTCCGGCACCCTGCTGGAGATCGTGGTCGGCGAGGACGAGACCGCCGAGGTCGGCGCCAAGCTCGCCGTCATCGGCGAGGCGGGCGCGGCCCCCGCGGCCGCTCCGGCCCAGGAGGCCCCGGCCGCCCCCGCGCAGCCCGAGCCCGCCCAGGCCCCGGCTCCGGCTCCGGCTCCGCAGCAGGCCGCTCCGGCCCAGCAGGCCCCGGCCGCTCCGGCTCCGCAGGCCCCCGCGGCCCCGGCTCCGCAGCAGCCGGCCGCCCCGGCCCCGGCCGCCCCGGCGCCCGCGCCGGCCCAGGCTGCCGCCCCGGCTGCCGCCCAGCCGGTGGACGACGGTGCCTACGTCACCCCGCTGGTGCGCAAGCTCGCCTCCGAGAACGACGTGGACCTGTCCACCGTCAAGGGCACCGGCGTCGGCGGCCGCATCCGCAAGCAGGACGTCATCGCCGCCGCCGAGGCCGCGAAGGCCGCCGCTCCGGCTCCGGCCGCCGCCGCTGTCACTGCCGGAGGCCCTGCCGCGAAGAAGGCCCCCACCCTGGAGGCCTCCCCGCTGCGCGGCCAGACCGTCAAGATGCCGCGCATCCGCAAGGTCATCGGCGACAACATGGTCAAGGCGCTGCACGAGCAGGCCCAGCTGTCGTCGGTCGTCGAGGTCGACGTCACGCGTCTGATGAAGCTGCGCGCCCGTGCCAAGGACGCGTTCGCGGCGCGTGAGGGCGTCAAGCTCTCGCCGATGCCGTTCTTCGTCAAGGCCGCGGCCCAGGCGCTGAAGGCGCACGCGCCGATCAACGCCCGGATCAACGAGGCCGAGGGGACCATCACCTACTTCGACGCCGAGAACATCGGTATCGCGGTGGACTCCGAGAAGGGCCTGATGACCCCGGTCATCAAGAACGCCGGCGACCTCAACCTGGCCGGCATCGCCAAGGCGACCGCCGACCTGGCGGGCAAGGTCCGGGCCAGCAAGATCAGCCCGGACGAGCTGGCGGGCGCGACCTTCACCATCAGCAACACCGGTTCGCGCGGCGCGCTGTTCGACACGATCATCGTGCCGCCGAACCAGGTCGCCATCCTGGGCATCGGTGCCACGGTCAAGCGTCCGGCCGTCATCGAGACGGAGGACGGGCCGGTCATCGGCGTCCGCGACATGACGTACCTGACCCTGTCCTACGACCACCGCCTGGTGGACGGCGCCGACGCCGCCCGCTACCTGACGGCGGTCAAGGCGATCCTGGAGGCGGGCGAGTTCGAGGTCGAGCTCGGCCTGTAGTCCTCGGCCAGTGGGTCTGTTCGGTGCCCCCGCCCGGAGCTCTCCGGGCGGGGGCACCGTCATGTGCTGCCGCGCGCGTCGTGTAAGTCTCGTCTCACCTGCGTGAAAGCGCCCCCGTGCGCCCTGCCGGCTCGCGGTGACGGCCGTATTGTTTCTCAACGTCAGTCGCCCCAGGGGGCCACAGGGGCCCTCTCCCGAAGGAGCTCTCATGACCGCGCCCGTCGTCCACTCGCTGCGCGAACAGATCCGCGAGCACATCCTGGAAGGGATCATCAGCGGACGCTGGCAGCCGGGCGAGCGGATCGTGGAGCGCAGGATCGCCACCGAGCTGGAGGTCAGCCAGACGCCGGTGCGCGAGGCGCTGCGGGAGCTGGAGTCGCTGCGGCTGATCGAGTCGGCGCCGAACAAGGGCGTGCGGGTGCGCAATCTGACCGCCGCCGACCTGGAGGAGAGCTACCCGGTCCGGGCCGGTCTGGAGGCGATCGCCGCGGAGCTGGCGGCGGACCGGCTCGCCGAGGACTGCTCGGCGCTGGAGGCGCACGTCACCGCCCTGTACGAGGCCGACCGCGCCGCCGACGGGACCGCCCAGGTGCGGCACACGGTGGGCTTCCACCGGGAGCTGGTGCGGGCGGCCGGCAACTCGGTGCTGCTGCACACCTGGGAGGGCCTGGGCATCGAGGTGTTCACGGCGCTGTCGATACGGTGGCTGGGGACGGTGCAGCAGTCCTACGCGGAGGAGCACGAGGAACTGGTCGCGGCCTTCCGCCGCCGCGATCCCCGTATCCCGGAGATTGTCAAGGCTCACGTCCTGGGCTGCGCCCCCCGCGCCTAGTTCCTTCGCCCCCGCCGCCCCTTCCCTGCCCGTCCCTGGGGGCTACGCCCCCGGATCCCCCGGTCCGCGCAGTCCCCAGCGATCCTGAAGGGGCGCGGGGAACTGCGCGAACGGCCACGACGCACCGGCGGACGCCAACGCACCGAACCACCCGAGCCGCACCGCGCTCACCTGCACAAACCGCCGGTTTCATGGTCACCCCGTGCCACCGCCGGAGGCACCCCGTGCCGACTTTCTCGTGATCAAGAGGTTTTGGCCCTCAACCCTTTGATCGATCATCGATCAGGGAGTTACAGTCTCCGACGGGCTTCCACCCGAGCCCAAGCCCTGTCCTGCCAAAGACCTAGGGCACCCCCGAACCCTTGACGATGAGGGAACCCCCTTCGACTGAGGAAGGCGGCGACATGACCGACCCCAAAGCCATCCAGCCGAGCGAGCTCGACCAGCTCCCGGACCGCGACCCGGAGGAGACCGCCGAATGGCAGGCCTCCCTGGACGCCGTCACCCAGGCGGCCGGGCCGCACCGTGCCGCGTACCTGATGCGCCGCACACTGGAGCGCGCCGAGGGCGCCGGCCTCGCCCTGCCGAAGCTCCTGGAGACGGACTACGTCAACTCCATCCCGACCGCCGACGAGCCCACCGTGGACGGCGACGAGGACCTGGAGCAGCGGATCACCGCCTGGAACCGCTGGAACGCGGCGGCGATGGTCACCCGCGGCAGCAAGTACGGCGTCGGCGGCCACATCGCCACCTTCGCCTCCGCGGCCTGGCTGTACGAGACCGGCTTCAACCACTTCTTCAAGGGCAAGGAGGGTGACGGCTCCGGCGACCAGCTCTACGTCCAGGGCCACGCCTCCCCCGGCATCTACGCCCGCGCCTTCCTCGACGGCCGGCTGTCCGAGGAGCACCTCGACAACTTCCGCCGCGAGGCCGGCGGCAAGGGCCTGCCGTCCTACCCGCACCCGCGCCGGCTGCCCTGGCTGTGGGAGTTCCCCACCGTCTCCATGGGCCTCGGCCCGATCTCCGCGATCTACCAGGCGCGGTTCAACCGCTACCTGACCAGCCGCGGCATCAAGGACCTGACCGACTCCCACGTGTGGGCGTTCCTCGGCGACGGCGAGATGGACGAGCCCGAGTCCACCACCGCGCTGACCCTCGCCTCCCGCGAGGGCCTGGACAACCTGACCTTCGTCATCAACTGCAACCTGCAGCGCCTCGACGGTCCGGTCCGCGCCAACTTCAAGATCGTGCAGGAGCTGGAGGCCCAGTTCCGCGGCGCCGGCTGGAACGTCGTGAAGTCGCTGTGGGGCACGGCCTGGGACGAGCTGTTCCAGCTCGACACCACGGGCGCGCTGGTACGCCGGCTGCGCGAGGTACCCGACGCGCAGGTGCAGACGTACCAGACGCGCGACGCCGCCTACATCCGCGAGGACTTCTTCGGCAAGGACCCGGCGCTCGTCGAGATGGCGAAGCTGCTGTCCGACGACAAGATCCTCGAGTGTTTCCACTACTCGCGCGGCGGCCACGAGTCCCGCAAGGTCTACGCCGCCTACCGCGCCGCGCTCGCCCACAAGGGCGCGCCGACCGTGATCCTGGCCCAGACGGTCAAGGGCCACACCCTCGGCACCGGCTTCGCGTCCAAGAACGCCAACCACCAGATGAAGAAGCTCTCGGTGGACGAGTTCAAGGACATGCGCGACCTGCTCGGCCTGCCGATCAAGGACAGCGACTTCGTCGACGGCGTGGTCCCCTACGGCCACCCGGGCGCCGACTCCCCCGAGGTCCGCTACCTCCAGGAGCGGCGCGCCGCCCTCGGCGGTCCCGCCCCGGCCCGCCGCGTCCACCCGGTCGCGCCGCTGCCCGCGCCCTCCGAGAAGGCCTTCGCCTCCTTCGACAAGGGCTCCGGCTCGCAGAACGTGGCCACCACCATGGCCTTCGTCCGCCTGGTCAAGGACCTGGTCCGCGACAAGGAGACCGGCAAGCGCTGGGTGCCGATCGTCCCCGACGAGGCGCGCACCTTCGGCATGGAGAGCCTCTTCCCGTCCCTGGGCATCTACTCGCCCAAGGGCCAGACGTACGAGCCGGTCGACCGCGACCAGCTGATGTACTACAAGGAGGCCAAGAACGGCCAGATCCTCAACGAGGGGATCACCGAGGCCGGCTCGATGGCCGACTTCATCGCCGCCTCGACGTCGTACGCGACGCACGGCGAGACGATGATCCCGTTCTACATCTTCTACTCGATGTTCGGCTGGCAGCGCACGGCCGACCAGATGTGGCAGCTCGGCGACCAGCTCGGCCGCGGCTTCCTGGTCGGCGCCACCGCCGGCCGGACCACGCTGACCGGTGAGGGCCTCCAGCACGCGGACGGCCACTCCCCGGCCATCGCGGCGACCAACCCGGCCGCGCTGACGTACGACCCGGCCTTCGCCTACGAGGTCGCGGCGATCGTCAAGGACGGTCTGCGCCGGATGTACGGCGAGGCGGCCCCGGGCGAGGACCAGGACGTCTTCTACTACCTGACCGTCTACAACGAGCCGATGCCGCAGCCGGCCAAGCCGTCCGCCGCAGGCGTGGACGAGGGCATCGTCAAGGGCCTGTACCGCTTCAACACGGCGGAGTCGGCGGGCCTGACCCCGGCCGCCAACGCCCCGCGCATCCAGCTGCTGGGCTCCGGCACGGCGATCCACTGGGCGCTGAAGGCGCAGAAGCTGCTCGCCGAGGAGTGGGGTGTGGCCTCCGACGTGTGGTCCGCGACCTCCTGGACGGAGCTGCGCCGCGACGCGCTGGACGCCGACGCGGCCCTGCTGCGCGGCGAGGAGCGGGTGCCGTACGTCCGCCGGGCGCTCCAGGGCGTCGAGGGCCCGGTCCTCGCGGTGTCCGACTACATGCGCCAGGTCCCGGACCAGATCGCGCAGTGGGTCGAGCAGGACTGGTCCTCGCTGGGCGCCGACGGCTTCGGCCTGTCGGACACCCGTGAGGCCGCCCGCCGCCACTTCGGTGTCGACGCCGAGTCGATCGTGGTCGCGTCCCTCGCCCAGCTCGCCCGGCGCGGCGAGGTCAAGGCGACGGCCGTGAAGGAGGCGCGCGAGCGCTACGGCCTGTAGGAACACCTGCAGGAACAGCGGACACAGGAGGCCCCCCGCCGCGGCGGGGGGCCTCCTGCATGATGGGGGGATGCGCGCTGCCCGCCTCATCAAGATGGTGCTGCTCCTCCAGTCCCGCCCGGCCATGACCGCCGCCGAGCTGGCCCGGGAGCTGGAGGTCTCGGAGCGCACGGTCACGCGGGACGCGCAGGCGCTGTCGGAGGCGGGGGTGCCGGTGTACGCGGAGCGGGGGCGGGCCGGGGGTTACCGGCTGATCGGCGGCTACCGCACCCGGCTGACCGGGCTGGCCCGGGGTGAGGCCGAGGCGCTGTTCCTGTCCGGGGTGCCGGGGGCCTTGCGCGAGATGGGGCTGGAGGACGCGGCGTCGGCGGCCCGCCTGAAGGTGTCGGCGGCACTGCTGCCGTCCCTGCGGGACGCCTCCCGCACGGCGGCGCAGCGCTTCCACCTGGACGCACCGAACTGGTTCCGGGAACCCCGGACGCCCGAACTGCTGCCGGTGGTGGCGGACGCCGTCTGGGACGACCGGCCCGTCACCGCGCGCTACCGGCGCGGGCGGGAGGAGGTCGTACGGGAGCTGGAGCCGTACGGGCTCGTGCTGAAGGCGGGCGTCTGGTACCTGTGCGCGAGGGTGGCGCGGGCCGACGGCGGCGGCGCCTTCCGCGTGTACCGCGTCGACCGGTTCACGGCGGTGGAGGCGGGCGAGGAACGCTTCACGCGGGACGACGGCTTCGACCTGCCCGCGTTCTGGGCGGAGCGGGCCGAGCAGTTCGCGCGGTCGATCCTGCGGGCCCAGGTCGTGGTGCGGCTGTCGGAGCAGGGCGTGCGGGCGCTGCCGCACGTCGTCGACGCGCCGATCGCCCGGGAGGCGCTGGAGGCGGCGGACGAGCCGGACGCGGACGGCCGGGTCACGGTGACGCTGCCGGTGGAGTCCGAGGAGGTCGCGCACACCCAGCTGGCGGGGCTCGGGCCGGAGGCGGAGGTGCTCGCTCCCCGGACGCTGCGGGACCGCTTCGCCCGGGACGCGCGACGGCTGGCCGGCCTGTACGCCGACGCAGGCCCGGCCGGGACATAACGATCCGCCGCACTCCACGTGCGTCCCGTCCCCGAAGGGTCGATGCTGGACCCGTGATGGACGAGACGGAGTTCTGGGAGCTGATCGACGCCACCCGGCAGGGCGCCGACGGCGACCCCGAGGACCAGGCCGACCTGCTCGTGGACCGGCTCCTCGGGATGGACCCGGACCTGGTGCTCGACTTCGCCCGCCACTTCGAGGCCCGCTACAACCGCGCCTGCACCTGGGACCTGTGGGGTGCCGCCTGGGTGCTGCTCGGCGGCGCGAGCGACGACGCCTTCGACTACTTCCGCTGCTGGCTGATCGGCCAGGGCCGCGAGGTGTACGAGGGCGCGGTGCACGATCCCGACGCGCTCGCCGAACTGCTGGACGACTTCGACGAGGAACTGGACGGCGACGGCGAGGAGCTGGGCTACGCGGCCGACGAGGCCTACGAGCAGCTCACCGGTACCGTCGCCCCCGACCTGGGCATCGCGCCCGCGCCGGCGGAGCCGCTGGGCACCCCGGTCGACCTGGAGGACGACCGGGCCGTCGCCGAGCGTCTGCCGCGCCTGTGGGAGCGGTTCGGCCGGGACTGACGCGTCCCCGTCCGCCCACCCGCCACGGCGCCGGCCGGCGTCCCCGTACGGCCCGGCCCGGGTCGCGGCGGGCCTCGGCGCTGTGCGGCCCCCGAGGGGTCAGCCGGACGGGCGCCCCTGGAGCCGCGCCGCCCGGTCCCTGATGTCGGGCAGGCGGGCGGTGAGGGCCGCGCCGGGGCAGCTGGTCTGGTAGCCCTCGTCGTGCCCCGCGACGGCGGGCAGGGTGGCGGTGGCGCCGGCGGCGTACCGGCTGAGGCCGTTGCTGGAGACCAGGGTGACCTCCGCGCGCGGGTCGGTGTCGGTGGGGCCGAGTTTCCAGGCGGCGAGCGCGGCGATCGCGTCGCTCAGCGCGTCGGGCACGGGCACCCCCGCGGTGAAGGTGCCGAGGGCGGCGATGCCGGTGGTGCGGTGGTTGAAGCCCTGGGTGTGGGCGCCGGTGACGGGGCGGGTGATGCCGCCGGCCCGGCCCTCGTAGATGGTGCCGCAGCGGTCCACGACGAAGTTGTAGCCGATGTCGTCCCAGTCCCGGCCGCCGGTCTGCCCCGAGTAGACACCGCGGAGGATGTCCGGCACGTCGGCGCAGTCGTAGCCGTTCGGGGTGTCGGTGTGGTGGACGAAGACCGCGAGGATCTCGTCGTCGTAGCGCGGGGGCGGCTGGGTGCGGGCGGCGTCGCCGAGCCAGGCGGACCGGGGCACGATGGGCGGCCGGGGCGCGGAGTGCCGGTCGGCGGCGGCCGGCCGGGCCTGGGCCGAGGCGGAGCGCTCCACGCCGTTCGCGCACAGCGCCAGCGCGGCGACGGCGGCCAGGCCGGGCAGACACCCGAGCAACGCCCGGGCCGGGGCCGGTATGCGGGCCGCACGCCGTCGCCGGGCCTCGCGCGGTCCTCGGAAGACACGCATGGTCCCACTGTCCGGCGGATCGGGTCCGGCCGCGACGTGGGCTGTGCCACCCGGTGGAACCATCGCCCCGGTCCGGGACGTTCTTCCGGTCGATCGCCCTCACTACCGCACCCACCCGTACCTGCTCGGTCGCCGGTTCCCGGGCGGTCCGGGACTGCTGGGTGGCCGGTTCCCGGACGGTCCGGGCCCCGGGCTGATCACCGGGCCGGCCGGGCACGTACTGAGGGACCCGGGCCGCAGGGGTTCCGGACGGAAAGGCGGCTCGTGTGGACCTGCTCGACATCCTGCTGGTGCTGGTGGCACTGGCCTACGCGGCGTCCGGCTACCGCCGCGGGCTGGTGGCCGGCTGTGTCTCGCTGGCCGGCTTCGTGGGCGGCGCGGTGATCGGCGTGTGGCTCCTGCCGTGGGTGATGGAGCTGGTGGCCCCCCGGTCCACGGCGGCGACGGTGACCGCGGTGCTCACGGTGCTGCTGCCGGCGGTGGCCGGGCACGAGCTGGCGGGACGGCCCGCGCTGCGGCTGCGCCGGGAGCTGGACGCGGGGCCGCTCAGGGCGGCCGACGGGGTCGGCGGGGCGGTGGCCAACGCGGCGGCCGCGCTGATCGTGGCGTGGGTGGCCGCGAGCGTCCTGGCGGCGTCCTCGTCCTCGCTGCTGACCTCGGCGATCCGCGACTCGACGGTGCTGGGCTCGGTGCAGCGGGTGATGCCGGACACCACCCCGGCGTGGTTCTCCGGGGCGACGTCCGCGCTGACCGAGGCGGGGTTCCCGCAGGTCTTCAACCCCTTCGAGAACGAGTCGACCGCCGAGGTCGCCGAGCCCTCCGGTGACAGCGTGACCCCGGCCGCCACCGAGGCGGCCCGGCGCAGCACGGTGAAGGTCGAGGGCGTCGCCGGCTCCCAGGGCCGGGAGGGCAGCGGTTTCGTCTACGCGCCGGAACGCGTGATGACCAACGCCCACGTGGTGGCCGGCATCGACGACCCGACCGTGCGGATCGGCGGGGTGGGGCCTTCGTACGAGGCGCGGGTGGTGCTGTTCGACCCGGACAAGGACGTGGCCGTGCTGTACGTCCCGGACCTGTCGGCGCCCGTCCTGCGGTTCGACGGCGACGCCGGACGCGGCGATGCGGCGGTGGTCGCGGGCTATCCGCAGGACGGCGACCTCGATCTGCGGGCGGCGACGGTGGCGAACCGGACCCGGGCGACCGGGCAGAACATCCACAGCGACGCCAACGTCACCCGCGAGATCTACTCCGTGCGCTCCACCGTCCGCCCGGGCAACTCCGGCGGGCCGCTGCTGACCACCGACGGCCGGGTGTACGGCGTGGTCTTCGCCCGCTCCACCTCCGACGCCCGGACCGGTTACGTGCTGACGGCGGACGAGGTGGCCGACGAGGCGCGGCGCGGGGCCGGCGCGACGGCGGCGGTGGACACGGGCGAGCCCGTCAGGTCGTAGCGCCCGGCATGGTGAACGACTGTCCCATCAGGATGTCGTCGACGTACCGGCCGTCGAGGAAGAACTCCTCGGGCTGCACGCCCTCGACGGCGAAGCCCCCGGACTCGTAGAGCCTGCGGGCGGCGGTGTTGTGGCCGAGGACGCGCAGGGTGATGCGCCGGGCGCCCAGCCGCCGGGCCTCCTCGACGGCCGCTCGGACCAGGGCACGGCCGACGCCCTGGCCGCGGGCCGCGTCGGCGACGGCCAGGCCGCGGATCTGGCGCACGTGGGCGTTGGAGGCCAGCGGGGTGGGGAAGCCGAGGCGGACGTAGCCCACGACGGCGCCGTCGAGTTCGGCGACCAGGTGGTCGGCGGGGCCCGAGGTGTCCCGGAAGAACGGGTCGTCAGGTCCCGGCGGGGGCGAGACGGCGTGCTGGTAGGACCAGGTCTCCCGGTCGAGGCGACGCAGCGTCTGCTCGTCCTCGGACCTGGCCTGGCGTATGTGCGGAGCGGGCATGACGGTCACTGTACGACGCGGGCGCACCGCCCGGTCCAGCGCTTTCCCGGGCGTCGGTGCAGGATGGGCGCATGGACGGTGGACGCAGGGACGGGGAGCGGCGACGCTCGCGTGTCGTGGTGGCCGGCGCGTCCGGCCTCATCGGCGGCGCGGTGGCGCGGTCGCTGGCCGCGGACGGGCACGAGGTGGTGCGCCTGGTGCGGCACGCGCCCCGGGGCGCGGACGAGGTCCGGTGGGACCCGGAGGGCGGACGCGTGGACGCGGCCGGGCTCGAAGGGTGCGACGCCGTGGTCAATCTGGCCGGGGCCGGGGTGGGCGACCGCCGCTGGACCGACACGTACAAGACCCGTATCCGCAGCAGCCGGGTGCACGGCACGACGGCGCTCGCGGAGGCCCTCGCCGCGCTGGACCGGCCGCCGCGGGTCTTCGTGAACGGCAGCGCGATCGGTTTCTACGGCGAGACCGGCGACCGGCCCGTCGACGAGAGCGCGCCCGCGGGAGAGGGGTTCCTGCCCTCCGTGTGCGTCGAGTGGGAGGCCGCCGCGGCTCCCGCCCGGCACGCGGGCGTGCGGACGGTCCTCGTCCGGACCGGGCTGGTCGTGTCCCGGCAGGGCGGCGCCTGGGGCCGGCTCTTCCCGCTGTTCCGGGCGGGGCTCGGCGGGCGGCTGGGCGACGGGTCCCAGTACTGGTCCTTCGTGGCGCTGCACGACGAGGTGGCGGCGATCCGGCACCTCATGGACCGCGACGACCTGTCCGGGCCCTTCAACCTGACCGCCCCGCAGCCGCTGACGAACCGTGAGATCACCGCGGCCATGGGGCGCGTACTGCACCGCCCGGCGCCCTTCGCGGTGCCCGCGCCGGTCCTGCGCGCGGCGCTCGGCGAGATGTCCGGCGACGTCCTGGGCAGCGCCCGGGTCCTCCCGGCCCGGCTGCTGGAATCGGGCTTCCGCTTCGCCTTCCCGGAGATCGACGGGGCGATCAGGGCCGCGCTGTGAGGTGAGGTGCGGGGCGGCACGGCGATCCGCGGGCCGCATGCCGCCGGTCTTCACGGGCGCCGTCCCCTCGCACGCCTGGCGGGCGCGCGCCGCCGCGTCGCGCCCGCCCCTCGGCGACCGCGTGAGCGTCGCGTTCCGACCGGACGACGGCGTATGCCGACCGTACGGCGCCCTCATGCGACCGCCGTGCGACCGTGCCCTGCCCCCGTGCGACTCCCTCCGACCACGGCGGGCCCTAACCTCGAAGCGAACTCGGGTATCCCTCAAGGCGGTTGGGGGCATGACGTCTCCAGCGGCCGCGCAACCTCGAGGAGGGGCACGTGCTTGAGCCCGCGTACCAGGCGGACGTCGTCGTCGTGGGGGCCGGAATCGCCGGCCTCGCCGCGGCGCATCGGCTGACCAGCGCAGGAGTGACGACCACGGTCCTGGAGGCCGCCCATACGGTGGGCGGTCGGATGGCGACGGAGAAGGTCGACGGTTTCCGGCTCGACAGAATCGGACCGTTGCTGTCCACCGCGTATCCCGAACTGCGCCGCACCCCCGGACTGGACGGCCTCGCACTGCGGCCCTTCGACCCCGGGGTCCTGCTGCACAGCGAGGGCCGCCGCCACCGCGCGGGCGCCCCGGCGGGCACACGGAGCGCGAGGAGCGCACTCCACGCCGTGCGCGCCCTGGCGAGCGCCCCCCGCTCGATTCCCGCGCCCCGGCGCCCGGTCTCGGCGGCCGGGGCCCCCGGGCGCTCCGCACCGGTGCCCCGCGCCCGCGTGGGCGCCCCCCTCGGCACCACCGTCGACCAGGCCAGGCTCGGCGCCGCGCTGACCCGCCTCGCGAGCACGCCCGCCGAACGGCTGCTGGCCCGCCCGGAACTGTCCGCGGCCCGGGCGCTGGCGGTCCGCGGGCTGCCGCCCCGGACGATCGACGGCTTCCTGCGCCCGCTGCTCGCCGCCCTGCTGTGCGACCCGGACCTGACCACGTCCAGCCGGTGCGCCGACCTCGCCCTGCGCTCCTTCGCCGCCGGACGGCTCGCGCTGCCCGAGGGCGGCGCGGAGGCGCTGCCGGAGCTGCTGGCGCGGGCCCTGCCGCCGGGCACGGTGCACACCGGCGTCCGGGTCACCTCGGTCGCCACCAACGCCGTGACCACCGCCGAGCACGGCGTCATCCGCTGCCGGGCCGTCCTGGTGGCGACCGACGCCCGCGCCGCGGGCGAGCTGCTGCCCGGCCTGCGGGTGCCGGCCTTCCACCCCGTGACGGTGGTGCACCACACGACGGACGAACCGCCGACGACCGGCGCCTCCCTCCTGCTCGACGCGGACCGCGGCGGGCCGGTCGCCCACACGGCCGTCTCCAGCCACGTGGACCCGTCCCGCGCGCCGGCGGGGCGCGCCCTCGTCTCGTCGACGGTCCTCGGGCCGCTGCCGCCCGACGTCGACACGGCCGTACGCATCCACCTCTCCCGCCTCTACGGCACCTCGACCACCCGCTGGGAGACCCTCGCCGTCCACCACACGCCGGAGGCGGTCCCCGCGATGCGCCCACCGCACGACCCGCGCAGGCCGGTGCGGCTGCTGGCCGGCCTGTACGTGTGCGGCGACCACCGCGACACCAGCTCCGTCCAGGGGGCCCTGCACTCCGGCCACCGGGCCTCCTCGGCGATCCTGACGGACCTGGGGGCCGGGCGGCCGATGCACGCGGCGGAGCCGTTGCCGACGGCCCGCGCCGCGTAGGGCCCCACCGGGCGGACCGCCACCCCAGCGGCGGTCCGCTAGCTGTTCTGTCCGGGGAGGTTGTGGACAGGTGAGCCAGGTCTCGGCTGAGGGATCTTGAACGGGTGAGGGCCTTCCGGGTTCGGTGTGGAT